>NZ_JBIRYI010000019.1:0-101595 GCF_044389675.1 Promicromonospora kroppenstedtii | reverse complement strand
AGTCGCCCCCCAGCCTCTACAGTTGGTACTCAGGTGCGTAATATTGCACGGCGGACTCGGCAGTTGGCATCGAGATCGGCTCAGGCCTGAGCCGATCTCGATGCCAACTGCCGACCGTGCTAACTGCCGAATCTGCCAACTGCCGACGATGCAAACTGCCGAGCGAGCCCAGGGACTCAGGCGTGCTGCTCGATCCAGGTGTGCATGGCGATCGCGGCCGCGGCGCCCGCGTTGATCGAGCGCGTCGACCCGTACTGCGTGATGTGCAGGACGACGTCGCAGGCCGCCTGCGCCTCCGCCGTCAGGCCCGTCGACTCCTGGCCGAACAGCAGCACGCAGCCACGGGGCAGCGCGTGCCCCTCGATCGGCACCGACCCGGGCACGTTGTCGATGCCGACGATCGGGAGGTCACCGGCCCACTCGGCCAGCGCGGCGGCGTCCGCGTGGTGGGTCACGTGCAGGTAGCGGTCGGTGACCATCGCGCCGCGGCGGTTCCAGCGACGTCGGCCCACGATGTGCACGCCCGCCGCGTTGAACGCGTTGGCGGTGCGGACCACGGAGCCGATGTTGAGGTCATGCGCCCAGTTCTCGATCGCCACGTGGAACGGGTGCCGGCGCGTGTCCAGGTCGGCGACGATCGCCTCCACGGTCCAGTAGCGGTACTGGTCGGCCACGTTGCGGCGGTCGCCCTCGGCGAGGAGCTCGGGGTCGTAGCGGGGGTCGTCGGGCCGGATGCCGGGCCAGGGCCCGACGCCGACCTCGGGCTCAAGACCCTCCGCGGGGACGGGCAGCGGGCGCTCAGACAAGGCCGACCCTGCCGGGGCCGTGTGCGGGTGCTGTGACGGTTCCCGGACCGGAGGACGTGCTGGTCATGCCCGTCATTGTGCCCCGCTACGCTCGATCCATGCTGACGACCGTACTCCCGGAGGTCGTGTCCGGGCTGGCCGCCGCCCCCGTCGACGCAGCGGCCGTGCCGCAGCTCCTGGGCATCGACTGGATGGACCCGAACTACCTCATCGAGCGGTTCGGGGACGCCGCACTGGTCGGCATCGCGCTCGTCATCTTCGTCGAGACGGGGCTGCTGTTCCCGATCCTGCCCGGCGACTCGCTGCTGTTCACCGCGGGTGCGCTCGTGGCGCAGGGCACGCTGCAGATCAACATCGGGGTGCTGTGCCTCATGCTGTTCGCCGCCGCGTTCCTCGGCGACCAGACCGGCTACCTGATCGGCCGCAAGGCGGGCCCCAAGATCTTCGACAAGCCCGACTCGAAGCTCTTCAAGCGGTCCTACATCGACCAGACCAACGCGTACTTCGACAAGTACGGCGGCCGCACCATCATCGTGGCCCGCTTCGTGCCGATCGTGCGCACCTACGCCCCGGTCGCGGCCGGCGTCGGCAAGATGTCGTACCGGCACTTCGTCACGTACAACGCGATCGGCGCGCTCCTGTGGGCGGTCGGCGTGACCCTGCTGGGCTACGTGCTCGGCAACTTCACCTTCGTCAAGGAGAACATCGAGGCGCTGCTCGTCCTCATCGTGCTGGTCTCGGTGATCCCGATGGTCGTCGAGATCTGGCGGGCCCGGCGCGCGGAGAAGGCGGCCGCGCAGTCCGAGGACGCTCTGGCGGGCACCGCCCGCGAACCGCAGGAGTAGGCGCGGGCCGGGGCCCGTCGCCAGGGACCGGGGCGGCACCAGGCTTTCACGCGCGAACCACTAGGCTGGCGCCCATGATCGAGCGGACCACCGAAGCCTGGCTCACGGACATGGACGGCGTGCTGGTGCACGAGGGCACGGCCCTCCCCGGCGGCCCCGAGTTCATCAAGGCGCTGCGCGACAAGGACCTGCCGTTCCTCGTGCTGACCAACAACTCGATCTTCACGCCGCGCGACCTGCGCGCCCGGCTCGCGTACAGCGGGATCGACGTGCCGGAGCAGAACATCTGGACGTCGGCCCTGGCGACGGCGCAGTTCGTCGCCGACCAGATCCCGAACGGCAGCGCGTACGCCATCGGCGAGGCGGGCCTGACGACGGCGCTGCACCAGGCGGGCTACACGCTCACCGACGCGGACCCCGACTACGTGGTGCTCGGCGAGACCCGCACCTACTCGTTCGAGGCGATCACCAAGGCCATCCGCCTGATCGTCGACGGCGCCCGGTTCATCTGCACCAACCCGGACGTCACCGGCCCCTCGCAGGAGGGCCTGCTGCCCGCCGCGGGCTCCGTGGCGGCCATGATCACGGCGGCGACCGGCCGTCAGCCCTACTACGTGGGCAAGCCCAACCCGGTGCTGTTCCGGTCGGCGCTGAACCTGATCGGGGCGCACTCGGAGTCGACCGCCATGGTGGGCGACCGCATGGACACCGACATCCTGGGCGGCATGGAGGCCGGCCTGGAGACGTTCCTGGTGCTCACCGGTTCGACGTCGGCGGGCGAGGTCGAGAAGTACCCGTTCCGGCCCAGCCACGTGATGAAGTCGATCGCGGACATCGTCGAGCTGGTCTGAGCGGTCGAGCCGTTCTGAACGCTCCGGCACGGCACGGAGCCGGACGGCGTCAGGACGAGCCAGGTCAGGTCAGGCCCGGGATCCCGAAGCCGTCGATCGTGCCGCCCGACTCGAAGCGCGGCCCGCCCTTCTCCATGGGCAGCACGATTCGCGCGACGTCCGCGACCCGCTTGGCCCGGTCCGTCAGGGTGGTGACGTCGGTGCGGCCCGGACGCCACAGCAGCACCGAGGGCCCCTCGATCCGCAGCCGGGAGCCGTGGAAGTCGGGCAGCATCACGATGTTGGCGAGGCGCGCGTCGAGAGCCCGCCGCGCGAAGAACTCGTCGGACGTGCGCACCAGCCACTGGCCGTCGAACGCCGGGTTGTCGATCTGCACGTCCTGCGCCCCGAACAGCTTCTGCCACTTCTCGCGGAGCCCCTCCGGCGAGAGGTCGATCACCGGCTCGCCCGGCAGCGCGTCGAGCGCCACCACGTGTGCCGTGCGGCGCAGGCCGATCCGGCGCGAGTCGCCCTCGGGCGCGCCGGACCGCCACGTGTAGGTGAACGAGACCATGTCGAACCCGTCGACGTTGCCGCGGACGACGTCGCGGGCCACCCGGTCCACGCCGATGCCGAAGGGCCGGCCGGTCCAGCGCTGGGCGAGGACCGAGTCCTTGCCGACGTACTCCCAGCCGTTCGCCTCGGCCCACTGCGCGACGTCCTGCGAGCGCCCGCGCTTCATGATCCGCGCTGCGGCGACCGTGAACGCCACCACGCCGATGACGAGCAGGACTAATGCGACAAATGGCCCCATGAACTTAAAGATACAGTAGGGCTAGGCAAAAGTCTCCGCGGGGGAGTGATATGGAGACGGCCAGTTTTGCGGTAGCAGCCTCTAGGAGAGGCCGAGGTCCCCGAGCCCGTAGAGGTAGTGGTACGGCACCCCGAGCGCCTCGATCTTCTCGCCCGCGCCGGTGGCCCGGTCCACGATCGTGGCGACGCCCAGCACCTCGGCGCCCGCGGCCCGGGCGGCCTCGATCGCCGCGATCGGCGACCCGCCCGTCGTCGTCGTGTCCTCCACGACGACCACCTTGCGGCCGGCGATGTCCGGGCCCTCGATCTGTCGCTGCATACCGTGCGCCTTGGCCGCCTTGCGCACCACGAACGCGTCCAGGTCCTGCCCGCGCGAGGCCGCGGCGTGCAGCAGCGCGTCCGCGATGGGGTCCGCGCCCAGGGTGAGGCCGCCGACGGCGTCGATCTCGGCCGTGCCGAGCCCGACCTCCTCCAGGTGGTCCAGGAGCACGTGCCCCACGAGCGGGGCGGCCCGGTGGTGCAGCGTGATGCGGCGCAGGTCGACGTAGTAGTCGGCCTCCTTGCCGGAGGAGAGGGTCACCTTGCCGTGCACCACGGCGAGCTCCTTGATGAGCTCGGCGAGCTGCTCGCGCGGGGTCGGGGAGAAGTCAGCGTTCACGGTGCAAGGGTACGTCGCGCGTGCCGCCGGACCGTGGCCCGGGTTGCCGTCCGCCTCTGGGAAGGTTCTGCTGTGAGCATCATGGACAACGCGGTGTACGTGGACGGCAGGCGCACGGCCAACCCGGCGAGCATCGAGGAGACCTGTGAGACGACCCGCGAACGCGGCGGGATCGCCTGGGTCGACCTGTCGTGGCCGGCGCCGGCCGAGATCGAGGCAGTCGCCGCGGAGTTCTCCCTGCACCCGCTGGCGGTCGAGGACGCCATCAACGCGCACCAGCGCCCCAAGGTCGAGCACTACGACGACGTGCTGTTCGTGGTGCTGCACCCCGCACGCAACATCGACGACGACGGCGACGGGCACGTCGACCGCGTGGAGTTCGGCGAGGTGCACGCGTGGGTGGGCCCGGACTTCGTCGTCACGATCCGGCGGTCCGTGACGCCCGACCTCGACGCCCTGCGCGACCGGCTGGAGCAGGACCCGGACCTGCTGCGCCTCGGGCCGGTCGCGATCCTCGCGGCGCTGCTGGACGAGGTCGTGGACACCTACCGACCCGTGGTCACGCGCCTGCGCGGGGCCATCGACCAGATCGAGGACCAGCTCTTCTCGCGCGACCCGGGGGTGTCGTTCCGCATCTACGAGGCGACCCGCGAGGTGATCGGGCTCCAGCGCGCCACCGGCCCGCTGGTCGAGATGCTCCAGGACCTGTACGACGCCAAGCGGGAGTACGCCGACCAGCAGTCCGCCGCCGCGCACCCGGAGGACGCCCCGCACCCGGAGGGCGACGTGCAGGACCACCGTTGGGTCGAGCTGCTGCGCAGCCTGCGCAACGTGCTGGACCACGCGATCAAGCACGCGGAGACCTCGGAGACGTTCCGCTCGCTCCTGACCAACGCCCTCAACGTGCACTCCACGCTGGTGACGCAGGAGCAGAACGAGGAGTCGCGCCGGATGACGGAGATCAGCCTCAAGCAGGACGAGCAGATGAAGAAGATCTCCGCGTGGGCGGCCATCCTCTTCGCGCCCACGCTGATCGGCACCATCTACGGCATGAACTTCACGCACATGCCCGAGCTGCGCTGGACCTTCGGGTACCCGCTCGCGATCCTCGGGATGATCGGCCTGGGCGGCGTCTTCTACTGGATCTTCAAGCGCGTCGGCTGGCTCTGACGTCGGCCCGCCCGACGCCGGCCCACCGGGCACCGGCCCGGGCGCCTGCTCAGCGGTAGCTGCCGACCGCGCGCACCGCCCAGCGGGGCATGACCCGCAGCGCGGCCGAGGCCACCTTGTAGCGCACCGAGGGCGTGGACAGGACGACGCCGCGGCGCGCGTCCGCGAGCGCCGTCCGCACCACGTCCTCGGCCTGGAGCCAGCCCCACTCGGGGACGATCGAGGACTCGGCGATTCCGGCGCGCGCGTGGAACTCGGTGTGCGTGAACCCGGGGGACAGCAGCGTGGCGGTGACGCCGGTGCCCTTGAGCTCGGCGGCCAGGGACTCGGTGAAGGTGCGCACGTACGCCTTGGCGGCGGCGTAGGTGCCGCCCGCGGTGAGGGCGGCGACCGAGCCGACGTTGAGGATCGCGCCGCGGTCCCGTTCGAGCATCTGCCCGACGGCGGCGTGCGTGAGCTCGACGACGGCCTTGACCATGACGTCGATCCCCCGGCGCTCGGTGGTGACGCGGCCGGTCGCGAACGGCGAGCTCGTGGCGAACCCGGCGTTGTTGACGAGCAGGCCGACGGGCCGCAGGTCGCCGTCCTCGGGCCGGCCGCCGACGACGGCGAGGCGCGCCGCGACGCGCGCGACGTCGTCGGGCACCGAGAGGTCCGCCGGCAGCACCTCGACCGCCACGCCGGTAGCGGCGCGGAGCTGCGCGGCGACCTCCTCGAGCCGTGCGGCGTCCCGGGCGACCAGCACCAGGTCGTGCCGGTCGGCGGCGAGCTGCCGCGCGAACTCCAGGCCGAGGCCGGCGGTCCCGCCGGTGATCAGTGCTGTGCTCATGCGGACGAGCCTAGCCAGTGCGTCTAGGCCTCCTCCGCCCGCTCGCGGCGCTTGAGCCAGATGCCCACGGCCAGGAGCACGATGATCGCCGCGTACGCGGTCGCGGCGAACGGGCTGGTCACGAGGTAGGACAGGTCGCCCTGGCTGATCGCGAGGGAGCGGCGCAACCGGTCCTCCGCCATCGGGCCGAGGATCATGCCGACCACGAGCGGCGCCACGGGGTACCCGTAGCGGCGCATGAAGAACCCGATCAGGCCGATGAGCACCAGGAGCAGCACGTCCACGGGCGCGAAGTTCAGCGCGTACGAGCCCAGCGCGCCGAACAGGAGGATGCCCGCGTACAGGTAGTGCCGCGGGATGCGCAGCACCTTGACCCACATGCCCACCAGCGGCAGGTTCAGCACGACGAGCATGAGGTTGCCGACATACAGGCTGGCGATGAGGGCCCACACCAGGGAGGACTCGTTCTGCAGCAGCATCGGGCCCGGCTGGATGCCGTAGGACTGGAACGCGACGATGATGATCGCCGCCGTCGCCGTCGTGGGCAGGCCCAGGGTGAGCAGCGGGACCAGCACGCCCGACGCCGCCGCGTTGTTCGCGGCCTCCGGGCCGGCCACGCCCTCGATCGCGCCCTTGCCGAACTGCTTGCGCCGGGGGCCGGCGAGTCGCCGCTCGGCGGCGTAGGACAGGAAGGTCGCGACGTCGGCGCCGCCCGCCGGGATGGTGCCGACGGGGAACCCGATCGCGGCGCCGCGCAGCCACGGCTTCCAGGACCGGCGCCAGTCGTCGCGCTTCATCCAGGTACGCCAGCCCTTCTCGACCGGGATGATCCGGACCGGTCCGTGGCGCATGCGCGAGCCGACGTACACCGCCTCACCGACGGCGAACAGGCCGACGGCGACCACGACGACGTCGATCCCGTCGGCCAGGTTGGGCACGCCGAACGTGAAGCGCTGCTGGCCGGTCAGCGTGTCGGTGCCGATCAGCCCGAGGAACAGGCCGAGCGAGAGCGAGGCGAGGCCGCGCGGCACCGAGCTCCCGAGCAGGGCGCCCACGGTGACGAAGGCGACCACCATGAGAGCGAAGTAGTCGGGCTCGCCGAGCTGCACGGCCCAGCCGGCCACCACGGGCGCCAGGAACGTCAGCGCCACGGTGGCGATCGAGCCCGCCACGAACGAGCCGATGGCGGCGGTGGCGAGCGCCGCGGCCCCGCGTCCGGCGCGCGCCATCTTGTTGCCCTCGATCGCGGTCACGATCGACGCGGACTCGCCAGGGGTGTTGAGCAGGATCGACGTCGTCGACCCGCCGTACATGCCGCCGTAGTAGATGCCGGCGAAGACGATGATCGCCGCCGTCGGGTCCAGCGAGTAGGTCAGCGGCAGGAGCAGGGCGATGGTCATGGCCGGGCCGATGCCCGGCAGCACGCCGACCGCGGTACCGATGAACACGCCGAACAGCGCGTACAGCAGGTACATCGGGTGCAGCACGGTGGAGAAGCCCTCGATCAGGGCGGAGAAGTTATCCACGGAGGAACGGCACCCCTTCCAGCAGCGGTCCGGCCGGGAGCGAGAGCCCCAGCAGCCCGCCGAAGATCACTTGGATGACCAGGCCCAGCACGAGCCCGGCCAGGGCGGCGCGCCACCAGGGCCGGGCGCCCAGCACGACGGCGGCTCCGCCGAACAGCAGGGCGGCGGCGAACGGCCAGCCCACGGCGTTGATGGCGAACACGTGCACCACCAGGATCACGACGAGCAGCACCACGGTGAGCCAGTCGGTGCGGACGGAGGGGTCGACGTCCTCGCCGCCCTCCTCCTGACCGGTCCGGCCGCTCAGGATCAGCACGACCAGCACGACCCCGGCCGCGACGAGCATGCCGCCCACCAGGTAGGGGAAGGCCCGCGGGCCGAGGGTGTTGCTCGAGCCCGGGACGGTGATGCTCCCGGCGGCCACCAGCACGTACACGCCGAGCGCGGTGGTGGCCAGGGCGAGCACGAGCTCGCCCCACCGGCGCGGCGGCGGTTCGACGGCGCCCGGCGGCGGAGGTGCGTCCTCCGCCGTCGGGCCACCGGGCAGAACGGGCGCCTCGGGCGCCGTGTCGTTGCTGGTCACCTGACGAGCCCGATGTCCTTGAGCACCGTCTGGATCTCGGCGATGTTGCCGTCGAGGTAGGTGTCGAACTCGTCCCCGGCGAGGAAGGCGTCGTCCCAGGCCTTCTCCTCGAGCGTGGCCTGCCAGGCGTCGGACTCGGCGAGCTCGGTGACGGCGCTGGTCAGCGCCTCCTTCTCGGCGTCGTCGATCGAGCCCGGGGCGACCACGCCGCGCCAGTTGGTCAGGACGACGTCGTAGCCGGCCTCGGTGAGGGTCGGGGTGTCCGGGAGCGCGTCGACGCGCTCGGCGCCGGAGACCGCGAGCGCCCGGAGCTTGCCGGCCTGGACCTGCTCGGCGTACTCGCTGACGCCGGAGATGCCGGCGCTGACGTTGTTGCCGAGCAGCGCCGCCAGGGACTCGCCGCCGCCGGAGTACGCGATGTAGTTGAGGCTGCTCGCGATGTTGCCCGACGGCATGCCCGAGGCCTGGAGCAGCATGCCGGCGAGGATGTGGTCGGTGCCGCCGGCTGAGCCGCCGGTGATGGCGACCTCCTTGCCGTTCTCGTTGATGTCGTCGACGAGGTCGTCGATCGTCTGGTAGTCCGACTCCGCCGGCACCACGATGACCTCCTGCTCCTCGGTGAGGCGCGCGATCGGGGTGGTCTGCTCGATCCGCGCCTGGGCCTCGTTGGTCTCGACGGCCCCCACCATGACCAGGCCCATCACCAGCAGGGTGTTCGGGTCGGTCTCGGTCGCGATCTTCGCGAGGCCCACGGTGCCGCCCGCACCGTCGACGTTGGTGACGGTGGCGGAGCCGACCAGCCCCTCCTCCTGCAGGTCGGCCTGCATGGCGCGGCCGGTCTGGTCCCAGCCGCCGCCGGGACCGGCGGGGACCACGATGCTGAGCTCGTCGATGGCGGCGTCGCCTCCGCCACCGCCCGACTCCAGCATCGAACAGCCCGTGAGGGCCAGGGCCAGGACGATTCCGACGGGGGCAGCCCCGGACCGGATGATGCGCATGTCTCCTCCTTGAGCGGATGCGGGTACCGGAGCCGACCGCTTCGGCGGCTCTCGGACCACTTCGGCGAGAGCGTAGGGAGGGCGGCTCGCGGGGCCCCGGTTCTGGTCGCAAGAAAGGTTGTGGTCGTTTCGGTCACGCCGGGCGGCTACCGCGCGGGCTGTGACCGGGTGCACACTTGCGTCCGTGAAGAGAGCGATGACGCTCCGGGCGCAGCTGCTGGTGCTGCAGGTCGTCGTCGTGCTCGTGCTCGTGTGCACGACCGGGCTGGTGGCCTCCGCCCTGCAGGAACGACAGCTTCGTGAGGCGTACGTGGACCGGATGGCCGGGGTCGCGCAGTCCGTGGCGCGTCTGCCCGCCATCCACGACGCGTTCGACGACAAGGACCCGTCCGCGACCATCCAGCCGATCGCCGAGGTGATCCGCGAGGCGTCGCAGGTCACCTACGTCGTGGTCACCGACGAGAACGGCGTGCGCTACTCCCACCCCGACCCCGACCAGATCGGGCAGCGTGTGTCGACCGACCCGTCCGTGCCGCTGTCCGGCCGGGTGTGGACGGGCACGCAGACCGGCACGCTCGGCACGTCGTGGCGCGTCAAGGTGCCCGTGTTCGGCGACGCCGCCGACGACTCCTCGCCCGCCCCCGTGATCGGCACCGCCAGCGTGGGGATCCTGGAGTCCGAGCTGCGGGCCGACCTGAACGACGACCGGGGCTGGCTGCTCGGCACGCTGGGCGCCGCCGCCGTGGTGGGGGCGCTCTGCGCGGCCTGGGTGACACGACTGGTGCGCCGGCGGATCTACCTGCTGGAGCCCGACGACATCGCGACGCTGCTGGAGACCCGGGGCCTCGCGGACGCACTGCGTTCCCAGTCGCACGAGTTCGCCAACACCGTGCACGTCATCTCGGGGCTGCTGGAACTGGGCCGTACGGAGGAGGCGGTCGCCTTCATCGAGCGGTCGGGCTACGGCGGGCTGCTCACCGCGTCCGCCGTCGCGCCGGGCGTGCGGTCCCCCGAGATCGCGGCGCTGCTCCTGGTGAAGGCGATCACGGCGCGGGAGCGGGGCGCGACCCTCGACGTCTCCGAGGACTCGGTGCTGGAGGCGCCGGCCGGCCCCGACGACTCGTCGCTGCACACCGACGCCCTGGTGGTGCTCGGCAACCTGATCGACAACGCGGTGGACGCGGCGCGGCCCGAGGGCCGCGTCCGGGTGACGCTCCGCGTCGAGGGCCCGCACCTGGTGCTCCAGGTGGACGACGACGGCCCGGGCATCCCCGCGCAGCTGCACCACCAGGTGTTCAAGGCCGGGTTCTCCACCAAGGTCCCGGGCGACCGGGAGCACAGCCGCGGGATCGGCCTGGCCCTGGTCCGGCGGGTCGTGGACCGGCGGGACGGCGAGGTGGTGATCGGCACCGGCGACCTCGGCGGGGCGCGCGTGCGGGTCGAGCTGCCGGTGCCGGTCGCCGTCGAGCGGGTGAGGGCCGGTGTCGGTGCTGTTGTCGCCGCGGCGGAGGGGACGTCGTGACCGGGCCGGCGCGGACGCTGGTGGTCGAGGACGATCCGGCCGTCGCGACCGTGCACCGCGGCTTCGTGGAGAGCCACCCCCGGTTCGTGGTCGTCGGCGAGGCGCGGACCGGCGCGGACGCGCTGCGCCTCGCGGTCGCGCTGCGTCCCGACCTGGTGCTGCTCGACCTGCACCTGCCCGACTTCGGCGGGCTCGACGTGCTACGGAAGCTGCGGCACCTGCCCGGGCCGCCCGTCGACGTGGTCGCCACCACCGCCGCGCGCGAGCTCGGCACCGTGCGGCAGGCCATGGCCGGCGGCGTGGTGGCCTACCTCGTCAAGCCCTTCACGTCGGCAGCCCTGCGGGAGCGGCTCGACGAGGTGTGGCAGCGCCGCGAGGACGTGCGCCGCGCCCAGGACACGCTCGACCAGGACGAGGTGGACCAGCTCCTGGCGGGACCGCGCTCCGCCGTCGGCCGGTTGCCCAAGGGGCTGTCGGGCCGGAGCCGGGACCTGGTGCGGGAGGCGCTGGTGGGGCTGTGCGGGGTGGGCGGTGTGGGCGGTGCGGCCACCCGGGACGCGTCGGCGGCCGAGGTCGCGGAGGCGGTCGGGATGTCGCGGGTCAGCGCCCGCCGCTACCTGGAGCACCTGGTCACGCAGGGCTACGCGCAGGTGACGCCGCGGTACGGCACGACGGGCCGCCCGGAGAACCGCTACCGCCCGGCCTGACGCGCGGCCCGGCGCCGGCGTCGTCCGCCGTCCGAAGTGCGCTTCTACCCAGTCGTTGGGCCCGGAACCCGGGCTGGTTTCGGGCCCAATGACTGGGCAGAAGCGCACTTCGATGACACCCGCACCCCGGCGTCAGACCGGGGACGTCAGCGGGTCCACCTCCGGCTGGACCGGGCCTGCCGCCGTCTCGTAGGCGAAGCCCTCCCGGACCCAGTACTCGAAGCCGCCGATCATCTCCTTGACCTGATAGCCGAGCTTCGCGAACTCCAGGGCCGCCTTCGTGGCGCCGTTGCACGCCGGGCCCCAGCAGTAGACGACGACCGGCTTCTCGCGGTCGACGGTCTGCTCCGCCCGCAGGCGCACCTTGCCGCCCGGCAGGTGTACCGCGCCCGGGACGTGCCCCTGGTCCCAGCAGGCCGGGGAGCGCACGTCGACCAGCGTGAACGGGCTGCCCGCGGCGAGCGCGGCGTGGACGTCGCTGACGTCGGTCTCGAACGCGAGGCGGCCGGCGAAGTGGGCGACGGCGGCGGAGGTGTCCTGGGTGGTCGTCATGGCCAGATTCTGCGGACGCCAGGGCGCCAGGGACAAGAGCCCGGACACGCACTGTTCCTGAAGCGTCCGTAAGGCGCGCTACCCCGTGCGGCGCGTCAGACCCACAGGTCACCCGAGGGACCTGTGGGTCTGACACGTCCGGGGGTGGGGTACTCACGCTCCGCCATGGCACGGGTGAGCACCACAACACCGACGTCGTAGACCTCAGCGGTGTCCCTGTCGAAGTTCTCGAAGCGGCGCTCGATCTCGGCGAACTCCTCGGGGGTCAGTTCAGTCATGGTTCACCGCCGACGTCGTCGTGGTGTCTCCGGGCGGTACCTGCTTCGCGCCGGGCTTGCGACACTCACGATCGCGACGCGTCTCGTGGCAGGAACGCACCGTCAGTCCGTCGCGACCTCGCGCAGGAAGCGCACGACCCGGCGCGCGCGGAACATCAGCGCGTAGCCGATGGCGATCACGTGGCCCACCACGCGCATCGTCTCGTTGACGGCGCCCTCCAGGAGCGTGTCCTCGTCGTCGACCACGCCGTCCCGGGCGGAGCGCAGGCTGAGGATCCGGGCCCGGTCGGCGGGGCCCAGCTCCTCCAGGAGCTTCGGCACGGTGGACAGCGACTGCGCGAAGGGAGCGTTGCGCTCCAGGACGGGCTTGATGATGTCGTCGGGCTCGAGGAACTTCCCGGCGATGATCACGACGGCGACGATCGAGCGGCGTCGGGCGTACTCGGCGAGCACCGCGCCGGCGCCCGCGGACGCGCCCATGAGCGCGACCCGCTCGCCACGCTCCTCGAACTGCTCGACCAGGGCGTCGAGCCGGTCCAGCCGCTCCTGGAACGAGGCGTCGGACGACCAGCGGACCCGGAACATCGTGGTGCGCACGCCGAGGGCACGCCAGCTGCGCAGCGCCTCTCGCTGGAGGTGCACCAGGGGCGGCATGCGGTCGCCCAGCCCGGGCACGTAGATCAGCCGGATCGGCGGCTTCCGGGTGCGTACGCCCCGGGCTCCCGGGAGGCTCTCGGCGGGCGCGGGAAGGTCGCTGTCGTCGCTGGTCACGTGCTCGCTCATCTCGCGCAGGAGATTACACGGCGCGCACGTGTCAGACGCTCGCGGACGTGTCAGACGTACAGGTCACCCCAGGGATCTGTACGTCCGACACGTGCGGGGTGGACGGGCCGGTCAGCGCAGCTGCGGGGTCGCCGCGCGCAGGCGACGCGTGTACTCGTCCCGCGGATCGTCGTAGACCTGGGCGGTGGGCCCCTGCTCCACGATCAGCCCCTCGTGCATCACCGCGACCTGGTCGCAGACGTGCCGTACGACGCCCAGGTCGTGCGACACCAGCAGGAGCGTCAGCGCGCGCTCGTCCGCGAGGCGCGCGAGCAGGTCGAGCACCTGCCGCCGGACGGACACGTCGAGCGCGCTGACCGGCTCGTCCGCCACGAGGATGCGCGGACGGCACACCAGCGCCCGCGCGATCGCGATGCGCTGCCGCTGGCCGCCGGAGAACTGGTGCGGGTACCGCCCGGCCGCGTCGAGCGGCAGGCCGACGGCGTCCAGCATCTCGCGCACCGCGTCGCGGCGGCCGGCCGCCGAGCGCGGGCCGCCGTCCCGGACGTTCATGGCGTTCAGCAGCGGCTCCGCCACGATGTCGCCGATGGTCATCCGGGGGTCGAGCGAGCCGTACGGGTCCTGGAACACGAGCTGCAGCGCGGAGCGCAGGCCGCCCAGGTCGCGCGGCTCGGCCGGGCTGAGCTCGACGCCCGCGGTCACGACCCGGCCCGACGTCGCCCGGTCGAGCCCGGCGACGATCCGCAGCAGCGTCGACTTGCCCGACCCGGACTCCCCCACGATCCCGAACCGCTGCCCCTCCTGGACCGCGAGGGACACGCCCCGCAGCGCCTGGACCGGCTGGCCCCGGGGGGCGTAGGTGCGGGTCACGTCCTGGACGCGGATCAGGGCGGCGGGGGTCTCGACAGGCTCGACCCGCGATGGGGGCTCGGTCAGCGACGGCGACCGGCGGGGTTCGAGGGTGGACGCCGCCAGCAGCCGCCGCGTGTACTCGTGCCGGGGGCGCGCGAACACCTCGTCGACCGGTCCCTCCTCGACCACGACGCCGTCGAGCAGCACCACCACGCGCTCGCACACCTGGGACACCACGGCCAGGTCGTGCGTGATGAACAGCAGCCCGGCGCCCCGTTCGCTGACCAGCCGCGTCATGAGGTCGAGCACCTGACGCTGGACGGTGACGTCGAGGGCCGTCGTCGGCTCGTCCGCCACGAGCACGGCCGGGTCGTTGGCCAGCGCCGCCGCCAGCACCACGCGCTGCCGCTGCCCGCCGGACAGCTCGTGCGGGTACCGCCGGGCGGCGCCGGCGGGCAGGCCCACCTCGGCGAGCAGCTCGGCCGCGCGGCGCGTCGCCGTCCGCCCGTCCGTGCCGTGCAGGGTCATGGCCTCGGCGACCTGGTGGCCCACGCGCACGAGCGGGTCGAGCGCCGTCATCGGCTCCTGGAAGACCATCGAGATCGCCTGGCCACGCAGGCGGGCCAGGGCCCGCTCGCCCCGGTCCAGGAGGTTCCCGTCCACCCCGGCAAGGCCGACGTGCCCGGTCGCCGCGACGCCGTCGGGCAGCAGGCCGAGGGCCGCGAGCGCCGTCATGGTCTTGCCGGAGCCGGACTCGCCGATCAGTCCGACGCGCTCCCCCGCGGCGACCCGTAGCGAGAGGTCGTCCAGGAGGGTGCGTCCGCTCGTGGTGCTGACGGTGAGGTGCCGGAGGTCGAGGGCGGGGGTCCCGAGGGACTCGGCCCGCGGGGGCACGGCCCGTGCGGGCTCGACCTGCGGTGTAGCGGCGGACGCGCTCGCCAGCCGCGGGTCCAGGACGTCGCGGAGCCCGTCGCCCAGCAGGTTGAAGCCGAGCACCGCGACCGCGATCGCCACCCCGGGCACGATCGCGAGGTGGTCGGCCAGTCCGAGGAACTGCTGGGACTCCTGCAGCATGCGGCCCCACGACGGCGTGGGCGGGGGAGTGCCGAGGCCGAGGAACGACAGCCCGGCCTCGGCGAGCACCGCGATCGCGAAGTTCACGGAGCACTGCACCAGCACCGTGCCGGCGATGTTGGGCAGCACGTGCCGCGCCGCGATCGCGACCTCGCCGCGGTTCGCGGCGCGGGCGGCGAGGACGTAGTCGGACCGCATCACCTGCAGCGTCCCGCTGCGTGCGACGCGCGTGAAGGCGGGGATGGAGCCGATGCCCAGCGCGACCATCGCGGTGACCGTGCCCGCGCCGTAGACGGCGCCCAGCACGATCGCGAGCAGCAGGCCGGGGAAGGCGAGCAGGATGTCGGTGCCGCGCATGAGCACCGCGGCCGGCCGGCCGCGACCCGAACCCTGGAGCATCCCGGCGAGCACGCCGAGCGGTACACCCACGAGCGCGGCGATCCCGACCGCGACCAGCCCCACCAGGAGCGTGATCTGCGCACCGGCCATGACCTGCGAGAGCACGTCACGGCCGAACCGGTCGGTGCCGAACCAGTGCTCGGCTCCCGGCGGCAGCAGCCGCTCGGCGCCCGCGTGCACCGGGTCGTACGGGGTCCAGACGAGCGAGACGAGGGCCGTGACCAGCACCAGCCCCACCAGCACGGCGCCGATCACGAGCTGTGGGTGGGCGCCGGGACGGCGGCGCCTCGCGCCCCTCATGCCGCTCTCCGCAGGCGCGGGTCGAGCAGGGTGTAGACGAGGTCGACCAGGAAGTTCAGCAGCACCACCAGGACGACGAGCACCGCCACGATCGACTGCACGGCGAGCAGGTCGCGGTTGCCCACGGAGTCCAGCAGCAGGCTGCCGAGCCCCGGCACGGCGAACACCCGCTCGATCACGACGGCGCCGATCAGCATGGACGCGATCTGCACGCCCACGACCGTCACGATGGGCACGCCGGCGTTCCGCAGCCCGTGCCGGACCAGGGCGCCGGTGAAGGTGAGGCCCTTGGCGCGGGCGGTCCGCAGGAAGTCCTCGCGCATGATCTCCAGCACCGCGCTGCGCACGTACCGCGTGATGATCGCGGCCTGCACCGAGCCCAGCGCGACGGCGGGGAGCAGCACGTGCCGCCAGAACTCGCCGAGCCCGTCGACCGGAGCCGCCCAGCCGCCCGACGGCAGCCAGCCGAGCCGTACCGCGAAGAGTGCGACCAGCAGCACGCCCACCAGGAAGTTCGGCACGGCCACGCCCACCTGGCTCACCGCCGAGAGGGTCACGCCGCCCGCGTTCCGGTGCCAGACGGCGGCCAGCGTGCCCACCGGCACCGCCACCACCAGCGCGATCAGCATGCCGAGCAGCACCAGGATGCCGGTGACCTGCACCCGGTCCGCGACCAGCGGCGTCAGCTCCTGCGACGTCACGTAGCTGGTGCCGAGGTCCCCGGTGAGCAGCCCGCCCACCCACTGGAGGTACTGGACCACCAGCGGCCCGTCGGTGCCGTGCTCGGTCCGCCAGGCCGCGAGCGCCTCCGGGGACGCCTCGATCCCGAGCGCGACGGCGGCGGGGTCGCCCGGCAGCACGCGCAGCAGCACGAAGATCGCTGCCGTCGCCACGAGCAGCGTGACGACGAGCTGTGCGGCGTGCGAGGCGAGGTGTCTGACCACGGGGCGGCGTCCGGCGTCGGCCGGATCAGCGGTCCGACCAGCGCAGGCCGGTCAGGTCCATGGACTCCGTGGTGGCGTTCGCGGCGATGCCCGACAGTGCGGCGTCGGCCACCACGGTGTTGGGGAAGAGGAACAGCGGGTCGCTCGCGGCGTCGTCGACGATCATGCGCGAGACCTCCTGCATGCCGGCGACGTACTGGTCGGGGCTGCCCTCGTCGGCCTTCTCCGCCACCTGACCCAGCTCCGGGTTGTCGTAGCCGATGTAGTAGTCGGGGTCGCCGAAGACGGTGAGCATGTCCCGGGCCTCGGTGTGCAGGATCACGGACATCTCGTAGTCGTGCTCGGTGAACACCTTGTCGAGCCAGACGGCGGGGAACTCCGCGGGGACGATCTTCGCGTCGACTCCGACCTCCGCGAGCTGCGAGACCACCACCTGGGCGACGGCCTCGGCGTACGGGCGGGTCGGCACGTCGAAGGTGATGCTCAGGTCCTCGGCGCCGGCCTCGGCCAGCAGCTCGCGCGCCCGGTCGGGGTCGTACGGGTAGGCGCCGGTCAGGTCCTGGTAGTAGGGGTCGGTGGGCGGCACCATCGAGCCGATGAGCTCCCCGTGCCCGGCCCAGGCCGTGTCCAGCACGGCCTCGCGGTCGATCGCGTACATGATCGCGCGACGCACGTTCAGGTCGTCGAACGGCGGCCGGGCGTTGTTCAGCGCGAGCAGCACCTCGCCCGTCGAGGTGCCGTCGATCACCTGGAGGTCCTGGTCCTGCTCCAGCCCGGCCAGCAGGTCGGGCGCCTGCATGTTGTACGCCATGTCGATGTCGCCGGCGCGGACGGCGTTGGCCTGGGCGTTCGCGTCGGCGAAGTACCGGACGGTGACGTCGGTGATCGCGGGGGTCTCGCCCCAGTAGTCTTCGCGGGCGGCGAGCGTGATGTGCTCGCCGGTGGCGACCTCCTCGACCGTGTACGGTCCGGTGCCCACGGCCTCGGTGGCCAGGTCGACGGACAGGTCGTCGGGGAACATGGCGCCCACGGACGTGCCCATGTCGAACAGCCAGGCGTTGCTGGGGTGCGTCAGGGTCACGGCGACCTCGGTGTCGCTGACCGCCTCGGCGCTCTCGACCACGTCCATCTTCGACTTCAGGCTCAGCGTCCAGTCGTCCTGGACCCGGTCGATCGACGCGACGACGTCGTCCGCGGTGAAGGGCGAGCCGTCGGAGAAGGTCACGCCGTCGTGCAGCGTGAAGGTGTAGACCGTGCGATCACCGTTGATCTCCCACTTCTCGGCGAGCTGCGGCTGCACCTCGCCCTCCTGGTCGATCGTCACCAGGCCCTCGTAGACGTTGTTCATCAGCAGCTGCGGGATGGCCGAGCCGGAGGTGGTGGTGAAATCGAGGTTGGTGGGCTCCCCGGTCAGTCCGACGACGACGTCGGTACGCCCGGCCGAGGCCCCGCCGGACGAGCTGCCCGCGGAGCACGCCGTGAGCAGGGCCGCTGACGTGAGGACGACGACGGCGCCGAGGGCACGTCGCCCGGTGAGGATCTGCACACGGCCAGCGTAGTCGGGGTGAAACGGCTCGAAAATCAGGGTCCGAGAAGTGCGGTGGGGATCACAGCGCGCCGTCTACCGGACCTCCCACGCAGTCCGTGCTGGACCGCGCACACACCACATGGAGCGCACAGCGCCCCCGACAGCGCCGCACGTAGGCTGTCCGTGTGCGCCTCGTCACCTGGAACGTCAACTCGATCCGCACGCGGGTGGACCGCGTGCTCGCCTTCCTCGACCGGTCGGGGACCGACGTCCTGGCGATCCAGGAGACCAAGTGCCGGGACGACCAGTTCCCCACCGCGGCCTTCGAGGCCGCGGGGTACGAGGTGGCGCACTTCGGCCTCTCCCAGTGGAACGGCGTGGCCATCGCGTCGCGCGTCGGCCTGGCCGACGTCGCGACGCACTTCCCGGAGCAGCCCGGCTTCGCCAAGGCGGCCGCCGACGCCGACCCGGACACCCTGCTCGACGTGGCCCCGCCCCTGGAGGCGCGCGCGATCGGCGCGACCTGCGGCGGCGTCCGCGTGTGGAGTCTGTACGTGCCGCACGGCCGCGCGCTCGGGGACCCGCACTACGCCTACAAGCTCGCCTGGCTCGAGTCCCTCCGGACGGCGGCGAAGACCTGGGCCGACGCCGGCGACGCGGTCGCGCTCACCGGGGACTGGAACGTGATCCCGCTGGACACCGACGTCTACGACGCGGCGGACTTCGCCGGCAAGACGCACGTCTCCCCTCCGGAGCGCGCCGCGTTCGAGGCCTTCGGCGAGGCCGGGTACACGGAGCTGACCCGCAAGTTCCTGCCCGAGGAGCACACCTACACGTACTGGGACTACCAGCAGCTCGCGTTCCCCCGGAACAAGGGTCTGCGGATCGACTTCTGCTGGGCCTCGCCGGCGCTCGCCGGACGCGCCACGGGGGCCGCGATCGACCGGGACGAGCGCAAGGGGAAGGGCGCCTCCGACCACGTGCCGGTGATTGTCGACCTCACCGACTGATCCGTCGCGCGCCCGCTGTGATGTGCTGAGGTTCCACTCTCGATGGGGAAATCGTCGGGTGAAATTGTCCATAAATCGAGTGCTCTCGAAACGGGTGCCGTTCCGGTGGCAGGGTCGTTACAGAATGTCGGTAAGTTAACTGCATGACGTCGACGCCCGACCAGACACCGGCCGCCACTGAAGTCGCCGAGATCCCCGTTTCGGATTCTGTCGCGAAGGCGTCCGAGGTCGATTCGGAGCCGGGCCCCGCTCCGCAGGGCCCCTCCGGCAAGGGCGACAGCGACGACGACGCGGACACGTCCGAACCGGTGGGCGAGGCCCCGAAGGCTACCGAGGCCGACGACGCCGCGGCTGAGCGCGAGCCTGTGGACAACGCTGTGGACAGTGCCGCGGACGGAGCCGCCGACGACTCCGCGGACGATCCTGTGGACAACGCTGTGGACGAGTCCGTGGACAGCGCTGCCGGGGAGTCCGCCGACGACGCGAGCGTCTCGTCCGCGGACGCTGCTCCGGCAGGTTCAGCCCCGGAGGACTCCGCTCCGGAGGACTCCGCCGACGAGCCGGAGGTCGAGCCCGCGCCCGTCCCGGCGGCCGCAGCTCCGAGGCCTGCTCCCACGCCGGTCCCCGAGCCCGAGGACGTCGGGCCCGCCGAGCCGCCCGCACCGTCGAACCGCCCGAAGCGCTACGAGGCGCCCACCGAGGAGATCGCGATCGTCCCGGCCACGCGCCCCGCCGCGCCGACCGCACCCGAGGCGCAGGAGGCCGAGGCGCCCGAGACCCCGACGCCCGAGCCCCCGGCGGACGACGACGCCGGCACGCCCGCCGAGCCCGCTGGGAGCACCGGGCCCGCCGCCGACGTCGCCGTCGAGCAGGCGGACGAGGAGCCCGCCGAGAAGACCGAGCAGAAGGCCGCCGTCCCCGAGGGCGGCAAGAAGCCGGCTGACAACCTCCCGGTGATCGACGAGAACTTCGACTTCAAGGCGCTCTCGTTCGCGGCTATCTCGGCCGCGCACAAGAAGGCGCTGGGTCCCCGCACCGTCGCGGCCGAGGACGAGACGGGCGAGGACGGCGACGACACGACGGCGTCGGCAACCTCCCCGGCCGAGGCGTCCGCCGGCTCCCCCGCCGACCCACCGGCCGGCGACGCACCGACGCCCGACGCACCGGCAGCCCAGGCACCCGCGGCGGCCGCCGCCGGGCGGGCCACCACGGACGACGCCGCGACGGACGGGGCGGACGAAGCCGAGGGCACCACCGCTGAGCCGGAGCTCTTCGCCTCCCCGGCGACCCGCACACCGCTGGCCCCCACGCCGGCGAGCCCGTTCCCGACGCCCGCCGCGCCGGCGCAGCACCAGCCGGCCACGCAGACCCCAGCCCAGCCGTCGACGCAGCAGCCCGTCCCGCAGCCGCCGTCGCCGTTCCCCGGTGCCCCCGGCGGCTCGGCGCCGTCGTTCCCGGCGGTCCACGACTACGCGCCCGAGGCGGCGTACGCGGGCTGGCGGCCGCCCACGGCGGAGGACGAGTCGGCGAAGCGGCGGCGCTACGCCCTGATCGGCGGGGCGACGCTGGCCGTGGTGGCCGTCGTCGCGGTGATCGCCCTCATCGTGAACATGGTGGGCCGCCAGCAGTGGGAGCCCATCGAGGCGATGATCGCGGAGCCGCAGGAGGTGCACCCGCTGCAGCTCGTGCTCGGCTCCTGCGTGGAGAGCGTCCCGGCGGACGGCGAGGTCTCCGAGGTGCTCGCGGTCCCCTGCGACGCCTCGCACACCGCCCAGGTGGTGGGCCGCACGGACTTCGCCGACGCCGCCGTCTGGCCGGGCCGGGACGCCGTCGACAAGCGCATCGCGCAGGTGTGCGGCACCAAGCAGCTCGGCCCGGTCGCACGCACCAGCCCGGTGGCCGGCTCGGTGAGCTACGTGGTCTGGGGGCCCAGCGAGGAGTCGTGGGCGGACGGCGACCGCGTGGGCCTGTGCCTGGCGACGACCGCGGAGCCGATCACGCAGGATCTGCTGCAGTAGCTGACGCCGTCGGCACCCGGTGCCCGTCGCCGTCCAACAGAGTTCGGCCCAGCGGGGTGAGCGCGTGCAGCACCGTGTTGCGCTCGCGCTCGCTGGTGACGAGCCCGGCGTTGCGCAGCACGGTCGCGTGCTCCGAGGCCGACGCCGGCGAGATCGCCAGCCGCTGCGCGAGCTCGGTGGTGGTCGCCCCGATGCCGAGCTCCCGCAGGACCGCGGCCCGGGTACGGCCGAGCAGTGCGGTGAGCCTGCGGCCGCCGTCCTCGTCGGCCCGGTCCTCCGGTCGCTTGCCCGTCCAGACCTGCTCGTGGGTGATCGGGTAGAGCAGCAGCGGCGGCAGCTCGGGGTCGGCCAGCGAGATCGGGGCACGGTGGCAGAAGTAGGACGGGACGATGAGCAGGCCACGGCCCGCCAGGTGGACGTCCCGCTCCGCGGCGGTCGCGACCGACAGCACGGGATGCTGCCAGCGGATCGCGGGGTGCAGGCTCCGCAGCGCGTGCTCCGTGCCGCCCTCGACCCAGGCGCGGGTGCGCGCTGCCCGGTCCACGTCGACGGCGGCGAGGATCCCGCTCCAGTACGGCCCGATCGCCTGCCGGTGGTACGCCCGCATCGCGACGCCGAGCCCACGCAGGGCCGACGCCGACCCGTCGGCGAGGTCCCGCATCCACAGGTGCGGCGTCCGGCCGTGCGCGAGCCGCGAGATGTCGTGCCGGAGCCGGGCCTTCGGTGTGGACAGCACGGCGTCGAGGCCGACCTCGAACATGTCGGGGCCGGTCAGGGGTGCGCCGGAGCCGTCGACCGGCGTGAGGAAGTCCGGGGAGTAGCCACGCGGCGGGGCGAGGCGCAGCAGCATGCGCGCAGCGGGCGGCAGACCGGTCAGCACCCGCGCCCGCCAGGGCTCGAACAGCATGGAGCCCGAGCGCTGGTTCACGAGGTGGGCGCTGAGCAGGGTCTCCCACATGGGGTCCGGGCCTGGCGCGATCCGGACCCGCGCCAGATCATCCGCGGTGAAGTGGAAACGCAGCATCGGGCCTCCCTGAGCGCCTGTCCCTCGTGACCGCGCAGGGATTCACCCCGCACACACAGAGGGACGCGCCGCAATTCGGGTTCTGGGCGCCCAGGCGGCCACCTTCACAACACCGTCACAATCGGCCGCCGCCCGGCCGCCCGACACCCGCTGACCCGTCGAGGATCGCAGGTGCGGACGGCCGGGCGCGTCTGCCGGGCGGCGTCACCCGGCACCCGACGAAGGACGGTCCCGGCTACGCGGTGAGCACCCGCCGCTCCAGTGCGAGCCCCTCGCCGTCAGCACGGTCCACGACCACCGTGTCGCCGTCGGTCACCTCGCCCGCGAGCAGCAGCCGCGCCAGGCGGTCGCCGATCTCGCGCTGCACGAGGCGGCGCAGGGGCCGGGCGCCGTAGGCCGGGTCGAAGCCCTCCAGGGCGAGCCACTCGCGAGCCGCCGCGGTCACCTCCAGCGTGATGCGCCGGTCACCGAGGCGCTTGGCGAACGCGCCGACCTGCAGGTCGACGATGCGCCCGAGCTCGTCCAGCGTGAGCGCGTCGAAGATCACCACGTCGTCGAGCCGGTTGAGGAACTCGGGCTTGAACGCGGCCCGCACGGCCGTCATCACGGAGCCGCGGCGCTCCTCGTCCGACAGCATCGGTTCCACGAGGAACTGCGAGCCGAGGTTCGAGGTGAGCACCAGGATGGTGTTGCGGAAGTCGACGGTGCGACCCTGGCCGTCGGTGAGGCGGCCGTCGTCGAGCACCTGGAGCAGGATGTCGAAGACCTCGGGGTGCGCCTTCTCCACCTCGTCCAGCAGCACCACCGAGTACGGCCTGCGCCGCACGGCCTCCGTGAGCTGACCGCCCTCCTCGTACCCGACGTAGCCCGGAGGGGCGCCGACGAGCCGCGCCACCGAGTGCTTCTCCGCGTACTCGGACATGTCGATGCGCACCATGGCGCGCTCGTCGTCAAACAGGAAGTCCGCGAGCGCCTTGGCGAGCTCGGTCTTGCCCACGCCGGTGGGGCCGAGGAACAGGAACGAGCCGGTGGGCCGGTCCGGATCGGAGACGCCGGCGCGGGTGCGCCGCACGGCGTCGGACACCGCGGCGACCGCAGCCCGCTGGCCGATGAGGCGCTCCCCGAGGACGTCCTCCATGTGCAGGAGCTTCTCGGACTCGCCCTGCAGCAGGCGTCCGGCGGGGATGCCGGTCCAGGCGGCGACCACCTCGGCGATCTCGTCGGCGCCGACCTTGTCGGCGATCATCGGCGGCTCGGCGGTCTCCGGGCCGAGGCCGTCCGGCACGTCCTCCGCGCCGGCCTCGGCCTCCTCGGCGGCCGCGAGCTCCTTCTCGACGACGGGGATCTCGCCGTACTGGATCCGCGCCGCGCCCTCCAGGTCGCCCTCGCGGAGCTTGCGCTCGGCGTCGGTGCGCAGCTCGTCGAGGCGCGCACGCAGGTCGCCGACGCGGTTGTGCCCGGCCTTCTCGGACTCCCAGCGCGCGGTGAGCGCGGCGAGGGCCTCGCGGCGGTCGGCGAGGTCGGCGCGGAGCCGTTCGAGCCGGTCCTTGGAGGCGGCGTCGGCCGACTCGGAGAGCACGACCTCCTCCATCTCCAGGCGCGTCACGGCGCGCTGCAGCTCGTCGATCTCGATCGGGGACGAGTCGAGCTCCATGCGCAGGCGGGACGCGGCCTCGTCGACCAGGTCGATCGCCTTGTCGGGAAGCTGCCGGCCGGAGATGTACCGGTCGGAGAGGGAGGCCGCGGCCACGAGGGCGGAGTCGGCGATGGTCACCTTGTGGTGCGCCTCGTAGCGCTCCTTGAGGCCGCGCAGGATCGCCACGGTGTCCTCCACCGACGGCTCGCCCACGAACACCTGCTGGAACCGGCGCTCCAGCGCGGGGTCCTTCTCGATGTGCTCGCGGTACTCGTCGAGCGTGGTGGCGCCGACCATGCGCAGCTCGCCGCGGGCGAGCATGGGCTTGAGCATGTTGCCGGCGTCCATGGCTCCCTCGCCGCCCGCCCCCGCGCCGACCACGGTGTGCAGCTCGTCGATGAAGGTGACCACCTCGCCGTCGGACGCGGTGATCTCCTCCAGGACCGCCTTGAGGCGCTCCTCGAACTCGCCGCGGTACTTGGCACCGGCCACCATCGAGGCCAGGTCGAGCGCGATCAGGCGCTTGCCCTTGAGGGACTCGGGGACGTCGCCGGCCACCACACGCTGGGCGAGCCCCTCGACGACGGCGGTCTTGCCGACGCCGGGCTCGCCGATGAGCACCGGGTTGTTCTTGGTGCGGCGGCTCAGCACCTGGATCACGCGGCGGATCTCCGAGTCGCGGCCGATCACCGGGTCCAGCTTGCCGTCCCGTGCCTGCTGGGTCAGGTCGGTGCCGTACTGCTCCAGCGCCTTGTAGGTGCCCTCCGGGTTGGGGCTGGTGACCCGGCCCGAACCGCGGACGGCGGGCAGCGCGGCGCGCAGGGCGTCGGCGGTCGCCCCGGCGTCGGACAGGATCTGCGCCGCGGACGACTGGCCGGCGGCCAGCGCGATGAGCAGGTGCTCGGTGGAGACGTACTCGTCGCCCAGGCCCTGGGCCTCCTTGCCCGCCAGGTCGAGCACCGTCGCCAGGGCGCGGCTCGCGCTCGGCTGGGCGGTGCTGCTGCCGCTGGCCTGGGGCAGCGCGACGAGGGCCGCGCGCACCTGCTGGCCGATGGCCTGCGCGTTCGCCCCGACCGCGTCGAGCAGACCGACGGCCACGCCGCGCTCCTGCGTGAGCAGCGAGGCGAGCAGGTGGACCGGCTCGAGCTGCGGGTTGCCGGCGGCCGACGCCGACTGGATGGCGTCGCCGATCGCCTGCTGCGACATGGTCGTGAACTTGGTGTCCATGAAGCCTCCCGGGGCTGGTGATGATGGGCGGAGTACTACCTCGATGAAACCGTCTCAAAGTTGAGTCTATTCCACTCAACTTGAAATCACTGTAGCGCGCGTCACCGACACTCGTACGGTGGCGGCATGGACACCCAGGTCATCGTGCTCAACGGCGGATCCAGCTCAGGCAAGTCGGCGATCGCCCGCCACCTGCAGGCAGTGCTGCCCGAGCCCTGGCTCTCGCTCAGCATCGACACCCTCGTCGACGCGATGCCCGCCCGGCTGACCTCCGGCGGCGACGGCATCGGCTTCGCGGACGACGGCGGCGTCGCCGTCGGCGGGGACTTCATGGCGCTGCAGGACGCCTGGATCACCGGGCTGGTCGCCATGGCGCGCGCGGGCGCGCACCTCGTGGTCGACGACGTGTTCCTGGGCGGCGGCGCGTCGCAGCGCCGCTGGCTCGACGCGCTGGGCGACGTGCCGACGCTCTGGGTGGGCGTGCGGTGCGACGCCGTCGTGGCCGGGCGGCGCGAGGCGGCTCGCGGCGACCGGGTGCCGGGCATGGCCGCGAAGCAGGCCGACGTCGTCCACCAGGGCGTCGCCTACGACCTGGAGGTGGACACCACACGCACCGCCTCACCGGACTGTGCGCTGACCATCGCCGCACACCTGAGATCATCACGGGGTGACCGAGCAGACTGACGACTCCCTGACCCCACCCCGTGCCGTCCTCGTCGGGATCGTCGGCGGAGCGTTCTCCGGTCTGTTCGGCCTCGGCGGCGGCATCGTGATGGTGCCGCTCCTGACCTCGCTCGGCGGGCTGACGCAGCGCCGCGCGAGCGCCTACTCGCTGGCGGCGATCCTCCCGGCCGCGATCGTTGGGTCCATCCCGTACCTCACGCACCAGGCGGTCGACCTGATCTCCGCCGGACTGCTCGTCGTCGGCTCCGTGGTCGGTGCGGCCTACGGCGCGCGGCTGCTCGCTCGCGTGCCCGAGACCCTGCTGCGCTGGCTGTTCGTCGGGGTGCTGGTCGCGGGCATCGTGCGGTCCCTGCTCGACGCGTTCGCCGACCCGCCGTCGGTCAGCACGGCGCAGGGCGTCCCCAGCCTGCTCGACGGCGCGGGGATGGTGGGGCTCGGGCTGGTCATGGGCATCGCGTCGGGCCTGCTCGGCATCGGCGGCGGCCAGATCGCCGTGCCGGGGCTGTCCGCGCTGTTCGACTTCGCCCCCGCGCTCGCCAAGGGGACGTCGCTGGTCGCGATGATCCCCACCGCCGTCTCCGGGACCTGGGTCAACGCGCGCAACGGCCTGGTGCACCTCAGGACGGCGGCGATCATCGGCCTGGTCGCGTCGGTGTTCTCGTTCGGCGGCGCGAGCCTGTCGGTCGTGCTGCCCGACAACGTGGCCTCGATCGCCTTCGCCGCGCTGCTCGTGTTCGCCCTGACCCAGCAGGTCCGCAAGGCGCTGGAGAAGCGCTAGCCATGTGTGGTCGGTAGTTTCGGGCGGTCGGCAGAATGTCAGGTGGTCGGCAGCTCGGAATACCGACCACCTGACATTCTGCCGACCACCCGAAACTACCGACCGGCCAGCCCGGCCAGCACCGCCGCGCACTCCGCCGCCACCGCGACGGCGACGTCGCGCACCGTGTCCTCGTCGTGCTCCGGGACCACGCGCTGCACCGCGCCCTCCGCGAGCAGGTCCACCGCCCGCACGCGCTGCGCCTCGGCCATCTGCGCCGCGTGCGCGGTGTCCCCGTGCACGATGACGCTCGCGCCCTCGGGCGGCAGCGGCGACAGCCACGCGTGCTCGGCCGCGATCACAGCCTGCGCGGGCAGCAGCGCGAGCGCCCCGCCGCCGCAGCCCTGGCCGAGGATCACCGACAGCGTGGGCACGGTCATGCGGGTCAGCGCGGCCATGCAGCGCGCGATCTCGCCGGCGAGCGCGCCCTCCTCGGCGGCCTGCGAGAGCTCGGCCCCGGGGGTGTCGATCACCGCGACCAGCGGCAGCCGCAGCTCCTCGGCCAGTCCCATCGCCCGGCGCGCCACGCGCAGGGCGGCGGGCCCCATGGGGGTGCGCTCGGACTGCCGGGTCCGGTCCTGGCCGACGACGAGGCACGGCCGGCCGTCCAGCCGCGTCAGCGCGACCAGCATCGACTCGTCCCGCTCGCCCTCGTCCGTGCCGGACAGCCGCACCGTCCCCGACGCCCCGTGGCGCAGCAGATCGCGCACGCCCACGCGCCCCTCGGCGCGGGTGCGCAGCACGGAGTCCCAGGCCGACGCCGTCCCGGACGGCTCACCCGTCCGCCGCGGCAGCGCCGGCTCCGACGGCGGGTCGACCAGCACCGCGAGCGCCCGCTCGACCAGCGCGGGCAGGCTCTCGGGCGTGACGACGCCGTCGAGCACGCCCTTGGCGGCGAGGTTCTCGGCGGACTGCACGCCGTCGGGCAGGGCCTTGCCGGTGAGAGCCTCGACCACGCGCGGGCCGAGGAAGCCGATGAGCGCGCCCGGCTCGGCCACCGTGAGGTGCGCGAGCGAGCCCCAGGACGCGTAGACGCCGCCCGTGGTGGGGTGCCGCAGGTAGACGAGGTACGGCAGGCCGGCGTCGCGGTGGTCCATGACGGCGCGGGAGATCTCGACCATCCGCAGGAACGCGGGCGTCCCCTCCTGCATCCGGGTGCCGCCCGACGCCGTGGTGGCCAGCACGGGCAGCCCCTCGGCCGTCGCCCGCCGGACGGCGGCGGTGATCCGCTGGGCCGCGGCCCGGCCGATGGAGCCGCCGAGGAACCGGAACTCGTTGACGACCACCACCACGGGCCGGCCGCGCACGCGCCCGCGGCCCGTGAGCACGGACTCGTCGGTGCCGGCCTTCTCGGCGGCGGCGGCCAGCACCGCGCGGTACTCCGCCGGGTGCCCGGAGGTGTCGACCTGCTCGTCCCAGGACTCGAAGCTGCCGCCGTCGAGCACCAGGTCGAGCAGCTCGCGCGCCGTCCAGCGCCGCGTCACGGCCCGGCCTCCGGCGCGGGCGCACCCGCCGCCCCCGGCGCACCGGCCGCCCCCGACGCGTCGAGCCACGCCCGGATCCGGGCGGCGTGCTCGTCCAGTACCGGCGGCGCCCGGTGCTCGCGCCGCGTGACCTCGGCGCCGTCGGCGTCGAAGAAGCGCAGCGGCGGGCCCGGCAGCGTCAGCCGGCCGAGGCTCGTGTGCTCGACGTCCACGAGCAGGCCCTGGCTCGCCGTCTGCTCCCATGCGTACACCTCGTCGAGCGTACGCACCCGGCCCGCCGGGATCCCGGCGTCGGCGAGCCGCGCGAGCAGGTCGTCGGCGTCGTAGGCGTCGAAGACGCCCTCGACCGCCTTGATCACCTGGTCGCGGCGGGCCACCCGCTCGGGGTTGCTCCGCAGGCCCTCCGCGTCGGGGTCGAGGCCGAACGCGAGGCAGAACCTCTGCCACAGCGCCTCGGACCCGACGGCTATCTGGACGGCGCCGTCACGGCAGCGGAACAGACCGTACGGCGCGATGGAAGGGTGGTGGTTGCCCTGCGCCCGCCCCACCTCCCCGGCGACCGTCCACCGGGTGCCCTGGAAGGCGTGCACCCCGGTGACGGCCGCCAGCAGCGAGGTCCGCACGACCTGCCCGATGCCGGTGCGGTGCCGCTCGTGCAGCGCCGCGAGCACGCCGTACGCGCCGTAGATCCCGGCCAGCAGGTCGCCGATCGGCACGCCCACGCGCTGCGGGTCGTCCGGGTCGGAGCCCGTCAGGGACATGAGGCCGGCCTCGCCCTGGGCGATCTGGTCGTACCCGGCGCGGCCGCCCTCCGGCCCGTCGTGCCCGAACCCGGTGATGGAGAGCACGACGAGGCGCGGGTTGCGCTCCAGCAGGGAGTCGACACCCAGGCCGAGGCGGTCCAGCACCCCGGGGCGGAAGTTCTCCACGAGCACGTCGGCCCGGTCGACGAGCTCGAGGAGCGTCGCCCTGTCGGCGTCGGCCTTGAGGTCGAGCGCGATCGACTCCTTGTTGCGATTCGCGGACAGGAAGTACGTGGACTCGCGCGCACCCTCCTGCCCGACGAACGGCGGGCCCCAGCCACGTGTGTCGTCGCCCCGCTCGGGCACCTCCACCTTGACGACGCGCGCGCCCAGGTCGCCCAGCATCATGGTGGCGTGCGGCCCGGCCAGCGCCCGGGAGAGGTCGACGACGACGACGTCGTCCAGGGGTCCGGCCATGGTGCTCACCAGCCCGGCAGGACGAGGACGGCCCACACGAGCAGCGGTCCCACGAGAGTGACGATCCCCGCGTAGCCGAGGATCTGCTTGTAGTAGGTCTGCTCCGAGATCGTGTCGGGGCGGTTGGCGAGCATCAGGGCTCCGTTCGTGGAGAAGGGGCTCACGTCGACGATGGTCGAGGAGACGGCGAGGGCGGCCGCCATCGACCACGCGCTGACGCCGCCGGTGGCGATGAGCGGCACGGCGATCGGGATGATCACGGGCAGCAGCGCCGTCGACGAGGCGAACGCGGAGACGACCCCGCCGACGTAGCACAGGACGAGGGCGCCGACGGCGGCGATGCCGAGTCCCGCCGCCCAGAGGCCGATGTACTCGGGGGCGCCGGCCTCGGTGAAGACCGTCGCGTAGGTGCTCACGCCCGCCACGAGCAGGACGGTGGGCCACGCGATCTGCTTGACCGCGTCCTTGTGCTGCTTCGGGGAGAGCATGGCCAGTGCGACGGCGGCGGTGATCGACACGAAGCCGATGTTCATGTCGAACGCGAGCGCCGTCACGGCGACCGCGGCGAACGCGGTGAGGGTCAGGACGTGGTCGCGGCGCACGCCGAGGCCGCGCGTGATCGTCGGGACGGACGCGCCCTGACCGCTGGCGACGACGGACCGGCCGCCCGTGTGCAGGTCCTCGACGAGGTGTCCGGAGGCGTCCGCCGGGTCGACCCGCTCGCTCATGAGCTGACGTCCGCCGAGCGCGAGGAACAGGATGACCGCCATCACGGTGTTGATCACGAGCGAGGAGACGAAGACCGCCATCTCGGTGCCCTCGTAGCCGACGTCCGCCATCACGGAGTTGGTGATGGTGCCGTAGATGCTGATCGGGGAGAACCCGCCGCCCTGGGCGCCGTGCACCACGAACATGCCCATCATGAGCGGGTTGATCTTGTACCGGCGGGCGAAGCCGAGGGCGACGGGGCCGATGATCGCGCAGGCGGCCGGGCTGGCCGCGCCGATGGCGGTCAGCACCGCCGTGACGGCGAACATGACCCAGGGGATCAGGGCCACCCGGCCGCCGACGGCCTTGATCGCCTGACTGACGATGAGGTCGACGGTGCCGTTGTTCTTGGCTATGGAGAACAGGTACGTGACGCCGATCAGGGTGAGCACGAGGTCGGCGCTGATGCCGCCGAGAACCTCTTTGTCGTCCATGTTCAAGGCGAAGACGCCGACAAACCACGCCGCGACATAGGCGAGCGCGCCCATGTTGATCGGCAGGACTGTCCCGGCGACGAACAACGCGACGAGCGCGATGATCGCGATCCACTCAGGACCCATGAGAACTCCTCTGTCTTCATCGTGGCGGTCACCGTTGACCGACGAGGCACGATGGATCAGTGGCCTAGCCAATAGTCCAGTCCGGTTTCTGTCAAGTACTCTCGGACAGTGACCCCGAAGGCTTCCGCCGAACTGCCGGCCCCGCTGGCCCGCACCCGCCTCTACGAGCAGGTCGCGGAACAGATCACCACGTGGATCAGGCAGAACGGCCTGAAGGCCGGCGACCGCCTGCCGCCGGAGCGTGAGCTCGCCGCCCGGCTCGGCGTCAGCCGAGCGACCCTCAGCCAGGCCCTCGTGGCGCTCGAGGTGGTGGGTGTCGTGGTGGTGCGGCACGGCGACGGCACCGTGCTCACCGGCAAGCACAGCGAGAGCCGCATCGTCGAGGCGATCCGCGCGCACGCCGACCGGATGCCCGAGATCATCGACATCCGCGATGCGCTCGAGACCAAGATCGCGGCCCTGGCCGCGCAGCGCCGCACCGACGACGACCTCGCCGCGATCGACGCGTCCCTGGACGCCATGGCGGCGTCGATCGAGCACGGTGACCGCGGGGTGGACGCCGACGAGCAGTTCCACGCCGCCGTGACCGCCGCGGCACACTCCGACCTGCTGGCCCAGACGATGCGCGAGATCGCCAGCCTGATCCGCGAGAGCCGCATCGAGTCGCTCTCGCAGCCGGGCCGGCCGCGCAACTCCCTGACCGGGCACCGCGCCATCGCGGACGCCATCCGCGCCCGGGACCCGGAGGCCGCCGCCGCCGCCATGCACGCGCACGTCGAGATGGTCAGCGACGTCGCCCTGCTGCGGGGGGACGAGCGATGACCGGCTGGGAGCACCTCGCGGTCCTCGGCGCAGGGTTCGGCGCGGGCGTGCTGTCGACGACGGTCGGCGTCGCGTCGCTGCTGAGCTTCCCGGTGCTGCTGGCCGTGGGCCTGCCGCCCGTGGTCGCGAACGCGTCGAACACCGTGGGCCTGGTGCCCGCCGGGCTGAGCGGGTCGTTCGGCTACCGGCAGGAGCTGCGCGAGCACCCGCGTGTCGCCGTGATCGTGCTCGTGACCTGCGCCGTCGGGTCCGTGGCCGGGGCGGTGCTGCTGCTCGCGCTGCCGCCGGGGGTGTTCGAGGCGATCGTGCCCTGGCTGATCCTGACCTCCTGCCTGCTGGTGGGCGTGCAGCCCTGGATCAGCCGGTGGCTGCGGCGCACCCGCGACGAACCGACCCGGCTGCGGCACGGGATGTCGCCGGCCACGGTCGTCTTCTCGGTGCTCACCGGCGTGTACGGCGGATACTTCGGGGCCGGCGCCGGCGTCATGATGGCCGCCGTGCTGGGCCTCGGGACCGACCTCGCGGTGCGGAACATCAACGCCCTGCGGACGGTGGCGCTGCTCGCGGCGAACCTGGTCGCGACCGTCATCTTCGTGGTCGTGGCCGACCTGGACTGGCTGGCGATCGGGCTGCTGGCCGCCGGCTCCGTGGTGGGCGGGTACGTGGGCGCGCGCATCGGGCGCAGGATGCCGCCGAGCGTGTTCCGGGTGCTGGTGGTGGTCGCGGGCGTGGTGACCGCCGTCGTCATGCTGACCTGACGCACCGCGGGCCGACCGCGGGGTCGACTCGTCATCTCCGTGCACAATTTTTCTGCACGACTCTTGTGCACAGAGATTGTGCACGCGTACTGTGCACGTATGACCGCTTCCCCGGACGACTTCCGCCTCACCCCCGAGGCCGTCAAGGTGCTCGCCCACCCGCTGCGCTCGCGCCTGCTCGGCGCCCTGCGGCGCGGCGGCCCCGCGACCGCCACCACGCTCGCGAACGCCCTGGGCACCAACACCGGCGCCACGAGCTACCACCTGCGCAAGCTGGAGTCCGTCGGCCTGGTCACGGACACGGGCGACGGCGCCGGCAAGCAGCGCCTCTGGCGCGCGGCCACGAGCTCCCACAGCTGGGAGCGGACGGAGCTGGCGCACGACGAGGACGCCGCCACCGCGCTCGGCTGGCTGGAGCGGGACTACCTGCGCCTGTTCAGCACCGAGTTCGGGCACTGGCTCGACGTCGCCGAGTCGTGGCCGGACGAGTGGCAGGACGCGACCGGCATGGGCGACACCTGGGTGACCGTGAACCCCGAACAGCTCCGAGCGCTGCGCGCCGAGCTGGACGAGCTCTTCGCGCGCTACCACGACGCGGCGCCCGGCCCGGGTGCGCGCCGTATGACGTTCTGGCACGCGATGTACCCGCTGGAGGCGGACGACGTGCCCGGACAGGCGGGCGCCGACCGGACCGTCGACGACACCGCGGACGACTCGACCGGCGGCACGACCCGGGAGGACCGGTCATGACCCCCCTGACCCCGCGCCGCGCCCGGCAGGTCTTCCTGCTGCTGACCCTGACCCGCTGGTTCCCCGTCGGGCTGGTCGTCACGGTCACCACACTGCTGCCGATCGAGCGCGGCCTGTCGGTGCCGCAGGCGCTGACCGCGCTGTCGCTGACCGGGTTCGTCGTGTTCGCGCTCGAGCTGCCGACCGCGGGCCTCGCCGACTCCCTCGGGCGCCGCCCGATGCTGGTGGCGGCCGCCGTGCTGCAGGTGGCGGCGGCCGCGCTGTTCCTCTCCGCGCAGACGTTCTGGGCCTTCGCCCTGGCCGCCGCGGTCACCGGCGTCTTCCGGGCGCTCGACTCCGGGCCGCTGGAGTCCTGGTTCGTCGACACGGTGCACGCCACCGAGCCGGGGGCCGACGTCGACCGCCCGCTCGCCGCGCAGGGCACCGTGCTGGGGGTGGCCATCGCCGCGGGCGCCCTGGTCTCGGGCGGCCTCGTCTGGTGGCACCCCCTGGAGGCCTGGTCCTCGCTCGTGCTGCCCTACGCGGTCTACGCCGCGCTCTCGATCGTGCATCTGGTCGCCGTGATCGCCCTGGTCCGGGAGACACCGCGCGGCGCGCCGTCCGGGGCGGACGACGCGGCCCGCGTCACCGACGCCGCGGCCGACGCCGGGGCGGCCGGGCCCGGGGCGGCACCGGCCCTGACGCCGGCGCCGTCGCCGTCGCCGGGCAAGCGGCGTAGCGGTGGCGTGGCCGCACGCGTGCTCGACTCCGCACGCCAGGCGCCCGGGGTGATCCGCGACGGCCTACGGCTGGCGCGGGACAACCGGGTGCTGCGCTGGCTGCTCCTGGTCGAGGTGTTCTGGAGCGTGGGGATGGTGATCTTCGAGACGTTCCAGCCGATCCGGCTGGCCGAGCTCCTGGGCGGGACCGAGGCCGCGGCCGCGGTCTCCGGGCCGGTCGCGGCCGCCGGATGGGCCGTGTTCGCGGGCGGGGCGGCGCTGACGGGTCTCCTCACGCCGCGCCTGGGCGTGGCCCGGACGGCGATCCTGGCGCGCGTGCTCAACGGGCTCGGAGCCGTGTGGATGGGGCTCGCGCTCGGCCCGGTCGGCCTGATCGCCGCCTACCTGGTCACCTACGGGCTGCACGGCGCGTGCGGGCCCGCCTACCAGGCTCTGCTGCACCGCGAGGCCGAGTCCCGGAACCGGACCACGGTGCTGTCGATGGCGTCCATGGTCGGGTTCGCGGCCTATTCCCTGGGCGCCCCGGCGCTCGGCTGGGCGGCGGGGCTGCTCTCGATCCCGGCCGCCATGGTCATCGGCGGGGTGTTCAGCACCCTGGGCGCGCTGTGCTTCCTGCCCGCGCTGCGCCAGGAGCGCCGGTCGTCTGGCCGCACGCCGCGCCTGTCGGGCACACTGGCCGGGTGAACGACTGGACCGAGGACGTGCTGGGTGCGGGCTTCGAGGCCCGCACGCTCCGGCTCCCGGGCGGCGCCGAGGCCACCCTGATCCGCTACACGCCCGAGGACGGGCCGGTGACCGGGCGCACGCCGGTGCTCTACGTCCACGGGTTCACCGACTACTTCTTCCAGCGGCACCTCGCCGAGGCGGTCGCGGCGCGGGGCTACCCCTTCTACGCCGTCGACCTGCGCGGTCACGGACGGTCCATGGACGCGTGGACGGCGGCGGGCCGGGACGCCAACATGATCAACCGCCTGGAGCTCTACGCACAGGACCTCGACGCGGCCGCCGACGTGATCGCCGCGGACGGCCACTCCGGGCTGGCGCTCCTGGGCCACTCGACGGGCGGGCTCATCACCTCGATGTACGCGAACGCGCGCCCTGACCGGGTGACGGCCCTCGTGCTGAACAGCCCCTGGTTCGACCTCAAGGGGAGCTGGTCCGACCGGACCCTGGTCACCCAGGCCGTCTACGTGCTCGGACGGGTCTCGCCCCGGCTGATCGTGTCCCGGCTCGGCGAGGGCTACGGCCGGGCCCTGCACACGAGCTCCGGCGGCGAGTGGGACTACGACCTGCGATGGAAGCCGTACGCGGGGTTCCCGGTCCGCGCCGGCTGGCTGGCCGCGATCCGGCGAGGGCACCGCGCGGTCGGGCGCGGCCTGGACGTGCGGTGCCCGGTGCTCGTGTGCACCAGCGGCCGCACCGGGTCCGACGCCGGGGAGATCGCCGAACAGCTCGGCACCGACGTGGTGCTCGACGTCGCGCACATGCACGCCCGCGCGCCGGGGCTGGGGCAGACCGTGGAGATCGCCGTCATCGAGGGCGGGGCCCACGACCTGGCGCTGTCCCCGAAGCCGGCCCGCGAGAAGTACCTGAGCACGGTGCTGGACTGGCTGGACGCGCACGTCTGACGCCGCCGGGTTGACGGGCGAAGCACACATTCGGCATGAAACTGTGACCGATTCCTTGCGTGCCGGGCTACCCCGGTGACGTCCGGCTCCGCCAGGCTTCCGCCCATGGAAGAGACGTGGGTGAGTCACGCGCTGCGGCGTCTGCCCGATACCGTGTCCTGCCCCGCGTGCGGAGCGCCCCTGCGCGGCGCGGTCTGCGGCACCTGCGCGCTCGACCTCGGCGGCCGGCGCGGGATCGACGTCCACGAGGCCTCGCTCGCCGTCGAACGGGCCATCCGGGAGCGGCAGCGGATCCTCGACCAGATGCGCGCCGAGCAGCCCGCGGCGGCCGCGTACGCGCGCAAGGCGGAGGCCGCGGGCCGAGCGGCAGGAACCGCCGGCGCCAAGGCGGGGCAGCAGCGGGCGGCCGGGCGAAGTGCAGCACCGGAGCGCGTGGTCGCATGGAGCGGCGAAGCTCCCCCGGTTCGGCGCACACCCCGCGGGACGGCGAAGGCGCCCGAGACCGGCCTGGCGCCGGGCGATGCGGTGCCAGGCGGTGCGTGGGGCGGAACGGTGGTGAGCGCGGGGAGCGCGGACGGCTCCGCACGCCCGGTCGAGCCCGCGCGACCGGCGACCCCGCCCAGCACCGTGGCCCTCCAGCCGATCCTCGCCGGCGTGGGCGCCGCGCTGCTCGCGGTGTCCGCCGTGGTCTTCGTCTTCTTCACGCTCGCCGACCAGCTCGTGCTCCGCACCGTCGCGACGCTGCTGGTCACGGTCGCCTCCGTGGTGGCTGCGGCGCTGATGCGCCGGGCCGGCCTGCGGTCGTCCGCCGAGGCCGTCGGCACCCTCGCCGTCGCGCTGGGCTGGGTCTGCGCGGAGCTCGGCCTGGAGGCGGGCCTGCTCGGCGGCGTCGAGCCGTTCCTCGCCCGGGCTGCCTTGCTCGCGCTGCTCGCCCCGGCGCTCGTGGTGCTCGGCGGCCGCCTGCGAGTGCGCTCGTGGGTCGCCGCCGGAGCCCTCTCCGCGCCGCTGGCCCCGGTGCTGCTCGCCACGGGCCTGTCCGACGTCGGCCTGCTCGCCTGGGTCTGGATCCTCGCCCTGGTCGCGACGGCGCTCGTGGCGCACGGCGCGATCGGTGCGCTGCGCCGGGTCGGCGAGCGCCTCGGCGTCGTGCCACGGTGGGAGTCGCGGGTGCTGGGCGTGGTCCGCGCCGTGGCCGTGCCCGGGGCGCTCGTCGCGATCTTCGCCCTGCCCGACCTCGCCCCGCTGCCCTTCGCCCTCTGGTGGGCGGCCGTCTCGGTCGGCGCGGTCGCCGCCGGGCACGCGTTGCGGGTACGGCCCTGGGTCACGACGGGCCTGCTCACGGCGCCGTTCGCGGCCTTCCCGGCCGCGCTCGCCCTGGCGGACGACACCGTCGAACTGCCGTGGGCCGTCGCCGCGGGCGCCCTGCTCGTCGCCCTGGCCACGCTGGCCGGCCCGGTCGTCGCGCGGGTCACGGGACCGCGCGTCGGCTCCACGCTACGGGTCGAGCTCGGGCTGCTCGAGGCGGTCCAGGTGCTCGGGGCGCTGCTGGCGGTCGGCGCGACATTCCTGGTGCCGCCGGCGCGGTTCCTCGCCGGCGTTCCGGGCGACGCCGAGAAGGCCGCCGTGCTGGCCGTCACCGCCGTGGTCGCCGCCGTGCTGCGGCGCGGCACGCACCGCCGGTGGTGGACCTTCGTCGCGGGAGGTCTCGGCGCGGTCGCGGCCATGTGCCTCGGGGCCTGGGAGGGGGCCGAGCTCGTCTGGGTGCTGCCGGCTGCGGCAGGCGTGGCCTGGGCCGTGCTCGCCGTGGTGCTGACCGTCCTGGTCGCGGCGCGGGCCCGCCTGCTCGTGCCCGCGGCCCGCACCCGCGCCGACCTGCTGCTCGCGGCCTGGCTCGTCGCCGTGGTCGCGACCGTCCCGGCGATGTGGTCGGCCGCGCAGCGCGTGCCGGAGGTCCTGGTCGGGCCGCTCGGTGCGGCCCCGGCGGTGGTGCTGGACGACGGCCCGCTGGGTGGCCCGTACCTGTCGCTGGACGCCCGGGCGGCCGCCACGCTCGGCGTGGTCGTCCTGGCACTGCTCGTGCTGGCTGCCGCCCGGCTGGGGATCGCGGCAGGGCCGGCGACGGCCGTCCCCGCGCCGCTCGTCCGCAACGCCAGGGGCCTGGCCTCCTGGGTGACGGTCGGCCTGGCCGTCGTCGCCGCGCTGCACACCCGGCTGACCGCCGCTGCCTCCCTCACGCTGCTGGCCCTGCTCGCCGCGGTGCTGCTCGCCGCGACCGCCGACCCGGACCGGTCCTGGCGCCCGCTGCGCGGCGCCGTCACCGGCGTGCGGGCCGCGCTGGACGGCCTGCGCCGGGCCGCGGGGTTCACCACCCGGTTCGGCGGGTCGCCGATGAGCCCGGCGGAGGGCGCGTCCTGGCGACCCGCCGCGCTGACCGGGGCCTGCGTGGCCCTCGGCCTGCTGGCGGTCGGCTCCTGGCAGAGCCGGCCCTCGGTGCTGGTGGCGACAGTCGTCGCCGTGCCGCTGGTGCTGGCCGCGCGCGCGGCGCTGCCGCGCGCCGTCCACCCCGCCCTCGTGGGCGGCGCGTACGCGTACGCGCTGGTCGTGGGCGGGGTCTGGCTGGGGTGGCTCGGATTCGGCTGGGTAGCGGCGGTGTGCACGGTGTCGGCCGCGGCGTCGATGGCGGCGGTCGCCGTGACCGTCGGCACGCGCGTCACCCGCGGCGAGTGGTTCGCCGTGCTCGGCGTGACCGCCGTGCCGTTCGCGCTCGGGGTCTACACCGTGGTGCTCGACCGCACCTGGTGGTCCGCGGGGGCGGCCACGGCGATGCTCGTCCTGGAGCTGGTGCTGCTCCTCACCCGTCGGACGGGCCTCGCACCTGCCGTGCGGGTGATCGCGGCGGGCCTGGTGCTGCCGACCGTCTCGGTGGCCGTCGTGAGCGCGGGCGCCGTGCTGCTCCCCGGCAGCGGTTCGCCCGTGCTGCTGCCGGTGATCGCGGCGGTGGCCGCCGTCGTCGCGGGCGGGGCGCCGCGGGTGGCGGCCTTCCTCTCCGCGCGCGTGACCGACGGCAGCATGGTGGGCGCGCTGGTGCGCGCCACGCTGGAGACGAGCGTGCTGGTGACCGGCGCGATCACCATCGGCCTGGCGTACGGCCGCCCCTCGGCCGGGCCCGACATCGCCGTGGCCGTGCTGCTGCTCCTCGCCGTCGGCGCCGGGGTGGTGGCGCGCGAGCCCGACCGCACCCGCGTCTGGTGGCTCGCCGGAGCGCTCGCCACCGCGGCGGTCTGGACCGCGCTGGCCGACGGCGGCGTCCGGTTCGTCGAGGCCTACACGCTGCCGCCGGCCGTGGCGGCGGTGCTCGTGGGCGCCTTGCTGGCCCGGCGTGGCGGGAGCCACGGCTGGCGGCTCGTGGCCGCGGGCCTGGTGCTCGCACTGGTGCCGAGCGACCTGACGCTGGCCCTCGGCACACGCCCGGGCGACCCGCGCGCCTGGATCCTGCTCGTCACCGGCGTGGTCCTGACGATCGCGATCGTCGCGCTGCGCAGGTGGCCACTCGTGTCCGCCGGGTGGTCCGTCAGGGCACGCGCCTTGCTGGCGGGGGCCGTGCTGCTGGTGGGCGTGGGCCTGACCGTGGAGTCGCTGCAGGTGGCGGCGGCGCCGGACGGCGAGCCCGGGCTCCGGTTCGCGGCCGGCCTGGGCTGGGCCGTCGTCGCGGGTGCGCTGGCGCTGGTGGCGGTGAACGGCGTGCGGCGGGGCGCCTCGTCGGCCCGGCTGCTACGGGTACTCGACGCCGCGGGCCGGGTCCCGGCGCTGGTGTTCCTGACCGTGGGGGCCGTCGCGAACACGGAACCGCACTGGGGTGCCATCGCTGCGCTGTGGGTACTGGAGGTCGCGCTGCTCGTGCTCCTGGTGGTGGTCGCGCGGCGGCTGCTGCGCGGGCACACCACGGGCGTGCCGTCCTGGGCCGTCTGGATGGCCGCCCTGGCCGTGGGGATCGCGGCCTGGGTCCCGCGCGAGCTGCGGGTCGAGGTGTTCTCCGTGCCGCTGGGGGTGGGGCTCGTCGTGGCCGGCTGCTTCGCGCTCGGCGAGTGGGAGGCCCGGACCAGGGTGAGCGGGCCCGGCTCCGCCCCGGTCCCGGAGCGCACCCTGGTCGGCTGGCCGGTGGGCTGGACCGGCTCGTGGGCCCTGCTGGGGCCGGGGATCCTGGCGCTGCTCGGGCCCTCGGTGCTCGCGACGTTCACCGACCCCCAGACCTGGCGCGCGGTGCTCGTCGTCGCCGTGGCGCTGACCGGGGTGCTGGTGGGGTCCCGGCGCGGGCTCGCGGCGCCGTTCCTGCTCGGGGTCTGGGTGCTCCCGATCGAGGTGCTGATCGTGTTCGTCAGCCAGCTCGGCACCGAGATCTCCGCGGTGCCGTGGATGCTCACGCTCGCGGCGGCGGGCGGGGTGCTGCTCATCATCGCCACCCTGGACGAGCGGCGGACCGAGGGCTACGGGGGCGCGGCGGCGTACCTGCGGGACCTGCGCTGACCGGTTCCGCACGCGGCGGCCCGGGACGCGGACAAGGCGGCCCGGCGCGTCGCGGTCGTGGTGGGATGACGCCATGCAGCACGATCTCCACCTCGCCGCCCACGACGTCCGCCTCGAACCGCTGGCGCACAGGCACGCGCCGGCCCTGGCCGGGCTCGTCGACGTCCGGCTCTGGGCCGGCATGACCACCGCGCTCCCCGACACCGTCCCCGCCATGGAGGCGTACGTGGACGCCGCCCTCGCGGCCCCGGACCACCTGGCGTTCGCGGTGCTCGGACCCGACGGCGAGGTGCGCGGCTCGACCCGGTTCTACGAGCTCAGCGCCCGGCAGCGGCGGGTCGAGATCGGGTCCACGTTCTACGGCCGCGACTGGTGGGCCGGCGCGACCAACCCGGCATGCAAGCTGATGCTGCTGCGGCACGCCTTCGAGGTGCTGGAGCTGCGCCGGGTCGCGCTGCGCTGCGACGCGCGGAACACGCGGTCCCGCGCGGCGATCCTCAAGCTCGGCGCGCAGGAGGAGGGCCGGCTGCGGGCGCACCGGATCGCCCCGGACGGTTCCGAGGGCGACACCCTGTACTTCTCGATCCTGTCCGACGAGTGGCCCGGCGTCCGCGAAGGGCTCGAGGCGCGGCTGGCGGGCCGCACTGCCGTGTCCGAATCCCGCTAGCCGCCGCGTCCGCACGGGGCGCAGGATGGTGGGCATGACCGACGTCGAGCTCCGCGATCCCGCGTTCACCGAGCGCTACCGCGCCATCGCCGCGCGCGACTCCCGCTTCGACGGGCAGTTCTACACCGCGGTCCGCACCACCGGTATCTACTGCCGGCCGTCGTGCCCGGCCCGCACGCCGAAGGCCGAGAACGTCAGGTTCTACCTGACTTCCGCCGCCGCGCACGAGGCCGGGTTCCGCGCGTGCAAGCGGTGCCTGCCCGAGGCCGCGCCGGGCACGCCGGCCTGGGACCTGCGCCGCGACCTCACCGGCCGCGCGATGCGGCTGGTGGCCGACGGCGTGGTGGACCGCGAGGGCGTCTCCGGCCTGGCACAGCGCCTGGGGTATTCCGAGCGGCAGCTGCACCGGCTGCTGGTCGGGGAGCTGGGCGCGGGGCCGCTGGCTCTCGCCCGCGCCCAGCGCGCGCAGACCGCGCGCACCCTCCTGGTCGGCACCTCGCTCCGCCTGGCCGACGTCGCCTTCGCGGCCGGGTTCGGCTCGATCCGCCAGTTCAACGACACCGTGGCCGAGGTGTTCGGCGCGACGCCGTCCGAGCTCCGGGCCCGGGCCCGGCGCCCGGTGGGATCGGGCCCAGCCGGCGCACGCGCCTCCGGCTCGCACGCCGCCGGCTCGCACGCCGCCCGTGAGATCGGTCCGACGTCGCGAGCCCGGTCGGTTGACGGACCGAGCTCAGGTCATCCGACCGAAGTCGCGATGGCGGCCGGCGAGCCCGTACGGATCTCGCTCACGCTGCCCGTCCGCGAGCCGTTCGACGCGCGCGGCGTGCTGGAGTTCCTGGCCGTGCGCGCGATCGAGGGCGTGGAGTCCGCGGACCTGGGCGCCCCTGGCACGCCCGCCCCGGCGGGCCAGGCACGTACCGCCGCACCCGTGCTCCGGTACGCCCGGACCGTCGTCCTGCCGCACGGCCCCGGCGCGTTCGAGGTGCGCGTGCCCCGGCCCGGCAGCGGTCGCGTCGACCTGGACCTGGAGCTCGCCGACCTCGCGGACGCGCCCGTCGCCGTCGCGCGGGTGCGGCGGTTGCTGGACCTCGACGCGGACCCGGTCGCCGTCGACTCATCGCTCGCGGCCGACCCGGTGCTCGCGCCGTCCGTCGCGGCGGTCCCGGGAATCCGGGTCCCCGGCACGCTGGACCCGGCCGAGCTGCTGGTCCGCGCGATCGTGGGGCAGCAGATCAGCGTCGCCGCCGCGCGGACGCACCTGACGCGGCTCGCGCACGGCGTAGGCACCCCGTACGCCTCGGCGTTCGAGGGCCTGACCAGGCTGTTCCCCACCCCGAGGCAGATCGCCGGTCCCCCTGGGCGGGGCCCCGGCGGCGGGCCGGGCACCGAGGACGGCTCGGCCTATCTCCGCCTGCCCGCCCGGACCCTGGCGACCGTGCTCGGCGCGGCCCGGGACCTCGCGGACGGCAGCCTCACGCTGAGCGTCGGCGACGACCCCGACGACCTGCGGCGTCGCCTCGTGGCCCGGCCCGGGATCGGCCCCTGGACCGCTGGATACGTGGCGCTGCGCGTGCTCGGCGACCCCGACGTCCTGATGGACGGCGACGTCGCCCTGCTGTCCGGCGCCCGCAACCTCGGGCTGGTCTCCGCGGAGACCTCCCGCCCCCATCAGTTCAAGGAGCTCGCCCTGCGCGGCGCGGTCTGGGCGCCCTGGCGCTCCTACGCCGCGATGCACCTGTGGCGCTCCGCCTGACCCGTCAGACCTACCGGTCACCCGGGTGACCTGTGCGTCCGACAACTCGACCCCTGGAAGGAAGAACATGCACACCACGACCCTCACCACCCCCGACGGGCCCTTCAGCGTCGTCGTCGCGGCCGTCCCTGCCGTCGACGGCGGCGCTCCGGCCACGGAGCAGGTGCTCGCCGCGGGCTGGACCGACGACGTCGGCTCGCTCCTGGCGCTCGTCCACCCGAGCCTGCGCCCGTCCGGCGCGGACCAGGCCGACGCCGGCGCCCCGGCGGGCCTGCTCGCCGAGGCGGCGGACGCCGTCCGCGCCTACTACGACGGCGACCACGGGGCGCCCGGCCGCGTCCCCGTGCTGCAGGCGAGCGGCCCGTACCGGACGCACGCCTGGGACGTGCTGCGGGAGGTCAAGCCCGGCGAGCGCCTGACGTACAGCGAGTACGCGGTACGGACCGGGCGGCCGGCGGCCGTACGCGCCGCGGCCGGGGCGTGCGCCATGAACGCGGCCGCGCTGTTCGTGCCGTGCCACCGCATCCTGCGCACCGACGGCACTCTGGGCGGCTTCCGCTACGGGCTGCCGGTCAAGGAGAGCCTGCTGGCCCGCGAGGCCGCGCCGGCATGACGGACGAGGCCCGGGTTTCTCCTCTTTGAGCGACGTCAAAGAGGAGAAACCCGGGCCTCGAAGGGGACTGCGGCAGCGTCAGCCCTTGACGGAACCCGCCAGCAGGCCGCGCACGAAGTAGCGCTGCAGGGACAGGAACACGATCAGCGGTACGACCATCGAGATGAACGCACCGGCCGACAGCACATGCCAGTCCCCACCGCGCGAACCCGCGAGCTCTGCCACCCGGACCGTGAGCGGGAACGTCTTCAGGTCACCCATGACCAGGGCGACCAGCAGGTCGTTCCACACCCACAGGAACTGGAAGATGGCGAACGCCGCCAGCGCCGGGGTGAGCAGCGGGAGCACGACCCGGAAGAACACCTGCACGTGGCCGGCACCGTCCATCCGCGCCGCCTCGATCAGGGACCTGGGGATCTCCTTCATGAAGTTGTGCAGCAGGAAGATCGCCAGTGGCAGCGCGAAGATCGAGTGCGACAGCCAGATGGTCCAGAACGAGCCGTTGATGCCCAGGTCCACGTAGGCCGACAGCAGCGGCACGAGCGTGATCTGGATCGGGACGATCTGCAGGGCGAACACCGCGATGAACAGGAAGTCCGCACCCTTGAAGTCGACCCAGGCGAACCCGTAGGCGGCCAGCAGGGCGAGGGTGATCGGGATGAACACCGCGGGCAGCGTGACCACGAACGAGTTCACGAAGAACACTGCCAGGTTCGTGGACCCGTCGAACAGCGCGGTCTCGTAGTTCTTCAGCGAGAAGACGCCCTCGCCGGCGAACGCGGAGCCGAACACGGTCCACCAGCCGCTCTGGCGGATGTCCAGCTCCGGGCGGAACGACGTGATGAGCAGACCGACCGTCGGGAGCGTCCACAGGATGGCGATGACGACGGCGAGCGTGCTCGCCCACGGGTTGGACAGGGCCTTGCGTGCCTTGCGGGCGCGGTTGTTGAGGCTCGACGTGCGGCGGGGCACCTCGGGGGCAGGAGTCGCTGCTTCGACGGTGCTCATCGGACGTCCTCCGAGAGGCGCTGCTGGCGCACGTTGTAGATGATGACCGGGACCACGATGACGAACAGCAGCACGGCCAGCGCCGCGCTCAGGCCCGCCTCGTTCTGCCGGAACCGCTGGTCGTAGAACTCCAGGGCCACGATCGAGGTGTTGAACTGGCCCGCGGTCATGGTTCTGACGATGTCGAACGTCTTGAGCGTGGTCATCGCGATGGTGGTGAGCACCACCACGAGGGCCGGCCGGATGCTCGGGATCGTGATGCGCCAGAACATGCCGAACCCGGAGACGCCGTCGAGCCGTGCGGCCTCGACGATGTCGTCAGGGATCGCCTTGATCGACGCCGAGAGCAGCGTCATCGCGAAGCCCGCCTGGATCCAGATGAACACCACCATGATGAGGAAGGTGTTCAGCGGCCGGCTGAGCAGGAACTGCTGCGGCTCGCCGCCGAGCCAGACGATGAACTGGTTGAGCAGGCCCGTCTGGTTCACGCCGGCGGGCTTGAACTCGTAGACGAACTTCCAGATGATCGACGCGCCCACCATGGAGATGGCCATCGGCAGGAACACCAGGCCCTTGGCGACCGCCTCGAACCGGCTCTTGTCGACCAGGTAGGCGTACACGAGGCCCAGGAACGTGGCCACGAGCGGTGCGACGAGCACCCACAGCGCCGTGTTGCCGAGCACGATGAGGAACCGCTGTTCGGTGAAGGTCTGGATGTAGTTGTCCAGGCCCACGAACTCCGTGCTGTTGCGGTTCATGAACGAGTTGATGATGGTGCGGATCGCCGGGTACACGAGGCCGAGCAGGAGCAACAGCAGCGCCGCGCCCGTGAACCCGAAGCCGACGAACCAGCGAGAAGGGTTCCGTGGTCGGTCGACCACGAAGAGGATGATGCCCATCAGCACGACGAACAGCACGATCGCGATGAGCATCAGCAATAACTTGTGCGCGGGGTCGTCCCCGGCGTGCAGCAGCCAGTCCATGGCTATCTCCTGTCGCTGTCCTGGTCCGGTCGTCCTTGACTGGTCCGGCCCTCAGCCTAGGACGGCGGAGGCGTGGGACCCGAAGTCCCACGCCTCCGCGCGTCATGGTCGAGGTCCGGGCGTCAGTTCTTGGGCCAGGAGTCCTCGATGGTGTCGGTCACCTGCTGGCTGCTCTCGTCGCTGGCGAACCACTCGACCATGCCGTTCCAGAAGGAGTCGGTGCCGACGGCGGCCGGCATGAGGTCCGACGCGTCGAAGCGGGCCACCGTGGCCGGGTCGGCGAGGATCTCGGCGGACAGCCGGTCGAAGTCCGTGGCCAGGTTGTCCGGGTCCAGACCCTTGTTGGCGCTCACCCAGCCACCGGCGGGGGTGGCCAGAGCCTTGGCGTTCGCCCAGTCCGCGCTGGAGAGGTAGGTCTGGAACGCCTGCACCTCGGGACGGTCGGTGAACGCGCCGATGAACTCACCGGCGACCAGCGTCGGCTTCTCGTCGGCCGTCTGGGCCGGCAGGTAGAACGCGTAGACGTCGCCGTCCGGGCCGACCTCGGTGCCCTCGGGCCACTGCGTCTGGTAGAAGTTCGCGGCACGGTGCATCCAGCAGTTGCCGTCGAGGATCGGGTAGCCCGCGTCGGTCCAGGTCGCCGTGGCGATCGAGTCGACGCCGCCGAGCCCGCCGTTCACGTAGTCCGGGTTCTTGAGGATCTCGCCGGCCGTGTCGAACGCGTCGACGATCTGCGGGTCGTTGAACGGGATCTCGTGGGTGTACCACTGGTCGTAGACGTCCGGGCCCGCGGTGCGGAGCACGACGTCCTCGATCCAGTCGGTGCCCGGCCAGCCGGTGGCGTCACCGGACTCGATGCCCGCGCACCAGGGGCGGGTGGCGCCCTCGTTGCCCTCGGCGATGGTGGCGGTGAGCTCCATCAGCTCGTCCCAGGTGGTCGGCACCTCGTAGCCGGCGTCGGCGAACATCGACGGCGAGTACCAGACGTACGACTTGACGTTGGAGCCCAGCGGCGCGGCGTAGAACGTGCCGTCGACGGTGCCGTACTCCTTCCACTCCGCCGACCAGCCCTCGTCGACGTTCGCCTCGACCTGCTTCGGCGCCGGGAGGACCGCGTCGTAGTCGTTGACGAGGGTCTGGAGCAGGCCGGGCTGCGGCAGGATCGCGATGTCCGGCGGGTTGCCGGCCTGGACACGCACGGGCAGCTGGGCCTCCATCTCGCGAGAGCCCTCGTAGTTGATCGTCACGCCGGTGCAGTCCTCGAACGGCTTGTACGACGCCGTCTGGGTCTCTGCCTCGGGCTCCACGATCGTCGTGTAGACGTTGACCTCGGTGCCCTCGAGGTCGCCGAACTCCTCGTAGGCGGCGCAGTCGATCGTGGCCTGGGTGGCCTCGCCGCCGCCGTCCTCGCCCCCGCCGTCGTTGGTGTCGGCACAGGCCGCAAGGACCAGGGCCAGGCTCGCGCCGGTCGCCGCCACGGCGACCGCTCGGCGCTTGGAAGCCATCCGGATAGTCATCTCGTGCTCCTCCACTGCTTCGTGGGCTCAGAACCCTCTGACTTGCGGGTACGGACCGGCAGACTGCCGGGTTGCCCGCCCTCAACGCAACCGTGGTTTCCGATCCGATGCAAGCCCATACAGCATCACCTTGCATTACGAAATCGTTGCAATCGCGCCCGCCGCCCAAGACGGGTGAAGCCCCGGGTAGCGCGCACGCAACGTCTCAGCGCAGGCACGACGGCGTGTCGGCGGCGGGACGTAGGCTTGTGCCGCCAGATCACTGGTGCCCCTACGGAAGGACGGACATGATCGAGCTGAGGACGCCGCGCGAGATCGAGGAGATGCGCCCGGCGGGACGCTTCGTCGCCGACGTGCTGCTCGCCGTCCGCGAAGCAGCGGGCGTGGGGGTCAACCTCCTCGAGCTCGACGAGATCGCGCACAAGATGATCCGCGACCAGGGCGCCGAGTCGTGCTACATCGACTACCACCCGTCGTTCGGGGCCATGCCGTTCGGCAAGGTCATCTGCACGTCCGTGAACGACGCCGTGCTGCACGGCCTGCCGTTCGACTACGCGCTGCAGGACGGCGACCTGCTGTCGATCGACTTCGCGGCCTCCGTGAACGGCTGGGTCTCCGACTCCGCCCTGTCGATCGTGGTCGGCACGCCGGACCCGGCCCGCGCCGACCGCGACGCCAAGCTGATCCGCACCACCGAGGTGGCGCTGGAAGCCGGCATCGCCGCCGCGCAGCCGGGCGGGAAGATCGGCGACATCTCCGCGGCGATCGCGGAGGTCGCGCACGCGGCCGGCTACTCGGTCAACACCGACTTCGGCGGGCACGGCGTGGGCCGCACGATGCACGGTGACCCGCACGTGCCGAACAACGGCCGCGCGGGGCGCGGGTTCCCCCTCAAGCCGGGCCTCGTCATCGCGGTCGAACCGTGGTTCCTGGAGACCACGGACAAGATCTTCACCGACCCGGACGGCTGGACGCTGCGTTCCGAGGACGGTTCGCGCGGTGCCCACTCGGAGCACACGATCGCGATCACGGAGGACGGGCCGCTGATCCTCACGGCGCGCTGACCGACGCCGCCGAGACAGGACCAGGGCGAAGCAGGACTGCAGCGAGAGGACTTCGCCCTGGTTCCGTCTCGGCGGCGGTCAGATCAGGGTCTTGAGCGCCTGGATCACGCCGTGCTGCGTGATGTCGCCGACGGTCTCGTTGGCGATCGCCTTCACCGCCGCCGGGGCGTGGCCCATCGCGACGGCGCGTGCGGCCCAGCTCAGCATCTCGATGTCGTTCAGGCCGTCGCCGACGGCCAGCGTGTTGTGCCGCGGGACGCCGAGCAGGGAGCGGATGTTCTCCAGGGACGTCGCCTTGCTCAGGTGCCTGGGGGTCACGTCGATCCAGTCCGGCCCGGCCTCGGTGGCGGTGACACCGTGCCGGCGCAGCGGTTCGAGCAGGTCCAGCACGTTCGGGCCGCGCAGGATCGCGCGCGACGCCGGCATGACACCCAGCTCGTCGACGTCGACCACGCGCTGCGCGCCGTTGACCTCGTGCGGCTCGAACAGCCGGTTCACGCGGTAGCCCACGCCGATCTCCTCGACGCCGATCTGCACGTCGGGGAACCGGCTGAGCGCCATCCGGGCCACGGGGCCGACGTCGAACGTCAGCACGTCCTCGAGCTGGTAGCCGTTGGTGCAGGTGGCGCAGAGCCGCGCCGTCACCGCGCCGTTGGAGGCGACCACCCAGCCGTCGGTGATCCCGAGCTCCTTGGCCACGGGCAGGATCCCCGTCAACGACCGTCCCGACGCGAGGACCACGTGATGCTTCCGGCCGCGCACGAGGCGTACGGCCAGAACCGTCGGCCCGGGCACCGGCTGCCCGGTGACCAACAGGGTCCCGTCGATGTCGAGGGCAACCAGGTGGGGCGCATCGTTGCGCACCCGCATGGACACCGACTGGTCGTCCAGGATCATCACGTACCCCCATGGCACCGTGAGCGCCGTCACCCTTCGACGGATCGCGCCCAAATGTACAGGCTTTCGGCTGGTGATCCATACCTTTGCACGGATAGCTCTTTCACCCGCACAGATCACCCCCCGTGTCGCGCGACTCAGAGCAGCGAGCGGAGCACGTCCACCACGCCGTCCTCGTCGATGGAGCCGGTCACGGCGTCGGCAGCCGCCCGCACCGGTTCGGTCGCGTGCCCCATCGCCACGCCCCATCCTGCCCACCGCAGCATGTCGATGTCGTTGCTGCCGTCACCCACGGCGACGGTGTTCTCGGCCGCCACGCCGAGCTCCCTGCGCACCGCCTCGAGAGCCGACGCCTTCGTCACGCCCTGCGGTGCGATGTCCATCCACGCGGACCAGCCGACGGCGTACGTCACGTCGTCGAACCCGAGCCGCGCCGCGATCTCGTGGAACTCCGCGCTCGTCTCCCCCGGGCTGCGGACGACGACGCGTGTGACGTCGCCGGCCCAGAGCTCCTCGAAGTCCACCACCCGGTGCTCCCCGTTGAGCTCGCCCTCCGGGAAGAGCTCGTTCATCCGGAATCCCACGCCGACGTCCTCCACCGCGTAGCGCGCGTGCGGCAGCTCCACCTGGAGCATGCGCAGCACGGGCTCGGGGTCGAAGGTCTCGACCTTCTCCAGGGTGTAGCCCATGGGGGCGGACGCGTCGAGGCGGGCCGTGACAGCCCCGTTCGACGCGACGATCCAGGAGTCCTCGATCTTGAGCTCGGCCGCGATCGGCGTCATCGCGATGAGCGACCGGCCGGACGCGAGCACCACGTGGTGCCCGGCGGCCCGCACCGCGGCCACCGCCTCGCGTGCGGCGTCGGACAGCACCTCGTCGTACGTGACGAGCGTGCCGTCGATGTCGAGGGCGACAAGCTTGCGTTCGGTGGCAGGAGGCACGCTGGCAGCCTACCCACCGGCCGGTGAACAGCAGCGAACCTGCGGACCGTGATCGGCGGAATGTCAGGTGATCGGCAGCTCGGGCTGCCGACCACCTGACGTCCTGCCGATCACCGTTCCGAGCCGGGCTACTTCACCGGCTCCAGGACCTCCAGGCCGCCCAGGTACGGGCGCAGGCCCTCCGGGACGTGGACCGAGCCGTCGGCCTGCTGGTGGTTCTCCAGGATCGCGACGATCCAGCGGGTGGTGCCGAGCGTGCCGTTCAGGGTGGCGACGTTGCGGGTCGAGCCGTCCTCGGTCCGCTCGCGGACCCCCAGGCGGCGGGCCTGGAAGGTGGTGCAGTTCGACGTCGAGGTGAGCTCCAGCCAGCGGTCCTGGGTGGGGAGCCACGCCTCGCAGTCGAACTTCCGGGCCGCCGACGAGCCGAGGTCGCCCGCCGCCGTGTCGATGACGCGGTAGGGCAGCTCGACCTTGGCCATCATGGCCTCTTCCCAGCCCAGCAGTCGCTGGTGCTCGGCCGCCGCGTCCTCAGGGGCGCAGTAGCTGAACATCTCGACCTTGTGGAACTGGTGCACGCGGATGATCCCGCGCGTGTCGCGGCCCGCCGAGCCGGCCTCACGGCGGTAGCAGGCGCTCCAGCCCGCGTACCGCAGCGGCCCGTCGGACAGGTCCACGATCTCGTCGCTGTGGTAGCCGGCGAGCGCCACCTCGGAGGTGCCGACCAGGTACAGGTCGTCCTTCTCCAGCCGGTAGACCTCGTCGGCGTGGGCGCCCAGGAAGCCGGTGCCCTGCATGGTCTCGGGCTTGACGAGGGTCGGCGTGATCATGGGCGTGAAGCCCTGCTGCACGGCCTGGTCCATGGCCATGTTGAGCAGCGCCAGCTCCAGGCGGGCACCGATGCCGGTCAGAAAGTAGAACCGCGCGCCCGAGACCTTGGCGCCGCGCTTGGTGTCGATGGCGCGCAGGCCCTCGCCGAGCTCCAGGTGGTCCTTGGGCTCGAAGCCCTCGGCCGCGAAGTCGCGCCGGGTGCCCACCTGCTTGAGCTCGACGTAGTCCTCCTCGCCGCCGGCGGGCGCGCCCTCGATCACGTTGGCGATCGAGTACAGCACGCGGTCGAGCTCCTGCTCGGCCTCGCCGGCCGTGGCCTGGTGCCGCTTGACGTCCTGCGCGAGCTGCTTGGTGCGGGCCAGCAGCGCCTGCTTCTCGTCGCCCTGGGCCTGGGCCACCTGCTTGCCCAGGGACTTCTGCTCCGCGCGCAGGCTCTCGAACTCCGCCAGGGAGGAGCGGCGGAGCGCGTCGGCGTCGAGCGCCACGTCGACGAGGTCGGGGTCGTCGCCGCGGGCCACCTGGCTCGCGCGGACGACGTCGGGGTTGTCGCGCAGAAGTCGGAGATCGATCACGGACAGAGCCTATCGGCGCCGCCCCGCAGGTGTGGTCCGCAGCGCGACCATCGTGAGCAGCGGCACGGCCGGGATGAGCGCGATCATGGCGATCCGCAGGCCGAAGTCGTTGACCAGCGAGCCCAGCACAGCCATGACCCACATCGCCACGAGGGCGGGCCGCAGGAACTCCCAGCTGCGTTCCGCCCGCGTGAACCACGCCGGCGTCAGGCGCGCGCGCCACGCCTCCGGACCGAAGAGTGCCAGCCCCACCAGCACCAGGACCGCCACCGTGGCCCAGACCGCCGGGCCGCCCGTGATCGAGTTCAGCGCGTACAGCGCCTTGCGCAGCAGCGTGGAGACCGCCTCGCCGTCGACCACCTGGCCCACGAACCGGCCGAGGTGCGAGCGCGAGTCGGGCGGGCGCAGCCAGTCCAGCACGCCCACCAGCGCGACCACACCGACGCCCGCCGCCGCGACCCAGGTGAACCGCCAGAGGGTCAGCCGCAGCCCGGACGCCGCGGTGGCGACCACCACGAACGCCGGGACCAGCACCAGCCCTCCGCCCAGGTCGGCACCGAGCGTGGGCCAGACGTCGACCGCCATCGCGATCACGCCCACGACGGCCACCGCCACCGTGGCCAGCACCCGCCTCCCGCGCGAGACCAGCAGCTGCGCCAGGGCGGCCGCGAGCACGATCGCCGCGACGGCGTACACCGAGAACGTCGGGTTACCGAAACCGTAGAACCGCGCGCCGAACGTCGGCGCCGACCCCAGCGGGGCCGCCCGGTTCAGGGGCGTGCCGAACAGCGCGTCCAGCGTGAGCGCGACGAACGTGATGCCCGCGACCACCGCCGGGGCGGCCCACAGGGGTCTTCTGGGTGCGAGCAGGCTCAACCCGGTCACGGCCGCCGTCACGAGCAGGGTGGCCCCCAGGATCGCGAGCACGGGCAGGTCGAACCGCCACCAGCCGGTGAGGGAGACCAGGAACCCGCCCGCGGGCAGCGCGGTGAGCGCCGTGGCGGCGACCACCGCCGCCCGCCGCAGACCACCCGGCACGACAGCTACCCGGCGCGGCACCAGCCAGCATGCCGCCGCCAGCGCGAGGCCCAGCCAGAACGGCACGTCGACGAGCCAGATGTACGCGTCGCGGCGCACGTGGTCGCGCGCCGTCATGTCGGCGAGCTCGTCCGCGGTGAGCCACGCCGAGGCGGGGCGCTCGCCGGCGCGCAGCAGCGGCGTCGGGTCGATGTCGGCGGGCAGGTCCACGCCGACGGCGTCGAGCACCACGGCCGGGACGTCCATGAGGCGCCCCACGCCCTCCGTGCGGGTCGCGGTACTGGCCAGGTAGCGCGGCAGCCCCTCGTAGTCCGTGGACGGGCGTACCAGCGCCGGGCCCAGCTCCAGCGCGTGCTCCGGCGTCGTGGCGACGTCGATCACGAGCACCGTCGCGTCCGCGGGGGCGGCGTCCAGCACCCGCCAGACCGCGAGATCGACGGCGGCGACCAGGTCGGCGCGGAGCTCGGCGACCTGCTCGGCGCCGTCGGGCCGCTTCTCCAGCTCCGCGCGCTCGGCGGTGTCCAGCAGGGCGGATCCCGCGTCCACGAACGTGACCGGGCAGTCCCAGGCCCCGGAGCCGGACGCCAGCGCCGAGTCGAGGTCGTAGTAGCGGCCCACGCCGCCGTCGCCGTCGGCGAGCGCGACCGCAGCGCCGGGCCCGACCGCCGTCGTGCACCGGCCGGAGAGCGCGTCGCCGAACGTGCCGGGGTGTGCGGCGTACCCGGAGCCGCGCTGCAGGGCGGTCAGGCGCTCCCACTGGTCGACGACGGCGGGCCGGTCGCCTCCTGCGGCAGCGGCGCCGTCCGCCGCGGCCTCCGCGCCGTCCCCGACCGCGGCGTCCTTGCCGTCGGCCGCGTCGTCCACCGGGGTCACGGTGATCTCGTCGCAGATCCAGTGGTTGTCGGCGTCGCGCTCGTCGGCGATCTCGGCGAGGCGACCCGCGGACAGGCTGAGCCAGCCGCTGTCGGGGCAGCGGGCCGCGCGACCGTTGGGCAGGGTGAGGCCCGCGGCGTCCGCGCCGTCGGTGAGCAGGCCGTACAGGGTGGGGGCGGGCGCTGTGCCCGTGTCGAGGGACGGCTTGACGTCCGTCCAGCGCAGCCCCTGGGTACCGATCACGACGACGTCACCGCCCGGTGGCACCACCGGTTCGCCGCTGCTGAGGGAGCCGGACTCCTCGCCGGCGGCCTCGGCACCGGGCACGGGGAGCACGGCCGCCGCGAACAGCAGGCTGAGCAGCAGCGCGCCGGACAGGCCCAGCACGGCCGACGGCACGCGACGCACCGGCTCGGTGCGCCGGCCGGAGGGCAACCAGCCGCGGGCGCCGAGGAACCGGGTCACCAGGTCCGGGCGCACCGCGAGCATCCCGAGCAGGGCGAACGGGACGAACAGGGTCAGCCCTCGCAGCCGGTCCCCGAAGAACGGCGCGGCGTCCACGCCCACCGACACGAGCGCGACGACGGCCACGACCGCCGCGGCCGACCACACCGGCCGGGTGGGGCGGGGGGTGTCGCGGCCCACGGCGCCGTCGCCCAGCAGGGAGTCGGCGGTGGCCGCGGTGCGGCGGCGCGCCGCATAGGCCGCCAGGCCGCCCGCGAGAACCAGCCCGGCCACGGCGTAGATCAGGAAGGCCACGCCCGAGAACCCGTAGAACCTGTCCGCGGTGGCGAGCGACGGGCCCAGCAGGGAACCCTGCAGCAGCGTGAAGCCGGTGACCCCGTCGATCGTGAAGACCAGCCAGGTGACCCCCGCGGCCGCGACGGCGTTGCGCCACGGAGCGGCGGGCAGCAGCCGCGAGACGCCGCGCACGGTCAGCGCGACGGCGACCGCCGCGACCGTCAGCGACAGGGCCAGGCCGAACTCGGGGGCGGGCCAGACCCACCAGCGCGAGAGGGTCGCGAGGCTCGCCGCGGCGGGCGCCGACACGGCGAGCAGGACGGCGCTCAGGGCCAGCCGCTGCCGGTAGGGACCAGGCTCCCGGCGCGGGCGGGCCGCCCGCCGGGGCAGCACCAGCACGAGCACGGCGCTCAGCAGGAAGAGGACGATGACGCCCGCGAACGCGGGGACCTGGGCGGGGATCGTGTCGGCCAGGACGTTGATGTACTGCCGGTTCTCGACGGTCCGGGCGACCGTGGTCCGGCGCGGCTCGCCCACCTCGATCGGCATGCCGTCGATCGTGGGCTCCTCCAGCTCCGGGTCCGGGAGGGGCTCCTCGGCCTCCGGGTCCGGCAGCGCGCCGCCGGCCTCGGCCGCGGTGGCCGTGAGGTCCGTGAGCTGCACGAACCCGGTGCTCCGCGACGCGTCCGACGTCAGCCAGCGCACGCGCGGCACGTCGACCGTCCAGTCCACGACGACCTGGAGGCCCTGCTGGGTCAGCGGCGTGTCGGCCACGCCCGCCACGAGCACGCGGGTGCCCGCGGGCAGGCTGCGGGCGAGGCTGTTCAGCGTGCCGTCCAGCTCCTCGAGCGCCTGGGCGCGCTCGGGCCCCTCGGGCAGGCTCCCCGCGTCGATCACGGTGACGGGGCACGCTGTGAGGGCCTCGTCCCAGGCCGGGCCGCGCGTGCCGGACGCGCCGGCCGACCCCGCGGCGCCCGTGCTGCTCAGGGCGTCCAGCGAGGGGACGTACCGGCTGACCGTGCCGTCCTCGCGGGCGAGCATCACGGCCGCACCCGGACCGACCGCCGTCGAGCAGGTGTCCGCCTCGGCCAGCATCTCGCCCAGGAGGCCCGGCGCCGGGGCCTTCGCGCGGTCCGCGGCCTCGGTGGCCACCGCGTCCTCGTCCTCGTCCTCGTCGGACTCGGGGAGCTGGGCCCAGCCGTCGATCGTCGCGCCGGCCGGCTCCGCGTCGCTGCCGCGCTGAGCGGCGTCCGTGGTGGGCACCGGCACCGGGGTGCACGACGTCGCCCCGCGTGCCTCGCCCTGCTCGTCGTCCCGGCCCCGTGGCTCGGGCCGGGCGGCACGCTCGGCGCTGCCCGCCGAGACCGTGCGGCTGCCGGCCGACAGCGTGAGCCACGCGTCCAGCGGGCACGTCGCGGGCGCCGCCGTCCGCACGTTGATCGAGGCGACCGAGCCACCGCCGATCATGTGCCACAGGTTCGGGGTGGTGCTCCGGGACACGTCCGTCCACCGCAGGCCCGCGACCCCCACCACCACGACGGGGGCGGGCTCGGGGTCCGCAGTCCCTTCCGACTCCACGCCGGCCGCCGTCCCGGCGGCCGGCGCCGAGGCGGCGGCATGACCGGTCCCGGGACCGGCCGCGGCGGCCGTGGGGCCGGTCAGGCCCAGCAGGGCCGCGACGAGCATGACCAGGACCGCGGGCACCGTCCGGGCCCGGTTGGAGCGGGGATTCACCCGCCCAGGGTAGTTGGCCGCGGGGGTCACGGGGCCCGGACCAGCAGCGCGCCCGGCTCGACGCGCACGTCGATCTCGACCGCGCGCCCCAGCGGGTCGCCGTCCACCTGGGCCTCCTCGCCGGCCGGCACGCGGATGCGCGCGCGGCGGGCCTTGGTGTGGTCGATGCGGCCGAGCTTCTCGGGCAGCTCGTTGCGCACCCCTACCCCCTGCATGGCGATCTCGAGGGTCAGCTGGGCCCAGCCGAGCACCCCGCCGCGCACGTCGACGGCCGCGACGTCCAGCACACCGTCGTCGAGCACGGCATCGGGCAGCAGGGTGACGCCGCCGGGGAGCATGCCGCAGTTGCCGACCATGATCGAGCGGGCGCGTGCTTCCACGGGCGGGTGGTCGTCGAGCTGGAGGGTGGCGCGCATACGCCGGGCCTGCATGTGGGACAGACCCGCGACGAAGTAGGCGACCCAGCCCACCTTCTTCTTCAGGTTCGAGTCGGCTGTGGCGACCATCGCGGCGTCGAACCCCAGGCCCGCGATGACCAGGAAGATGTGCTCGCGCTCCGTGTCGGGCTCGTGGTCGGGCTGGTTGGGGTGCTCGTCGTTGCGCGGGGTCTCCGCGAACTGCACGACCCGCAGCCAGCCCACGTCGATGGCCCGGGTGCGGCCGTTCAGGATCACGTCGAGGGCCTCGCCCACGCCGGTCAGCGGCAGCTCGAGGTTGCGTGCCAGCAGGTTGCCCGTGCCGACCGGCAGGACGCCCATCGGCTTGCCGGTGCCCACCATCGACTCGGCGACGGCTCGCACGGTCCCGTCGCCGCCCGCCGCGATCACGATGTCCGCGCCGTCGGCCAGCGCCCGGCGGGCCTGGCCCTTGCCCGGGTCCTCGATCGTCGTCTCGTACCAGAGCGGCTCGGGCAGCCCGTGCGCCTCGCAGTGCGCGCGCACCAGGCCGGGCAGCGCGCCCGCGTGCAGCTTGGAGGGGTTCACCACGACGGCGACCCGGAGGGCCGCCTGCACGCTCTGCGGCACCGCCCGCCGTCCGTCCCGGCGCCGCATCCGGGCCTGCAGCGACCAGGCGCCCACGGCTACCGCGAGGACCAGTACGCCGATGCCGATCGCGACGATCCCGAGCCAGGCCTGCCACTCCATGGGGTCAGAGTACGGGGCCTGCCTGAGGGTCGATCAGCTACGGACGTTCGAGCCCGCGTGCCGCACGGCGTCCACCGCGCCGCGCATCTTGCGGGCGTTCACGGCGAGCAGGACGTCGCGGTACTGGGCCGCCCGGTGGATCTGGCCCTTGAGGTCGTTGGCGGACGCCCGGTGCTTGAGGTCGCACGGCACCTCCACGGCGACGTACCCCTTGCGCAGGAGGTCGATCGTCATGCCCGTCTCGACGCCCCAGCCGCGGGCGAGCGGCGTGGCGGCCTCGAAGGCCTCGCGGGTGAGGCAGCGCATGCCGGACAGCGGCTGCGACGGGCTCCAGCCCGTCATGGCCTCGATCGCCCGGCGTGACGCGCCGACGACGACGCCGCGGCCGCCCGCGCCGGCCTGCTTGGGCAGCAGGGCGATCGCGAGGTCGGCCACGCCCTCGCGGACGGGGCGCACCAGCGGCGCGGTGTTCACGGCGGTGTCGCCGAGGTCGCCGTCGATGAACATGAGCAGCCGCGGGGGACGCCCGTCGGCGTCACGCATGGCCACCACCGCGGCGCCGGTCTCCATCGCGGCGGCCTTGCCGCGGTTGTGGGAGTGGCGCACGACGACGGCGCCGGCGGCACGCGCGACGTGCTGCGTGTCGTCCTCGGAGCCGTCGTCGACCACGAGCACGAGGTCGACGTGTGGGATCGCACGCGCAGAGCGCACGGTAGCGGCAATGCGCTCGGCCTCGTCCTTGGCGGGGATGATCGCCGCCACGCGCTGGACGTTCTTGCCTGCCTGTGCATTGCCGGGACGCGTGGTCTTCGCGACCGGGAGAGCGTTCACACCTGTCCTGCCTGAAGCGTCGATTTGCCTTGGTGGGTGTCCGGATAGCCCTTTGCTTGGTGAGTGCAAAGGTTTACCCCTGGAATCCTACTCCCTTGGTCCGCTAGTTGCCGAAACCAGGGTCGCTCGTGGCGATCCGCGGTGACAGCCCTAGCGTTCTGGGTCGCTCGCGCAGGACCGGCCGGGGCGTCCGGTCTAGCGCAGGGTGACCTGCCGGGAGACGATACCCGCTCTTGCGCGTCGCTCGTTCGCATCAAGCGGCTCCTTGATGGAAAGTGCTTTCGCGAGCTTCTCCCCCAGCTCCTTGACCGGGCCCTCCAGGTCCTCCGCCTGGGTCCCCTTCGGCAGCTCCCAGACCGGGACCACCAGGCCGGACGCGCGAAACGCTCCCACGAACCTTCCACCCGCGAGCCCTGACTCCCGCTTTGCGTGCAGCCGGGAGATCGCGTCGATCACGTCATCCTCGGGCTCCGGACGGGCCCAGCGGAGGAACTCGCGCGACATGCTGCACCAGTAGGCGGACTCGACCGACGACACCTTGACCGTGGGGATCGCGCCGTCGGCGGCGTCCTCCAGGTTCTGCTTGAGGTCCGGTGTGAGGTCCGCACTCGGGTCCAGCCAGTAGTCGAACGTGTCGTGCACGGTGACCTCGAACGGGACGCTCAGGTCGAGCACGTCCTGCAGGCGCGGGCCCTCGCCCGGCAGCTCGACCGACTCGACGGCCGTACCCGGCTCCAGCTCCATCGCGTCCAGCAGGGCGGCCGCGAGGTCGCGGCTCACGTCGCCCGACCCGACGATGCCCTGCACCGCGAGCAGCAGCGTGCCGTCGGCACGGTGCAGTGCCGTCCAGGCACCCGGCAGGAGCGTCACGACCGTGACGTCGCGGGAGCCGTACTCGGCGGTGGTGCGAGCGGTAGCGGTCGCCGACGGGACGATCTCGCGCATCGACACCCAGTCGGTCTCCCCGGGGAGACCTTCGAAGGGCCGGAGCACGAAGTCGGAGGAGGGGTTCTTGGCCATGCGGCGAGTGTATCCGCGCGGATGGAGGCAGATCTGTCGGGCCGGTGATGTTTTCGCGGCAGTGCAGGCGGGACATGATGAAAGCGTGGAACCCTGGCTCGCCGCCCACCTGCCCGTGCTGGACCTCGCGCTCGACGCCGTCCGGTCCGTGCAGCGGGCGGCCGCGCGGGCCGCACGGCCGGCGGACGGCGCCGCGGGGCCGGCGGACCTGGCCCCGCTCGACCCCGCGCGGGTCGCGGCGGGCTTCGCGTCCGACCGGGTCCTCACGCTCGACGGACAGCCCGTGTCCGGGTTCGCCCCGCTCTCGGGGTTCTTCCGCACGGCCGACGGCTGGGTCCGCACGCACGCGAACTACCCGCACCACCGCTCCCGGCTGACGGACCTCGTCGCTCTCCCCGACGACGTCGGACGGGACGCCTTCGCCGAGCGCCTCGCCGGCCTCGCGGCGCACGACCTGGAGGGTCAGGCCGCCCGCGTCGGCGCGATCGTGGCGCGGGTGCGGACCGAGCAGGAGTGGCGCGAGTCGGCGCCCGGCCTCGCCGCCGCGTCGGGCCCGCTGGTGCGCGTGCACGTGCGGGACGGCGGGAACGGCGCGGGTGCGGGCGCGGTGGCGGACAGCGCCGCGCCGCTGGCGGGCTTCCGCGTGCTCGACCTGACCCGGGTGATCGCCGGGCCGGTGGCCACGCGCACGCTCGCACTGCTGGGCGCGGACGTGCTGCGGGTGGACCCGCCGGACCCCGCGGAGATCGGCTGGCAGCACCTCGACTCGGGACAGGGCAAGCGCAGCACCGTGCTGGACCTCCGGGACGACCGCGACCTCCGCACCGCCCAGGACCTGCTCGACTCCGCGGACGTGCTCGTGACCGGCTACCGGCCGGGCGCGGTCGAGGGGCTGGGCCTGCGGGTGCCGCCAGGCGTGGTGACCGGCCGGGTGTCCGCCTGGGGCGACGAGGGGCCGTGGGCCGGGCGGCGCGGGTTCGACTCGATAGTGCAGGCGGCCAGCGGCATCGCGCTGCTGGAGGGCCGTGACGGGACCCCTGGCGCACTGCCCGCCCAGGCGCTCGACCACGCCTCGGGGTACCTGCTCGCGGCGGGCGTCGTGGACGCGCTCGTCCTGGCGGACCACGACGGGCTCGGCCGCGACGTCTCGGTCTCGCTCGCCCGCACCGCGGCCTGGCTGCTGGACCTGCCGGGACGGGACCCGCTGCACCCGGCTGCCGCGGCGCCGTCGGGCAGCGGGCCGGACGACGGCGCCGGGGTGACCGTGACGCACGCGGGCGTGACCACGGCGCGCCCGGTGCTGCCGGGGTACGACGACTACCCGCACCCCGCGCACGCATGGGGCACGGACGCGCCGGGCTGGCGCACCCGCGGGGGCCCGGGGACGTGACGGCGCCCGGGCAGCAGGCCCGGGGCCTCGTCAGGCCCGGCTCGGGGAGGACGTCAGGCGCGGACGCGGCCGCGGCGGGCGACCAGGAGCGAGCCCGCGCCACCGAGGACCAGGGCACCGGCCGTGGCGGTCAGTGCGGTGGCCTCGGCACCGGTCGTCGCGAGCCGGACGGGCGCGTCCAGCGTGGCCTCGGTGAGCGTGGGCGCGTTCTGCTCGATGCTCTCGGCTGCGGCACCCTCGCCGGGGACGTACGCGGTGAGCTCGGCGCCGGAGGTGTCGACCGCCTCCGGCGTGCCCTCCCACTGCTGACCCGGCGCCTGCACGGCGCTCTGCGGCTCGGAGGCGGTGGCCACCGTCGTCGTGGTCGCGGTCTCGGCGGGCCGCTCCGCCTCGACGGGTGCGGGCTGCTCAGCGGTCTCGGCCGGCTGCTCGACCTCGGTCTCGACCTGCGGCTGCGCCTCGGCGGCCGAGTCGTTCACCTCCTGGACGTACTCCCGGACGGCGTCGCGCACCTTCTCGCGGTCCTCCTGGCTCCAACCGGCCTCGTGGCCCTGCGCCTGGTTGCGGTCGCCCTGGGACTCGTCGCGATCGCAGCTGCCGTCGGAGCGGCCCTCGTCGTAGCCGTCCTGGGAGCCGGTGTACTGCGGTACGTCGTAGTTCGGCTGCGTGTAGGCGGCCGGCTGGTACGAGCGCGGCGCCCGGTCGGAGTGGCGGCCGCCCTGGTGGCCGTCGCGACCCCGGTCGTGGCCGCGGTCGTGGTCCGCGGAGTGCCCGTCGTGCCCGCGACCCTCGTGGGCCATCGCCGGGCTGGCGATGGCTGTCGCCGCGGTGGCGAGCGCGAGCGTCGCCACGACACGGGTGGCCGTGGACTTGGCGACGGACGAGGTCTTGACTGCGGCGTGCTTCATGGGAGCTGCTCCAGCTGGTCGGCTACAACGGCCCGGAACCCGGGATGCCTTGACGCTACCTGATCGGTAATAGCAGGAAAAAGGGGTACACCGGAAAAACCCGATCCGATGGTAACGATCAGATAACAACGGACGAAAGAATGGAACCTTCCCAAAGCGCCAAAGAACGCGAACGGGGTGGAGCGCCAAAGGCGCTCCACCCCGCGTACGTCAAGGTCAAGACCGAAGAGGCTGGGGTCCTCTCGGGGGCATCAGCTCAGGAAAGACCCCCCAGCAGGCCACCGGTGAGGCCGCTCACGGCACCCCCGGTCAGGCCGTCCACGGTGCCGGTCACGCCGTCCACGGTGTCCTTCACGGCACCGCCGGTGACACCCTCGACGGTGTCGGTCACGGTCTTCACGGCGGGCTTGGCCACGCCGTCCACCACCACGTCCTTCACGACGGGCTTGGCCACGCCGTCCACGACGACGTCCTTGACGACCGGCTTGGCCACGCCGTCCACGACGGTGCCCTTGACGACCGGCGTCACGACGTCCTCGACGACGTTGCCCTTGACGACGTCCCCGACGACCCCGCCGAGCACGACGTCCCCGACGACCGGCTTGGCGACGCCGTCGACGACACCCGGCACCACGTCACCGGTCACGGTGCCCACGGCACCCGGGACCACGGAGCCCGTCACGTTGCCGACGGTCGAGGTGACGCCCGGCACGACGCCGCCCTGGACGGTGCCCACGGCACCCGGCACGACGTCGGTCACGGCCGGCTTGACGACGCCGTCCACGGCGACGTCACCGACGACCGTCTCGACCGCACCGGCGGCCGGGGTGGTGACCTTGGCGACGATGCCCGGGACGCTCGCGACGACACCGGGGACGTTCGAGACGACGCTGTTCACGACGCCGCCCACGCCACCGAGCACGCCCGGCAGGTTCGCGGTGAGGCCGGCGACCGGAGCGGTCACGCCGCCCAGCACGTTCGGCACGTTGCGGATCACGTCGGCCACGGTGGCCGGCACGTTCTCGACGGCGCCGCCCGCGACGCCCGCCACGGTGCCCGTGGCACCGGACACGACGTCGCCCGCGGCCACGCCGCCCACGACACCGTTCACGACGTCACCCTGCAGAGCGCCACCGGCGACACCGTGCACGACGCCGGTCGCGTTGCCGACCGCACCGGTCGCGGTGCCGACGACGCCGGTCGCGGTGCCGACCACGCCGCCGCCGAGCACGTTCGCCAGCGCCGCCTTGGCGGTGCCGGTCACACCGGAGACGGCCGAGCCGCCGGTCACGCCGGAGACGACCCCGGAGACGACCTGGGGTGCCGCGCCCTGGAGGGCGCCGGACACGTACTGGGCCGGCTCGTAGTTGGGCGCGAGGGCCGTGGTGGGGGCGATCGAGGCGGGCAGCTCTGCCTTCTTCACGACGTCCGTGACCACGTCGGTCGCGGGCAGCGAGCCGGTCAGCTCGCTGAGGTCGATCGAGGTCGACGACAGGGCCGGGACGGTCGACTTCAGGCCCTCGGCGGTGGTGCCGAGGTCCCCGAGGGAGTCCAGCGGCGAGGCCTCGGCGGCCATGGCCGGCGCGGCCATGCTCGTGGCCGCGGTTGCGATGGCGACGGTCGCGATGGTCCGCGCGCCCGCCGATGCGGTCTTCTTCTTGTGTGCTGCGTGCTTCAAAAGGTGCTCCAGCATCTCGATGCGCAAATGCGCGTTCGGTCCTTGAGCCACCGAACCTAGTGCGGACCACCGGGTGAATAAAATCACCCAGATCACGATTCGGTAACGAAGACTGCTTTGGACCCGAGATACCAGTCCGCCCGGCATATCCGGACAATTATCACCGGTTGATTATCGGCGCGTGGGACGGTCCGCGCCTCGCCGGGCGGACGCCTCCAGGGTCAGGGCCTCGGCGCCCTCGACCAGTGCGGCCTCCGCGGCACGCGCCTCGGCGGTGGCCCGCGCGCGGACGGCGACGATCTGGTCGTGCAGCTCGGCGTGCGCCCGCTTGCGCACGTCCCGGGCGATCACGTCGACGTCGGACTCCTCGGGGCCGGGCTCGCCACGCAGCGCGAGCTCGTCGGCCAGCCGGGCGACGGCCGCGTCGATCTCGGCCACCACCCGCACCTCCGCCTCGTCCAGCAGGGCGACGACGGCGGCGTCGGCCTCCCGCCCCAGGCGCGTCTCCTCGAAGCGCCGGGCGGCGGTGTCCACGATGTCCTGCGCGTGCGCGACGACGTCCCGTGCGACGGCGGGCGCGTGCGCCTTCAGGGTGGCGAGGTCGTAGAGCAGCACGCCCTCGACGTCGGCGACGCGCGGGTCGACGTCGCGGTGCAGGGCGAGGTCCAGGATCACGAGCGGGCGGGGCTCCGGCTCGTCGCCGGCACGCTCCGCGGCCCGCTCCCGGGCGCGCACCACCGCGGCGGCGTCGAGCACGTGGCCCAGGCTCGCCTCGGGGCCGCCGTCGCCCGACAGCCCCTGCGGCAGCACCGCCTGGCCGCCGAGGTTCCCGGCCACCACGGCGCCGAGCTGCTCGTCGTCGGACTCCGCGCGCGCCGCGAGCGCCCGCCCGCGGGCGCCGCTGCAGCTCACCACGATGTCGGCGTCGGCGAGGGCCTCGACGAGCGAGTCGACCGGGCGCACGCCGTGCGACTCGGCGAAGGCCGCGGCCCGGCCCGACTGGGAGAAGACGCCGATGTCCTCGCAGCCGCGGGCCCGCAGGGCCGCGACCGAGGCGCCCGCGTACGAGCCGGTGCCGATCAGCACGGCGCGCGCGCCGTCCCACGGCGGCAGCTCGGTCTCGGCGAGGTCCAGCGCGAGGGCGACGACCGAGCGGCCCGCCGCGCCGAGCTCCGTCTCGGTGCCGACGCGCTTGGAGGTGCGCGACGCCGTCTGGAACAGGAGCTCGAGGGTCTTGGAGGTGGTCTCCTGCTCGCGGGCGATGGCCAGCGAGCGCTTCACCTGGCCGGCGATCTCGCGCTCGCCCACGACCATCGCGTCCAGGCCCGACGCCACGGCGAAGAGGTGCTCGGTGACCTCCGGCCCGGTGCGGACGGTGAAGCTGCGCGCGGCGACGTCGCCGGTCACGCCCGACGCGTGGGCCACGAGCTCGGCCACGTGGCGCGTCGCGTGCTTCACGCTGTCGCCGCTGAGCGGCGCGTCGACGTCGAGGTAGAGCTCGAAGCGGTTGCACGTGGAGATGACCACGGCGCCGGCGACGGGGCCGCACGTGCCCACGACGACACGGCCCACTGACGACGAACCCGTGGACAGGCGCTCCAGCGCGTCGAGGTCGAGCTCGCGGTGGCTGGCGGTGAGGGAGAGGAGAACCACAGTGCTCCAACTTTATGCACCGTGGCCGGGCAGGGCAGAATCGGGAAGCGTGAAGTCCACCACGATCACCCCTGCTCATCCGCTCGCCGACGGGCGGACCACCGCCGCACCTCTCGTGCAGGCGCTCCGGGGTGAACGTCCTGGTCGCACGCCCGTCTGGTTCATGCGGCAGGCCGGCCGCTCCCTGCCCGAGTACCGCGAGGTGCGCCGGGGCACCGGGATGCTGGAGGCCTGCCTGCGGCCCGAGCTCGCGGCCGAGATCACACTCCAGCCCGTCCGCCGGCACGGCGTCGACGCCGCGGTCTTCTTCTCGGACATCGTGGTGCCGCTCAAGCTGGCCGGGGTGGGTGTGGACATCACGGCGGGCGTGGGCCCGGTCATGGACCAGCCCTACCGCACGGCCGAGGACGTCGCCCGGCTCACCTCCCGCACGCTGGACGACGATGCGCTCGCGCCCGTCCGGGAGGCCGTCGCGCTGACCGTCGCCGAGCTGGGGTCGACACCGCTCCTCGGGTTCGGCGGCGCGCCGTTCACGCTGGCGGCCTACCTCGTGGAGGGCCGCCCGTCGCGCGACCACCTCGCCGCGCGCACCCTGATGCACGCCGACCCCGAGACGTGGGACGCGCTCGTGACGTGGACCGCCGACCTCACCGGGTCGTTCCTCCGGGCACAGGTCGAGGCCGGCGCCAGCGCCGTGCAGCTGTTCGACTCGTGGGCCGGCTCGCTGTCCCTGGCGGACTACACGTCGCGGGTCGCCGCGTCGTCGACCCGGGCGCTGTCGTACGTCGCCGACGCCGGCGTGCCCGCCATCCACTTCGGCACCGGCACCGGGCACCTGCTGCCCGCGATGCACAAGGTCCTGGCCGACGCCGGCCTGACCGACCACGCGGTGGGCATCGACTACCGGACGCCGCTCGACGAGGCCGCGGCGCTGCTGCCCGGTGTCCCGCTCCAGGGGAACATCGACCCCGCGCTGCTGGCCGCCCCGTGGGAGGTGCTGGAGGCCCACGTGCGCGACGTCGTCTCGCGCGGGCTCAAGGCGCCCGGGCACGTGGTGAACCTGGGTCACGGTGTGCCGCCGGACACGGACCCGACGGTGCTGACCCGCGTGGTCGAGCTGGTCCACTCGTTGTGACCTCGTCGGCCGCGGCTCACGACGGCGGTGCCGCGGCGGGCCGCGCCGCTGGGACCGGACGCGCCGGGGAGGCGGGACGCGCCGTCGAGGTGGCCGACGCAGTCGTCGTCGGGGCCGGGATCGGCGGGCTGGTCGCCGCGCACACGCTCGCGGAACGCGGGCTGCGCGTCGTCGTGCTGGAGGCCGCCGACCGGGCGGGCGGGCCGATCCGGGGCGGGTCGTTCGACTCGCTGCCCGACGTGCCCCTGGACCTCGGGGCCGAGTCGTTCGCGGTGCGGGGCGGGTTCGTGGAGCGGCTCGTCGCCGGGCTCGGGCTGACCGTCGAACCGCCCGCCAGTCTCTCCGCCTGGGGTTACGCCGCCGGACGCGCCTTCCCGCTGCCCGCCGCCGGAGTCCTCGGGATCCCCTCGCGGCCCTGGGCGGCCGACGTGCGGCGCGCGATCGGCTGGCCGGGCGTGCTGCGGGCGTCGCTCGACCGGGTGCTGCCGGCGCGGCTCGTCGACCCGACCGACCTCGGGGCCCTCACTCGGTCGCGGCTCGGCTCGCGGGTCGCGGACCGGCTGGTCACGCCGGTCGCGGCCGGCGTGCACTCGGCGCCGCTCGACCGGCTCGACGTCACCGCCGTCGCCCCCGGGCTGCTCGACGCGTACGAGCGGACCGGGTCGCTGTCGCGCGCCGTGGCGTCGCTGCGGGCCGCGGCACCGCCCGGGTCGGCGGTGCGCGGGATCGACGGCGGGGTCCACGCGCTGGTCGACGCCCTGGTGAACCGGCTGGACGTGCGGTTCGGAGCGCGGGTGACAGGCGTGGAGGGGGCGGACGGCGGAGCCGGGCCGGACCGGCTGGTGCACGTGGCCGACGGCCGCGCGCTGCGCACGCCCCGCGTGGTCCTGGCGGTCCGCCCGGACTTTGCCCCAGTTCTGGGGCCTGACACCGAGATCGGTCCGTCGCATCGAGACCGGTCGGTTGACGGACCGGTCTCAGAGCAACCGACCGAAGTCGACGCCGCCACCACCGATGCCGCCGCCGGGCAGCGGACCACGCTGAAGCCGCCCGCGCGGCCCGAGCGCGGGGCCGACATCCGGCTCGTCACGCTGCTGCTGGACGCGCCCGCGCTCGACACGGCGCCACGCGGTTCGGGAATGCTCGTCGCCCCGGGCACCGCGCCGGGCGCCGTCCGCGCCAAGGCACTGACCCATGCGACCGCGAAGTGGCCGTGGCTCGCGCGCCGGGTGCGCGACGCCGCCGGGCCGGGAGTGCACGTGGTGCGCCTCAGTTACGGCCGCCTGGGCGAGCCGACCCCGGAGCCCACCACGCAGGAGGCCGCGCGTGACGCCTCGGCGCTGCTCGGCGTGGACCTGACCGGACGCGTGCGGGACAGCCTGCACCAGCGCTGGGACGGGGCGCTGCCCCCGCCGACGCCGGACTACCGGGCCGCCGTCCGGCAGTTCGAGGACGTCGTCCTGGGCGAGCCCGGCCTCGACGTCACGGGCGGCTGGATCGCCGGTACGGGGCTGGCGGCGATCGTCGCGCACGCCGGCCGCACGGCCGAGCGGCTGGGCGATCAGGCCTGAGGGGGGTCCGGAAAGCGCGTTCCGGCGCGACGTTCTGACAACCCGTTACCAACCCTGTGAAATCCGTCCATCGGGCACCTTCCGGTTTCCTCCCGGCGGGGGTTCGGGTGGAGACTGGGTTGGTGACCCCGACCCCCCTGTCCGTCAGCACATCCGGAAGCACCCCGGCCGACGCCACGCCGATCCGCCTGGGTACCCGCGCGAGTGCCCTCGCCACGACCCAGAGCGGTCTGGTGGCCAAGCGCCTCGAGGAGCTGACCGGCCGGCCGGTCGAGCTGGTGCACATCCGGACCGAGGGCGACGTGAAGACCGGGAGCCTCGCGAGCCTGGGCGGCACCGGAGTCTTCGTGACCGCGCTGCGCGAGGCGCTGCTGGACGGGCGCTGCGACGTCGCCGTCCACTCGCTCAAGGACCTGCCGACCACGCCCGCCGACGGCCTCACCTACGTGACGCCCGAGCGCGAGGACCCGCGCGACGCCCTGTGCGCACGCGACGGCCTGACCCTCGCCACGCTCCCGCGCGGCGGGCGGGTGGGCACCGGCTCGCCCCGGCGCGCCGCGCAGATCCGCGCCGCCCGGCCGGACCTCGACGTCGTGGACATCCGCGGCAACGTGGGCACGCGGCTCAACCGCGCGCTCGGCCCCGAGGCTGACCTCGACGCCGTGGTCCTCGCGTTCGCGGGGCTCTCGCGCCTGGGCCGCACCGAGGTGATCAGCGAGGTGCTCGACGTCGACGTCGTCTCCCCCGCCCCCGGGCAGGGAGCGCTCGCCGTGGAGGTGCGCACCGCGGACATCGTGTCCGAGGCCGGCGCCCCGCCCGTCGCACCCGGCCCTGCGACAGGCTCAGGACACCGTCTCGCCGAGGCGATCCACCTGCTCGACCACCGGCCGACCCGCCTCGCGGTGCTCGCCGAGCGCTCCGTGCTGGCGCGGCTGGAGGCGGGCTGCGCCGCCCCGGTCGGCGCGCACGCCACCGTGTCCGGCTCGGTGCTGCGCCTGCGGTCCGTCGTCGCCGCCGTGGACGGCTCGGAGCAGATGTCGCGCGTCGGCGAGACGCCGCTGTCCCAGGACGTCGCGCCCGAGGCCCTCGACGCCGCCGCCCGCACGCTGGGCGTCGCCGTCGCCGAGAACCTGCTCGCCGACGGCGCCGAGCGGCTCGCCCCGCTGAGCGCGACCGTCCCGGAGAAGGCGTGACCGAGCAGGTCCCCCCGATGGTCGCGGCCGCGCGAACCCCCGGACCTGCCGCGCCGGCCGTCCTGGTCGCGCGTTCCCCGGAGCGCGCGGCAGGCCTGCTGGCGCTGCTGCGCGAGCGTGGGCTCGACCCGGTCGCGGCGCCCGTGATCGAGCGTGCTCCCGTCGAGGACCCGGCCGCGCTCGACGCCGCCCGCGAGCGCCTCGCCGCCGGCGCGTACGAGTGGGTGGCGATCACCAGCGTGAACGCCGTGGACGCCCTGCTCGGTCCGGTTCCGGACGAGGGCACGCCGGGGGGCGAACACATCTCCGCGAGGCCCGTTGCGCAGAGTAGACAACGTCTACCGAGAGCAACACACCCGGGACCACATGTGTCTCCTCCGGGCGACACGCCGGGGGCCGAAACGCCCGACGCGGCGCCTGGCCGGACCGTCGCGCCCGGGCCGGCGCCGGTCCGCTGGGCCGCCGTCGGGCCGGCGACAAGGCATGCCCTGGCCGCGCACGGGCTCTCCGTCGACCTCGTGCCGGAGACCGCGACCGGAGCCGGCCTCGCCGACACGTTTCCCACGGCACCCGGCACCGCGCAGCGGGTGCTGCTCCCGCTCGGCGATCTCGCGGCCGACACCGTCCGCGCGGGCCTGGTGGCCAAGGGCTGGGTCGTCGATGTCGTGACGGCCTACCGCACGGTCGCGCACGAGATTCCGCCGGAGCTGCGCCGACGGTACGACGTCGTCGTGGTCGCCTCCGGGTCGGCCGCCCGGCAGGTCGCCACCCAGCTGGGACCCCAGCGCGTGGTGGCGATCGGGGAGTCGTCGGCCCGCGTGGCGGGCGACGTCGGGCACACGGTGCTCGGCATGGCCGAAGCACCCACGGACGCGGCCCTGGCCGCGGCCGTGACCGAAGCACTCGTCAGGACCTGATGCACCAGACAGAAAGAAGGACACCGTGAGCACCACCGGGATCGTGTACCGGCCGCGTCGTCTGCGCGCCACGGCGGGCATGCGCCGCCTGGTCGCCGAGACCCGCCTGCACCCTGCCGACCTGGTCCTGCCGCTCTTCGTCAAGGAGGGGCTGACCGAGCCCGCGCCGCTGGCGAGCATGCCCGGGCAGGTGCAGCACACCGAGGAGTCGCTGGTCGAGGCGGTGCGGGCCGCACGGGACGCGGGGCTGGGCGGCGTCATGCTGTTCGGCATCCCCCAGGTCAAGGACGCGAGCGGCTCGCAGGCCGACGCCGCGGACGGCATCCTGCAGCGGGCGCTGCGTGCCGCCCGCGCGGCGCTGGACGAGGGGCTCGCCCCCGGTGCCGCCACCCCGGTGCTGATGGCCGACACCTGCCTGGACGAGTTCACCGACCACGGGCACTGCGGCGTCCTGACGTCCATAGGGGCTGTGGACAACGACGCGACGCTCGCCCGCTACGCCTCCATGGCGGTGGCGCAGGCGAAGGCGGGCGCGGACGTCATCTCGCCGTCGGGCATGATGGACGGCCAGGTGGCGATGATCCGCGACGCGCTGGACGACGCGGACCTCCTCGACACGAGCATCCTCGCCTACAGCGCCAAGTATGCGAGCGCGTACTACGGACCGTTCCGCGAGGCCGTGGACTCGGAGCTGAAGGGCGACCGCAAGACGTACCAGATGGACTTCGCGAACGCCCGCGAGGGGCTGCGCGAGGCAGACCTGGACCTCGCCGAGGGCGCCGACATCGTGATGGTGAAGCCGGCCGGGTCGTACCTGGACGTGCTGCGCGCCGTCGCCGACCGGAGCGACGTGCCCGTGGCCGCGTACCAGGTCTCGGGCGAGTACGCGATGATCGAGGCGGCCGGTGCGAACGGCTGGATCGACCGCGACCGCGCCGTCCTGGAGTCCGTCACGAGCATCAAGCGGGCGGGCGCCGACGTCATCCTCACCTACTGGGCCCTCGAGATCGCGGGGTGGATCAAGTGACCGCGCCCGAGGCGAACCACGCGGCGTTCCTGCGCGCGCAGGGCGCGATCCCGGGTGGTGTGAACTCGCCGGTCCGCGCCTACGGCAGCGTGGGCGGCGACCCGCGCTTCCTCGCCTCGGCCAGCGGCCCGTACGTCACCGACGTCGCAGGGCGCGAGTACGTGGACCTGGTGTGCTCGTGGGGTCCCGCGCTGCTGGGGCACGCGCACCCCGACGTCGTCACCGCGGTGCAGGACGCCGCCGCGCGCGGCCTGTCGTTCGGTGCCCCGACCGTGGCCGAGGTCGACCTCGCGGAGGAGGTGCGCCGGCGGGTCCCCGCGGCCGAGCGCGTGCGCCTGGTCTCCACCGGCACCGAGGCGACGATGACGGCGATCCGCCTGGCCCGCGGCGTCACCGGCCGGCCGCTCGTCGTCAAGTTCGCCGGCTGCTACCACGGGCACATGGACGCGCTGCTGGCCGAGGCCGGCTCCGGCGTCGCGACGCTCGCCCTGCCGGGCTCGGCGGGCGTGACCGAGGCGACCGCGGCCGAGACGCTGGTGCTCCCCTACAACGACCTCGCCGCCGTCGAGGCGGCGTTCGCGCAGCGCGGCTCCGAGATCGCCGCCGTCATCACCGAGGCGTCGCCCGCGAACATGGGCGTGGTGCCGCCGGTCGAGGGCTTCAACGAGGGCCTGCGCCGCATCACGTCGGCGCACGGCGCGCTGTTCATCACGGACGAGGTGCTCACCGGTTTCCGCGTGGGCCCGGCCGGCTGGTGGGGTGTCGAGAACGACGCGATCCGCGCCGCCGGGGGCGAGGGTTACACGCCCGACCTCTTCACGTTCGGCAAGGTCATCGGCGGCGGCATGCCCGTCGCCGCGCTGGGCGGCCCGGCGTCGGTCATGGACCACCTGGCGCCGCTCGGACCCGTCTACCAGGCGGGGACGCTGTCCGGTAACCCCGTGGCGGTCGCGTCGGGCCTGACGACCCTGCGCCTGGCCGACGACGCGGTGTACGCGCGCGTCGACGAGGTCTCGCGCGTGCTGTCGGACGCCGTGGGCGCGGCGCTGACCGCCGAGGGCGTGGAGCACCGCGTACAGCGCGCGGGCTCCCTGTTCTCGGTGTTCTTCGGGCCGCTGGCCGCGGCGTCGGGCGTGCGGGACTACGCGCAGGCCCAGACGCAGGAGACGTTCCGGTACACGGCCCTGTTCCACGCGATGCTGGAGGCCGGGGTCAACCTGCCGCCGTCCGTGTTCGAGGCCTGGTTCGTCTCCGCGGCGCACGACGACGCCGCCGTGAACCGGATCCTGGACGCGCTCCCGGCCGCGGCGAGGGCCGCGGCGGCGGCCCGGCCGACGTAGAACCAGGGCGAGACAGAACCCCGGCGCGTGCTGGGGTTCTGTCTCGGCCAGGTGGGATCACGCTGCCTTGATGTAGTCGTTCGGGTTCAGCACGAACTTCGTCGCCGCGCCCTCGTCGAACTCGTGGTAGCCCGTCGGCGCGTCCGTCAGGGAGATCGCCCGAGCGTTGACGGCCTTGGCGATCTGCACCTTGTCGTGCAGGATCGCCTGCATCAGGCTCCGGTTGTACTTCATCACCGGGCACTGACCGGTCGTGAACGCGTGCGACTTGGCCCAGCCGAGCCCCAGCCGCAGCGACAGCGACCCGACCTTCGCGGCCTCGGTGGACGCCCCCGGGTCGCCCGTCACGTACAGGCCCGGGATGCCCAGCGAGCCGCCCGCCCGCGTGACCTCCATCAGCCCGTTCAGCACGGCGGCCGGGTGCTCCGTCGACGACTCGGACCCGTGCCCGCGCGCCTCGAAGCCGACGGCGTCCACGCCGCAGTCCACCTCGGGCTCGCCGAGAAGCTGCTCGATCTGGTCGCCGATCGGCCCGGCTGTGACGTCCACCGTCTCGCAGCCGAACGACCGCGCCTGCTCCAGCCGCTCCTTGTTGAGGTCGCCCACGATCACCACGGCAGCCCCGAGCAGGTGGGCCGACGCCGCGGCGGCCAGCCCGACCGGTCCGGCGCCCGCGACGTACACGGTGGAGCCCACACCCACACCCGCGCTCACACACCCGTGGAAGCCCGTCGGGAAGATGTCGCTGAGCATCGTCAGGTCGAGGATCTTCTCCAGCGCCTGGTCCTTGTCGGGGAACTTGAGGGCGTTGAAGTCCGCGTACGGCACCAGCACGTACTCGGACTGGCCACCCACCCAGCCGCCCATGTCGACGTACCCGTACGCCGACCCGGGGCGGTCCGGGTTCACGTTCAGGCAGATGCCGGTCTTGCGCTCCTTGCAGTTGCGACACCGCCCGCAGGCGATGTTGAACGGGACCGAGACGATGTCACCCACGTCGAGGAACTCGACGTCCGGACCCTTCTCGACGATCTCGCCGGTGATCTCGTGCCCCAGGATCAGTCCAGGGGGCGCGGTGGTGCGGCCGCGGACCATGTGCTGGTCCGAGCCGCAGATGTTGGTGGACACGGTTCGCAGGATCACGCCGTGCGGCACCTTGCGGCCCACGTTGGCCGGGTTGACCCCGGGTCCGTCCCGGAGCTCGAACGTCGGGTAGTCGATGTCGACCACCTCGACCACGCCGGGTTCGCGGTAGGCGACCGCCTTGTTTCCAGGCATGTTGGGTTACCCCTTCCAGGTCATCCTTGAACTGGCTTCGGTCCCTTTTCACGCTACGCCGGGCCCCGTCGACTCTCATCCGCGACCGCGGGCCTCGTCCCTCCCGGGCGGACGTCGTCCACCCGTCCCGGGTGGGGAGTTCTCCCCACTGACCTGGGCGCGCGGTTCTGCCACGCTCTGCTCGCCGCGCGCAGGGCGCGTGCGGTCAGAGACAAGGGATCGAACATGGTTTTCTTCGGCTGGGGCAGCAGGAGCAAGACGGCGCCGCTGGACGCGGGGCGTGCCCTGGTACTGCGCTACTCGTACTTCCACCTGTTCTGGATCCTGCGCGTGTCGTGGGGCCTGCGGTACAGCCTCGCCACCGCCACGGAGGCCGGGTGGGCGACGCGGCCCCTCTCGGACGAGGAAGCCATGCAGCTCGACGCCCCGAACCGGCTCACGCTGAACGTCTGGTGGCGGTTCGGCCTGCTGCTGTGGGCGGCGGTGGCCGTGGTCGCGATCGTGATCGGGAACCTGACCCGCTGAGCGGACCGCCGAAACACCCGTGGGCGGCACACCTCAAGAAACCTCAAGAACCTCAAGGCAGATCCTGAGCAGTCCTTGAGGTTCTTCGGCCGGGCGTTGAGTTCCGGCCCGCACCCTGGGAGTAGCCGCACAGGCACTCACGGGGAGGCGCACCATGACCGAGATTCGACGACACACCGGGACCGGTGGGGCCGCGCGGACGGCCCGCACCGGCTGCCCGGACGGCAGCGCGCCCGTACCCGAGCGGCCGGAACGCCAGCTCGCGTCGGGCATCCTCGACGAGACCGTGCTCCGTGACCTCGACCAGGATCTCGGCCAGGAGACCGCCCGCCGGTTCGCCGACCAGTTCGCCGCGGGCCTCAGACGCCGCCTCGAGCTGCTCACCGTCGCCGCCCTGGACGGCAGCGTGTACGCCGTCTACGACACGGCGGCCGACCTGGCCGTGACCGGCGCGATGGTGGGGGCGGTCCCGCTGGCCCAGGCGGCGTGGGCCGTGGCGCAGGACGTGGCGCGCACGCGCACGGTCCCGGAGGTCGACACGCTGATCCACCTCATGCGGCTGGCCCACCACACCGAGGCCGCACTGCTCAGGCGTTCTCGAACCGGTACCCCAGCCCCCTGACCGTGTGGATGAAGCGCGGGCTCGTCGGGTTGTCACCGAGCTTGCGGCGGACGTTGGCCACGTGCACCTCGACCGTGCGGCGGTCCGCCTCGGTGACGCCGCCCCCGTAGCCGTGGTCGTCGGGCCAGAGCAGGCTGGCCAGGTCCCCCTTCGGCACCGGCCGGCCCCGCGCGTCGTGCAGGGCCGCGAGCAGCACGAACTCGGTGCGGGTCAGGTGCACGAGCTCGCCGCCCAGGCGGACCGTACGACGCACGGTGTCGACCTCGAGCCGGCCGCTGTCATCCGGGGCGGGCTCGGGTTCCTCGGCGGGCCCGGCGGCCGGCGCCAGGTGTCCGGACCGGCGCAGGAGCGCGTCGATCCGCGCCCGGAGCTCGCGCGGCCGGAACGGCTTGGTGACGTACTCGTCGGCGCCGGACTCGAGACCCATGAGCGTGTCGACCTCGTCGACCCGGGCCGTGAGCATGACGATGACCGTGTCAGAGAAGGTCCGGACCCGGCGCACGACCTCGAACCCGTCGATGTCGGGCAGCGAGATGTCGACGGTGGTCACGATGGGCTGGTGCGCCTTCACGAGCGCGACGCCCTGCGCGCCGGTGGCGGCGGGGTGCACGGTGAAGCCGGCCTGCTGGAGGATGACCTCGATGACCTCACGGATGAGGTCGTCGTCCTCGACCACGACCGCTACGCCCCGTCCCCCTGACTGGTCCATCCGTCGAACGTAGCAACCACACCGCCGCTCCGCTGGTCACCGCACCGGATCAGGTCACTGCGGGCGGTTCCTCGGGCCACGTGAACCACTCGACCGGGATGCTCTCGTCGAGGCGACGCACCTGGTCCTCCGCGAGGACGCCCGCGGCGAGCAGGCCGCGCGCCACCATCCGGGCGACCAGGCGGGCGCCCGGGGTGTTGAAGTGGGTGTTGTCCTGCCGCCCCTCGTAGGTGTTCAGGAAGTACACCTGGGTACCGTCGGGCCCGAGCTCCTGCCACAGCGCCATCGTCTGCGCGGTGACGTCGACCAGCGGCACGCCCTCGGCGGCGGCCAGCGCCCGCATCGCGTCCGGGTAGAACCCGTGGGTCGCGACGACGTTCCCGGCCGCGTCGAACCGCCGGCGCTCCGCCGGGGTCAGCAGCACGGGCCGCGCGCCCCGCTCCCGGGCGCCGTCGAGATAGCGGCGCAGGTGGGACGGGTAGGTGGTCCACGGATCGGTGCTGACGTACGGGTGGGCCTTCTCGTCGTTGTGCCCGAACTGCACCAGCAGCACGTCACCAGGGCGGAGGGCGTCCAGGATCGCGTCGAGGCGCCCCTCGGTGATGAAGCTCTTGGAGCTGCGCCCGTTCATCGCGTGGTTCAGGACCTCGATGCGCGGCGCCACGTACCAGGACAGTCCCATGCCCCAGCCGGTCTCGGGGAAGACCCCGGCGTACTTCTGGGCCGCCGTCGAGTCGCCGGCGATGTAGATGCGGGGTGCCTCCTGGGCCTGGGCCTTCCGCGTCGCGGCAGGAACCACGGCGGGCGGCGCTACGGGGGTGTCGGTGGGTGCCGCGCTCGCCGTGAGGGCGAGCGGTCCGGCCGCGGCCAGCGCGGCGAGCAGGAGGCGGCGAGTCATCGAGGCGGGCATGCCGGCGGGAGGACCTCTCATGCAGAATCTGGGGTATTTAGGACGAAAGGTATCCGATCCTGGAGGTGGTGAACGCCGCTCCCAGGCTGCGGCCTGGACACTTGACTCACTACCCCGTAGGGGTATCTCATGGTTCTATGACCGAGGCGACGGAGATCACCGAGGCGACCGAGGCCGCCACCCCACACGAGCACGCGGCCGGTGCGCACGACGGGCCGCACGGTTACGCGTCCGACAAGACCGGCTACCTCAAGCGGATGCGCCGCATCGAGGGGCAGGTTCGCGGAATAGCGCGGATGATCGACGAGGACGAGTACTGCATCGACGTGCTCACCCAGGTCAGCGCCGTGACGAAGGCGCTGCAAGCGGTGAGCCTAGCGCTCGTCGAGGACCACCTGGGACATTGCGTGGTGGACGCGGCCAAGGCCTCCGACGCCGAGGGCGCGGCCAAGGTCCGGGAGGCCTCGGAGGCGATCGCCCGCCTCGTCCGCATGTGACGGTCCGGCGCCCCGAGCACGTCCAGCAGCATCCGCACGTCCAGCAGCCCACGAACCGAGGAGAACGCATGACCACCGTGACCAAGCTCGCCGTGACCGGGATGACCTGCGGGCACTGCGTGTCCGCCGTGACCAACGAGCTGCGCGGCGTGCCGGACGTCCAGGACGTCAGCGTCGAGCTGCACGCCGGCGAGACCTCGCAGGTCCACGTGATCTCGAAGCTGCCGCTGGCCGAGGCGGCGCTGCGCGACGCCGTGGACGAGGCCGGCTACCAGGTGGCCGACGTCGAGGTGGTCGAGAACGCCGTGGCGGCCGAGTCCGCTGCCCAGGCCCCGGGCCGTCAGGCGACCCGCATGCTGCCGATCGTCCAGTCCTGATCGAACGCCCCACCCCCGTAAGGAGCACCGTGCCTGCCGCTGAGGCCCTGCACCCCCTCGGCGAGGTCGAGCTCGCTGTCTCCGGGATGACGTGCGCCTCGTGCGTCGCCCGGGTCGAGCGCAAGCTCAACCGGCTCGACGGCGTCGCCGCGACCGTGAACCTGCCGCTGGAGTCGGCGCACGTCGTGCTCTCGGCCGACGTCGCCGACCAGGACCTGGTCGACGCCGTCGAGGCCGCCGGGTACGAGGCGCGCGTGACGCGCCGCCACGCCGTGAACGGCGCGGCCGGCGACGGGGCGGGGACGGCCGCGGACGGCGCCGGGTCCGGCGCGGAGCACGCCGCCGAGCCCGATGCGGCCCCCGGCGACGGGTACCGCGGCGAGGACCTGCTCCGCCGCCTGCGCGTGTCGGCGGTGCTCACCGTCCCGGTGCTGCTGCTGTCGATGGTGCCCGCGCTGTCCTTCCCGGCCAGCGAGTGGCTGGTCGCCGCGCTGGCACTGCCCGTCGTGGTGTGGGGCGCCTGGCCGTTCCACGCCGCGGCGTTCCGGGCCGCCCGGCACGCGAGCTCCACGATGGACACGCTGGTCTCGATCGGCGTGGTCGCGGCGACCCTGTGGTCCCTCTGGGTCCTGGTCGCCGGCGTCGTCCGGCCCACGGAGCACAGCATGGGCCCGGCCGTGTACTTCGAGGTCGGCGCCGTGGTCACCACGTTCCTGCTGGCCGGGCGGTACGCCGAGCACCGGTCGCGGCGCCGCGCCGGCGACGCCCTGCGCGCCCTGCTCAGCCTGGGCGCCAAGGACGCCGAGCGCATCTCGCTCGGCCCGGACGGCACGCCCCTGCGCCTGCCCGACGGCGGCTGGCGCACCACCGCGGTGCCGGTCGCCGCGCTGCGGGTGGGGGACGTGTTCGCGGTGCGCCCGGGCGGCACCGTCGCCACGGACGGCACGGTGGTGGAGGGCGCCTCGGCGCTCGACACGTCGCTGGTCACCGGCGAGCCCGTCCCCGTGGACGTGACCGCCGGCGACGACGTCGTGGGCGGCACGGTGAGCATGTCGGGGCACCTGTTGGTGCGCGCGACCCGGGTGGGCGAGGACACGATGCTCGCCCGCATCGGGCGGCTCGTGGCACGGGCCCAGACGGGCAAGGCCCCCGTGGCGCGGCTCGCCGACCGCATCTCGGCGGTGTTCGTGCCGGTGGTGCTGGTGCTGGCCCTGCTGACCCTGGCGGGCTGGCTCGCCCGGACCGGCGACGTCGAGGCCGCCTTCACCGCCGCCGTCGCGGTGCTGATCATCGCCTGCCCGTGCGCGCTGGGGCTGGCCACGCCCACGGCCATCCTGGTCGGCACGGGCCGCGGTGCCCAGCTCGGAGTGCTGATCCGCGGGCCGGAGATCCTGGAGAGCACGCGCCGCGTCGACACCGTGGTCCTCGACAAGACGGGCACGGTCACCGAGGGCCGCATGCGCGTGGTGGACGTGTGGAGCCCCGACCGGAGCCCCGCGATGGCCGGCGTCGGCCCCTCGGCCGCCGACGACGCGAACCACCTCACCAACGCCCCGGAGGTGCTGCGGTACGCGGCCGCCGTCGAGGCGCTCAGCGAGCACCCCATCGCGCGGGCCGTCGCGGCCGCGGGCCGTGCCGCCGCGGACCCGGACCCCGAGACGCCGCTGGAGGTGACAGGCTTCGTGGCGCACCCGGGCGGGGGCGTGGAGGGCCTGGTCCGGCGGGCCCATGCCGGACTGGCCCCCGGCGGCGCGCTCAACACCCGGCGTGTCCTGGTGGGCCGCCCGGACTGGCTCGCCGAGCAGGGGGTGACGGTCTCCGCGGAGGTGCGCTCCGCCGTCGGGCAGCAGGAGGAGGCCGGGGCGACCGCCGTGGCCGTCGCCTGGAACGGTGCTGCGGGCGGCGTGATCGCGCTGCGCGACCCCGCCAAGGCGACGTCGGCCGAGGCCGTCGCCGAGCTGACCGGGCTGGGCCTGCGCCCCTACCTGCTGACCGGCGACTCGGCGGGCGCGGCCCGCGTCGCCGCCCGGGCCGTGGGCATCCCGCAGGAGGACGTGATCTCGCGGGTGCTGCCCGCCGACAAGGCCGCGGTGGTGGCGCGGCTGCAGGCCGAGGGCCGCACCGTGGCGATGGTGGGCGACGGCGTGAACGACGCCGCCGCCCTGGCCACCTCCGACCTGGGCCTCGCGATGGGCACCGGCACCGACGTGGCGATCGAGGCGGGCGACATCACGCTGGTCCGGGGCGACCTGCGGGCCGCCGCGAGCGCCGTCCGCCTGTCCCGGAAGACCCTGCGGGTGATCAAGCAGAACCTGTTCTGGGCGTTCGCGTACAACGTCGCGGCGCTCCCGCTGGCGGCGGCCGGGCTGCTCAGCCCGATGATCGCGGGCGGGGCGATGGCGGCGAGCTCGGTCCTGGTGGTGGCGAACTCGCTGCGCCTGCGCCGCGCCGGATGACCGCAGCACCGCTCAGCGGAAGCGGCGCCCCTCGTCGCCGCGGTAGGCCAGGATCGCCAGCACCGCGAACAGCACGGTCCACCCGGCCAGCACCGGGAGGGCGAGCGCGTACGCGTCCAGGCCCGTGGTCGCCTGGACCAGCAGGTCCCGGCCGGCGCGGGTGGGCGTGGCCTTCGAGATGGCGTCCAGCCAGGCGGGGAACGCCTCGGGCGGCAGGAACAGGCCGCCCGCGAAGGCCAGCGGGAACAGGATGACCTGCACCACGGGCAGCGCCGCCTTGGCCGACAGCTTGTACCCGATGGCCATGCCGAGCAGCACGAACGGGACGGACACCGCGAGGATGGTCCCGATGCCGGCGAGCAGCTGGCCGAACGTCAGGGCGGCCGCGGTGAACAGCCAGCCGATGAGGATCAGCGGCAACAGGCCGAACAACGAGAAGATGCCGCCGTTGAGCACGCGGGCGACCATCTGGGGCCCGGGGCCGGCGGGCAGCGAGCGCAGGAACGGGTAGAACGGCAGCTGCCGGTCCTCCGCGACACCCAGGCCGTAGGTGAAGAGGCTGGCGGAGCAGATCGCGAACAGCCCGAGGCCGGCGATGGCGATGGTCGCGTACAGGGGGTTGCCCGCCACCGACTCCTGCGGCACCACGAAGAAGACCATCGCCAGCGACGGGAACAGCACGTTCCCGAGCACCGCGATGGGAACCCGGACGGTCTCCAGGAACTGGTACTTGAGGTGCAGCCAGGACAGCGTCCAGAACGACTGGGTCCGCCCGGCCGGAGTATCGGGACGGGTGGTGCTCGTGGTCGTGCTCATCGCACTGCTCCTTCGTTCGTCGCGTCGACGAGCTGGCCGAACGCCTCCTCGAGGGAGGCGCCGCGGATCTCCAGGTCCTTGAACTCGGCGCCGGAGCGCACCAGGTCGCGCACGAACGCGTCGGAGTCCGTGACGAGGTGCTCCTGGCGCACCCCGGCGGCGTCGGTCAGCTGCACGCGACGCGCGCCGACCTTGCCGAGGATGTTCTCCAGGGAGTCGTCGGCGAGCACCGTCCCGTGGTCGATGACGACGACCCGCTCGGCGAGCGCCTGCACCTCCTCCAGATAGTGCGAGGTGAGCAGCACGGTGCCGCCGCTCGCGTGGTACGCGCGGATGGCGTCCCACAGCGCGGTCCGGCCGGACACGTCGAGGCCGGTGGTGGGCTCGTCGAGCAGGACGACGCGGGGCCGGCCGACCAGCGACAGCGCCACGGCCAGCCGCCGCTTCTGCCCCCCGGACAGCGAACCGGTCTGCCGGTTGGCCAGGTCGACGAGCCCGAACTGGTCCAGCAGCTCGGCCGTCGGCACCGGGTCGGGGTAGTGCCCGCCCACGAAGTCGACCACCTCGCGGACGCGCAGCGTCGCGGGCAGGCCGGTCTCCTGCGGAGTCAGGCCGAGCACGGTGCGCGACCGTGCGTCGCGGGGGTCGTGGCCGTTCAGGCGCACCACCCCGGTGTCGGGCCGGCGCTGGCCGCTGACCAGCGACAGGAGCGTGGACTTGCCGGCCCCGTTGGGTCCGAGCAGGCCGACCAGCTCGCCGTGGCCGACCTCCAGCGAGACGTCGTCGAGGGCCACCACGGCGCCGAAACGCCTGGTCACCCCGCTGACCTCTACCGCACTCATCACTGTGCTCCCTTCAGAAGATCCATCAGTGCCGCCTGGTAGTCCGCGAACGCGGTGCGGCCGTTGTCGGTGAGGGCCAGGTACGTCACAGGCGTCCTGCCCTCGTGCGTCTTGGTGACCCGTACGTACCCGGCGTCCTCCAGCTTGCGCAGGTGGGTCGACAGGTTTCCGGCGGTCATGTCGAGCAGCTTGCGCAGCTTGGGGAAGGCGACCTCGTCGCCGCGGCCCAGGGCCGCGAGCGAGGCCACGACGCGCAGCCGGGCGGGCGCGTGGATGACCGGGTCGAGATCCTCAGGCACGCCGCACACCGCCCTCCGATCGGCGTCGCGCCCGGAGCACCTGCTCCACCGCCACCATGACCAGGAAGCCGCCGCCGCCCGCGACGGCCATCACCAGGTAGGTGGTGGGCATCCCGGCGAAGGCCGCGAGCACCGCGGCGACGAGCATCCAGCCGCCGACGAGAGCCATGCGGTTCTCCTCGAAGAGCAGCCCGCCGGCGATGTACATCAGGCCCACGATCACGCAGGCGAAGCCGTTCGCGGCGATCGCCATGATCTCGGGCGACGCCCCGGCGTTGCCCATCGCCCCCAGCACGACGCCGAGCGCGGTGAACGCGAGGAACCAGGTCCAGCCGTACAGCGCCCCGACCCGGGCGCTCGTGCCCCTGGTGCCCGCGGTCCGGGTGATGCTGTGCACGATCGTGAACGTGGTCGCGCCCGCGATGCAGCAGGCGAACACCCACCCGGCCCACGGCGCGGGCGAACCCGTCTCGCGGGCCGTCGTCCACATGGCCAGGTACCCGATCACCCAGGCCAGGCCCCACGCGCCGAACAGCAGGCGCCCGTCGGGCCCGGTGGCGTCGCGGGCCGCCTCCTGCTGCTGCCGGATCAGCCGCAGCGTCCCGGCGGGGTCGAGGCCCGCGCCGTCGGCCGGGCGTCCCGGTTCCGCGGAGGTGCCCGGCCCCTCTGCGGGCTCAGGACGGTGCGTCGGGTCGGTGGTCATGGTGATCGCCTCTCAAACTGGTTTGTGCTGCAAACCAGTTTGCCGGACAGCCCGACCGGCGCGCAAGGGGTTTTGGCCCCGCTCTTGCAGTCCCTTTCGAGGCCCAGGTCTTCTTCGCCTTGGTCCGGCTCAAAGCGAAGAAAACCTGGGCCTCGAAAGGGAGGGGTCGGGATAGGTTCCTCGGGTGACCGACGAGAAGCGCACCAGCACCGAACAGCCCGAGGCGACCAAGACGTCGTCGGACGGGGGACCGCCGAAGAAGCCGGAGCCCGCCGACGACCTGGTCACCACGCGGCACACCCTCCACACGCCGGACGGCGACCTCGCCTACTCCGTCACGACCGGCCGCGTCGTGCTGCGCCAGGAGTCCGTCAAGGACGAGAAGTACGACGGCCGCAAGCCCAAGGCCGAGGTCTCGATCACCTACTACACGCTCGATGACGCGGACGTGACGCGGCGTCCGGTGACGTTCGCGTTCAACGGCGGCCCTGGCTCGTCGTCGGTGTGGCTGCACCTGGGCGTGCTGGGCCCGCGCCGGGTCGACTCGGGCGACGTCGGCAACCTGACCGCGCCGCCGTACGGGCTGATCGACAACCCGGAGACGCTGCTGCGGGTCTCCGACCTGGTGTTCATCGACCCGGTCTCCACGGGGTTCTCGCGCGCCACCGAGGGCGAGCAGGCCAAGCCGTTCCACGGCTTCACGGGCGACATCGAGTCCGTCGGCGAGATCATCCGCCTGTGGACGAGCCGGAACGACCGGTGGATGAGCCCCAAGTTCCTGATCGGCGAGTCCTACGGCGGTACGCGCGGCGCCGCGCTGGCCGAGTACCTGCAGCAGCGGTTCGGCATGTTCCTCAACGGCGTCATGCTGGTGGCCCCGGCGCTCAACATGGAGGCGCTCTTCGACGGCGAGCACTCCAACCTGCCGCACCCGCTGTTCCTGCCGGTCTACGCGGCGACGGCGCACTACCACGGCCTGCTCGGCGACCGGTCGCTCGACGACGTCGTGGCCGAGGCGCGCGACTGGGCCGAGACCTACGCCTCCGTGCTGGCCCGCGGGGCACGCGTGCCCGACGACGAGCGGGCCGCCGCCGTCGCCAAGATCGCCGCCCTGACCGGGCTGAGCGAGGACTACGTGGACCGCGCCAACCTGCGCCTGGAGCACACCCGGGTCTACGCCGAGCTCCTGCGGGCGCGCCGCCTGGTCACCGGCCGCCTCGACACCCGGTTCACCGGCCCGGCGGACCACTACATCCACGAGCAGATGCCGTACGACCCGTTCCTGACCGCGACGTCGGGCCCGTACACGGCGGCGCTGCACCACTACCTGCGCGGCGAGCTCGGGTACGAGCACGACGCGATCTACGAGGTGCTCTCACGGCACGTGCACCCGTGGTCGTACAAGGAGTTCGAGGGCAAGGCCGTCGACGTCGCCGACAAGCTGGCCACGGCGATGATCCTGAACCCGCACCTCCAGGTACACATCGCCATGGGCCGGTACGACGGCGGCGTGCCCGTCGAGGCCATCGAGTAGAGCCTCGACCAGATGGCGATCCCGGCGTCCTACCGCGAACGCATCGAGACCCGCGTCTACCCGGCGGGCCACATGATGTACATCCACCCCGAGTCGCGGGTCGCCCAGTCGGCGGACCTCGCGGACTTCGTGCGGCGGGCCTCGAACCGCTGAGCCACCGCGTGGCCGGCTGCCGGACCGCCGGCCACGCGGGGTAGGTTCCGGAGCGTGACCGTGACCGAGCCGCCCCTCTCCCGCCGCCGCACCATCGCCGAGGTGTGGATAGTGCTCGGGCTGAGCCTGGGCCAGTCCGGCGTGTACGCGCTGGTCAACATCGTGGCCCGGCTGACGGCGGGGACGCCGCTCGCCGAGCAGACCGCCACGCTCAACGCGAGCCAGTCCGAGCGCCCGTACCTCGACCTCGTCTACCAGCTCCTGAGCATCGGGTTCGCGCTGGTGCCGGTGGCCCTGGTCCTGTACCTGCTCAGCGCGAACGGGCGCAGCGTGACGCGCAGCCTGGGCCTGGACGGGTCGCGCCCGTGGCGCGACCTCGGGTGGGGCTTCGCCCTGGCCGCCGCGATCGGCATCCCGGGCCTCGCGTTCTACGCCCTCGGACGGGCGGTCGGCATCACCGTGGAGGTGCAGGCCAGCGCCCTGGACGCCTACTGGTGGACCGTCCCGGTGCTGCTGCTCAGCGCGTTCCAGAACGGCCTCCTGGAGGAGGTCATCGCCGTGGGCTACCTGTACGAGCGGACGCGGGAGCTGGGCTGGAACCGCGTGAAGTTCGTCGTCGCCAGCTCGCTGCTGCGCGGCTCCTACCACCTGTACCAGGGCATCGGGCCGTTCATCGGCAACGTCGTGATGGGCGTCGTGTTCTCGTGGTTCTACACCTCGCCCCGGTTCCGGCCCGGCGGCCGGCACCGGATCCTCCCGCTCGTGATCGCACACACGCTGCTCGACGTCGTCGCGTTCGTGGGCTACGCGCTCGTGCCGGCCGAGTGGCGTGAGGCCCTCGGGATCCGGTGAGGACGACCGGACGGATGCTGGGGGCGCCGCCGACCTGAACCGGATATTCCGGGCGCGGTAGCGGCTCTCCGGTCAAGCGAGCCTCAACGGCTCTAGAATCGCGAGCATGTCCAACTCGCGCACCGGCCGGGCTGACCCCGGTGCCGAGGTGTCCGGCGGACCGGAGGCTGTGCCCTTCGAGAGCGGCCTGGTCCGGGTCGTCGACACCCCGGAGGACCGCGTACGCCACCCTCGCGCGCTGGTCTGGATGATCGCGTGCGCGCTGGGCACCGCGGGCGTCATGTTCCTGTCGGTCGTCGCGCACGGCACCACGGCGGGCGTCACCGAGGACGTCCGGAGCTTCAACGACCTGCTGGCCGCGATCCTGTTCGTGCCGGTCGCGGTGCTGCAGGGTCTGGTCATCCTGTTCGCCCCGGTGGCCGTCATGATCGAGCTCGGCGTGCGGCGGCTGGGCCGGCAGATCGTCGAGTCCATCGCCGCCGGGGTCCTCGGCCTGCTGATCGGCGTGCTCACCACGTTCCTGGTGCGCCAGCTGGGCTCGGACGAGCTGGTGCGCGGCATGTCCGTGTGGGAGCGCGGCACCGGCTACGTGCTGACCATCCCGGAGTTCGCCGTGGCGCTCACGGCGATGCTCACGGTCGCCGGGCCGGCCACGCGGCGTCGGACCGTCCGCATCTCGTGGAACCTGATGTTCCTGGCCCTGCTGATCGTGCTGATCACGGGGCAGGTGTCGCTGCCCGGCACCCTCGTCGCGCTGCTGCTGGGCCGCCTGGCAGGCTCGACCGTGCAGTACGTGTCGGGCATCCGCAGCGAACGCGCCTACGGGGCCGACCTGGTCACGGCCGTGCGGCGCGCCGGGTTCGCGCCGATCTCGCTGGCGCGCGTCCGCGCCCTGTCCGACGGCGGCGAGGGTGCCGGCCAGGACGGCGCCGCCGCCCCCGTGCTCGCGTCCGCGCTGGCCGCCGAGCACGGTGTGCCGGACGACGCGGCCGCGCTCGCCCTGGGCCGGGCCGGAGACAACCGGGTGTACGCCCTGTACAGCGACGACGGCGTGCGCCGCGACGTCCTGGTGCTGGACGGCGACCGCCAGGTGGTCGGCCTCATCACGCGGCTGTGGCGGGCCCTGCGGCTGCGCGGCATCGAGGGCCGGGCCGCGATCTCGCTCAAGGCCGTCGCGGAGCGCACCGCGCTGCTCTCGTACGCCGCGACCGCCGCGGGCGTCCGCACACCGCGGCTGCTGGGCATCGGCGAGTTCGGCGACTCGATCGCGCTCGTCCTGGAGCACGCCACGCAGTCGGTCTCGCTGCGCGACGTTCCCGACGAGGACGTGCACGACGACGTGCTCGCCGAGGCGTGGGACCAGCTCGGCCGCGCGCACGCCGTGGGCCTGACGCACCGCGCCCTGACGCAGGACGTCCTGCTGACGCAGCGGGACCACGACGGCCGCGCGCACGTGTGGATCACGGGCTGGGAGCAGGGGGACATCGCGTCCTCACCGCTGTCGCGCCGGCTCGATCTGGTGCAGATGCTCGTGCTGACCGGGCTGCGGGTCGGCCCGCGCCGCGCCGTCGCCGCCGCGGTGCGCGCCCTGCCCGATGCCGACATCGCCGCCATCGGGCCCCTGATCCAGACCATCGCGCTCCCGCGGACCACCCGCGAGGAGGTGCGCCGCGCGAAGGGCCTCATGGGCGAGCTGCGCAACGCCCTGGTGGAGCGCCTGCCCGAGGCCAGCGTGCAGCCGCAGCGCATCTCGCGGTTCAGCGCGCGCACGGTCCTGACCACCACGGTGGCCATCGTCGCCGTCGCCGTGGTCGTCACGACCATCAACTTCGACGAGATCGCGGAGGCCGTCCGCTCGGCGAACCCCTGGTGGGTGGCGGTGGCGTTCGCGCTGGCCCTCATCACGTGGTTCGGCGCGGGCCTGACGCTCGTGGCGTTCTCCCCGGCGCGCGTACCGATCGGGCGGGCCACGCTGACGGCCGCCGCCGGGTCGTTCGTGGCGCTGGCGGCGCCCGCGGGCATCGGCCCGGCGGCGCTGAACCTGCGGCTCCTGACCCAGCGCGGTGTGTCCATGTCGATGGCCGTGGCCACGGTCGCGCTCGTGCAGGTCTCGCAGTTCGTGGTCACGGTGCTGCTGCTGGTGGCGCTGTCGGTCTTCACGGGCTCGGGCGCGCTCGTGGAGCTGCCGTCGCCCGCCGTGCTGATCACGCTGGCAGGGATCGCCACCGCCGTCGTCGCGACGCTGCTGGTGCCGCCGGTGCGGCGCTGGGGCATGGGCTTCATCGGGCCGCGGCTGCGCCAGGTGTGGCCACGGCTGGCGCAGATGCTGAGCCACCCAGGCCGCCTGGCGCTCGGCGTGGGCGGCAACCTGATCATGACGCTCGGCTACATCGTGGGCCTGTGGTGCTGCCTCGCCGCGTTCGGGGAGACGATCTCGCTCGTCGACATCGCCCTGGTCAACCTGGTCGGCAACGCCCTCGGTGCGCTCATCCCGACGCCGGGCGGCCTGGGCGGCGTGGAGGGTGCCCTGACGGCCGGCCTGACGGCCGCGGGGGTGCCGGCCACCATCGCCTTCTCCGCGACGATCCTGTACCGCCTGTGCACCTACTGGGGCCGGGTACCGCTGGGCTGGGTCGCGATGCGCTACCTGGAGCGCAAGGGCGACCTCTGAGCCCGGACATGCGAAAGCCCGGTCCCCCGAGAGGGACCGGGCCTTCGCGTCGCTGAGGAGCTCAGCGGCGAAGCGTCACTTGGCGACGGCCTTCTTCAGCAGCGAGCCGGCGCTGATCTTGACACCGAAGTTCGCCGGGATCGAGATCTCCTCGCCGGTGCGCGGGTTGCGGCCCGTGCGGGCGGCGCGCTCGACGCGCTCGGCCGACAGGAAGCCGGTCACCTTGACGGCCTCACCCTTGGCGAGCGACTCGATCAGCACCTCCTGGAAGGCGTTGAGCGCGGCCTCGGCCTCGGTCTTGTTGATCTCGGCCTTGCTGGCGATGGCCGAGACGAGCTCGGACTTGTTGAGCGACATGCGTTTCCCTTCTTCGGTCACGTCGTGCGGCGGTACCCGCCCGACGACGAGGCCCCATACTGCCAGCAGATCGGCAGGAATTCGCGGAGAACAGGCACTTCTGCGGCGAGTCGTGGGTAACTTTCTGCTCACAGAGGACGCGAACCTGTGTACGAACCTGTGGACGACGAGGGCATGAGGCCCTCTGAGGCAGTGTCACCCCGCACTATCCGATGACTTCCGCAACCCAGAACGGTCTACCGTTCGGTACGGATCAGCCGATGAGAGGAAATCGTGGAGAATCCGCCGCACGCCCGCCGAAACCTCGTCGTCCTGGTGTTCAGCAACCTCCTGGCCGGGGTCGGGGTGGCCTCCGGCGCCGCCGTCGGCGCCCTCCTCGCGGAGAGCCTGGGTGGCACCTCGATGGCCGGGCTCGCCCAGGCGGTCGGGGTGCTCGCCGCGGCAGTCGCCTCGATCCCGCTGGCCACGCTCGCCCAGCTCCGCGGACGCCGGTGGGCCCTGTCGCTCGGCTACGCCCTGTCCACGGTCGGCGCGCTGCTCATCGTGACGGCGGCGGTGCTGGGGCAGCTCGTCGTGCTGCTGGTGGGCCTCATGCTCTACGGCGTCGCGAACGCGACCAACCTGCAGTCCCGGTACGCCGCGGCCGACAACGTGGGCTCCGGCACGCGCGCCCGCACCATGTCGGTGGTCCTGTGGTCCACGACCGTCGGCTCCGTGGTGGGGCCCAACCTCGCGGCGCCCGGCGCGGTGGTCGGCTCCGGTCTCGGCGTACCCGACCTCGGCGGCCCCTACCTGTTCTCGATCGTGGCCTACCTGCTGGCCGGCCTGCTGCTCGTGAGCCTCTACCGGGATCCCGCGGGCGGTGTGGCGGGGCGAGTGGTGCCCGCGGGCGCCGTCGGGCAGGGGCACGGGGACAAGCGGGCCGAACCGCGGCGTACCGGCGCGCTCGCCGCGCTGCGGTGGGCCTGGGCACACCCGCGGGCGCGGTTCGCCGTCGTCACCACCGCGGTGGCGCACAGCGTGATGATCATGGTGATGGTGATGACGCCCGTACACATGCAGCACGGTGGGATGTCGCTGCAGCTCGTGGGCATCGTGATCAGCCTGCACGTGCTGGGGATGTTCGCGTTCAGCCCGGTGTTCGGGTGGCTGGCCGACCGGTTCGGCCCGCTGCGCGTCGCCGTCGGCGGCATGGTGCTGCAGGGGGCGGCCGTGGCCCTCGGGTTCACGGCTGCGGCTCTGGCCGCGGGGTCGACGGCGGGCATGCCGACCGGCGGGGAGCACGCCGGGCACGGCGGCGCCGCCGGCCCGGCCCTCGACGCGGAGATGCTCACGGCCGTCGCGCTCGTGCTGCTCGGCCTCGGCTGGTCGGCGTGCGTGATCGCGTCGTCGGCGGTGCTGGCGTCCGTGGCGGAACCGCAGGTGAAGCTGCCGCTGCAGGGCGCCACGGACGCGCTGATGAACTACTTCGGCGCCGCGTCGGCCGCGCTGGCCGGCCCGCTGCTCGCGTGGGGCGGGTTCGAGGCGGTGAACACGGCGGGCGCCGTCCTGCTGGCGCCCGCCGTGGTGACGGTGATCCTCGCGGTGCGGGCGTCCCGCTCCGGCCCCGTGTCAGACGTACAGGTCACCCGGGTGACCTGAGTGTCTGACAGGTTGGCTCAGCCCTTGGTGTCGGGGTTCTCGTTGGGCCGCTCGCCGGCGTCCGGGTCCTCGGAGCCGCGCTCGTTCGCCTGGCGCAGCCGGTCGTTCTCGAGGATCTTGCGCCGCATCATGACCACCACGCCGAGGACGACCAGCACGGCCGCGAGGATCCCGCCGGCCACGGCGAGCCCGCTGGGGCTCGAGCCGTCCCCGGCGCCCGCGAGCTCGGTGGGCGTGCTCGCCTCGTCCGCCGGCTCCTCGACGGGCGCCGCCTCCTGCGTGGACATCTCCGGCTCGTCGCTCGCCCCCGTGGTGGGCTCCTCGGTCGGCTCCGGCTCGCCCTCGACGACGTAGGTGAACTCGCCGTCGATCGGGTGACCGTCGGACGAGACCACGTGCCAGGCGACGTCGTACTTGCCCGCCGGGAGGTCCTCGGGGAGCTGGGCGGTCACGACCTTGTCGTCGACCTGGATGTCGTAGCCCTTGGCGGTGGTGCCGTCGGGACCGACGAGCGCCACCTCGATGCCGGTGTCGAGCGGTGCGGCGCTGAACGTGAGCCCGATGCTGGTGGGCTGCTCGTCGAGCTTCGCGCCGTCCTTCGGGTCGGACGACAGGAGCTGGTCGTGGGCGCTCGCCGGGCCGGCCACCAGCAGCAGCGCGGCAAAGGTCAGGACCGCCGCGAACGCGGTGATCAGGCGGACGAGGCGACGGCTACCGGGCCGGGCCAGGGCAACGGGGACAGCAGGCATGTCGGAACCCTACTCCTCGTAGAACTCGCGGAACGGGGCTCGTGACCGGCCTCACCAGGGACGTCGGTCACGCCTCCGGGACGTTCTTCCCCAGCTCCGCGAGCCACGCCGCCGACGACGCGTCCGAGGGCATGCGCCAGTCGCCGCGCGGCGACATGGTGCCGCCGGGCGAGACCTTCGGGCCGTTCGGCAGCGCGGACCGCTTGAACTGCGAGGCGAAGAAGCGGCGCACGAACACCTCGAGCCAGCGCCGCACGGTCGCCAGGTCGTACGCGGTGCGCCGCTGGTCGGGGAACCCGGGCGGCCAGTCGCCGGCGTCCGCCTCGTGCCACGCGTGCCAGGCCAGGAACGCGATCTTGGACGGGCGGTAGCCGCGCCGCAGCACGTGGAACAGCGTGAAGTCCTGCAGGGCGTACGGGCCCACCATCGCCTCGGTGGACTGCGGGGTCTCGCCCTCCTCCGTGGGGATCAGCTCGGGCGTGATCTCCTGGTCGAGGATCTCCGAGAGGACCGTGTTGACGGGGCTGCCGGCGTCCGCCGAGAACTGCCCGCTGTCGATGGTCCACCGGATCAGGTGCTGGATCAGCGTCTTGGGCACGCCCGCGTTCACGCCGTAGTGCGACATCTGGTCGCCCACGCCGTAGGTACACCAGCCGAGCGCCAGCTCGGAGAGGTCGCCCGTACCGAGCACGATGCCGCCGCGGTGGTTCGCGAGCCGGAACAGGTAGTCGTAGCGCAGACCGGCCTGCACGTTCTCGAAGGTGACGTCGTACTGCTTGGCGCCCTCGGCGTACGGGTGGTCCAGGTCGCGCAGCATCTGCTCCGCGGCGGGCCGGATGTCGATCTCCTGGAACGTCACGCCCAGGGCCTCGGCGAGCCGGATCGCGCGGTCCTTGGTCTCGGACGTCGTCGCGAAGCCCGGCATGGTGAACGCGTGGACGTCGGTGCGGGGGCGGCCCAACCGGTCCATCGCCTTGGCCGCGACGATCAGCGCGTGCGTCGAGTCCAGGCCGCCGCTGACGCCGATCACGACCTTGGGCTGCCCGATCGCGCGCAGGCGCTGCTCCAGGCCGGTGACCTGGATGTTGTAGGCCTCGTAGCAGTCCAGCGCGAGACGCTCGGCGTCGTCCGGCACGAAGGGGAAGCGGTCCACCTTGCGGCGCAGGCCGAGGTCGCCCTGCGGCGGGTGCACGCTGAAGGTGACCTCGCGGAACTCATCGCGCGGCTCCAGCCCCAGCCCGCGTCGGTTGTCGTCGAACGTGCCCTGGCGCAGGCGCTCCTGCCGCAGTCGGTCCAGGTCGACGTCGACCACGGTGGCGCGCGGGCCGTCCGGGAACCGCTCGGTCTCGCCGAGCAGGTCGCCCGCCTCGTAGACCATGGTCTGGCCGTCCCAGGACAGGTCGGTGCTGGACTCGCCCTGCCCCGCCGCCGTGTAGACGTAGGCGGCGTTGCAGCGGTAGCTCGCGCTGCGCACGATGAGGCGACGGTCCTCGGCGCGGGCCACGGTGATCGGGCTCGCGGACAGGTTGAGCAGCACGTTCGCGCCCGCGAGCGCCGCCAGCGCGCTCGGCGGCACCGGCACCCACATGTCCTCGCAGACCTCGACGTGGACGGCGAGCCCGGGCACGTCGTCGGCCCGGAAGATGAGGTCGGGGCCGAGCGGGACCTCCTCGCCGAGCAGGGTCAGGTGACCACGGTGCTCGTCGCCGGGGGCGAACTGCCGCTTCTCGTAGAACTCGCGGTAGTTCGGCAGGTAGGACTTGGGCGCGACGCCGAGGATCCGCCCGCGGTGCACGACGACGGCGGCGTTCAGCAGCCGGCTGCCGACCAGCAGCGGCGCCCCGACCACGAGCACCGTCATGAGCTCGACGCTGGCCTCCTTGATGGCGGCGAGGGCGTCGAGGACGCCCTCCAGGAGGGTGTCCTGCATGAGCAGGTCGTCGATCGCGTAGCCGCTCAGGCACAGCTCGGGGAACACGGCGACGGCCACGCCGTCGTCGTGGAGCTGCCGCGCCTGGTCGAGCACGACGGCGGCGTTGGCCGCGGGGTCGGCGACGGCGACGGGGATGGTGCAGGCGGCGACCCGGGCGAACCCGTGGGCGTACGCGTTGTAGAAGTCCACGACGTCGAGTCTATGGATGCACGCGCGGCGGGGACCGATGAGTCCCGCCGGGTAGCGCCGTCAGTCCTGCAGGAACGAGGCACCGAACGGGTGCCGCCGCAGGTGAGAGGAATCATCCATGTCGTTTCAGGCCTACCTCGACGCCGTCGAGGACAAGACCGGGCACACCCCGCGCGAGCTGATCGCGCTGGCGCAGGAGCGCGGGTTCGACGCGTCCACCAAGGCCGGCCCGATCCTGGAGTGGCTCAAGGAGGACTACGGCCTGGGCCGGGGCCACGGGATGGCGATGGTCCACGTGATCACCAAGGGCCCGCAGATCAGCGCGAAGCATGTGGGCACCTCGGGCACGCACGCGGACGCGTCGGACACGCTGTGGCTCGACGGGAAGGGGACCAACCCGGCGGCGTCGGGCTGACTCCGCGCTCTCGTTACCTTGGGTAATGATGTACCCATGACAACCCGCTCCAGCATCGCCATCACCAACGCCTACGTGGTCCCCGTGGCCGCCGAGCCCGTCGAGAACGGCACGGTCCTGATCGAGGACGGCGTCATCACCGCCGTCGGCCAGGGCGTCGCCGTGCCCGAGGGCACCCCGACGATCGACGCGCAGGGCAAGTGGCTCCTGCCCGGCTTAGTCGAGGCGCACGGCCACATCGGCATCCACGAGGAGGGCGAGGGCTGGGCCGGCAACGACACCAACGAGATGACGGACCCGAACGGGGCGGCGCTGCGGGCGATCGACGCGGTCCAGATCGACGAGGAGGGCTTCCGCGACGCCCTCGCCGGCGGCGTGACGACGGCGGTCATCAAGCCGGGCTCGGGCAACCCCATCGGCGGCCAGACCGTCGCGATCAAGACCTGGGGCGGCCGCACGATCGACGAGCAGGTCATCAGCGACTCCGTGTCGGTCAAGAGTGCCCTCGGCGAGAACCCGAAGCGCGTGTACGGGGACAAGAAGCAGCTCCCGTCGACCCGCCTGGGTGTCGCGAACGTGATCCGCAAGGCCTTCGTCGACGCCCAGAACTACGCCGCGAAGCGGGACGCGGCTGCGGAGGAGGGCAAGCCCTTCGAGCGCGACCTCGGCAAGGAGACCCTGGCCCGCGTCCTGGCCGGCGAGCTCGCCTGGGACCAGCACACGCACCGCGCCGACGACATCGCCACGGCGATCCGCCTCTCGGAGGAGTTCGGCTACCGGCTCGTCATCAACCACGGCACCGAGGGTCACCTGATCGCCGACGTCCTCGCCGAGAAGGACATCCCCGTCATCTACGGCCCGATGTTCGTCTCGCGGTCCAAGGTCGAGGTGCGACAGCGCGCGAACCGCAACATCGCCGCGATGGCGGCGGCGGGCGTGCGGGTCGCGATCACGACCGACCACCCCGTCATCCCGATCAACTTCCTGGTGCACCAGGCGTCGTTCGCGGCCCGCGACGGCCTGCCCCGCGAGACGGCGCTGGCCGCCATCACCGCCAACCCGGCGTCGTTCCTCGGGCTGGGCGAGCGCGTGGGCGCGATCGCCGAGGGGCTCGACGGCGACGTCGTGCTCTGGTCCGGTGACCCGTTCGACACCGACCAGCGCGCCGAGCGCGTCTTCATCACGGGTACCGAGGTCTACGCCTGGGACCCGGCCGCCGACGCCGGCCGCGGCGCCGGCCGGGTGACGGAGCGCACCGCCCGCTTCGCCTGACGGCCTGGGGCTGAGGCTGGCCGATCAGGGTGGTCGGCAGGATGTCAGGTGGTCGGTAGCTCGGAATGCCGACCACCTGACATCCTGCCGACTGCCCGAGGTTCTGCCGACCACCTGCCCGCCGCCGGCGCCCCGGTACCGCAGGACGACACGCACCGGCACCAGGGTGCGACGCGACCGGCCCCCTCCCGGCGTAGCGTGCGAGCATGCTGGGCACCACCCGTCCGAACAGCGCGGCCCCGGCGGACCCACCCGTGACCGGGCCGTTCGACCGCCCGCGGCCGCGGGTCCTCGTCGCCGTGGCCGTCGCGGTGGCCTCCGTCGTGGGGTCGCTCGGCGCCTCCCGCGGCCAGGGGTGGGCCACCGACCTCGACCTCGGCGGACTGCTCCTGCTGCTGGTGTCGCCCGCGGCGCTGCTGCTCCTGCTGCCGCGCCGGGCCACGCTCGCCGCGGTGCTGTCGGTCGCCGCCACGTTCATCTTTCTCCTGGCCGGATACCCGTGGGGCCCGGTGTTCCTGGGACCCGTCGCCGTGCTGGCGGGGATCATGCTCAGCGGCGACGGGCGCCGGGCCCGGGTGATCGCCTGGTCCGGGGCCGCGCTGCTCGCGGGCGGCGTCGGCGTCGCGGCGACGCTGCTCGTCCCGCGTCTGCAGCGGTTCCTGGCAGAGAACCCGATCGAGCCCGACCGGTCCTGGGGTCCCCCGGGTTACCACGGTCCCGGCTGGGCGGATGCCGACGGCTCGTGGTTCCTCACCACGGGTGCGCTCGTCGCGGGAGCCGCCTGGCTCGCCGTCGTCCTGCTGGTGGCGAGCGGGGCGCGCGACCGGATCGCGCGCCGGGCGGCCGCACGTGCCGCCGCCCTGGAGACCGCCGCCGAGCGGGAGCGCACCGCCGTCGCCTCGGAGCGGCTGCGGATCGCCCGCGAGCTGCACGACGTGCTGGCCCACTCGCTGTCCGCGATCAACGTCCAGGCGGGCGTGGGCCTGCACCTGATCGACCGGAACCCTGGCCAGGCGCGTGAAGCGCTCACCAACATCCGCGACACCAGCAAGGACGCCCTCGCCGAGGTCCGCACGGTGCTGGGCATCGTCCGCGAAGGGACGGCCCCGTCCACTTCGGGAGCACAGCCCCTCGACCCTGCCGGCCCACCCGCCGTCGGCCCGCTCACCACCGCGGACCCGCAGTGGGACGACGCCGCCCCGCTCACCCCCACCTGGGACCTCACGGGTCTGCGCCGGCTCGCCGACCAGGCGCGCGCCGACGGCCTCGACGTCACCGTCGAGCTCACCGACGTGGACGACCTGCCCGACCACGTCGCCGGCGTCGTGCACCGCGTGGTCCAGGAGTCGCTGACGAACGTGCGCCGGCACGCGCCGTCGGCCCGCGCGGTCACGCTACGTGTGACCAGGGGCGACGCCGTCGAGGTGGTGGTGGCCGACGACGGCGCCGCCACGGGCGCGGGACCGGTCGAGGCCGGCTACGGGCTGCTCGGGATGCGCGAGCGCGTCGAGGGCGCGGGCGGCACGCTGACCGCCGGCCCCCGCGCCACCACTCCCGGGTGGGAGGTCCGGGCGCGGCTCCCGGTCGCTCCGCGGCCCCGGACGCCGTCCACGACGGACCAGCCCGCGAGCATGCCGACGCCCGCCGAGGACCCACCACCCACGCCGGAGAACGCGCCGCGGGTCCAGGCCGATCAGTCCGACGCACCGGAGACCGGAGAAACCGCATGATCGACGTCCTGCTGGCCGACGACCAGGCCCTGGTGCGTGGCGGGTTCCGCGCCCTGATCGACTCCGAGGACGACATGCGCGTCGTGGCGCAGGCCGCGACCGGCGACGACGCCGTGGCCCTCACCCTGGAGCACCTGCCCCAGGTGGTGCTGATGGACATCCGCATGCCCGGCCTGGACGGGCTGGAGGCGACACGGCGGATCATCGCGGAGCCTCGCGCCGCGGGCGTGCACGTGGTGGTGGTGACGACGTTCGAGCTCGACGAGTACGTCACCGAAGCGATCCGCGCCGGGGCGTCCGGGTTCCTGGTCAAGGACACCGAGCCGGCGGAGCTGGTGCGGGCGGTGCGCGTCGCGGCGTCGGGCAACGCGCTGCTGTCGCCCACGGTGACCCGGCGACTGCTGGCCAAGGTCGCGGACGCGACCCGGACCGTGCGGCCGGCGCCGGCGCTCGCCGAGCTCACCCCGCGTGAGCGGGAGGTGCTGGTCGAGGTCGCGGGCGGGTTCGCCAACGACGAGATCGCCGGCCGGCTGTACCTGTCGGAGTCGACCGTGAAGACGCATGTCTCGCGGGTGCTCATGAAGACTGGCTCACGCGACCGCGCCCAGCTCGTGGTGCTGGCGTACGAGGCGGGCCTGGTGCGGCCCGGCTGGGCGGCACCAGGGAGGTAAGGCGGCAGGTACGCCGGGCTGACGCCGCAGGAGCCTGGCGGCGGCAGCCTGGTGGTGTGGCCGGAACGACCGGCCGAACCGACTGCTGGAGGTCGACATGCTCACCGCGACGACGGAGGTCCTCGCCAACGGGCCGCACTACGGCTGGGGCGGACCCGGCCCGTTCTTCTTCATCTTCCCGCTGCTCTGGTTCCTGCTGTTCGCGACCGTGGTCTTCCTCATCGCGCGGCGCGCCCGGCGAGGTGCACGCGGCGGCTGGGGCGGACCGTGGGCCGCGCACGCGGCGTCGGGCACCGACCCCGTGACCCTGCTCGGCACCCGGTTCGCCAGGGGTGAGATCGACGAGGCCGAGTACCGCTCGCGGCTCGCCGTGCTCCGCTCCGTCGGTCCGACGCCGCCCGCCGCGTCCGCGCCGCCCGCCACCCCCGGGGGCGCCGCGCCGCAGGACCAGCCGCCGACCGACCAGCCGCCCGCGGAGGGCCCGCGCTGACCACTGGCCCCGCGACGCCGGGCGTCCGGACCACTGCGGTGGCCCGGGCGCCCGGTTCGTGCGGCGGGCGCGACGCGAACCGGACGGAGGCGCCCGGGTGAGAGCGCCGACGATTGGCCTCCGGTCACGGGCGTGCCGCTAGACTCGCGGGCGAGTGCGGCCGAACCGCACTTTCTGACCCGATGACGTGAGGGAAGTAGATCGTGAGCACCAGTAAGACCTGGGCGGCCGTGGCCGTGGCCGCCAGTGCGCTTCTGCTGTCCGGATGCGGGGCCCTCGAGGACATGGCCAACGACTTCACGCCCTCCAGCGGAGAGGTGGAGCAGGTCGCGCCGTCCCCCGTGGCCGAGGCCCCGATCAGCACCGGCGAGTACGACCTCGTCGAGTCGTGCAACGCGTTCTTCGCCGGACCGGTCCTGTCGAACATCGAGCAGGCGTCCGGCATGGTCGCCGCGCCGCTGAACGAGGAGCGGACCGGCATCGTCACCGAGATCAGCAAGGCCCTCGGCCTGATCATCGGCAAGGCGGACGAGGTGAGCATCGCCCACCTCGAGGCGGTCCGCGCACCGTTCGACCAGGCGCTCGACGGCTCCATCGCCCGCCCGAAGGCCGTCATCGGCGCGATCGACGCCTACAAGGCCACCTGCGAAGAGGGCGGCTTCAAGGGCTGACCGCCCACCGGGCCCGCTGAGCGGCCGCCCGGGGCGACCACCTCGGCACAGCAGAAGAGCGCCTGCCCGCCACCCCGGCCGTCACCGGGGCGCCGGGCAGGCGCTCTACCTCGTTCCGGGCTCAGTTCCCCTTGAGGAACTCGTGCATCACCGGGCCGGCCGTCGTCGAGCCCAGCTCACCCTCCTCGATGAACACGACGGCCGCCAGGTCGTCGGCGACGGCGAGCATCCAGACGTGGGCCTTGGAGCCGTCGCCGAACTGGGCGGTACCGGTCTTGGCGCCGACGATCCCGGGGATGTCCTGCAGCACGGTGGCCGAACCCTCCTCGACGACGCCGCCCATGAGGTCGCGCAGCGTGGCCGCCTCGTCCTCGGTCAGGTCGCCCGCCGGCTCCGCCTCGGCGTCCTTGCCCGTCGGCTCGACGAGCCACGGCGACACCGTGTGGCCTGCGGAGACGCTCGCCGCGACGGTCGCCATCGCGAGCGGGGTGGCCAGCACCTGGCCCTGCCCGATCATCGACGCGGCGTGCTCCGTCCCGGACGCCTCGGTCGGCACGTCGCCGAATCCGGCGGACCCGCCGAACGGCACCGTGTGGTCGGCACCCAGGCCGAGCGCTGCGGCGGCGTCGTGCAGCTGCTGCTGCGAGATGGCGTCGTGCTGCGAGATGAAGGCCGTGTTGCAGGAGTTCGCGAACACCGTGCGGAACGGCACTGCGTCCCCCATCGCGGACTGCGGGTAGCCCGGCACGTTCTTGAACTCGCGGCCCTCCACGTTGATCGTGGCGGTGCACGGCAGGGTCGAGTCCGGTGTCGTCCCGGAGCGGAGCATCGCGAGCGACGTCGCGATCTTGAACGTGGAGCCCGGCGGGTACTGACCCAGCGTCGCCGTGTTGAACCCCTCGGACCCCGGGCCCGACGCCGCTGCGAGCACCGCGCCGGTCGAGGGCTTGATCGCGACGATCGCGGTCGCCAGGTCGCCGAAGTCCTCCAGCGTCGCCTGGGCGCGCAGCTGCGTCGCCGGGTCGAGCGAGATGGCCACCGGCTCGCCGTCCTGCTTCTCGATCGTGAAGGCCTCGCGGCTCTCGCCGCCCTCCGCGCCCTCGGCCGGCTCGATCGTCACGGCCAGGCCGGGCACGCCGCGGAGCTGCTCGTCGTACGCGGCCTGCACGCCGGAGAGGCCCACCATGTCACCGGCCTTGATCGTGCCCTCCGACTCCTTGACGATCTCCTCGGTGGCCTCACCGACCGTACCGAGCACGGCCCGCGCGAAGTCCCGGTCGCGCGCGAGGGGAATCTCGTCCGGGATGCCGACCACGCCGTCGATCGCCATGGCGGCCTCGAAGTCGTACTCCGGGTCGTTGTCGCGGATCGTGATGACGTCGATGAACGCCTTCGCGCCCGCGGACTGCACCTGCGCGGCGATGTCGTCGGTGGTCGACCGGTCGAAGCCGAGGACCTCGCCGAGCTGCGCGGCGGCCGTCTCCCAGCCCGGGCGGGTCTTGTCGATACCCACGCGGTGCACGGGGGTGAGCCCCACGATGGTCTCGCCGCCCGTCGTCACGATGTCGCCGCGCACCGGCTCGGTGCGCTCGACGGCGAGCCGCTCGCCCGCCTCCAGGCCCGGCGCCAGCAGGCCGAGGTCCCAGGCGGCCTCCCACTCCCCGGCCTCGCCGTCGGCCGGGCCGGGGTAGGTGAGCTGCGCGACCGTCTCGTACTCCCAGGCCTCCTCGCTGGCCACCGGCCAGGTCCACATGAAGGTGGCGGTGGCCGTCGCGGTCCCGCCGTCGCCCTCCTCCAGCGGGGTGACGCTCTTGAGCGCCACGGTCCCGGCGTCCTCGCCGACGGCGGCCACGAGCTGCTCGAACACGGCGGCGTACTGCTCGTCGGGCGAGGCGGACGTGTCCATCGTCAGGGGGAAGTCCGCGGGCGTGCCCGCCTGGAGCGCGGCCGCGAGCTCCTCGGCGGCGGGCTCCGGGTCGGGGATCGGCGGCGGGCGCAGCAGGAACCAGGCGCCGACGCCGGCGCCGAGCAGCACGAGCACCGCGGCGACGATGATCAGCGCGCGCCGTCCGTTGCGCCGAGGCGGGTCGCCGGCGGGCTGACCTCCGGCCCCTGGGACCACGGGCGGCGGCGGGCCGGGCACGTTCTGGACGGGCACGTACTGGCCGGGCATCGTGTCGCCGGACGGCGGACCAGGCGGGGGCGGCGGCGGACCGCCGGCCGGAGGCACCGTGTCGTACCCACCTGGCGGGGGCGGAACCGGCGCATGACCGTCCGCGGGCAGATGGGGTGATTGGTGTCCGCTCATGCCAAGGAGCCTAAGGGCCTGGTCATGATCGCTCAGTGTAAATTCCCGGGTGAAATGAGGCAGGGCCGCCGAACCCCCTGGATCTGCGGCCCCGCCGTCCGGCGTCACGCGTCCTGGTACCGCCAGCGGTCGCGAGGGCGCGTGGCGAGCTTGAGGTACGAGATCGTGGGTGCGGGCCGTGCGCCCGCTCGGATCCTGTGCTCGCGCCGGTTCAGGAGCTCCATGCGTCGCAGGTCACGCTCGATCGCGGCAACATCCTTGCCGGTGATGATCGCTGTACTGGTCGTCATGGTCGGTCCCCGTTCTCCGGCCCCCTCGTCCGGGCGCCCTCGTGGAACAAGGACGGACCGGGAGCTCGTTTCGTTGGTAGGGAGGGGCGGACCCGGTTTTCGGGACCGCCGTCGCTCACCTCACCCGGTCGCGCCGCTCCGCTCCACCAGGAAGGCCCGCACGGCCGGGTCCGTCGTCAGCGACCGGGCCTTGTCGTAGGCGGCCCGGGCGTCGTCGTCCGCGCCCAGCGCCGCCAGGAGGTGCGCACGGGTCGCCCACAGCGGCTGGAACCGGCCCGACGCCGGGTCCGACGCCGCGATCTCGTCCAGCGCGGCGAGCCCGGCCGCGGCGCCGTCGACCCGCGCGACCACGGCGGCGAGCGCCACCCGGCCGCCGAGCGTCGGGGCGACCCGGACCAACGCGCGGTGCAGGGTGACGAGCGCGGGCCAGTCGGTGCGGCCGGTGCGTGCCCGGGCGCAGTGCACGGACTGGATGGCGGCCTCGAGGCGGAACCTGCCGGGCGGGTCTGGCGGGCTGGGCGGTCCGCCCAGCGCGCGGCGGAGCAGCGCCTCGCCGCGCTCGATCAGGGCGCCGTCCCAGCGGGCGACATCCTGCTCGTCGAGCGGCACGAGGACGCCGTCGTCCTCGCGGGCATCGGCGCGGGCCAGGGAGAAGCAGAGCAGCGCGGCCAGGCCGAGCGCCTCGGGCTCGGGCAGCAGGTCGGCCAGCAGGAGGGCCAGGGTGAGGGCGTCGCCGGTGAGCGATCCGCGCACCTCCGGAGCGGCGCCGCGCCAGTCGATGGCGTACGCGCCGTACACCGCCTCCAGCACGGGCGGCAGTCGGGCGGGCACCTCCGGGCGGGCGGGGAGCCGGAACGGGATGCGCGCGTCCCGGATACGGCGCTTGGCCCGGACCAGACGCTGGGCCATGGTCGGCGCGGGGACGGCGAACGCCGCCGCGATGTCGGCGGCATCGACACCGAGCACGGTCTGCAGCATGAGCGGGGTGCGGATGCCGGCCTCGATCGCAGGGTGCGCGCAGACGAACATGAGCTCCAGGCGGCGGTCCCCGATCCGGTCCGGATCGGTCTCCTCGGCCGGGACCGCGGGCTCGGGCCCGGTATCGGGCGGCACGGTGGTGCGGTAGGCGGCGGAGCGGTAGACGTCGCGCAGCCGGTTGCGGGCCACGGCGAGCAGCCAGCCGTCCGGGTTGGTCGGCACGCCGTCGGCGGGCCAGTGGGTGAGCGCGCGCTCGAAGGCCCCGGCGAGGGCGTCCTCCGCGCGCTGGATGTCGCCGTCGCGGGCCGCGAGCAGGGCAAGCAGGCGACCGTACGAGGCGCGGGCCGCCGCGTCGGCGGCCGCCCGCGCCCGCGTCTGATCGGTCAGCGGGTCCACGCGCCGTTCTCGAAGTGGGTGGCGCTGGGCCGCACCTCGACGGTGCCCCACTGGACCGACGGCGCCTTCTGCGCCCAGACGAGCGCGGCGTCGAGGTCCGGCACGTCGACGACGAACGTGCCGCCGAGCTGCTCCTTCGTATCGGCGAACGGTCCGTCCTGGATGCGCAGCTCGCCGTCGCGCACGGCCACCGTGGTGGTGGACGACGACGGCTGCAGCACCTCCGCCGAGAGCAGCACACCCGCCTGGTCGAGCGCCGTGGCGTAGGCCTGGAACTCGCGCTCGCCCTCTTCCCAGCCCTCGGGCCCGAGCTCCTCCGGCGTCATCTCCGGGTAGTGCAGCAGGATCGTGTATCGCATGGTTCTGTCCTCCGGTCGGAACTGTCTGACACGGTGGTGACGATCCGGCGGCGGTCCGATCGACAGGTCTCGTCGACGTGGCTCCGAAGACTCTCCAGACACGACTCGGGTCGGGACGCCCCCTGGTGCGCCCCGACCCGGTTCCCCCTGTCCGGCCGGGTGTCAGGCGGTTGTCGGAGCCGCCTTGACCACCGGGCCCCACGCCAGCGGGTCGAGCGTGCGGGCATCGTCGTCCGCGTTCCCGGCCCAGCGGCGCGCATCGGCGACAGTTTCCGCGAGCAGGTTACGGAGCCGCGCGTCGACGTCGGGCACGAAGGCCTCCGAGATGCCCTGCACCGCGGTGGAGACCACGCTGGGTGCGGCGTCCCGCACGAACCGCTTGGGCCGCACGCTGGTGCCGGCGCAGAACCGCTCGGCCCAGGCCGCCGTCTTCGGCACGGCCGCGAGCGCGTCCTTGCTCTCCGGTGCGAGGGTCCCGGCCGGCCGGTCCTCCAGGACGTCGAGCATGCGCTCGGACCCGAGGACGGCGACGGCGAGGGTCTGCTGCCGGTCCGCGGGCGAGACCGGGAGCGCCGTCTGCGCGGCGCGCAGCGCGATGCGCACGTCCCAGCGCGGGTCGGTGCTGGTCAGGCCGATCACCGACGGGATGAGCGGCGCGAGCTGGGGCCGCGCGTGGTCCGCCGTGAGGTCGTTCACCGCGCGCGCCAGCATGGCGATGAGCGGGTGCGTGCAGGCTGGATGGTCGCTCCACTTCTCGCCTGCGAGGAAGGATGCGAGCTCCATGAAGCACGCGCCCTTCTTGGGGTTGCGGTGCTTCCCACGGCCCAGCATGGGCAAGATGTCGTACGTTCCAGCTTCGGTTCCGGTCACGATCCACCCCCGAATTGGGTCCGCTGCTACTTCCAGTGTGCGTCTGCTGTGACGTAGATCGCAATAGTGGGGCTGTGAACGCCCTGAATCTCGCCCGCCCAGTGTCTCGCCGGGCGGCCCGGGCGGCATCTCGTGCGGAGAACAGGGCCCCTGACCTGGGCTCTGAGGTACCTAAGGCACCTCAGGCCGGCGGGGGGGGGGGGGCCCCCCCCCGGGGGGGGGGCCCCCCCCCCCCCCCCCCCCCCCCCCCCCCCCGCCCCCGCCCCCCCCCCCCGCCGGGGTACCGTCAGGCGGCGGCGAGATCGTCTCCCGGTACGGCGCCGGGAGCGCACCGGGCTCCAGCACCACC
>NZ_JBIRYI010000018.1:0-109994 GCF_044389675.1 Promicromonospora kroppenstedtii | reverse complement strand
GGCCCTGGGGGGTGGGCCCGGGGTGGGGGGGGGGGGGGGCCCCGGGGGGGGGGGGTTACACCGCCTGGGGGCGGCCACCCGGGGGGCCCCACCACCTGACGTTCTACCGACCGCTCTCAGCCCTGCCCGGGTCAGCCCCGCCGCGCAGCGTCGTCAGCCCGCCGCGCTGTCCTTGGCCTCCTTCTTGGCCGCCGCGTCCTCCACCGCCTCCAGGGCGCGCTTGTCGGTGACCGCCAGCTCGGTGACCTCCAGCGCCTGCACCAGGATGCCCTCGGCCTCCTGCTCCTGGGCCCGGTCGATCGCGACGACGCCGCCCTCCTCGGCGGCGAGCAGCTCCGGCTTCGTGATGGGCCGCGGCACCTCCTCGATACCCCTGATCTCCTCGATGCCGTCCTTCTCGTCGACCACGTCGAGCTCGACCATGCGCCGGGCCGACGTGAGCACGTTGCGCTCCAGCGAACCGATCATCTGGTTGTAGCTCTTCGTCGCCGACTCCAGCGCGCGGCCCGTCCGGGTGACGTGGCCGGTCATCGTGACCAGGCGGGCGTACAGCTCCTTGCCCACGCTGAGCACCTTCTGCGCGTTCTCGGCCAGCGCCTCCTGCCGCCACGCGTAGGCCACGGTGCGCAGAAGAGCGAGCATCGTGGTCGGCGTCGCGATGATGACGTTCTTCTGCGCCGCGTACTCCAGCAGCTCCGGGGCGCGCTCCAGGGACGCCGACAGGAACGCCTCCGCGGGCACGAACATCACCACGAACTCGGGTGCCGGCTCGAACTGGTTCCAGTACTTCTTGCCCGCCAGGTCGTCCACGTGCTTGCGCATGTGCCGCACGTGCGCGTCGAGGCGCTGCTCGCGGTACGCGGCGTCGTCGGACTGCTGGGCCTCCAGGAAGCCGAGGAACGCGACCTTGGCGTCCACGACGACGCGCTTGCCGCCGGCGAGGTTGATGACCATGTCCGGGCGGAGGATGCCCTCCTCCGTGGTGACCTGCGCCTGCTCGGTGAAGTCGACGCGGTTGATCATGCCCGCGGACTCCACCACCTTGCGGAGCTGCAGCTCGCCCCAGGCGCCGCGGGTCTGCGACGAGCGCAGCGCCGTGACCAGGTCGGCCGTGCCGTTGCGCAGCTCGGCCGAGACCTCGGCGACGTTGCGCATCTGCTCGACCAGCGCGCCCTGCCCCTCGATCCGGGCCTTCTCCGCCTGCAGCACCTCGCCGCGTACCAGCTCGACCGCCTTGGTCAGCGGGTCCACCAGCGACTTCACGGCCTGCTCGCGCTGGGCCAGCGCCTGCTCGCCGGCCGACGCCGACCGCTTGAGCCGCTCCTCCGCGAGCTCCAGGAACCGCTTGCTGTTGGCGTCCAGCGCGTCGCCGGCGAGCGCCTGGAACTGCCGTCGCGCGTGCTCCTGCTCGGTGCGGGCGGCGGCGATCTGCTCCGCGGCGCGCTCGCGGGCGTCGGCGATCTGCTCGTCCGCGCGGTCCCGCGCGGCCTCGACCTGACGCTCCGCAGCCTCGACCTGGGCGCGCAGCCGTACGACCTCGAGGTCCGCCTCGCGCACGGCGGACGTGCTGCGCTGGGCGTGCCCGAGCCACCCCAGCAGCGCGCCCACGACGAGGGCGCCGAGGGCCAGCAGAATCGTTGCGGCGATGTCCATGTGCGACAGGCTGCCACGAGTCACCGACACTCCCGTACGCCGACACCCCGCGCGTTCCCAATCGTCCCCGTATGCGGCGGCGGGCGGTCCGACGTCGTCCCTGGTGGTGCCCTCCGAGGCGCCGTCCGCCCCGAGACGGACCGGCTATCACCCGCACTCATCCTCGCGTCGGATCCGGTCCGTCACAGGTGCCGGTTAGGTTGGGTGCCATGACGACCCCAGTCGACTCCAGCCCGCCGGGGAGCGCGGGCCCGCAGGGCGCCCCGGAGCCGCCCCCGTACGACCCCTCGGCTGCGCTCAGCGTGCGCGGCCTGTGGAAGCGGTTCGGGCAGAAGATCGCCGTCTCCGGCGTCAGCCTGGACGTGCCCGCCGGCTCGTTCTACGGCCTGGTCGGCCCCAACGGCGCGGGTAAGACCACCATGCTGTCGATGGCCACCGGCCTGCTGCGGCCCGACTTCGGCGCGGCCTGGGTCCACGGCGTGGACCTCTGGGCGCGCCCGGACGAGGCCAAGGCCACTCTCGGCGTGCTGCCCGACGGCGTCCGTCTGTTCGACCGCCTGACCGGGCGCCAGCTCCTCACGTACGCGGGGATGCTGCGCGGGATGGACAAGGACACGGTCGTCGAGCGCACCGGCGACCTGCTGCAGGCCCTGGACCTGAGCGCCGACGCCGACACGTTCGTCGTCGACTACTCCGCGGGCATGACCAAGAAGATCGCGCTGGGCAGCGCCATGATCCACGCGCCCCGCACGCTGGTCCTCGACGAGCCGTTCGAGGCCGTGGACCCGGTCAGCGCCGCCAACATCCGCGACATCCTCAAGGACTACGTGGCGGGCGGCGGCACGGTGATCGTCTCCAGCCACGTGATGGACCTGGTGCAGCGCATGTGCGACCACGTCGCGGTCCTCGCGGGAGGCCAGGTGCTGGCTGCGGGCACGGTCGACGAGGTGCGCGGCGAGCAGAGCCTCGAGGACCGGTTCGTCGACCTCGTCGGCGGCCGCCAGCACTCGGAAGGGCTCTCATGGTTGCGCGGTTCCTGACCCTCAAGCTGACGCTGATGGGCAACACGTTCCGCAAGAGCGTGTGGCAGACGATCGGCATGATCGTCGCCGCGGTGTACGCCCTGAGTATCGTCGGCCTGCTGGTCGTCGCGGTGGTCGGGCTCGGTGTCTTCGAGGACCCGGCCTGGGCCGGCCTCGCGATCACGCTCGGCGGTGCCCTCACCGTCCTGGGGTGGTGGCTCATCCCCATCTTCGCGTTCGGCGTGGACGCCACCCTGGACCCGCACCGGTTCTCCACCTACGCCATCCCCCGCCGCACCCTCGTGGCCGGGCTCGCCGTGGCCGGCCTGGTCTCGGTGCCCGGCATCGCGACCGTCCTGACTGCTCTCGGCACCTCCTTCGCCTGGGTGCTGGAGCCGGGCACGCTCCTGGTGGCGCTCGTCGGCGCGGCGCTCGGCGTCGCCACCTGCGTGGTCGGGTCCCGCGCGATCACCACGCTGCTCGCGCCCGTGCTGGAGTCCCGGCGCTACCGCGAGGTCGTGACGCTCGTGGCGCTCGTGCTGGTGGTGTCGATCGGCCCGCTGATCGGCTGGCTCGCCAACGGTGTCGAGGTCTCCATCGAGGCCAACCCCGGCGATAGCACCGGCATGCAGCTCCTGCCCGTCTTCGAGCAGGCCGCCGGCGTCGTGGGCTGGACGCCGTTCGGCGCGTCCTGGGCGCTCGCGAGCACCGCGCACGACGGCGACTGGGCCGGGCTGGTCGGTCGGCTCGCCGTCGCGCTGGGCACCATCGCGCTGGCCTGGCTGGTGTGGGACCGCGCCCTGGCCCGTGCGCTGGAGCGCCCGCCCGTCGGGGACAGCGGCGGTGGCCGGGCCAAGGGACTGGGCGCGTTCGGCCGCGTGCCGTTCTCGCCCACCTGGGCCGTGGCCGCGCGCACCGCGACCTACTGGCTGCGGGACCCGCGCTACTCCGGCTCGCTCGCGATCGTGCCGCTGCTGCCCGTGATCATGTACTTCTCCAGCCAGAGCACGGGCAACTACTTCCTGCTGCTGGCCACGGGCCCGTTCGTGGCCTGGATCCTCGGCTTCAGCATCTCCAACGACATCGCCTACGACAACACCGCGTTCGCCCTGCACGTCGCGTCCGGTGTCGACGGCAAGGCGGACCGGTGGGGCCGGGCCATCCCGATGCTCACGGTGGGACCGCTGGTCAGCGCCGCGACGGTCATCGCGTCGGTGTGGGTGGCCGACTCCTGGCACCTCGCGCTCCCGCTGCTCGGGCTCGCGTTCGGGTTCCTGCTGGTGAGCACCGGGGTGTCGAGTGCGGCCTCGGCCCGGCTCGTCTACCCGGTGGCCAAGCCGGGGGAGAGCCCGCTCAAGTCCCCGCAGGGCGCCGCGATGGCCACGATGGTCTCGCAGGGCATCGGCTTCCTGATCACGGCGGGGCTGTCGCTGCCGGTGCTGGGTGTGGGCATCGCGGCCCTGATCCTCGGCGGGGCACTGTGGGGCGCGGCCACGCTCCTGGTCGGCGTCCTGTACGGCGCGCTGATCCTGGTCCTCGCGGTCCGGTTCGGCGCCCGCGTGTTCGACCGGCGGCTGCCGGAGCTGCTCCAGCAGGTGCAGTCGTTCCCGTAGGCCGGCCGGGTGTCAGTGGCTCGGCGTAGCGTCGCCTGCATGAATCACGTCACAGGGCGAGTCGACCGGATGGGCCCCGCGAATCTTCGCGGGGCCCAGGTCCACGACGCCGACATGAGTGGCGCCTCGTTCCGCGAGGTCGCCCTGAACGGTGTGCGGATGCGCGGGGTGGAGCTGGCCGGTGCCGACATCGACGGCTACATCGACGGCCTGCGCGTCAACGGCGTCGAGGTGGAACCGCTGGTCGAGGCCGAGCTGAACCGGCGGTACCCGGAGCGCGCGCTGCTCCAGGACCGGTCGATCGGCGGCCTCCGCGCGGCCCTCGACGCCTTCGAAGCCATGTGGGAGGCCACCGTCGAGCGGGTGGCGTCGATGCCGCCGGGCACGGTGGACGTCTCGGTCGACGACGAGTGGTCGTTCGCCCGGACCCTTCGCCACCTGGTGTTCTGCACCGACGGCTGGCTGCGCTGGGGCGCGCAGGGCCGGCGCGACGACGTCTTCTGGCCTGCCGGCGTGCCGCACACCGCGTTCGACGCCGGGGCACCGGCGCTCGGGGTCGACCTCGCCGCGGCGCCGTCGTACGACGAGGTGCTCGAGGTCCGGCGCGGCCGGCTGCAAGAGGTGCGGGAGTACCTGGCCGCCGTCACGCCCGAGCAGGCCGGGAGCCCGGCCGAGCCACCGCCCTGGATGGACCAGTCCGAGCCGTTCGTCGCGGCCCAGTGCGTGTGGGTGGTGCTCTCCGAGGAGTGGGAGCACCACCGGTTCGCGACGAGGGACCTGGACCTGATCGACGCGGGCGCCGCCGCGTCCACGTAAACTTGCGCGACGTGGCTCTCACTATCGGCATCGTCGGCCTGCCCAACGTCGGCAAGTCCACCCTCTTCAACGCTCTGACGCGCAACCAGGTGCTCGCGGCGAACTACCCGTTCGCCACGATCGAGCCCAACGTGGGCGTGGTCTCGCTGCCCGACGAGCGGCTCGACAAGCTGGCCGAGATCTTCGAGAGCCAGCGCATCCTGCCGGCCACGGTCTCGTTCGTGGACATCGCCGGCATCGTCAAGGGCGCGTCCGAGGGTGAGGGCCTGGGCAACAAGTTCCTCGCGAACATCCGCGAGGCCGACGCGATCTGCCAGGTGACGCGCGCCTTCGACGACCCCGACGTGGTACGGGTCGACGGCTCGCTCGACGCCCCCGGCGACATCGAGACCATCTCCACCGAGCTCATCCTGGCTGACCTCCAGACCCTCGAGAAGGCTCTCCCGAGGATGGAGAAGGAGGTCAAGATCAAGCGCGGCGACCCCGTCCTGTACGCGGCCGCCAAGAAGGCGCAGGAGATCCTCAACGAGGGCGTCACGCTCTACCAGGGTGCCGCCGACGCCGGCCTGGACCTCGCCGAGATCGCCAGCCTGCAGCTCATGACGGCCAAGCCGTTCATCTATGTCTTCAACACCGACGACGCCGGCCTGGCCGACACCGCTTCGCAGGAGGCGCTGCGCAAGGTCGTCGCGCCCGCGCAGGCGATCTTCCTGGACGCCAAGTTCGAGTCCGAGCTCGTCGAGCTGGAGCCTGACGAGGCCGCCGAGATGCTCGCGGAGACCGGCCAGGAGGAGTCCGGCCTGGACCAGCTCGCGAAGGTCGGCTTCGAGACGCTCGGCCTGCAGACGTACCTCACCGCGGGGCCGAAGGAGGCGCGCGCGTGGACCATCCACAAGGGCTGGACCGCCCCGCAGGCCGCCGGCGTGATCCACACCGACTTCGAGCGCGGGTTCATCAAGGCCGAGGTCATCTCGTTCGAGGACCTGGTCGAGACCGGCTCCGTGGCCGCGGCGAAGGCGGCGGGCAAGGCCCGCATCGAGGGCAAGGACTACGTGATGCAGGACGGCGACGTGGTGGAGTTCCGGTTCAACGTCTGAGCATCACCCCGGTTTCGGCCTGGTCTCCTGACCAGGCCAAATGCCGGTTGACCTGCGGTAACGCTTCTGAACCCTCGGGACAGTGGTGGACAGAAATGGCCTCCAGGGGCCACCCATTCCCCCATGGTTCCCCCACGGGATCCGGGGTGTTTCCGCAGGTGAGTGCTCACGTCTGAGGTTGTGCCAGGTGTGCCGTTCCCCCACAGGGAGCGGCTGGGACACCTGACGGGTGGAGAGGACCACCCATGGCAGCCACACCCGGCAAGCGAGTCTTTGGAGAGCTGGAGAAGCGCAGGAGCGCCACCACCGGCAAGGTGACCGGCTGGCGTGCGCGCTACACCGGCCCGGACCTGGAGCGGCACCCCAAGACGTTCGGCGACAAGATGGCCGCCGAGTCGTGGCTCAACGCCGAGCGCATCCTGATCGACCGAGGCGAGTGGAAGCCCCCGAAGGTGCGCGAGCTGGAGGCGCGCCTGGCTGAGCAGCGGTCCGTGACGCTCCGCGAGTGGGCGTACCGGTCGATCGAGGGCAAGACCCTACGACCGGGCACCCTCTACCGCTACAAGACAGCGCTGGAGAAGCGGATCCTGCCCGTGCTGGGCGACATCCCGTTGAAGGACCTCACCCGCCTGGACGTGGCCACCTGGTACACGAAGCTGCGCGTCGTGCTGGCCGAGGAAGCGCGCGGCAGGAAGTGGCACGGCAAGGAGAAGTCCGACGGGCGCGGCGCCGCCTTCTCTGCCTACCAGGTCCTCTCGTCGATCCTGAACGACGCCGTGGACCACGAGCTGCTGAATGCCTCGCCGGCGAAGGTCAAGGGTGCGCTGCGGTACAAAGCCGTTCACGAACCGATCGTTGTCACGACCGATCAGATGTGGCGGATGACGGAGTTGATGCCGGACTACCTCCAGGCCATCGTGCCGCTGGCCGTGACCACGGGTCTGCGTAACGGGGAACTGCGTGCGCTCAAGCGCAGGCACCTGGACCTTGATGATCCGTCGCGTGCAACGGTCACCGTGCGTGGCACGGCGGCCGACCATCGGGAGCGAGGCAAGTTCACGGAGATCGGTGAGCCGAAGACGGATGCGTCCTACCGAGAGATCGCGATCCCGTCCTTCGTGGTCCCCATCCTGCGGGAGCACCTGGAAAAGTTCTCCGAACCAGGAGCGGACGGCATCGTGTTCCGGGCGGCACGCGGGGGAGTGATGCACCGCCAGATCATCCAGCGCAAGTGGACTGTCGTCCGAAAGGCCGTCGGGCTGGACGAACTGCACTTCCACGACCTGCGGCACACCGCGCTGACGTGGGCCGCTCGCTCCGGCGCGACACTGGCAGAGCTGATGGCGATTGCCGGGCACAGCAACCCGACCGTCGTGCTGCACTACCAGCACGTCGGGGACGAGGAACGGCGGCACACGATCGCCGAGAAGCTCGGGGCCGCGTTCAAGGACGATCTGGCCGAACGCCGAGCTCTGCGTACCGCGCAAGCTGACACCGAGCCCGGGACACAGGCTTCGGGCTGACTGTGACGCACGGGGCCCAGAACGGGCGCGCGCGGAGCACGGTGCACACCTGTGAAGTCAAAAGGGTTCGCCGCACACCGGAGGTTCGACATGGCAACGCATCGTCCAGCGCGAGAAAGCAGCACGTCCCCGGCTCCACAGACGCCACGACAGGCTGGTGCGAGCGCAGCACGGCTTGTCTCGCTCCGGGACGCCGCTGAAGTGTTCGGCGTGTCCGTCAAGACGATCCGCCGTCGGATCGCCGACGGAACAGTGACCGGCTACCGGATCGGCACGCTGATCCGTGTGGACCTGGACGAGCTCCGGGCGGCACTAGTGGTGAAGATCCGCTCGGCACACTGATGCGTGCGCGATTGACGCCCGAGCGTTTGCGCAGGTCGTACGGTCCCGCCAATTTGGCGGGGCCGTACTTTTCCGGTTTGTCTCTCGGCGGCCGGTCGACGGTGAAGGGGCCTAGGGGGCATCTGCCCAGGTCGTATGGTTCTGCCAATTTGGCAGAACCATTGTTGTCCGGTTTGTTCTCCAGGCCTGGGGCGGGCCAGTGGCGCGTCGGTGGAACCGCAGGTCACGCGGTGGTGCCAAATTGGCACCACCGCGGATGTCCGGATTAGCCCTGAGGCTGGCGACAGCCCAGCTCTGACCGCGCGGCACGTCGGAGCGAACGGGCAGGTCGCGCGGTGGTGGCAATTTGCCACTACCGCGCATGTCCGAGTTAGGCCTCTTGCATCTGCGTCTGCCTGCCCCATGATCGCGATTGTGCACGCCACCTGTACCTGTCGAGGTACTCGTTGACGTCCCCCACGCTGCTTGCGCACGCGTGTTCCGGGTGGGGGACATGGCGGCGAACAGGGTGAACGCATGTCCCCCAACTCGTGGCCATGACCCCGCAGCTTGGCAAGCGGAATCCAGCCGCCGGCCCCCAGCATGCTGTCTGCACGCGGATACACATCCATGCGTCGAGGATGACGAACGAGCGCGCGCTCTGCGCACACCAAGATGCCCGCACACCAAGGTGTGCGCAGGTATCAGTGCAGGTCAGCTGCGCGCACCAACTCGCGGCGTTTGCTGATGCGGCAAGGGTTCGTCGTGACCGCGTCCCGTCTGCGCTACTGACGGGATGCTGCCTTGGGTTCGATGGGAAAGGTACGAGAGTCCGTGTTCGAGCGGGCTCGGACAAGACCCGAAGCGTGAGCCATGCAGGCGGTTTGGAAGGCAGACGGGTGCCGGCTGCCGATCATGTGCGCAGGCCGCTATCGTGCGGGCGTGACTGTTGCCCGCCCGCTGCTGTTCCTCGACGTCGACGGGACCCTGTTGCCGTTCGGCGGGCCCGGGATGCTGCCTCAGCCTCGCGACGGTAAGCCAGACGACCCTGACATGCCGCGCCCGGAGTTCGACTTCATCGATCCGGCCCTCGGTCCGCTCTTGCTGGCTCTGCGCTGCGAGCTGGTGTGGGCGACGGCCTGGATGGCCGACGCCAACGACGTGATCGCGCCGCGGGTCGGGCTACCTGAGCTGTCGGTCGCGGACCTGCCGCCGTATGGGGATGGCGAGCCGAATGGTCTGGGGTGGAAGACGCGTGCCCTGGTCCGGGTCGCGGCGGGCCGACCGTTCGTGTGGATCGACGACGTCATCACGGAGATGGATCGCTGGTTCGTCGAGGTGGAGCATCCTGGGTCTGCGCTGCTGTTCCATGTCGAGTCGTCTGTCGGGCTGACGGCCGACGGCGTCGCCGAGATCGCGACATGGCTGCGAGGGCGGGAGTCGTGACGGGTCGCGCTGCGCCGCCAACCGCTGGTCCGACGGCTTCGCGGAGCTCACTGTTCGCACACGCAGTCCGATTGCGCGACGAGAACCCGGACGTCCCGTTGCCGAGAGACGGTTACCCCTTTCCCGACGATGAGGCACACCGTAGGCGCAAGGTTGACCGTCCAAAGGATCCGCTGCTCAGGGGAGCCGCGGCCGCAGACATCCTCGGTGAGTTTCTCAGCGACCCGCACGACGATCTCGACCTGGTGGAGAAAGCCTTCCATGGTGTCGACGTTCCGATCCACCAGAACGACCACCTCCGATCGGTCGCCCTGCGTGCCGATCCGGAGCTGGTGCGACGTTACGGGCGGTGGCTGGTCGAACACGCGCGTGATCGGTGCGCCCTTACGATCGGGCTGGTCCTTCTCGCCGCCCGGCCATCGGCCGACGACATCGAGGTCGTCAGGACGATCGGACTGCTCTCCGACCAGTTCGCGCCGCTCGCAACAATCATCCTGCGCAGGGTCCGAGGCGGCGGAGAGAGCCTGCCCTGGTTGGCGGAGCGCTCGTCCGGGTGGGGCCGCGTGTACTACGTCGAGGCCCTGTGCGAGTACTCCGGTCGGCATAGGGACTGGTTGCTGCGTCACGCCTGCGACGGTGACTTCCTCAACGCGTACTTCGCGGGCCAGGTCGCCCTTGCTGCAAGCCTCCAGGAAGCGATCACCCGACCCGCGGTAGACGACGAATTGATCGACCACACCGGTCGCCTGCTCAGCGCGATGGCAGGCGCCGGTGGGATGGGGCTGGATCTGTCGCGGTACCCGCCGGCGCCGATCGTGCTCGCCGAGTACGCGCGCCACCTTGCCTCTCAAGAACCTGCGGGCGCCCGGGTTCTGGTTGCCATAGCGCTCGCCCACGATGTCCGGTCGCGCGAGCCAGCACGGCTCGGATGCTCTGCGCAGGAGAAGGCCGCGATCCTGAGTTCCTTGGAGGAGACCCTCGCAGTACCCGCGTGGCTCGAGGCAGCTTCCGAAGAACTGGTCCGGTTGCCGTCCTGGGCGACGTGGGCTCAGGCGAACGGCGTGCTTCCACCCGCGTTGATGACGGCATACATCAAGACCGATGATGCCAACGCGCAACGTGGAGGACGGTCATGACGCAAGGTGCTGACGAGGTCGATGGGTTCCGACCGGTCGTCGACCCGCAGGCAACGCTCGCGTGGATCCCGCAGGACGTCCGTGAGGACGGAGACCTCTGTGGAATGGACGCTTCCGGCTGGGAGGACGACACGTGGATCCTGCACGACCTGACGGTTCCCATCGATCTCACAGATCGCGAGGAAGGGCCACGGGTCCGGCGCCGATGGCGTGACGTCACCAATGAGGCTCTGGCGGCAGTGTCGAAGGCAAGGGGGTGGCCGCCGAACTCGATGTACCTGATCAGGCATCTTCGCTGGCCGGACATCGAGATTGAGGAGGGTGTCTTCGGTGGCGAGTCGCTGACGGCGTTGCTCGACATCGTGGGTGAGTTCTCCGGACCTGACATAGCCTGCTTCGCCTACTACGGGATGGTGCCCGCCAACGAGTACGAGAGGCTCACCGTTCTGGAAGGATCGCTGTCGACCATCGCCGGCCTGACCCGGAATGAAGACCTGTTCCGCGGGCTGAGCCCGTCGAACTGGTGGCCCGCAGACCGCTCCTGGTTCGTATGGACGGACTACGACCTCACGGCGACCCGTGTGTCCGGATCTCGCGCGCTGATTGAAGCGGTCCGCTCGCACCCGCAGCTGGAGACTCTCGACTGGCAGTGGCCGGGCGGAAGCCGGTCCGCGGCTGAGCGTCTTCGTGAGCGTGGGTGACGGTGGCGCGTACTTCCTGGTTTCGGGATCGCGTACCGAGGACGGCGGCTTCGACGAGTCGCGGTCCGCTGTACTCCTCAGGGACGGCGTCCATGATGACCTCGTCGGCGGGTTGGCCGAGCCAGGAGCCGGTGCGCCGCCGGGTACCGACGGTCCGAAACCCGGCCTTCTCGTACGCGCGGATTGCGGCGGTGTTGTTGGCTAGGACCTCGAGGTAGACGCAGCGCAGCGCGGTGACGTGGAATGCCCAGTCCAGGACCATCGTGGTCGCGGTAGTGCCAGTGCCGTGCCCGCGGTGGTCGGGTTCGCCGATGTAGATGAAGAACTCGGCGGTGCGGTAGCGGTCGTCGATGAGCAGGGACGTCATCCCGATCGGCGTCCAGGTGTCGTCGTGGTGGCGGTAGATGGTGAAGCGGGTCTGGTCGGCGCTGCCTTCGAGCTGGGCTTCGAGGCCGGCGGTGCGTTCGGTGAGGGATTCCGGGGTCTGGCGGGCGTAGCCGGCCATGACCGGAAGGGAGTTCTCCCAGCGCCAGTAGGTCTCGGCGAGGTCGGCGCGGAGCGGGCCGAGGCCGACGCTGTCGTGGGTCAGCCACAGGTCGGGGGTGATCGTCTCGATGTTGGGCTCCAGGAAGTCGGTTGATCCGTGCTCGGCCTCGTCGCGTTCAGATGGACAGGAGCTGGGCCCAGGCATCCGCGTTGGGCTCCGCCCGTGTGATGTGCCTTCCACGCAGGAAGTGATCGGCTGCGGTGGCCTGTCGGTCCAGGTCGAAGTCCTGCTCCGGGAAGTGTTCGGAGAGCCAACCTCCAACCTCGGTCCAGGAGTAAAGGCTCCATGGCTCAGGGGAGACGGGGGAGGGGAACCCTCCTGGGCCACGCTTCCCGGTCGCCAGCAGGCGCACGGACTCGCGGCTGCGTCCTGTGCGGGTGGCGATCTCCTTGATCGAGATCAGGTCGTCGGTCTGCAGTCCCACGACGAGCACGCCGAATGCTTCGATCTGCTGCACGGTCGAGGTGACTGCTGTCGCGAAGTCCGCCGCATCGATGACCACGTGCGCCAGCGAGACCGGTCCGCCGCCTTCCAGGCCCGTCACGGACGGCACGTTGGCCGCGATGGCCTCGGTCTGGACGTCGTCCGGATCGCGTTCCAGAACTAGAGAGAACTCGAATTCGGTCATCACACGTGCTTCCTGTGCTGTTCGACGAACTTGCGGATCAGCCGCGCGCCGTTCTCGGGGTTGCGGCCGGTGGAGAACACCTTGACGTGTGCACCGCACGAGCACTCGATATGGCCCCAGGTGTGGCCGCTCAGCTCGCGCACGGTGAAGCCGGCGCGTCGTGCCTCGTCGACTGCTTTACGGACTTCCTTGTGCATGGCGATCATCCCCGGACTGTTGGCAGTGTGCAACACGCTGGCGGCCTGGCTCCTCTGATCGAGAAGACTGGTCAGGCGTAGGTCAGTGGGAGTTCGAATTCGGCCGACCCGGACCGAGGCCCGCGTGCGGTCGTGCGCCAGTGGGCACGTCGTCGTCCCTCCTCGCCACGGGGGTAGGTGAGGCCGGCTTCGCGAGCGGCGCGCTCGACGTCGCGCATGGTGGAGGCTCTGCCGGCAGGGACCGGTGCCTGCCAAACCCATCGGCCTTCACGGAGCGTGTGGACCTCACATCCGGCGAGGTCGGGACTGGAACCGTGCCAGACCCGGACCACGAGGGGGCCCGGCTCACGTTCTGCGGCGGCGTGGACGGCCGCGGCGAGCTGAGCGCCCAGCGGTGACAAGCCAGGCCGGCGCGCCGGCGCTGGGACCAGCGACAGGAGGATCGGGACTGTGCCGTTGTCTGCGATGGTCCCGGTCGTCTCGTCGGCTGCCTTGAGCACTGTGTCAGGTGCGTGCCCCATGGCGACGCCACGGGCCGCCCAGCCCAGCATGGCGATGTCGTTGACGCCGTCGCCGACTGCAACGGTGCGCTCGGGTGCGACTCCGAGCAGGTAGCGGATCTGTTCCAGCGCTGTGGCTTTGCTTGTTTCGGGCGCCGTCACATCGAGCCAGCTGTGGCCCGCTGGTGTCACGGTTAGCCCGAGGTGACGGAGCGCATCTGCGTGGTCGGTGACCTGGTTGGCGTGGAGCGCAACCCGCGAAGCCTGCCCTGCCACGAGATCTTCGAGCGGCGTCAGCTTCTGCGGTCCGTTGAGCAGTCCAGGTCCGAACTGGTGGTTTACCCGCCAGCCCCAGCCAACCTCCTCGACTGCGACATCTATGCCAGGCAACAGCCGGTTCGCCTGGCGGACGACTGATCCCGGGCTGAAGGTGCGGGCCTCCATCACTTCGTATCCCGACGATGCTTCTCGGTCTAGACGTACCGTCAGAGCTCCGTTGGAACAGACCGCCCAGCCCTCTGTGAGGCCTAGCCTCCGGGCAGCAGCGAGCAGCCCGACAAGTGACCTTCCGGTCGCCATCACAACGTGATGTCCACTGGCGCGCACCAGCTCCAACGCCTGCACTGTCTCAGACGGCACCTTGCAGTCCCGGCCGATCAGCGTGCCGTCGATGTCGAGCGCAATCAGATGCGTCGCCGTTCCTGCCGGTGGCTTCTTCATTGTCGGACCTCCCCAGGTGCGCTTGCTCTGGGAATGATCCTGAGGCCCTTATCGGGTCGGTACTAGCGGCTTTCCCGTTGCCGCACAAGGTCGTCTCGAATGCCTTCGAGGAATGGCTTCAAGGCCTCGCCAGACAGGGCGTGCTCGGCGAACCCATCGAACTTCGCGACGTAGAGGGCTACGTCTCGGGGGTCGGTCACCACGACCTTCGCGTGCACAGTCTCGACGCTCACGGAGCGGTCGTCGCGGACCACGAAGGCGTGGTTGGGGATGTCCCGTTGAGCGCCAGCCAGCGGCACGACCCGCAGGTCGATGTTTGGCAGCCGGGTCAGAGATATCAGCCGGTCCAGCTGTCCGGCCATGATCGGCGTCGGCACGATCAACCACCGCAGGACCGGTTCGGTGATGACGAAGCGCAGCGTCTTGTCCTCGTCGTAGAGGACTTCCTGGCGCTCGAGCCGTGCGCTCATGGTGCGTCGTACCGTCTCTTCGGTGAGGTCGTCGTGCCGAGACAGGATTGCCCGCATGTACTCCGGCGTCTGCAGCAGGCCTGGCACGAGCGCGGGTTGGAAAACCCGCAGCAGATCCATGTCGGCCTCGACGGCCTGCAGCTGCTTCTGCGCCTTGTGTAGACCGGCTCGCTGGATCAGGCGCCAAGCCGTTGCCTCGGTGGCCACCGCGCGAGCGGCCTCCATGTACTCGGCCTTGACCTCGTCGGAGACACCGATGGAGGTCAGGATCCGGTCGACGTCGTCTGCGCTGGGGGAGAGCTTGCCCGTCTCGATCTTGCTCAGCTTGCTCGCGGACATGACAGAGCTGCGGGCCACGGTTTTGGCCTCCGTACCGGAGGCCTGCCGTAGGGCCCGCAGCGCTGCGCCCAGCTCGGAACGGTTCACTCGCCGTACATCGCCCGCCAGTCTGCGAACGGCACCGCGTGCGCCAAGGCTGTCTCCCGGTAGGCGACGTACTCCGGCCCGCGGTCATCCGGCAGCACATCGGCCCCTATGAACTTGCCGTCGCTGTAGTTGAACCGGGCCGGCGTGGTCGAGTCGAAGAGCCAGAAGTCGCCGACGTGGTCAGGTAGCGGCGTGGGCTGATCAGTGACGTCGAGGATGAAGAACTCTTCGCCCGCCGTGGCATTGGTGAGGTAGCCCCAGCCGAGCTCGAAGCGCAGGTAGGGCGTCAGGGGCCGGCGAAGCACATGGACGCGGTACATGCGTCGTCCCGCGCCGGTGTGGGTGCGCACCTCGTCCAGCCAGTCCAGGTTGTAGTCGGTGGGCTTGTCCTGGCCGTCGAGGAACAGCTGGTAGGCGTCGACGTTGCCGGACCGGCTGTAGTCGTCGAGAGTCTCCAGCCGGAAGGCTTCGCGCTGAAACTGGTCGAACAGGTCTCCCAGGGTCTTAGGCGCCAAGCCGGTCACCGAACGCCTTCCGGACCAGGTCCAGGGGGATCTCCACCAGGGTCTCGTGCGCGGGGATCGTCAGGCCATGATCGGTCGGGGTCTCACCCTGCACCAGGATTGTGCCTCGGTCAGTCTCGTAGATCGTCGGGCAGTCGTTCTTGTCGCACGTGCTCGCAAGTGTCGTCACCTTCATGGCGGTTCCCCCTTGGCCGGCCTGCTGTCGCGTTCGATTCTTCGGTGTCTGCGGTGGCTGGGCAAGGGGATCGAGTTTCCACAACGGGAAAGCGCGGCCGTGGGTCGGAAGTTCTCACGATTCCAGGGGTAGGCAGGCCACTCCCATGCCCGAGGCCGTCGGGTGAGCCGTGAGCCGAGCGGCCTGCTTGAGGCCGGTAGTTCTCGCCGCGTAGCAGCAGCGCCAGGAGGCCGCCATCCCCGTACCGGGGAATGGCGGCCTCTTTCGCATGCCCGCGGGTGGTCCAGCCCTCTCGGTGGGGGGACCCCGCCGCCGCGCCCACAGCGGCAGCGACATAGGCGACGAACAGCGACGGCGTCACGCGAGCAGGCGACGACGGACACGCGCGACTGGCGTTGCGATGCGACGCACGCGGCTGTGTGACGCGGGCAGGCGAGCAGCAGGGCTGCGGGCCCGCGGACCGCTACGACGAAGGCCACACACCTAGTGCACAACGCTGTGAGCGGTCCAGAAATCAGCCCCGAGCTGAGCCGTTCCAGCCCTGCGGGGAAGGGGGTGGGGGACATGATGACGGTCCACGTGCTGAGTGCGGGGAGCGGGTACACGTACCTGACGCAGCAGGTCGCGTCGGGGGACGTGCCGCGGGGGCGCGGTGTGTCGTTGACGGACTACTACATGCAGCACGGCAACCCGCCCGGCCGGTGGGTCGGCACCGGCACGGAGCAGCTCGGGGTCTCGGGCCGGGTGCTGGAGAAGCAGATGAAGTCGTTGTTCGGTCAGGGCCGCCACCCGGATGCGGGCCGGCTGGAGCTCGAGGCCCTGGTGAATGGGGCGTCGAAGCAGGACGCGGCTCGCGCGGGTGCGTTGGGGCGGGCGTTCCCTGTCTTCGAGAGCGCGGAGGGCGACGGTTACCGGGCTGCGTTGGAGGCGGCGTTCGCACGGTTCGCTCGCGAGAACGACCGCCCACCCGAGCCGGGTGTGGAGCGCGACCGACTCCGCTGGGAGGTCGGCCGAGCCTTGGCGACACGGAAAGGCGACGCCGAGGGCGGTGGGCCGTTGACCGACGAGGAGGTGGCGCGGTGGTTGGCCGAGCGGGGCGGGCAGCCGCGGCGCGCGGTGGCGGGGTATGACCTGGTGTTCACCCCGTCCAAGAGCATCAGCGTCCTGTGGGGTCTAGGGGATGCGGCCACGCGGGAGGTGATCACGAAGGCGCACACCGATGCGTGGCAGGACACCCTGGCGTGGATCGAGACGGAGGGCGCGTTGACGAGGGCGGGTGCGGGTGGTGTGCGGCAGATCGACACCCATGGCCTGACCGCGGTCGCGTTCGACCATCTCGACTCCCGCACCGGAGACCCGAACCTGCACACCCATGTCGCGGTCTCGACGAAGGTCCTCGGTGTGGACGGTGGGTGGCGGGCCCTGGACGGGCGGGTGCTGCTGGGGTTGAAGGTCGCGGCCTCCGAGCGGTACAACACGCGGATCGAGCAGCTGTTGGTCGAGCGGCTCGGGGTCGCGTTCCACACCGAATCCCGGGGCCGGGGCAAACAAGGCGTGCGCGAGATCGTCGGCGTCCCGAAGACGTTGCGGGACGCGTTCTCCCGGCGGCGGGCCGCGATCGTGGAGTCGTACGAGAGCCTGCGGGCCGCTTACCGGGCCAGCCATGGGCACGAGCCGGCCACCGAGGCCGCGTTCGGGCTGACCCAGCAGGCCAACCTCGACACCCGTCCGAGCAAGGGCGCACCGGTCGGGCTGCGTGACCGGCTCCCGCAGTGGGCGGGTGTCGCCGCGACGGTTCTGGGCGGCCGGGCCGCAGTCGCGGGCATGCTCACCACGGCCCTACGCTCCCGACCCGGTCAGGGCCAGGTCACGGTGAACGAGCCAGGCGACCTGTGGGCCGCCGTCGCGCAGGACCTGGCCGGGCGTGGGATCGCCCGCTGGGCGGTCCAGGATGTCACCGACGCCGTCGGTCGGCTCGCGACCCTGTGGCCCCAGGCCCAGGTTTTTCGACCGCTCCGGTGGGCGAGCCCCGCTCGACGCCAGACCGTCCTCGGGCAACTGGCCGGGCAGGTGCTGGCCCAGGGTGACCTGGTCGACGCCTGCCTGACGAACGTCGCGGGCAAGCGGTCGACCTGGACCACGTACCACGTGCAGGCCGAGGCGACCCGCCTGGCCCGCGACCACGCCCCCACCGGCACTGACCTGCTCGCGGTGGCTGCGACGATCTCCGGGTACGCCGTGGCCGGCAGCTTGCAGGTCACGCCACCGGACGTGAACGAGCCACCGGACGTGATGCGCCGCACGGACGGCGAGTCGGTCTACTTCGTCCACGGCTCCACCCGATACACCTCGCTCGCGGTCCTGGAAGCCGAGGACCGCCTCCTGACCGCCGCCGGCACCCCCGGCGGCCTGGTCATCGACCCGGGCGCGGTGGAGGCCGCGATCGAACGGGTGCGGGTCGACCAGGGTCGGGTGCTGAATGCCGGGCAGCGGGAGCTGGTGGCGCACTTCGCGGCCAGCACGGTGCTGGCGGCGGGGATCGGCCCGGCGGGGACCGGGAAGACCACCGCGATGCGCGCCTTCGCGACGGCGGTCCAGGACTCGGGCGGCAAGCTGATCGCGCTGGCGCCGTCGGCTGCCGCCGCGGGGGTCCTCGGTGCAGATCTCGGTGACGGGATCACGGCCGAGACGCTGGACATGTTCCTCCTGGCCTGCCGGGGCAAGGGCGGGGAACGCCTCCGTGAGCGCCTGAGCGTCGAGCCTGGCACGGTCGTGCTGGTCGATGAGGCGAGTCTTGCCGGGACCCTCTCCCTGGCCGACGTCCTGACCATCACCCAGGCCGCTGGCGGCAGCGTCCGGCTGCTTGGGGACCCGGCCCAGCTCAGCGCCGTCGCCGCCGGCGGTGCCCTGAGGTTGATCACCCAGCAGGCCGGGGCGGTCGAGCTGACGCACATCCACCGCTTCCGCACCCCTGGTGAAGCCGACGCTTCCTTGCGGTTGCGTGAGGGTGACCACCGGGGCCTGGACTTCTACATCAGGCAGCGGCGCACCCAGGGTGGGTCGGCGGCGGCGATGGCGGAGGAGATGTTCGCGAACTGGATGACCGACTCCGACCATGGTCGTAAGGCGATCATGATCGCGGCGACCAACACGCTGGTCACCGAGCTCTCCGCCAGAGCGCGCCTGCACCGCGTCACGCGCAGGGAGGTCGAGGACGACGGCGTGGTCTTGCATGACGAGAACCGGGCCGGGATCGGGGACGTGATCGTGACCCGGCTGAACAACCGTCACCTGCACGCCGAGGACGAGGACGGGCACATCGACTGGGCGCGCGGTTGGGTCAAGAACGGTGACCTGTGGCGCGTGACCGCGCGTGGCGCGGACGGTGCGTTGGAGGCCCGGCATCTGGAGACGGGCTCGACCGTGGTACTGCCGGCGGACTACGTCGCCGAACATGTCGAGCTCGGGTACGCGGCGACGATCCACCGGGTCCAGGGCATGACCGTCGACACCTCCCACGCGATGGTCGGGGTCGGTATGACTCGCAACGAGCTCTACACCGCGATCACCCGCGGCGCTGACTCGAACCGGGTCTACGTGGAGACCGACGACGTCCTGGACCTCGACCCAGACCGACAGCCCGACCCGGAGCGTGCGGTGCTGAACGCGCTCAAGGGTGTCTTGGACCGCGACGGCGAGGAGACGTCCGCGTCGCGGGTGATCGAGGACGAGTGGGACTACGCGCACTCCCTGGCCTGCCTGGTCCCGGAGTACGAGGACGCTTATCTCACATTCCTCGAGCCCGACCGCATCGGACGCCTGGCGCAGGCGGTGCGGTCGGTGCTGCCCGAGCGGATGGCAGACCGTGTGCTCGCGGACGAGGTGTGGCCGGTGCTGGCCAAGCGCCTGTCGATGCACGAGGCCGCCGGCACCGACCCCGTCACCGTGGTCCGGCGCGCGGCCGGGACCGGGTTCGGGAACGCGAAGTCGATCGCAAGGGTCCTGCACCACCGCATCGGCCTACCCCGCACCCACGACCACGACGAGAGGGGACTGCCGTCCTGGATCACGACCGCACCCGACACCACCGACAAGCTCCTCTGGGACGCCAGCACGCCCACCGGCCCGACGGCGGACGTCGCGAACACAGACGGAGCCGCCGTCGGTCCGACGGCCGTGCGCCAGACTCTGCAACCGGGCCACCCGCAGACCAGCGGCGACGTGGTGGCCGGACCCGCTCTGGGGGTTGCGGATCGCGAGACGACCACCGCCGACCAGGGGCCGGCGCTGATTAATACGGGGGAGCGGGACCTGGTCGTCGAGATCACTGGGCACGCGTGGGCCTGGTGGATCCGGCAGAAGACCACCCAGTCCTGGGCCGCCCGGTACATGGCCAGCCGGAGCCTCGCAGCAGCGGAGTGGGGTGTCGCGCCAGGGTCGTGGACCGGTCTGACTGACCACCTGCTGTCCCTCGGCTACACGCCTGACCAGCTCGTGACCGCCGGGGTGGGCACGCTGACCCGGGGAGGGCGGGTCGTCGACAAGTTCCGCAACCGGATCGTGTTTCCCTACCGGAATCAGGCCGGGCAGGTCGTCGGCGTCACCGGGCGCATCAACCCCGCCGAGGCAGATGCGGGTGAGGAGCGTTCGCCGAAGTACCTGAACACCCCGGAGACGGCGGCATACCGCAAGGGCGAGCTCGTCTACGGCCTGGACCCGAGCGCGGCCGCACGTCTGGCTGCGGGTGCCCGTCCGGTGTTGGTCGAGGGCCCGACTGATCACGCCGCCCTCCACCAGGCCGCCGCCCACCTCGCGGAGCAGACCGGGATCCAGATCGTGCCGGTCGCGGCCGGAGGCACCGGCATCACCGCGGAGCAGCTGCAAGGACTGCGGGACGCCACCGGTAGGGACCTGAGCGACCTGATCGTCGCTCTGGACCCAGACAACGCCGGCCGCACGGCCGCCGCGCGAGTCTGGTCGCTGCTCACCCCTGACGAGGCTGCTCAGGTCCAGGCGCTCGACCTGGCTACCGACCCCGCGCGGACCGCGACCGAGAGCCCCGACGCCCTCGCGGACGCCCTGACGGAGCCGATCCCGCTGACGTGGTTCGCTATGGCACCCAATCTGCAGACAATCCGGGACCTGGACCACTTCGAACGCCAGATCCCGCAACTACGGGCACTGATCGACCACCTCTACAGCCGGGTCGAGCTCAACCAGTGGGGGCCCCTGATCGAGCACGTCGCCCAGGCTGTCGGCCACACGCCCGGTGCCGAGAACCACGAGCAGCTGAGCGTGACCTCGGTCCGTAAGGTCCTGACGGACCATCTCGCCGACCGCATTACGGGCCAGGTCCAGACCCGAGCCGCCACCAGCGTCGACCGTGCGGTCGGCGCTGGTGTGGTGGAGGTCGGACGGGAGCGGCCGGTGACCGATCGGCTGGTGCAGGCGTGGCTGACCCGGCACGCTGACCTGATCTCTGCCCGTCTGTACGCCCTGGTCGAGGACGCAGTAATGAACCCGCAACTATGGATGGAGACCGTTACCCCGCTTCCAGTGGGCGGCCCTGCGCAGGAGACCTGGCGAACGGCGATGCGACAGGTGCTGGCGTACCGCGACCGGTACCAGATCACCGACCCGGTCGATCCACTCGGGGTACGCCTGACAGAGGGCGAGCGCGGTGAGGCTTGTGCCGGCGCCGCCCGAGCCCTGGACGCCATCACCACCGACCAGGGCCTCGAAGCCCGGCGGCAGGTTCGTTCTCGACAGCGGCCGATGGAGCGGGTCCCCGTGGTCCTGGCGGACGCCCGAGCCCACGCCGCCCACGTCCGCCACGAGGCTGCCGAGCGAGCACGACGAGATGCCGTCGAGCGGGCGACCGCGCACCACAGAGGCTGGTGAGAATTTCTTCAACCGGGCAACACCCGAAGCCCTTGAACCTAACGGCCTCGAATGCTCACCGATGCCCGTTCACCGCCGTATGCGCCCGCCGCCAACGTCGGACTTGATCGGGCATCGCGTTTGGTTCGCGGTGCCAGCCCCGGACCAACGGCTTGATCACTCGGTGAGGTTCTTGGCGAACCACGCCCTTGCTACAGGCCCCGCTGCCACGGCCGCAAGCGTGTTTCGGACGGATCGGACACGACGAACGCAACTGAATGCATTGCACGAGTGACTGCCACGTACAGACCGCAAGCTGTCTGGTCCGCAAGTGGTTCCCCCTTGGTGAGGAACCGCACGATGGGTTGTGTTGGATAGATCAGGACTCGTTCAAACGTCAGCCCCTTGACGGCACCAAAATTCTGGAACGGTAGCTCGACTTCCCTGGCCACCGCGATCCTGGGTCGCAGTGGCTGAGGGCGGTAGGTGGCGAGGTACTCCTCGATATCTCCCTCGCTGAGGGCGTAGACGCCGTCGTGCCCGGTAACGACTGCCTGCTTGGAGACAGTGGCCTGGAAGGTGAACTTGGGAGGGAAGATCTTGTCGGAGAACGTCGCGATCTCCTGGTTGGACCGCCACGTCTCGGCGTTGTGCTGGACATCCAGCCGGCCTGACTTCTCATGGACGTTGAACCAGTCGAGCATCTTGACGCCCCGGTACTTTCTAAGGTTCTGGTCTCGGGGGTTGGTGTCGAAGACCGACTGGCGGACGTCGCCGACCATGTGCAGATCGATCCCGTCAGCGTTCATCAGCATCTCGAGGATGCGTAGGTCGCAGCCAGTGAGGTCTTGGACCTCGTCGATATAGATCTCATCGTAAATATTGGTCAGGCGGTCGATGACGGCGCCCTTGCTCGCAAGCACGACGTCGTAGGCGAGCTTCGAGAGGTGCAGTTTGTAGGCGCGGTTGTCGGAGTCGAGGAAGCGTGGGGCGCCGGTCGCGAAGCGACCTCCAGCCGGTTCACCGTCGAAGTTCAGGCCGCGCAGGTGCCGTCCTGGGTATTTGAGGGGCAGGTAGGGGCGGATGCAGTGCCGCATCAAGAACGCATACCAGCCCACGACCTTTGGCACTGCGCCGGCAGGGCAAGCTGAGCGTAGCCGTCGTTCGAGTTCGGCTTGTCCGGAGGTTGTGTAGGTGACGGCCAGGCGCCGGACGTTTGTCGGACCGTTTGCGCACGCGTTGACGATCGACTGAGTCTTGCGTGATCCCGCGACGGCGAGTACCGCCCGGTTCATGCAACGAACTCGATCGCTCGCATCAGGTACTCGGGGTAGACGATTGACGTCGGCGAGTCCGCGATCCGCAACGCCGCACCTGTCTTGTGGTCGTGCATCCACTCCTCAGTCGACGTCGGTGAGTCCGTGATGCCGAGCGCCTCACGCAAGGCTGCTTCGTCGGCGACGTTCGCCTTGACGACCTGAGGCTCCAAAGTCGAGCCGAGCTCGGGTCCACCGATGAAAAGGTCACGCTTGCCGTTCGCAAGATACTCGGCGACGGGGCGTCTCCAGTGTTCGGGCTCCTTTCCGTCGTTGTCACGGAGCGCGGCCACACTGTGGTGGTCGATTGCGGCAGCGAGCTCTAGTGCGCGCGCAAACGACACGCCTTTCATGGAGACGATGTCGATCCCAGCGTCGATGGGCTTCTTGTCGTGCGTGTCGAGGAAGGCGCGTTCGAAGAGCATCTCGTCGGACGGCCCCTCAACCAGGACAAGCTTGTCGGCCAGCACGAGGCGCAGGGTGTCGAAACCCGACAACTTCCGGAAGTAACCGACGGTTTCGATTCTGATGTCGGAGAACGCAGAGGCCTTGCCCGCGTGCAGAAGGCGAAGCCGATCCACGCCAAGACGGTTGAGAACGTAGGAGCTGTGGGTCGTGATGAAGACCTGACGCCCGCCGGCCAGGCTCTGGATCCGGTCGATCAACCGGGTCAAGGCAGTGTGCGAGAGATGGTTCTCGGGCTCCTCGATGAGCACATAGGCAGTACTCGTAGCCGACCGGTTCAGCGCAAGGGCCACCTTGATCGCAGCCTGCTGCCCCTGGCCTGCCATTGCGAACGGCACCTCCTCGACGTGCGGAACAATGCTTGCTTCCCATCCCGCAGCAGCCGACTGGTCCATCTGCAGGCCCAGAGTCCGGTCGTATAAGGCGACACCTTCCGCCGCGATGCGCTCGTTGACGCCGTTCAGAGCCTCACGCGAGATGGTTTGCCGAGCGCCTCGATGCGCCACCGAGATGGCGGCGCGTTCCTTGGCGTCCATGAAGTTCGTCAGCATCTCGCGGGTGTTGTGGTCGACTCCGTGCGTCGAGCGGATCGTGCGTGAGTCGATAAATGCGACCCCGAGCCCGTTCGGGCGGCGGTGTAGTCGGGCGTCGGCGAAGTCGCGCCACTGGACCTCGTAGTACTCGACCGGGAGGATATTGGGCCTGGTTGCATCCGCGAGATACTCGGCGAGCTCGGCGGCGTAGTCGTCCGAGGGCCGAATGCGGAGGCTCACTCCGGGTGCGTCGGTCTTGAGAGAGTTGTGCACGCCACGGAGCAGTTGGACGTCCGGGTCGGAGGACGAGAGGTAGAGCTCGATCAGGATCTCGGGCGGGTCCGCCGCTGCCTCGGTGGACAGCGACGAGAAATAACCGGTGACCTGCTGTTGGTTGAACCAGTAGGGATTGAGTACTTCCTCGGCCCAGCGGCCGTTGATCCGCCCGGTCAGGGCGAGCCCGATCGCCTCCAACAGTGTCGACTTCCCCGCCTCGTTGCCGCCGACGATGATGTTGAGCCCATCGGACGGCTCTAACTCGAACTTCTGAAACAGGCGATAACCCTCAACGATGATCCGCTCGATCATGCGCGGAACCCCTCTCCTCGCGAACACCTCAGAACCGGACACAGTGCCCATGGGATTGAAGCATCACGCGCTGGCACACGGCACGGCGAGGACGATCCGACACGGGGTGAATCGCGTGGTCGGGGAACCCAGGCCGCTGCGTTGGTGTCCCTCCGGTCCGGCTAGCGGTGGCAGTACGCCGACCAGGCTTCGTTCCCGATAGGTTGCAGCCACCTTCGGTCTCGAATTCGACCAAACCGTGTTACGCGTCCGCTCCTACGACGACTCTGTTGCCTGTAGCACTCCAGGCCAGGACGCAGCAGCAACTCTCGCTCCCGACTCACCCCGGTCCACCACCCCGTAGCCAAGCGAGCTGGAGCGTTGGTTGATCACGGTGAGGGATCCGCAACTAGCGTCCGTGTCGTGGACGCCCACCGAGAACAACAGCGACGACGTCACTATGGGCAATTCGCGGTTTGGGGGCGAGCATCCATCAGCGAAAGGGAGTTCAAGAAGTCGACGCTTGCAGGTCCGGCCACCCGCTCCAATTAAGGTGCCCATTGGTGCGCTTAATATACCCGTACTCTATGGTGCAGGTTGTTAGCGGCACTTCTGCGATCCTGTGGCCTTCAGAGATATTTCTCCAAATTCCGTACGTCTTCTTGAGCGAACCCTCGGGGCCTGTTGCGCTCCGTAGCTCAATCCACTCAAAGTCTTCTGCGCTATGGAGGGAGGACTCGCTTGGAGCCCCAACCTTGCGGTCCACCTTCGAGAGGCGAGTGCTTCCGAGGACCATAGCCGGACCGTTGGCCGATAGCGGCGGCACGGAAACCTTCGCACTTGGGCCATGGTCCTCCGTTATCTTTGCCGTCATCGAGTACACCTCATCCTGATAGACGGTCGCGTGGAGAGCGAAGCCGGGTCGGCGCCATACCCGTACGTCTGAGCCTGCGGGTCCGCGGTACGACTTTACGATTTCGTCTTCATTGCCATCCATGACGTCGCGTACTTTGAAGATAGTGTCTCCGGGAGAGATTCCGAATAACTGCCACGGTGCATCCGTTTCGGGAAACGAAGGATCGCGCCGTCTATATGAGACGTACCGTTCCCACTGAGACGGCGTGAGTTCGGCCCTTAGCTGCCGGGCGACTGGAACGGACGCGCCAGCGGCGACAAGAAGGACGGCAACGAGCCTGGGCACAACCGGCGGCTCATCTACGAATGTAAGGACGGCGCTGGCCAACACCCCAACGACCAGCACCACTCCGAACGCCACTGACCAGGCCCTTCGACGCATCGGTGTCATGTATAGAGGCTAGTACGCACCACCCCGAATTGGAGGTGTGTTCGCCTGCATGCGAACTCTGGCAGGTAGCGACGTACGTTCGAGGCGCGGGTCAGTGGCGAAGTCAGCGAGCGCCACGTGTAGTTGCAGACACGTTGGAACGGACACTGCCTGGCCTGCTGCTGGGATCAGGGAACACCTCACTGGTCGCCAATGTCGAGATTGCGCTGATGCAAGGATCCGTTGCCCTGTGCTTGCGGGGTATAAAACTCGAACAAAGCAACCTGGAGGCGACGGCGTTCTACGCTGAAGAACGCATCATCGTGTCAGCTACCGCCACAACGTGGAACGCGAAGCCGGAGCCGCTTGTGGAGGTCGACGAGCAAATTCACCCGGTCGGCCCAACAATCACCCACCTCGGCGAACCCCGAACAGCAGTTCCGGTGCTTGACTGTCGCGGTGCGAGTACTCCACGACGTCGTTGGGGCGCCAGCACCCCGGGCGAGCCATCTGGCCCGCGCGAGTGGGTCTGCACTGAGAGGGCGGTCAGTCATGCGGGTTCGGACGGGAGAGGGAGTCGGCGGTTTGAAGGCATGGCTCCGATGACGCCGGCTGGGCCCAAAGACTACATCGGCCGTCCGGGCCACCTGGTCTTCCGGTTCGTCTTCTTCGTCTCGTCAGGTAATGACGTCGTGCGGCAACGTGACTTGTTCGAGGCACTGGTGGTGGAGGCGAATCATCAGTTTCGCTTGCGTGAGGACGTGGAGCGACCGTTCGTACTTGAGGTCGATCGGTGGGAGCATGACGCCCCGCGTCGAACTACGGAAATGAACGAGGAGTTCGTTCGTCGAGCCAGGGAATCGCACCTGACAGTAGTCCTCCTTGCGACCGAGGTTCGCCCCGGAACGCGAGAGGAGATTGAGGCGGTCCTCGGGGAGAAAGACACGCAGCTGGCTGTCGTCTGGATGGAGAACCCGGATGAACGGCGTAAGAACCAGCGTCTCAAGAAATTTCTTCGAGAACATGGAGAAATTGCATACGACCGGACCGGGCCACCAGGAAGTGATGAGGCGACCCTGTCGATCGCTAGCGTGGTGTATGCGGTACTGGCGGACATCACACGGGGTGCACGTAGGGAGGAGCTGTTCCTTGAGTACCGTTGAAGACCGTGACGACCAACTCTACCGAGCATGCATTACGTGGGAAGTGCCCAGAATTAGCGCGATCGGTGGGGATGAGGCAACAGCATTCCTCGAGACACTTCAACTACGTCCCGGAGCATTCGCCGAGGATTCAGACGTACCAGCCAAGCGGATGTCTCCGCTAAGGCGCGCAACATTGGGGCTGCGTGCCGAACTGAGCGGCGACCTAGAATTTGCCAAAAAACAATACTCCATTGTTGCCCGCCATTCAGGAATTCGCGGTCTTTTCGGTCTTCTTCTGCTCGCGTGGATGTCGGACGCAAGGCGACGTGACTTCGAGCATGTCGAGCTGCGCTTGGCTGAGCTTTCTGGGCTAGGAAGCAGAGATCTTGTTGCCCGGTGTCACTGCAAGCTTGCGTCGTGGGCCGGTGATCAGGGCTGGCCGGATCTGGCTGCTCACCACTTCGAAAGGGCACGAGCTGCCGCGGGGGTGGAGCTGCGCGCGCAGCTCGACGAGATCGGTGGGTGGTTCGGGGCCAACCAGATCATTCATTTTGGTAGGAGTCGTGGCGATATGATCCAGTTCCCATGGATCAGTCGGCATGCTGATCAAGCCGCACGGAGGAGTGTCGAAGAGCGATTCAAGCTTTCGTTCCGGAGCCCCTGGATCCGGACCTGGACATTTGGGTCGCCTTCCCCCGAAGGCTCGGAGATTCAATCTGCCGAACTTCAAGCGAGTTGGGCGGGCGCACTGTGGCTCTTGCCGGGAATTCAGCGCGAGCATGCAGCTCTGCTGCTCGCACGGAGCCGTGAGCCGGACGATGTTGTCCGTGGCATCGCACAATGGGTTCGTGGTGGCGGCACCACCCCCGGCCTGCTCATTGATTCCTTGGAAGGTCATCTCTCCAGCGAGGCCGTCAGCGAACTCCTCATCTCACGTCTCCACCAAGGCCGCAGCGTGATGAGGACCGAGCTTTGGTGGGATGCCTGCCTCGCTCTGTGGTCCGAGTTGCCGCCCCCAGTAGTTCAGTCACTGGTCGACCTCTTCGAGCCGCCGTCAGAGGACCTCAGCCCGCACAGTGACCTCGCACAGTCTTTGACGTTGTTCGGCTATCTGATTCCGCAGTCCGAGCAGGCCATGCAACGGGCGCTCCAGTTGACTGACCACGAACTCGGGATCTTGCTGCGTTCCATGCAACCCGGCCTGATCGACCGCCTCAACTCCACGATTCTTGAACGTGGTCTGAAGGGGGCACTCTCCGATACCGACGGCCCATGGCACGAAATTGGTTGGTCGGCTCTTACGCGGGCTTGGACACGTCTGCCGGCAGAAGTTGCTGAGCGCATGCAGAGCGAGATGGCAGCGCAACTGCCTCATCACGAACTTCCCCGAGCCGCGAACCTTGCCCCTGAGTTGTTCACCATCGACATGCTCGAACATGCGCTCGTCGCGTCAGTGGCTCGTGTTGATCAGTTCGTCCGAGACGCAACTCGCGGTGTCTTCAAGGGAGGTCCGCGAGACCCAGCCACTGATGTTCAGTGGCTGGTAGGCGCACTTGGTGTTTCGAGCCCAGAGGCGACGGACGCGCTTGTCCGTCAAGCCAGTAGCGCGGTCACGGGACCCATGCAGCGCCAAGCATCGCTCACTGCGCTCACTGCACTTGCCAGAGCAGAGTTGGTCGATCGCATTGCGGTGGAACCGGCTCTGACCCCGGTTGACAGCGTGGTGTCCGGCCTCATGGGTGACGACGAAGGGACTGACGATCGGTACGAGGAACTGCAACGGCACGCCCTTCAACTCGCTCTCGGGTACGACGAGCATCTCGATGGCGCGCTCTTGGCAGCGTCGCGCGACCCGAGCGCCCGTATCCGTGCTCTTGCCGTGTCCTTGGTGAGCTGGTTGACAACGGGCATTGCGTCATCATCAGGAGCGCTCGACGCCACGTTGCTCGGCGCGCTTTATGATCCTCACCCGCGGGTACAGGCTCTTGCTGTGCCATCTCTCTGGCGCGGTCAATTCACGAGTGAAGTGGTGCGCACCACAGCGCAGAATCGCGTCGTCGAGATGTGGCCAACAGCCCACATCGACTTCCGGGTTTCGGTTGCGCACGAAGCGTCGATATCTGCCGATGCTAACGATCAACTCAAAACGCTCGGAGCATGGAGCAAGAGCGACCGCTCTGCTCTCGTGCGGTGGGCCGTCGAGTCAACAGATGCATAGTTGAAGGGGTGGCATGTCCGAGTCAGAACTGCACGTGGTACCCGACGAGATGAAGGCTGGCGCTCGACATCTGCGGGATCTGGCTGGTTTGCTTGTTGAGCCATTCGTGACTGGTGCAGTTCTCGCATGCGAGGGCTCGCCGGCCGAAGCAGACCTTGCAGACCGCGGGTACGACGGCTCGTGGGGGAGGCCAACATTCCAGGTCGTTCACCAGGCCGCTAACCACGTCAATGTCGTTTCCGACCATCTGCACGCGATGTCCGCGGTGATCCTCGCGCGCGAGACCGTCCTTGCCGTCTCAACTCTGTCTCGTACGGTCCTTGAGTCTCTAAGTGTTCTGAATTGGCTATATGAACCTGAGATTGACATTCAAGAACGGATACGGCGACGTTACAACATTCGACTTCTTACTCTCCGAGAGCAGCGTAACCTTGTGCGAGGCTTTGTGAGCGCCGGCGACCCCAGAAGCGGCGTTGCGACGGGTTCGCTGGAAAAGATTGGCCAGGAAGTCCTGACGATTAAGTCCAACGCAAAGAGGTTCGGGCTCGACTATAAGGCGGCCAGAACGCGGGTGGCTGGACTCGATCCAATGCGCTACCTGGGGCAACGGGTGCCGAGCGATCAAAAGCTCATTGACGCACTCCTTGCCACGTCAGCGAGTTCAGGTAACCGTATCGGCCTAGCAATGCACCGCATTACATCAGCGACGGCTCACGGGCAGTCTCATGGTTCCCAGTTCTTCATGCTCGAAGCCGTGGACTCATCAGAGCCTGGTCTCGGCTCGGTGCAGTTCGGTCTCGATCTGAGCCATTTTTCAACGTTGCTCGGATCGGTGTTCCTTGGGCTTCAAAACGCTCGGAAACGCTTGCGAGATTACTACGGATGGCCAGATGAGCCCTGGCAGGCAGGTCTCCGTTCGGCGATGGCTACTTATAATGGATGGTTGGACATCGAGCGGCGTGCGAGCGAAGGTGAGCGTTAGTGGATAAACGGGCACTGGATGAATATTCCTATGCACGCCGGGTGTGTATTCGATACTGGGAACTGCTTAAGTCATTGTTCGGCATGCCTCTCGGGTGCTCCATCGACCCCGGCCTACTTTGCGTTGTCCACGGAGGCGCGCTCGTTGTGTCGTTCGAGTGTCCACCCGTTCACGACTAGGTGAGTCGGATGCTCGCCGGTCAGCGGCGCCGTTGCCGCCCAGCCCGAGCGCACGCGAAAATCGTCTGAGGTAAGTCGGCGTCCTGGCGGGGATCGTCGCTAGGTTCGATCGATGGAGCACCCGGACGGGGCATGTCCGTTGGCAGCGCGACCAAGGGACTCAAGCATAGAGGAGCGCAAGGCATGAGTGACAGTTGGCAGCACGTTGCTGAACGCTTGGAACTGCTCGCCTCAGGACCGCTTGACGAGCAGCGTGAAGTCGCCTCAGTGCTCGGGATTGAACTTGGCCAAACCCCTGCTCCAGTTGCGGCTGAAATCATCAAAGCCAACCTCGCGCGAGTCTTGATGACAAAGGTAACGGATGGCTTTGAACTGCCCGAAACGTTCTGGGAACTCGAGGAACAGGTCGAGTCACCGCAACGCGCTGTGCTTCAGGTCGGATCTCGAGCTGGGATCTCGGCTTGGTTCGAGGCTCGCTACATGCTCTTGACGGTTCAAGGGCTACGAGGCCTCGAACCCTGTGTAGGCGACATCGTCAGCCGTTTCGACGCGCCGGACGAGCACATGGTCGTGTCGAGCATCGGCGAGAAGGGCGTCATCTATATGAAGGGCGGCCTCGGCAAGCGGTCCTGGCCAAACTACCTGGAAATGGTTGCGCGCAACGATGGTTCCGACAGATACAAGGAGCTCGTTGCTGTAGTGGATTCGAAATCGCGAAACGCGCGGCTAAAGCACCCGGCGAGCTCCCCACGCTTGGACCTCCTCGAGCAGTACAAGGTTCCGAGCCGACATCCGTCATCCGAGGCCTTGCGGGAGCTTGAAGACCTTCTTGAGTCGGGTGAGAAGTACGAAGCTCCATTCCAGAAATTGATTGAGCGCAACCCTGAAATGCTCGCGTCACTAGTGCACGGCAACTGGGGCACGTATGTCCTCCCGCAGAGACGACTGGGCGCCGAGCACGTGACAGACTTTCTCGTGCTGGGCGTTAGCAGTGTGGGGCCCGAGTGGCTTGCGGTCGAGCTCGAAGCTCCTCGACACGAGCTGCTCAATACTAAAGGGACGCTTCGAGCACCAGTGCAGCATGCCGTTACGCAGATTCAAGACTGGCGCGATTGGCTCACGGCTAACGTGGCCTATGCGCAGGACCAGCTCCATCTATATGGGCTCACAAATAGCGTTCCGGGCCTGGTGATAATCGGGCGTTCTGATCCCGCGGTCGAACGTGAGCCCGCTCGGAGCAGGATTGCGGCAGACCAGCGAATCCATATCCACAGCTGGGACTGGCTGTTGCGTGACGCGCAGCAGGTTGTCGAGGTCGGACACCAGGGCGCGACGTTGGTATACACATAGATCACGACGCGACTATCAATTCAAGATTTCCCGGACTGTTCCGAGGCGACAGATCTCGGCGTGGCGTATTGTGGTGACTGGTAAGCGCGCAGAGCGGTTGCTCAGAATTTAACTATTTGGTCGCTCTGCGTGTCCCGACCAATGCCCAGCGCCCACTCTCCGCTGTGGCTTGGGTTCGCTACTGAATAGCGCACTCGCGTTCTGGGCCACGGGCCTCAACAGCTGGCTCTCGCACTGCTCCGCCAGGTTGATGGGCAGTCAGCTGGTTTGGCATTAGCGGCTACCAATTCCGATGAAATCCCAGGACTACTCAATGTCCGGTCAGAATACGCGTCCGCGTTTGGCGCGCGGGCCGGCATGGTCAGTTGGACAACCAACGTGCTATCGAATAAGCGTGTCTGCGACGATGCGGAGCGGGCGCTCCACACCCGTGAACGGATCCAGTACGACGAGGTCCGGGCTCTCGTGGATCAGATTGTCGCGAACGCTGACCGCGGAGTGTTCGTCGAGCAATCCGGCGTGTTTGAGGACTGTCGCCAGCAGGAAAATTCTCTGCGCCATAGTCGAGGGTTCGGCATCGCGATCCTCCGTTTCGTGAGCCGGCGCCCAGACTGGGGTGTTGGTGTCCGCGGACGACGGATCGTTCATAACCGCACGTACTGCCGCGGTGGCGTCTGGGTCTTGCTGTAACCGCCGTAGCAGCGGTGCAGTGAGAAGAGGAATGAGTGGGGGCGCATCCTGGACGACAAGCCGTTTGTGGGCACGTTCCACGATGATCGGCAGAAGTCTGGCCGGCGACGCGCGGACAGCGATCGCCAGCGTGTCAAGCCAGTCGCGGCGGGCACGGGGTGTGCCCGCCTGGAACCATGCCTCCAGTTCTGTAAACATCCGTCGGCTGGCGTCATCGGCGGGGAACAGTTCGCAGAAGAGTGCGCGCAGGGTCGGGTCGGAGTCGAAGTGCGGGCGGTTGCGCATGGTTTCTCGGAGATCGTCGTCGGAGATGTCCCATGCATCGGCATCGACGAGGGCTGCGTATGCCTCGCTGGGTTCTTGGTATCCGTCTCGCGACTGGGCGGAGCTGTCGAGGCACGCCAGGAATAGTTCGAGGTCGCGTCGTCCGTTGCGGTGCGACCACAGCAGGTACTCGGTGCTGGTCCGGAAGCCGTTGTTGGAGTCCGCCTCGCGCAAGATGAGCTCGGTGATCCCGGGATGCGTTGTTTGAGCGTGGCTTAGATCCCTCAGTACCTTGACTCGTGCTTCCTCGTCTGAGTTCTCCTTCGCTCGTGGGGCCGACAGCAATGTGAAGATGTCATCCCCGAAGTGGTCGACGATGCTCTCCCATCTGGCGTTTACCAGGTCCACGATCTCGTGGTCGAGGCCACCCAATATGTGACGAAGTTCCGTCCCTGGGCGGGTGGGTTCTCCGATCGTCTCGAGGAGCCCGTCATGTAGTTCGAGTTCGTTAAGTTCCAGCATGCCGACCCAAGCGGTCTGGCGGTGGTCCTCGTAGTCGGGCCCATATGCGCAGAGCTCGGATCGGACTTGTGTCCGCAGCCACTGTGCGACGTCGTCGAGTTGTGAAATGTCTGCGTTCGCCGAGATGCGGTCTCGGTCGACTCGTCGGATCAGGCCGGCGAGCGCGGCGCGTTGCACCCAGATGTCGGGGTCCGCAGCCCAGTTCTTCAGCAGCTTGATCAAGACGGTGGGTGTCAGGTCGCTCTGGGTCAAGGCATCAACGAGTGCCTCGCGGAGGGGTGGGGGCAGGTATGCGAGTTGGTCGAGGACCGCGTCGGTCATGGTGTTCGCAGTGTCGGTGGAGCGGGAGCCATACGTGCGGATGATCGCCGCTGGGGCCGGGTCGTAAATGCCGGGAGCGATGCTCTCGGGGTGTCGGAGGGCCCGCAATGCGAACTTCACGACTGCCGGGTGCGTCGGCCAGGCGGCAATGACCGATGTGACGTGCCAGGTGAGGAAACCCGGACCGACCGCGGCGCACAACGTGGCGAGCTCATCAGCGTCGTACTCGGCCATGACCGCCGCGATCGTCGGGTCGCCTTGGTCCCGAACGAACTGGCTCCAGGCGTCAGCGACTGCCATCGCTATAACCACTCTGCCCTCGGTGTCCGTACCCTCTTTCGAGGCGGCACGAAGCAGTTTCACGAGGGCGTCGAACCCGTCCGGCGCGCCGAGAACGTCCAGGGCGACCGGCGCGAGCCTCGTCGCCGCCTCCCGCGAGCCGAGCAGCCGTTCGCGTAAGGCTGCCTGCACTCGCTCGTTTGCGGGGAACCGTTGCAGGAGCGCAGAGGCGACCGCGACGGGCCGCCACGAGTCCAGCGCCGGCAGCAATGCCTCTAGCGCCTCGTTGTCGGGTAGCGATTCGGACAGTCCAATGGCGCCGTCGTTGAACGAGGGTGTCGCCACTCCTTCTCGGACCGTCGCCGTCGCGTTGAGCGCGAAGGCTGGGTCCGCGCGCCACGATTCGGGAATGAGCGAAAGGTTGTACAGCAAGAGTCCGTGCCCATCGGGGCTGGCGAGCTCACCGCTAACCCAGTCCTTGATCGTGTCGTCGCCGCTGAAGGTCGTGCAGGCTAGCAGCCACGCGAACTGTCGATTCCCGCCATTGCGGCCGTTCCCGGACAGGGTGTCCAACACGAACGACGCTGCACCGGGCTGTTCAGCCACAACTCGCTGCACGAAAGGAATGGCCAGACTCGACCAGTGCTCACGGGGCCGCAGGTCCTCATGCTCGAGGAACCGTGCGAACCACCGCTGCTCGGCAGGCGTGAGGCCGTCGGTCCCAGCCCCGGCTTCACGCAGCAGGTGCAGCGCGCAAATCCGTAGCTCGGGCGTGACCTGTGCGCGAGCCCAGGTGATTAAGGTGGGCAGCTCGGGGGAATCAGGCCACCCTGTGCCCAGACATAACAGTGAGAACGCTTGATCAATCGCCCGCGCCCCTCCGCGGACATTTGTCGCAATCTGAGCGCCGACGTCCGCGGCGCCGGCGTAGCGGATTGCGATGGCATGTGCGGCGTTCAGTTGAACTTCCTCGTCCTCGTGACGCAGTCCCCACAGCAACGTTTTCAGGACCCCCATCTCGTCCACCGTCGCCTCTCGCAGCATCCAGAGCGCGGAGGTCGGTTGTGAGTGCGACGCACTCAGCCACCGGGCGAACGTTGCCAGCAGGTCTGGCCGAAGTGAGACGTGCTTGGTCATCGCGACCAGGGACTTGATCAGTGCAATGCGGTGGCCGGAGTTGGGGTGTTCGTTGACGCGCTCGATGATCTGCTTCACCCACACGGACTGTCGCGGTGGTGCGACTGCGACGTCGGCTGCGATCGCTGCGGCGATCAATTCGTACTTGTCGATGTCATCAACGTTCGCATCGTTGCTGAGCGCGGTGAGCAGCGATGCATTGATATGCGAGTTGACCTGGGCGGCCAAGCCCGCGATAAGAACGTCTCGCCATGTTGGATCACCGGCACGTGCGCGAAGGGTCTCCTCTAGCAGGCCGGGTGACAAGGTGGCGAGGTGTTCGCCGGCGAGTTGGTCGAGCAGCACCCTGTGCAGGAAGCCGACCATGCCGATGCCCTGTGGGACGAGTAGCCCGTACTCGTCCTCAGCTTGTGACAGGGCGGCGGTGGCGATGCGTGCCGCTTCCGCAGGCGGGTATGCCAGCCCGTCGTCGCGGCGGAGCTCTTTTCGGAAGAGGCGTTCCATGTCTGCCCGTGAGCTGATCGCGGAACCCCCGTCCAAACGTGCTTGATACGCGACGCCGCGGAGCACGGTGAGCATCTCCGCGGTGGAGAACTCCGAGCCGCTGGCCGACGAAGCGCGTCGGCGCATCTGCGGGTGTCGATCCACCAGCAGCCGAATCAGCTCGGAGAAGAGCCGGAAACGTTGCGGGGGAAGTGATTCGCCGCGCCAAGAACGTGCAAGGACGCATAGGAATAAGGGGGTGGTCAGAAGCGGATCCAAGGCTGGTACACGGCTGAGCTCGGCAAGGAACGTGTCGGCATGCGGGCTTGAGGTAACACCGTCGACCACACCCTCAGATTCGGTGAGTGAGCGATGCACTAAATCCAGTTGCTGGCTCTCGGTGAGGGGTGCGAGGGTCGCCTTTGCCCACGGCATCAGCCAGTTCAGCTTGTCGAGCGCGTACGGTCGCGCGGTGAGGATTGCCCCGATGTCGCGTTGCGCAACGAACGACTCCACGAGGCCGAGCGCTTGATCCGCAGACGTGGCGTCGCTCCACTCGTCCACCCCATCGACCAGTTGCACCGCACGTTCATCGTCCAACGCAGGCTGAACGGCATCCCATGCCGCGTTCCCACCTTGCTGGGTGATCCACGCTTGGATCGCCGAGACCAACGAGTGTGACGTGGCCTCTGCGAGATGCCGGCACAGGAACGCGAACGGCAACCACAACGGCAGGTCGCCGCCGTGAGCGCGCTGCAATGCCACTGATTGCGGTTCGGAGGTCAGAATGTCTGTCGCGGCGAACATCAGGAAGCTTGACTTCCCGGATCCCGGGGCGCCGATCAGAAGCCGGAGACGTGCCGACTCCACCCATCCGTCGACTGGCGTGCGGGCGGAACCGCTTTCAGTTGAGCGGAGGGACTTGCGTCGCTGAGGCCTGACCTCCCGACGCCGCATCAATTGCGATGTACCGGAGTATTCCTGGACCGGAGCGGTTGCTAGGGACGGCTCAGGCCGCTCCGATGCAGCGAGGACACTGATCTGCGCTTCGGCGGAGACAGATTGGGCGTCGAGGATGACGTACGACAGTCCCGCAGTATGGTGCCCGGTGACCGTCGAGGAGGCGCCCTGCGCGCGAAACGCACCACGATAGAGCGTCGCGAGCGCGTCCCGCGCGGCCCGCGCTCTCTCCGGCGACACCCTGCGGGATAGTTCGCGCAAGCTCTCTTCGCCGCAGAACACGCTTACCCATGGCCGCCCGAAGAAGTCGTCCACCAACCGCGGTTGTGGACGAAGAAGCTCCGAAACCTCGTCCACGCCCCACGGCACGAACTCGATGCCCTTCGCCTCAAGCAGGTCCGTTGCTGACCGCACCGCCGCGTCGAGCTTGGTGTCGCGCAGCGAGACGCTGGTGGCGTAATAGAAGCGGGAGCATCGATCTGCCCACTCGCCGTCGAGGAAGTCGTCGACCGCGGAGGCGATCGATGCAGCGGTGAGCTTCTCCACCTTTCGTGACTGCAGTGCCGCGTAGTTTCTGCCGGGCTTCGTAGGCGCTTGGAGCGAAGGCGCGATTCTCGCGTAGACGTCGATTCCGCCCTGACGTTGGCCAGGCAGACCGTAGAGGGTGGCGCGCTCGACGCTCGCTTCCGTCTCTAGCAGTCGCGTGAAGAGTCGCTCTGCGTTCGGCCAGCTCAGGTCCTCCAGCGGAAGCAGCGCTGGCTTCGTTTGCACGGGAGGAGGGGCAGGCCACGCGCCGTCCGGCGTCGACCAGAGGGATGGCGGCAGTTCGAGCCGAGGGTTCACCACGCTGCCATTCTTCCCACAACCCGAGCGCCCGGCAGTCCGTTCACATGAGCGTGCCGTCGAAGGAACTGGGACCGGACACCACAGACGCTGCCAGCCGTACGACCGGTCTGCCAGAGATCGACCCGGATCGGGCATAGCGATTGGCGGTTGGCGATCCCCGCCGTGCGGGCGACGGGTCGATGGAGAAGTGGACGGGTAACCTCGACTTCGAGCAGGCGAGAGTCCTGCCTCGCGAATCACGACCAATCCGTCGAGGTCTCAAACGGCTCCCACCAGAGGCAGCGGCACACCGGCCCGATTCCCCCACAGTTCCCCCAAGGCACCCTGCCAACCGGCGAACCACGAGGTCAGGGCCACATGACACGCTTCAACGTCTAACCTGCAGCACAGGTCGCCCTGTCGCCGCGACGGGCTACCTGCTCCCTCGCAGATTGCGGGCCCGTGCCAGTCCGCAAGTAGTCCGCACGAGTCCGTCTGGCCCCAACCTGACCAACGGCCGGGACGGTCCCGGCCGTTGTCACTCTCACCGCACCGTGCCAGATGTCCTACTGCGATCCACGAAATACCGTCGGCGCCGATGGCGATAAAGCACTCTGTGCGGACGAGCGTGGTCAGGGACTGATGCCGCCGAGGAGGGTGTCGGTGTACTCCACCGGCTTTCCGGTCCGGCGCGCGTAGCGGATCTCGCGTTTCGTGGATTCTCCGATGTAGTCACCTGGGTTGATCACCATGACGCGGTCGGCGAGGTCGATCTCTGCGAAGTGCAGCACGCCGAGCGCGGCCTTCTGTTTGTCGGTGATCTGGTCGCCGGCGTGCTCGAACTCGGCGGGTGCGATGACGATTGCTCCGGCGAGGGTCAGGTCACGATTCACCGCGCGGAACTGCTCAGCGAACCGAGTCGAGCCGCACAAGCACACGATCTGCGGGCGGGCTTTCATCACGGCCGCAGGATTGATCCGTGGTCGCTGACCATGGCGACAGCCACACCGTGCTTGGCAGCCAGCGCTGTGAAGGTGGCTCGGCCGGCCCGTGCCTGACTCCAGGCGAAGGCGCCGTAAATCAGCGAGGTGCCGATGCTGTAGTCCGTCATCCGGCTTTCGAGCTCCGCGTCGCGAAGCAAGTCCTCGTCCGTTACCGCGTCTGGACCGTTCATCGGCGGGAAGGTCCGGATCAACTCGCTGTAGAACGCCCTGAGATTCGGCGTCGTCACTTCCGGGTTGTCGTACGAGTGGTCCTCGGACCACTGGGACTGCTCCTCCCACCATGCAGGGAAGCCGGCGTCGGTGACCGCTGCGGGGTCGAACGCGAGGATGTCGTAACTCATGGGGGCACCGTAGCTGCCTCATTGCGCGCTGAACCTCCCAGTCCCGATCCACTTCCAGCGCACACAAGAGCGCCGTCTCTCGACCGAGGATGCAGTTTTCCTTACCGCGGCTGACCGGCTGGCACCATGGCAGGCTTCCTGCGCGCCTTCATAGCGTCGTGTCGTGCCCGCGCAACCCGGTGCGGCACGGGGGAACGGTGCGAGAGATGCTCACAGGCAGAGGTACAGCCACCGACGCGGTCCGGCTCACGGCTGTCCGCAAGGTCTATGGCAGGCGTGGGAACGAGGTCGTCGCGCTCGACGATGTGACGACGCAGTTCGGGCGAGGCACGTTCACGGTGATCATGGGTCCGTCCGGCTCCGGCAAGAGCACGCTGCTGCAGTGTGCGGCAGGGCTCGACCAGCCGACGTCGGGTTCTGTCGTCCTGGAGGACAACGAGCTCAGCACGATGACCGAGACCGAGCTGACGGAGCTGCGGCGCGACCGCGTCGGCTTCATCTTCCAGGCATTCAACCTGCTCCCAGTCCTGACGGTGGAGCAGAACGTGACGCTGCCGCTCCGGCTCGCGGGCCGCAGCCCGGCCAAGGGCCGCGTGGCGAACGTGCTCGAACAGGTGGGGCTGGCCCAACGGCGCAAGCATCGTCCGGCGGAGCTGTCCGGCGGGCAGCAGCAGCGGGTCGCCATCGCACGGGCGCTGATCACCGAGCCGGCCGTCATCTTCGCCGACGAGCCGACCGGTGCGCTGGACACGAGGACCGCGCGGGACGTGCTCGGCCTGCTGCGCCGTTCGGTGCGGGAGACCGGCCAGACGATCGTGATGGTGACGCACGACCCGGTCGCGGCGTCCTACGCCGATCGTGTGCTGTTCCTCGCCGACGGACGCGTGGTGGGTGAGCTCCACTCTCCGACGGCGGACGCCGTGGCCGAGCGGATGACCCACCTGGGCGCCTACGCGGATGAACCGTCCCTGTCGCCGTCGACGGCCGTGGGAGGACAGCACTGATGTTCCAGCTCGCGCTCCGCACCCTGCGTTTCCGCATGGGGACGTTCGTGGCCGCGTTCCTTGCCATGTTCTTCGCCGCGATCGTCCTGATGGCCTGTGGCGGACTGATCGAGACGGGCATCCGCGCCGCGGTCCCTCCGCAGCAGCTCGGCTCGGCCGACGTCGTCGTCGCCGGCGACCAGACGTACGCCGCACCCGGCGGCGACGAGGACGAGCCGGCGATCCTCCCCGAGCGCGTCCGCGTCGACGCCGGGCTCGAGAGCGTCATCTCGGCGCTGCCCGGCGTGCGGGAGACCGAGAGCTACGTCTTCGAGGGCACTCCGCCGGCCGGGGCCGTCGACGCGATCGGTGTCGTCGCCGAACCGGGCACCGACCTCGCCGCGCTCCGCGCGCAGGTCGACGCCGAGCTGGACGCGACGACGTCGACCCTCGTGGGCGACGAACGCGGGCGGGCGGAGCTGCGTGGTGCCACGGCCTCCAGCGTGAACGTGGTCTCGCTCGCCGGAGTCTTCACCGCGTTCGCACTGCTGGTGTCGATCTTCGGCGTGGCGTCGATGCTCGGGCTCTCGATCGCCCAGCGGCAGAAGGAGCTGGCCCTGCTGCGCGCCATCGGGGCGACGCCCCGGCAGGTGCGCAGGCTGATCTTCCGCGAGACCCTCGTGCTCTCGCTCGTCGCCACCGCGGCCGCCTACCTTCCCGGTCAGTTCCTCGGCAAGCTCGTGTTCGACCTGCTGGCCCAGCAGGGCATCGCCACGGCTGGCGTGGCCTTCCACCAGGGCTGGATACCGTCCGTGGCGGCGACGGTCGTGGCGATCCTCGCCGCGCTCGGTGGCGCGCTGGGGGCCGGACGGCGGGCGGCTCGGACGAAGCCGAGCCAGGCGCTCTCCGAGGCCTCGCTCGACGGCGGGCTGATCAGTGGGTGGCGATTCCTCGCCGGGCTGCTGTTCGTCGCCGCCGGGGTCGCGCTGACCATCGTCACCGTGACCGCGCTGAGCGGGCCGCTCGCCCCGGCGACCGCCGCTCCCGCGGTCATCGTGCTGACCATCGGCCTCGCGCTGCTCGCGCCCGTCCTCGCGAGGGTCATGATCCTCGTGATCCAGTGGCCGGTGCGCGCCCTCGGCGGACTCACCGGCGACCTCGCCGTCCTCAACGCGCGGGGCCGGACCAGCCGGCTGGCGGCCGTCCTCGGCCCCGTCATCCTGCTGACCGGCGTCTCGACCGGGATGCTGTACCTGCAGACCACCAACGACGCCGCCGACAAGGAGGCCTACGCCGCCGGGGTCGTCGCCGACGCGGTGGTGACGGCGGACGACGGGGTCGACCCGCAGCTCGTCGAGGAGATCGACCGGCTACCCGGCGTCGCGGGAGCGTCCGCGTACGTCAGCAGCGTCGGCTTCGTCGAGAACCCCGACGACGTGTCACCGATGGGCGAGGGCTGGAACCTCCAGGGTGTCACGGCGCAGGGCGCGGAGGCGACCACGCCGGTGGACGTCACCGCCGGTGCGCTCGCCGACCTGCGGGGCGCGACGGTCGCGATCGAGGACAAGCACGCCGGCAGGCTCGGCGTCGACATCGGCGACACGATCACGCTCCGGATGGGGGACAACACCCTCCTCGACGTGCGGGTGGCCGCGCTGTTCTCCGCCACGGACGGCTATGACACGCTGCTGCTCCCGGCCGAGACCCTGGCGGACCACACCACCGCGGGCGTTCCGACCCGCGTCCTGGTCACCGCGCAGGACGGCACCGATCCCGGGCAGCTCGTCGCCGCCCTGACCGAGCTCGCCGCCGCCCGGGACGGTCTGACGGTCGCCGACCGCGAGGTCCTGTTCGACGAGTACGAGGACCAGAAGAAGACGGCGTCGTACGCCATCTACATCATGGTGCTCATGCTCGTCGGGTACTCGGCGATCACCACGATCAACACCCTGGTGTCCAGCACGTCGGCGCGACAGCGGGAGTTCGGGCTCCAGCGGCTCGTGGGATCGACCCGCCGTCAGGTGCTGCGGATGGTCGGCGTCGAGGCCGCGATCGTGGCCGTCACCGGCGTCGTCCTGGGCACCGGTGCGGCGCTCGGCATCCTGGTCCCGCTGAGCCTCGACCGCCTGGGCTCCCTGATCCCCGCGGGACCGCCGCTGGTCTACGTGGCCATCGTCGGGCTGGTCGTACTGCTGACGCTCGGCGCGACCCTGCTCCCGGCGTGGCAGGCCACGCGCGTCCGCCCGGCCGAGGCGGCCGTCTCGGTCGAGTAGCGACCGAAGGTGCAGTACTGCCTGTGGGCACGGAGGAAATCCTCCGTGCCCACGGCGGATCCCACCATTCCAGGGCACATGCCCCGAAACCTACGTTCGAGGTATGGAAAACAGACCGATCACACCCGTGCTCGCGCAGCCGACCGCTCCAGGAAGCGACTGAGATGACCATCGTCCTCGAGCCACCAGCCCCGGCCGAGCGCCCGGCCCCGGCCCGTATCGGCAAGCCTGCGATCGGTGCGCTGGGCACCCTCGCCCTCGCTCTCGGCACCCTGCAGACCGTGGTGGACCCGGCGCGTCCGCTGCTCGAGCGCGAGCTCGGCGTCGACTCGGCCGCGGCGGCCCTCATCGCCAGCACGCTGCTGATCACCGGCGCGATCGTCGCGCCCATCGCGGGCAAGCTCGGCGACCGCTACGGCGGAAAGCGCGTGCTGCTCGTGCTCATGGCGCTGGTCTCCGCGGGCGGCCTGCTGTCGAGCCTGGCACCCAACCTGCCGGTCCTGCTGATCGGTCAGACGCTGCAGGGAGCCATGGTGGGCGCGCTGCCCCTGTCGTTCATCCTGGTGCGCAAGAACTTCCCCACAGGACAGACGCAGGTGGCCATCGGCGTGGTGAGCGCGCTGTTCACCGCCGGGGGCATCGTGGGCACGCTGGTCGCCGGGCCGCTCGCGGAGGGCCTGTCCTGGCACTGGATCTTCGCGGCACCGACGATCGTGATCGTCGCGGCGACGGCAGTCGTGCTCCGGCTGATGCCGAACGACCCGCCGAGCGAAGAGGGCACCAGGATCGACTGGCCCGGCGTTGCCCTGCTGAGCGCCACGCTGGTCGCGCTCATGCTGGGCCTGCTGGTGGTGACCGGTGGCGGCGTGTCGCCGCTGGCCGTCGGCGCCATCGTGCTGGTCGTCGCAGCGCTCGCCGCGGCCTGGGTGGCGGTCGAGCGCCGGGCGATCTCCCCGATGGTCGAGCTGCGCATGCTGGCGGCGCCCGCCATGTGGAGCGCGGCCGTGCTCACCGTCGCCGTCGCGGCGATCTCGGCGATGCTGCAGACGTTCGTCCCCAAGCTGTTCCAGGTGTCGGGGGAGGGCTACGGCCTGGGGCTCGACACCACCGACATCGGGCTGTTCATGATGCCGGCCTCCATCGCCGGGGTGCTGGCGGGCTCTGTGGGCGGGCTCGCCGTGCAGCGCTACGGCGCACGCGCCGTGGCCACCACGGGTGCGGTCGCCACCGCCGGAATCCTCCTGACCGTCGCCGCGCTGCACGACACGGTGTGGCAGCTCGTCGTGGCGCGGGCGCTCGCCGCCTTCGTCGGTGGCCTGATCACGACGGCACTGCTCGCCAGCACCGCGACCTCCGTGGCACAGAAGGACACGGGGATCGCCACCAGCCTCCTCGTCGTGATCCGACTGATCGGCGCCGTCGCGGGTGGCCAGGCCGCCGGATCGATCCTGGACGCCGGGAACGACCCGACGACCGGGGTGCCTGCCGAGTCGGCCTTCGTCACCGGCTTTCTCGTGGCCGCCCTCGTGGCCGCCCTGTCCCTGCTCGTCGTCCGTCACCTGAAGAAGGAAGTCCGGTCATGACATCTCGGCCCGAAACCGCCCGGCGCACGGTCCTGATCGCCGGCGCAAGTCTTGCCGGTCCCACCCTGGCGTACTGGCTGCACCGATACGGGTTCGCCGTCACGGTCGTCGAGAAGGCGCACGCACCTCGTGGGGGCGGCTACCCGATCGACGTCCGTGGCACCGCGATCGAGGTGGTCCGGCGGATGGGAATCCTGCCCCGGCTGCAGGCCGCGCACATCGACACCGGACGGTTCACCTTCCTGGACGCCGACGGCGCCGAGGTGGCAGTGCTCCACCCCCATGCGGTCGCCGGAAGCGTCGCGGGACAGGACCTCGAGGTGGCGCGCGGGGACCTCACCACCGCGCTGTACGAGACGGTCCGGGACGACGTCGAGTTCGTGTTCGACGACGCCATCGACCGCCTCGATCAGCAGGGGCACGGGGTCCACGTCACGTTCCGCAGCGGCAGGCAACGCACGTTCGACGTGGTGGTCGGCGCCGACGGCATGCACTCGGGCACCCGGAAGGCGCTGTTCGGGCCCGAGGAGCAGTTCCACCGGTACCTGGGCTACGGGTTCGCCGTGTTCACCATGCCCAACTTCCTCGGGCTGACGCGCGAGCTGCTGATGTGGAACACCCCCGGGAGGGCCGCCGCGCTCTACGCCACCGGGGACGCCGACGACGGCCTGCACGCGTTCCTGAACTTCCACCAGCCGGAACAGCCGCTCCGCGTCCTGCGGGACCCGGACGCCCAGCGGGACCTGGTCGCCGGCACCTACGCCGGTGCGGGCTGGGAGGTCACCCGCATCGTCTATGCCATGCACCAGGCGGACGACCTCTTCTTCGACACGGCGGGCCAGATCCGCATGCCCCGCTGGTCGAGCGGCCGGGTGGCTTTCGTCGGCGACGCCGCCTACGCGCCGTCGTTCCTGACCGGACAGGGGTCCAGCCTGGCGCTGGTGGGCGCCTACATGCTCGCCAGGTCGCTGGCCACGCACGGTGACCACGTCGACGCCTTCGCCGCCTACGAGCGTGACACCCGCGAGTTCGTCACGATGAACCAGGCACTGGTCGACAGGGGTGGCGCCCGGCTGTTCCCCACCACCGCCGAGGCGCTGGGACAGCGCAATGCCATGCTCCGGGAGCTGGTCGCCATGCCGGCCACGACGCCGCAGCCCGCCCACTCGGCCCTCGCGCTCCCGGCGCCCGCGCCGACGGCGTGAGCCCGGTCCGGAACACGGAGGAAATCCCTACCGCTCCCGGGGGAACACACCCTGTCCCGGCAGTGCGGCCCCACGGCAGGCTGGCAGCATGCAGACCATGACCCTCGACCCGCGAGTACGGCGGTCCGGGCGGAGCCGCGGCTGGACGCGCTGGCTCGGCGCGCCGTTGTCCTCCGCCACCTGGCGTTCGTACTGCTACCTGTGGCTCATGCTCCTCCTGGGGCCGTTCGCCCTCGCCTACGTGCTGGTCACCGTGGCGGTCACGGCCGGAGCCGCCGTGACCGTGGTGGGGCTGTTCGTCGCCGGCGGGCTCGTGGTGGGCGGACGATGGTGGGGCACCACCTACCGCCGCCTGGCGGGCCACCTGCTGGACACGCACGTCGCGGCGCCCGTGCCCCGGCGGACACGCAGGGGCTTCTGGCCGCGTCTCGGCGCAGCGCTCGGTGACCCGGTGGGCTGGCGAGCACTGCTGTTCGCGCTCGCGGCCCTGCCGGTGACGCTCGCCGGGTTCATCGTGAGCACCGCGTGCCTCGTGCTCGGGTTCGGCGGCGTGACCTACTGGACCTGGTTCTGGTCGCTGCCCCCCGAGCTCGCCATGGACAGCTCGTGGCACACTCCGGCCGGCCTCGCCCTCGTCGCGCTGGGCGGCCTGGTGGTGCTGGTCCTGTGGCCGTCGGCCCAGTCGGTCTTCGTCGCCCTGCTGAAGCTGCTGACCAGGGTGCTGCTCGGCCCCACGGCCGCCAGCCTGCGGGTCGCCGAGCTGGAGCGCTCCCGCGCGGGCACGGTGCAGGACGCCGATGCCCGCCTGCGCCGGATCGAGCGGGATCTGCACGACGGTACCCAGGCGCGCCTCGTCGCCGTCGGCATGCAGCTCGGGGAGGCGCGCGAGCAGCTGGTCTCCGGCGAGACGGACACCCTGGGTGAGCTGCTCGAGACAGCGCACGCGTCGACCAAGGACGCCCTGGCCGAGCTCCGGGAGCTGGCCCGGGGCATCCACCCGCCGGCGCTGGACAGCGGTCTCGCGGTCGCCCTCGAGACGCTCGCCGCACGCGCGCCGCTACCCGTCGCGGCGGACATCGACCCGGAGGTCGAGGCGGGCGGCCGTCTGGCACCGGCGATCGAGTCGATCGTCTACTTCTCGATCGCCGAGCTGGTCACCAACGCGGCCAAGCACGCGCACGCGTCGCGGGTCCAGGTGCGGGTCGAGGTCGCCGCCGACGGTGGGAGCGGCATCCTGCACATCCGGGTGCGGGACGACGGCGTCGGGGGCGCGACCGTCGTCGCCCCCGACGGTTCCGGGCTGCGGTCGGGCCTCGCGGGGCTCGCAGAGCGCGTCGGTTCGGTCGACGGCACGTTCGAGCTGTCCAGCCCCGTCGGAGGGCCCACCGTCGTGACCATGACGCTCCCCGCGGTGCGCGCCGGCACGGAAGGTACGCACCGCACGGGCACAGGTAGCCGCGCATGACCGGGCCGGACGCGACGCCCTCGGGTGGCCTGCGGGTGGTGCTCGCGGAGGACTCCGGGATCCTGCGCGACGGGCTCGTCGCCCTGCTGGCGCGGAGGGGGCACGAGGTGACGGCCGTGCCGGACGGCGAGACCCTGGAGCGCGAGGTCCTGCTCCTCGCGCGCGAGTCGACGCTGCCCGACGTCGTGGTCGCGGACATCCGTATGCCACCCACGTTCACCGACGAGGGCCTGCGCACAGTCGTCGCGTTGCGGGAGCAGTTTCCCGGACTGCCCGTGCTGCTGTTCTCGCAGTACGTGGAGACGCGGTACGCCGGCACCCTGCTCCAGGGTGACGCGCGCGCCGTGGGGTACCTCCTGAAGGACCGCGTGGTCGACGTGGGGGAGTTCGTCCAGGCCCTCGCGCGGGTCGCCCGGGGCGAGACGGTGCTCGACCCGGAGGTGGTCTCCCAGCTCATGGGCGCCTCCGACCGCGATGCCGGCCGGGCGCGACTGTCCGGCAGGGAGCGCGAGGTGCTCGAGCTCATCGCGCAGGGCCGGTCGAACGGCGGCATCGCGGAGCGGCTGTTCCTCTCCCAGGGCGCCGTGGAGAAGAACGTCGCGGCGATCTTCCAGAAGCTCGACCTGCCGTACGACGCGGCGGACAACCGCCGGGTGCTCGCTGTGCTGCGTTACCTGGGGACCTGAGCGTACGTCGGCGGGCGGACGACGAACCCGGTCGCCCCGAGGCGTCGCCGACCTCAGACCGCCAGCCGCGCCAGGGCACCCGACTCGAGTGCCACCCAGACGGCGCCGTCCGGGCCCGTGGTGACGCCGTGCGGCTCGGAGTCCGGGGTGGGCAGGTCGTGGCCGGTGACGACGCCGTCGGTGGTCATGGAGCACAGGCGGTTCCCGGCCCACTCGGTGAACCAGACGGCGCCCCCGGGCCCGGCGGTGATGGCGTGGGGCCGGGCGGCGCGGTCGGGGAGGTCGAACTCGGTGACGGCGCCGTCGGTCCCGACCCGGCCGATCTGGCCCGACGCGATCGCCGTGTACCAGAGCGCGCCGTCGGGGCCGAGCGTCAGGCCGACGGGCGCCGCGCCCGCGGTGGGCAGCGGGAACATCGTGACGCCGCCGTCGGTGCCGACACGGCCGACGGCGTTGCCCTGGTTGAGCGTGAACCACATGCCGCCGTCCGCTCCCGCGGTGATGGCGGAGGGGAACCCGTCGGTCGTGCCCAGCGAGTACTCGGTGACGTCCCCGTCCGTCGTGATCCGGCCGATCCGGCCCGCGGCGGTCTCCGTGAACCACAGGGCACCGTCGGGTCCGGCCGCGATGCCGTACGGACCGCACGACGGCGTCGGCAGGTCGAACTCCGTGAGGGAGCCGTCGACGGTGAGCCGGCCGATGCGGTGCGCCCGGTACTGCGTGAACCACAGGGCCCCGTCGGGGCCCGGCGTGATGATCGTGGGGCCGGAGTCCGGTCCGACGTCGACGTAGCTGGGCTCACCACCAGGGACCAGCCGGCCGATCCGGCCGCTCTCGACGACCGTGAACCACAGCGCGCCGTCGGGTCCGGTCGTGACCCCGTACGCCCCGGGTGCCACGGCGTACTCCCGGACGTGCGCCGGGTCCACTGCGCTTGCTCCAGGGGTTGTCGGGTCGTGCGTCATGGGAGCAGTCCTTCGCAGGTCGGGAGCGTCGGGAGGCGCAGTGGTACGGGCCGTGCCGCAACGCATCATGACGGACCGCGACGAGTCCTGCCGCTCTATTTCGCCCTGCCGCTAGGATCTGGCGCGGTCAGGCTGACGACGAACGAGAGAGAGCTCCCGTGGGTACCTGGGGTCCGGGCAACTTCGACGACGACGCCGCGGCGGACCACCTGTCGCGCCTCACCGACCAGCTGGTGACGGAGGTCGCCGAGGCGATGTCCGGTGACCCGGTCGGGATCGAGCCCGACGAGTACTGGGGTGTTGCCGTCCCCGCGAACCTGGAGCTGCTGGCGGTGCTCGCCCGTACCGACCACGTCGGCGTCCTGCTCCCGGAGGTCGCGACCATCGAGGCGTGGAAGAGCGACTACCTGGCGGTCTGGGACAGCACGGTCGATGGGCTCGGCCCCTCGCCGGAGTTCCGGGCGGCCCGGCGCGCCGTGCTGGTCCGCACGTTCGACGACCTCGCCGAGCTCCGGCGGCTGGCCGACGCGGGCTGAGTGCCGATGCCGGCGCCGGCGTCCCGCGCAGTAGCCTCGGGCCCATGACCCTGGGTGTGCTCTACGTCGTGGTGACCGGTGCGGGCGCGACCCGGCAGGTGCCGACCCTGTTCCTGCCGCCCGCCGCCGAGCGGGGCTGGGACGTGCGTGTACTGGCCACCGGGCAGGCGGCGAGCGCCTTCCCCGAGTCGATGGCGCAGATCGAGGGGGTCACGGGGCATCCGGTGCGGACGAGCTTCCACACCACGGTCGGGTACTCGCTGCCCGACCCGGACGCCGTGGTTGTGGCCCCGGCGACGTACAACACGCTCACGAAATGGGCGCTGGGCATCGCCGACACCTACGTGCTGACCCGCCTGGCCGAGCAGGTCGGACGCCGCGTCCCGATCGTGGCCGCGCCCTACGTCCACACCAGGTTCGCCGCGCACCCGACCTACGAGGGCAGCCTCGCGACGCTGAAGCAGTGGGGCGTGCGCCTCGTGATCGGCCCGGGCGAGCCGCACGAACCGGGTGCCGCCGAGCCGGACGACTTCCCGTGGGCGGAGATCCTGGAGACGGTGACCTCGGCCCGTGAAGGAGCGGTCACGCCTCGACCGTGACCTCCACGGCGACGTCGTCGGCGTCGAACCGCACGGTCGGCCAGTAGCCGTCCAGGAAGTGCTGCCCGCACGAGTCGTCGAGGTGCAGCACGACGTCGCCGTCGGCGAGCACCTCCACGGTCTGCAGGACGAGGTCGCGCGCCGCCTCGGCGAGCTCGTCCGCGGTCGGCTCCTCGGTGCTGAACTCGTTGACGACGGCGTCGGTCGCGCGCCGGTGCCAGCCCGCGCGGTCCGCGTAGACCGCCGCGACGCGCGGCAGCAGGGCGGACGCCGCAGCGGCGTCGGTCGCGTTCAGCATGAGCCCGGGCTCGCCGTCGGCCGTGTCGGCGTCTGCCGAGTACCAGTCGTGGACCAGGGTCTCGCCGCTGGTCAGCGTGGTTGTGGCACGGGCGAGCTCGCCCCAGGGGGACGGGACGGTCGCGGCGTCGTCGGGCATGCGCCGATGCTAGCGAGCGGACGCGTGCCGACCACGCCCGGCCCTGCTGTTACGGTGAGCGCAGTGCACGGGAGTCCGGTATGCCGGGCTGAGAGGGAGTACTCGAACTCCGACCGTTGAACCTGATCCGGATCATGCCGGCGCAGGAAGCGACTCAGGACGTGGGGCCGTCAGGTGCCCGTCCTCCTGTGCCGACGGACATCCGACGGACAGGGAGCACCCCGATGGCAGACCTTGCCACCAGTACCGATGCCACCAGCACCGACGAGACGGCCGGGCTGCGCGGCGACCCGATGCGCTTCGGCGTCGGCGCCCGCATCACCGCGGCGGTCATGTCGGACGACTACGTCGACGTGATCCTGGGCGCGCTGCGCGAGACCGACAGCACGGGGCTGGTCGTCGAGACCGGCGACGTGAGCACCTACGTGGGCGGCTCCGAGACCGACCTGCTGCGGTACGTCACCGACCTGACGGCCGGGATCGCGGCGTCGGGCAAGCACGCCGCCATCACCGTGCACCTCTCCCGGGGCTGCCCGGGGGAGGTGGTCTGCGAGCTGCCCGGCGGCGCGGGGCCGCGCGTCACCGAGGTGCCGGAGGGCCGCGACACGGGCCGGTTCGTCACGGCCGAGTGGGCCCTGTACCCCCTCGCCGACGACGTCCGCGCCGACGTGACGCCCGACCACATGCGCGACATCTACGCCGCGATCGAGCTGGCCAAGGAGAACGGCACGTTCCACGGTTCGCAGCACTTCGTCACGCGCCTGGAGGGCGACGCCGGCCGCGTGCTCGCCAGCGCGTTCGCCGGGTGGGTCCTCGCGGGCCGCACGGTCCAGCACGTGACCAGCCACCTCACCCTCTCGGTGAACAGCCCGAGCCACGCGGGCGGCACCCATGAGTGAGACGACGGAACGCCGTCGCGCGCGGCTGCCCCTGCGCGACATCGTGCTCATGGTGATGCTCGGCGTCGTCTTCGGGTTCCTGTACTGGGCGCTCGTGCAGGCGTGGAACGGGCTCGCCGTGGCCATGGGGCCGGCCGGCGACCTGGCCCAGCACGTGCTGCTGGGCGGCTGGCTGCTGGTGGCGCCGATCGCGGTCGCGATCATCCGCAAGCCCTTCGTCGGCATCATCGCCGAGGTGATCGCGTCGGTGGTCGAGGTGGTCTTCCTCGGCTCGCCGGTCGGGCCGCTCCTGCTGGTGGCCGCCGCGATCCAGGGCGCGGGCAGCGAGCTGCCGTTCGCGCTCACGCGCTACCGGAAGTTCGGGTGGGGCGTCTACGCGCTCTCGGGCGTGCTCGGCGCGGGCCTCGTCTTCGTGTGGTCCGCGTTCCGGTTCGACTGGTACGGGCAGGACATCCTGGCGCTGCGGCTCGGCCTCCAGCTCGTGTCCGGCCTGGTGCTGGGCGGGCTGCTCGCCAAGGTGATCGTCGACCGCCTGCACGGCACGGGGGTGCTCGACGAGTTCGCGATCGGCCGCGCGGCGGCCGCCCGGCGCGGGCCCGTGGTGCGGCGTGAGCGCTGACGCCGTCGTCGAGACCAGCGGCCTGGAGGCCGTGTACGGCACCGGCGACGGCGTGGGGCCCGTCGACCTGCGGATCGGCGCCGGGCAGAGCGTGCTCGTGCTCGGCCCGTCGGGGTCGGGCAAGTCCACGCTGCTGCGCCTGCTGCACGGCGCGGTCCCGTACGCCGTGCACGCGCAGGTGGACGGCGTCGTGAACGTCGCGGGCCGGCCGGTCGCCGGCACCGGCATCGCCGGGCTCGCCGACGTCGTCGGCGTCGTCGCCCAGGACCCCGAGTCCGGGGTCTGCCTGCCCGACGTGCTCGACGAGGTCGCGTTCCCGCTGGAGAACCTCGCCGTCGAACCCGCCGCGATCGGCCCGCTCGTGCGCACCGCGCTCGAGCGGGCCGGGGCGGCCGGCCTGGCCGGGCGCGCGACGGCGGAGCTGTCGGGCGGCGAGCTCCAGCGCGTGGCGCTCGCTGCGGCCGTCGCGGCGTCGCCCCGCCTGCTGCTGCTCGACGAACCGACCTCCATGCTCGACGCCGACGGGATCGACGCCGTGCGCCGCGCGCTCGACGTGGTGCGGCACGAGACCGAGGCCGCCTGCGTGCTCGTCGAGCACCGGCTGGACGAGCTCGCGGGCGACGCCGGGGCGGCCGGCCTGCCCGAGCGCTGGATCGTGCTCGGCACGGACGGGCGGGTGCGGCACGACGTCGCGGTCGGTGACCTGACGGCGCCGATGCTCCGGGACCTGGTGGGCGAGGGCTGCTGGCTCCCGCTCGACCTGGAGCTGCGCGCGCTCCTGGGCGACGGCGCGACGGGATCCGAAGGCGCGGGCGAGTCCCTCGCGGCCCGGCTGCTGCGGGAGCTCGGAGGGGACGACGCCACGCCCGCCCCCGACGCCGCACCCCGCCCCGCCCCGCTCGATGCCCCGATCCTCCGTGCCCACCGCCTCGCCGTGTCCCGCGGCCCCCGCGCCCGGCGCCGCGAGGTGCTCCACGACATCGACCTGGAGCTGCGGCCCGGCACCACGACCGCCCTGGTCGGCGCCAACGGCAGCGGCAAGTCCACGCTGCTGACCTGCCTCGCCGGCCTCGACCGCCCGGCCGCCGGCACCGTGGACGGCCCCCGCGCCGGGCTCGTGTTCCAGAACCCGGAGCACCAGTTCACCGCCATCACCGTGCGCCAGGAGATCGGCCACGGCCTCCCCGCGGACGCCGCGCCCCGCGTCGAAGAGGCCCTGGCCCACTTCGGCCTGACCCGGCTCGCCGACCACAGCCCCTACCGGCTGTCCGGCGGGCAGAAGCGCCGCCTGAGCCTCGCCGCCATGCTCGTGCACGAGCACCCGTTCCTGCTCGCCGACGAACCCGGGTTCGGCCTGGACCGCCACGCGTCCGTCGGCGTGCTCCGCGCCCTGCGCGACGTCGCCGCGGCCGGCCGGGGCGTGCTGTTCTCCAGCCACGACCTGCGCGCCGTGGCCGGCTACGCCGACCGCGTCCTCGTGCTCGCCGACGGCACGCTGCTCGCCGACACGACGCCCCTGGAACTGCTGCGCGACGAGCCGCTCCTGGAGCGCGCCGGCCTGCGACCGCCCGCCCTGCTGCGCCGGCTCGCCACCGAGGTCGACGACGGCCCGGCCCTGGTCGCTGTGCTGCGGGCCATGGACGCCGCCGCCCTCGCGCTCAGGGTGGCCGCATGACCGCCACCCACCCGCAGCCCGGACCGCAGGCGCCCGCCCGCTCCCTGCTCGCCCGCCGCAACCCCACGGTCAAGGCCGCGATCCTCCTGGCGGCGTCCCTCGCGACCCTCGGTTTCCTGGACCCCCGCCCCCTGCTCGTGCTCTGGGCGCTCGCGGTCGTGGCGGTCCTGGCGGCTGCGCGCCTGCCGGTGCGCACCCTGGTGCTCGGCCAGGTGCCGTTCGTGGTGTTCGGCGTGGGGCTCGTCGCGATCAACGCGTTGAGCCGCCCGGGCACCCCCGTGGCCCCGGGTGCGCCGGTCAGCGTCGAAGGGCTCACGATCGGCGTCGCCCTCGCGCTGCGCGGCCTCGTGATCGGCGTGCTCACCATCGGGTTCCTCGCCTCGACGCCGCCGCGCGACCTGATGGTCAGCCTCGTGCAGCACGCGCACCTCAGCCCGCGGTACGCCTACTCGGTGCTCGCCGGCCACCGCATGCTCGCGGCCATGCCGGCCCGGTGGGCCACCATCCGGGCGGCCCACGCGGTGCGCGCGCCGCTGCGCCGGGGTCGCCCCCGCTTCGGACCGGCCGACGCCGGACGGGCCGCCTTCGCGCTGCTCGTCACCTCGATCCGGTCGGCCGAGCGGATCGCGCTCGCGCTGGAGTCCCGCGGCCTCGGCGAGGGCTCCCGCACGGTCTGGCGCCCGGTCCCGATCGGCCGCTCCGACGTCGTCCTCGTGCTGGTGGTGGCGGCCGCCTGGGCGGGCGCGGCGATGCTCGGTGTCCGTCTCCGGTGAGCGGGAACGGTTACGGTCGAGGCACCTGAAGTCGATGCTGAGGAGCCCTCGAATGTCGATCCCCACGGTCGCCACGCCGTCCGGATACACCCTGCCCGCCGTCGGGTTCGGCACCTACCGTCTGCGCGGCGAGGCCGGAGCGAGCGCCGTCGCCGACGCACTGGACGCCGGCTACCGGCTGCTCGACTCGGCCGCGAGCTACCAGAACGAGGGCGCCGTGGGCGCGGCGGTGCGGCGCAGCGACGTGCCGCGCGAGGAGATCGTGGTGACCTCCAAGCTGCCCGGGAAGTACCAGGCGTTCGACGACGCGATCCAGACCGTCGAGGAGAGCGTGCTGCGCACCGGCCTGGACGCCGTCGACCTGTACCTCATCCACTGGCCCAACCCGTCCGTCGGCAAGTACGTCGAGGCCTGGCGCGCCCTGATCGAGGCCCGCGAGCGCGGCCTGGTTCGGCAGATCGGCGTCTGCAACTTCCTGCCCGAGCACCTCGACCGGCTCGCGCAGGAGACGGGCGAGCTGCCCGCGGTCAACCAGATCGAGCTGCACCCGTACTTCCCGCAGACCGAGGCGCTGGCGTTCCACCGGGAGCACGGGATCCTCACCGAGTCGTGGAGCCCGATCGGGCGCGGCAACGATCTGCTGGACAACCCGGTGATCACGCAGATCGCGCAGGCGCACGAGGTCAGCCCGGCGCAGACCGTGCTCGCGTGGCACGTGGCCTGCGGCGCGATCCCGCTGCCCAAGGCCGCGGGCCGCGTCCGGCGGCGGGAGAACCTGGCGATCTTCGACGTCGCGCTCACCGACGACGAGATCGCCCGCATCACTGCCCTGGGCCGCCCGGACGGCCGCACCGCGGGCCAGGACCCGGCGACGTACGAGGAGCTCTGACCCGGCGCGGTCCGGCAGCCGCGGCCGAGGCCGAGTCCGGTTCCCCGCCCGAATGAGTGGTCGGGAGAAGGTCAGGTGGTCGGCAGCTCGAGCTACCGACCACCTGACCTTCTACCGACCGCTTGACGTTCTGCCGACCACCCTCACGCGCAACCCGCCAGCCGAGCGCGTCACGGACGCCGCACGTGCTGTCCAGGTCCACCGGCCTGTCGCAGCCGGGCGCGGGCCACGATCAGCGCGGCGCCCGCCAGCAGCAGCGTGAGCGCCGTCAGGATCTGCCAGAGGCCGGAGAACCCGGTGGCCGCCAGCTCGTCGTCCGCCGGCGGGCCGTCGGCCGACGGCCCTGGCTCGTCGGTGCCGGCACCGGCGCCCGGCCCGTCACCCGGCTCATCGTCCGGGTCGTCGCCCGGTCCGTCGCCCTCGCCGGGGTCCGGTGTGGGCGTCGGCGTCGGCTCGGGGGAGCTCGGCTCCTTGTCCAGCGTCCCGCCACCGAGCCAGGCGGTCCCCGCGCCGGCCTCCGGCTCGACGTCGCGGTCGGGGACGGCCTCGTACTTCGCGGAGCGCACGCTCTTGGGCAGGGTCGGGTGCTCCTGCTCGAACTGCGCCTCGGGCATCGGGTCGCGCGGGGCCTCGGGGAACTCGATCCCGCCGGTGACGTCCATGTAGTAGTCCAGGCCGCCGTGCTCGTACTCGTACCGGAACTGCACGGTCTCGCGCGCCTCGAGGAACGCGTCGTACACGTCCTGCGGCTCCCAGCCCTCGCGTACCGGCCACTGCGACACGTCGCGGCTGCCGATGATGTCGTGGAACGCACCGGGCCGCACGGCGTCCCGCTGGCGCAGCCACTCCGCCGCGATCCGTGCCGTGTAGACGCGCCGCAGGTCGGCGTACTCGGGAGCGGTGTTCACGGCCTCCTCGATCAGCGGGGTCATGTGCTCGATCAGCACCTGGGTGTTCGCGTCCAGGACCGACTCGGGCACGAGATCCTCGCAGGACGGCCCGGGCGGCGCGGCGTCGACCTCGAACGGCTCCATCTGCACCCGCAGCGGCGAGTCCAGGATGTAGAGCTGGTCGCCGTCCTCGCGGGCGGACGCGGGCAGCGGATCGATCCACATGCGCCACGAGCCCCAGCAGAGCTCGCCGTTCGGGCCTGGCTCCAGCGCCTCGAAGAACTCCGCGCCGGACTCGGTGTCCGGATGCATGTTCGCGTAGAGGGTGCTCTTCAGCTCGAAGTCCGCCTCGAGCAGCACCCGGCCCGCCTCGGTCCGTGCGAACTGCTCGTCGATGATCTTGTCCGGCTGGTCGGGATTGAGGTTCACCCAGAACTGGCCGGGTTCGAGGGCGAGCCAGGTGAACAGCGCGTCGGACGACAGGTCGAGCGTCGCCTCGCCACCGAACGAGTCCGCCTCCCCGGGGAGCTCGTCGGCCGAGAACGCGTAGTCGAACTCGCCCGCGTCCGGATCGTCGGAGACGTATCGCAGCTCGAGGCTCGTCCAGTCGATCCCACCGAGGCGAAGCGGGCCGAAGGAGCGCGGGTTGTTGGTCGTCACCCACGACTTGGCGGACTGGAGCTTCTGGTTGTCGAGCGGGTTCGAGCCCGAGACGCTCGCCCGGCTCTGCACGGCGCCGCCGCTGGGCTGCCAGGTGCTGCCGCGCGGGTTGAACGCCGATCCGCTGCTCGGCCTGATCGGGTTGGTCTGCACGCCGTTCGTGTTCTGCACCGAATAGCTCGCGCCGGAAGCGCGCACCTGCTGCGCCGTGGTCGTGCTCGGCGTGCTGCCGAACACGTGATGTGCCCTGAAGCCGGACCTGGTCAGATCTCGGTACGAGTTGAGCTGCGCCTGCGAGACGCTGTTGCCAGGCGTGACGTTGACCAGCTGCTGCCGCCGCTGATTGACGGCGCTCGTCGTCTGGCCGTTCTGCAGGTTGGTGTCCCGGCACATCCAGTCCGCGGTATCCATCGGGAAAAGTGCCGACAGCGAGGCGCGCTCGAACCCGAGGTTGCTGCTGAAGGCGCGGTTCTCCCGTCCGTAGACCCGCTTGAAGCCCTCCCAGGATGCCGGGTCGTCGGTTGCCGCGAGGTACTGCTTGTAGCTCCACTCGAGCCGCTTCTGACTGTCCAGCGGTTCGGTGGCCCATTCGTCGGGGATCCGGTCCATGTACGCGAGGGTCGGTTCCTTGAGCGTGCCCAGGATCTTGTCGAGCTCGGCCGAGTAGGTGTAGTTCGCCTGGTCGGTCTCGACGGGCGCCGCTCCCGGTTCGGGGAAGTCGGCGTAGATGTAGTCCTCGGCCTGTCCCACGAGCTCCGAGCAGAGCTGGGTGTGAGAGTGCGCGAGGGCCTGGGGCGGGTCGAGCACCGGAACGAGTGCCGCTCCGCCGACGACGGCGGCGACCCCGAGAGCGGCGACCCGCAACAGCGGACGCCCGGGGCGGTCCCTGCGCCACCGTCTCGGGCGCTCAGGATCTCGGGTCTCGGGCGGAACGGGCGGTCGTGTCATGGTGGCTCTGCATCTCCGTGGGTCGGACGGCGGAAACGGGCAGAGGCAACGTAGGAACGCCGGATCAGCACGGGCAACGAATCGCAGCCAGGCGCAAAGCCTTGCCGGATTTCATCCCCTGTGGACGAGGGCGTCGCCCATCGTGGTGCGCACGTGCAGCACCGACGTGCCGTTGCGCGTGGTGGTGATCAGGCCCGCCCGACGCAGCACCGCGGTGTGGCGGCTGACGCTGGAGGGCGACGTGGCGGTGCGCGAGGCGAGCGCCGTGGTCGTCAGCTCCGCGTCCAGCAGCCGGAGCACGGTGGCCCGCGTCTCGCCCAGCAGCTCGCGCAGGGCGTCGGTCCCGGGCGGGTCGGCTTCGTCGTCAGGCTGCCAGAAGGCCTCGCGGGGGACCGGGTAGACGAGCACGGGCCGCAGCGCCGGGTCGGCCAGTGCGATCGGATGGTTGATGCCGAAGAAGGTGGGGACGAGCGACAGCCCGCGTCCCTCCAGGTGCAGGTCCCGGGTCACCGGGTAGGCGACCTCCAGGACCGGGGACCGCCAGCGGGTGGCCGGGCCCAGCCCGCCGAGCGCGGCCTCGACACCCTGCGCCAGGGTCCGGTGCGCGAGCCGGGTCACCGCGCGGCCGGAGATCTGTGCCGCCTGGTCGCGGTGCGGCGCGACGACGGTCCGGTGGTAGCGCCGCATCGCGACGCCCAGCCGGTGCAGCGCGGTGGGCCGTCCTGCGGCGACGTCGGCGAGCCAGGAGCCGCTGCCCCGTGGGGCGTCGAGCCGCCCGACCTCGGCACAGAGGCGCTTCTTGTCCGTGGACAGGACGGTCTCGACGCCCTCCCCGAAGTTCGTCGGCACACTCATGGGCGTCAGGAAGTCGGGAAAGTAGCCGCTGGCAGGGGCGAGCGCGGCCAGCAGCTCCGCGTCGCGCAGGAGTCCGGTCTTGTGGAGCCGGCGCCGGGAGCGCCGGCTCCACGAGGCGAAGTACGACTCTGGCCGGACCATCTGATGGATGCTCAGCACGAGCTCCCACATGGGGTCGAGCCGGTCGCCCACGCGGGTGCGCATCAGGTCGACGGCGGAGAAGTGAATGCGAAGCACAGGTCCCCCTCGGACTGTTCCAGCTCTCACGCCGGCGAGGCCGGCGTTCTGTAGAGAGGAGTGAGGGGGTGGCGTGGTACATCGTCGTCGCAGGTCAGCCGGGCTTGAACCCGGCCATCCAAGGGTGGTCGGCAGAAGGTCAGGTGGTCGGTAGCACGAGCTGCCGACCACCTGACCTTCTACCGACCACCCGACGTTCTGCCGACTATCCAGCCCCGGCAGCGCCGCTCGCCGTCACCCGCAGCCCGCGAGCTCCTCGGTGTCCGGCGTGAACCGGATCCAGTCGAACGCCGCCGTGAGCTCCGGCGTCGCCGCCGGGCCCCGGTAGGCGAACGGCCCGACGTCGGTCGCGGCGAGCTGGCCGGCCGGCGTGGCGCGGCCCAGGTTGACGAAGGTCGCGCCGTCCACGCTGTACGACGCCGTCAGCCACTCGCCATGGTTCGTGATCCGCAGCCACACGGTGTCGCCCGTCTCCGGCGGGGCCAGCGCGGAGTCCTCCGCCGTCCAGGAGTTGTTCCGGTCCACACCGTTGTTGCGCCACACGAAGTCGAACCGCTTGCCGGCGTCCACGTGCGAGATGTCGACGCGCACCGAGTTGGCGTCGTCGCGCCGCACGATCAGCCCTGCCTGCTGGAAGTTGACCTGCGGGTCGAGCGTGACCTGCGTGGTCACCTCCCAGGGTGTTTCCGGCACGGGCTGCAGCACCAGCGGCGCCGACGTCGAGTTGCCGGTGTACGTGGGGATGCGCCACGCGCCGTCGGCCACGACCGAGCGGTCCAGCGGGCCGCGCACCGACGTCGACCACAGCGTGCGGTCGAGCGCGACGCCGTCGAGCTCGTCGGAGCCCGCACCGGTGCACTGCGCGTACATCGGGTCCTCGGGGCGGGTGTTGAGCGGGTCCCGCACGCCGTCCGGGTCGAGCACCGCGTGCCCGATCGTCGTGTGCGAGCGCTCGCCGTACTCGTAGATCAGGTGCGTCCGGCCGCGCTCGGTGACGATCTGCGGGGACGACGCCCGCCCGGCCTCCGGCGGGGCGGGCCGCGGGATGAACAGCGGCTCGGGCTCGCCCACCTCGGTCAGGGTCCTGTCGACCTGCCGCGCGAAGATCGTGCCCACGGTCGAGCCGTAGACGATGTAGTCCTTGCCCTTCCAGCGCCACAGGTCGGCCGCCGACACGTTGGTGCCCTCGGCGGGGCCCGGCGTGATGATCGGCTCGGGCTCGACCCGCCAGTCCTTGCCGTCGCGGGAGTAGGCCAGGTTGATGTGCCGCACGTTGGTGTCGTAGTTGGTCATGAACAGCATCGCCCAGCGGTCGGCGGACGACCGGTCCGGGTTGGGGAAGACCCGCGCGTACGACGTCTCGGTGGCGTGCCGGCCCGGCTGGGCGGCGTCGACCATCTCGGTGGTGACGGCCTCGTCGCCGTAGTCGAAGGTGACGCCGTCGGTCGACGTCGCGTACCGCGTCACGGTGTTGTCCCCGTGGAAGTACAGGTACATCTTGCGCTCGGCGGCGTTCCACACGGCGTCGGGGGAGGAGACGTGCGGCACGTCGTAGATGCCCTCCCACTGGTTGGCGACCACCGGGCTGCCCTCGTACTGGGTCCACGGTCCGTCGAGCGAGTCGGCGTACATCAGGTTGATGCCGCCTGGGTCGTCGTGCGGCGCGTAGTAGACGTACCACTCGCCCAGCGGGTCGCTCAGGTGCGCCCCGGCGTGGAACACCGACGGGAAGATGAACTCCTGGTTGGGGTTGTGCGGCAGCGTGTCGTCGAGCGGGTCGACGATCGCCCCGGTCGAGGTGAAGACCGGCAGCCCGGGGCCGGGTGCGCCGTGCGCCCCGGACCCCCCGGAGGCCTCGGGTGTCGCCGCCTGCGTCACGCCGGGTATCAGCGTGACCAGGAGAGCGAGGGTTGCGCCGGCCAGAGCCCGGCGCGCGGTGAGGACAGCCATGGTGCGTACTCCTTCGTCGCGGTGCATGACGTCGCGGTTGTCGTGACGCGGCCAGCCTTCGTGCGGAGCGGAGCGGCGGTCAAGGCAGGTCATCAGATCTATCAACGAACCCGCTGATAATGCGCCACATCGGCGCCCGGAGGGTGCCCGGGGCAAGCGGCTCGGCCCACCGGGGGGCCCGTGGGGTGGTTGCTAATAATGCGCATCATCAGATTGACCGCGTGCTCGACGCCCCGTGAGACTCCGGATGTCAACGATGACCCGACCGGGCGTTTCGAGGAGGAGCCGTGCCACGTCGCCGCATCACCCAGACCGACGTCGCCGCGATGGCCGGCGTCAGCCAGGCCACCGTCTCGTTCGTGCTCAACGGGAGCACGCCGGCCGGCGTACGGATCAGCGAGGAGACGCGCCAGCGCGTGCTCGACGCGATCCGCATCACGGGCTACACCGCCAACCCCGCGGCCCAGCGTCTGGCGGGCGGGCTCGCCCAGATCCTCGGCGTCTTCACGTACGAGGCCACGTTCCCGCGTGCCAGCCGCGACTTCTACGGACCGTTCCTCACCGGGATCGAGCACGCCGCCGAGCGGCTCGGCGTCGACATCCTGCTGTTCACCAGCGCGCCGGTGGCGGACGGCCGCCGCCGGCTCACCCGGGACGGCTGGCAGCGGCTCGGTGTCGCCGACGGCTGCCTGCTCCTCGGGCAGCACGAGCACCGCGGCGAGCTGCAGCACCTGCTCGACACCAACTACCCGTTCGTCTTCATCGGCAAGCGCGGCAGCGACGGCGGCCGGCTGCCCTACGTCGGCGCCGACTACGTGGGCGGCACCGTGCGGCAGATCGACCGCCTGGTGGCCCACGGCCACCAGCGCATCGGCTACGTGGGCATGCGCGGCACGGACCAGCCCACGCTCGATCGCGTCGAGGGGTACCGCGACGCGATGAAGTCGCACGGCCTGACCACGCGGTTCGTCGAGCTGGAGGACGTCGCCGCCACCGCCGCCGAGATCGTCGACCAGCGCTTCACCGCCGTCGTCGTGGCCCCGGAGAACCACCCGGAGGAGCTCGCCGACGAGCTCGAGCGCCGCGGCCGGCGCGTGCCCGACGACGTGTCGGTGCTGCTCCTCGGGCAGCCCCATCACCCGCGCCGCGACGGCCGGCAGTGGTCCGGCTTCTCCGTGCCACGGGAGGAGATGGGCGCCCGCGCGCTGTACCTCCTCTCCCGCCTGGTGTCCGACGACGGACCACGCCGCGAGCGCGAGCGCGACGCGCGGCGTCCGGCCGCCGTGACCGAGGCCGAGCTGCACCAGATCCTCGTGTGCCCCGACGTCGAGGGCGCCACCGTGGCCCCGCCGCCGGCCGGCGCGCCGCCCGGGGCGGACGCCCCGTGACCCGACTGCCCTCGACCAGACCCCGAACCGACACCCACCTAAGGACGGACCACGCGTGACCCCTCAAGACCTGCAGACCGACGTGCTCGTGGTGGGCGCCGGCCTCGGCGGCATCGCCGCCGCGCTGGCCGCCGCCGACCGGGGCGCGAGCGTCGTCCTCACCGAGGAGCACCCGTGGATCGGCGGGCAGCTGACCTCGCAGGGCGTGCCGCCGGACGAGCACCCCTGGGTCGAGCGGTTCGGCGTGACGGCCCGCTACCGCGCGCTGCGCGACGGTATCCGCGACGTCTACCGCCGCCGCTACCCGCTGACCGGCGGAGCGCGGGACTGGGCCGAGCTCAACCCGGGCGCCGGGTGGGTGTCCAAGCTGTGCCACGAGCCGCGGGTCGCGGTCGGCGTGCTGGAGGAGATGCTGGCCCCGTACCGCTCGGCGGGCCGCATCCGGCTGCTGGAGCGCGTGCGTCCCGTGTCTGCCACGGCGGACGGCGACCGGGTCACCTCGGTGACTCTGCGCTCCGTGGTCGGCGGTGCGGACGTGACGGTCGCAGCGGCCTACACGGTCGACGCGACCGAGACCGGCGAGCTGCTGCCGCTGACCGGCACGGAGTACGTCACCGGGTTCGAGTCGCGGCACGAGACGGGGGAGCCCAGCGCCCCGGACGCGGCCCAGCCGGACAACGTGCAGGCCCTGAGCGTCTGCTTCGTCGTCGAGCACACCGACGGCGACCACACGATCGACAAGCCCGAGCGCTACGACTTCTGGCGCGCCTACGCGCCCGCCGCCTGGGGCGGCGAGCAGCTCCTGTCGTGGACGGCGCCCAACCCCCGCACGCTCGCGCTGGAGAAGCGGTCGTTCACCCCCAACCCGGGCGACGACCCGCTGGCCGTCGACGCCGACCAGTCCAAGAACGCCGGTGACGGCAATCTCTGGCTGTTCCGCCGTATCGCCGCGCGCGACCTGCACGAGCCCGGGTTCTACGAGAGCGACCTGTGCCTGGTGAACTGGCCGAGCATCGACTACTTCCTGGGGCACGTGCTCGACGTCTCCCGCGAGGAGGAGGAGGCCCGGATCGCCGACGCCCGGCAGCTCAGCCTCTCGATGCTCTACTGGATGCAGACGGAGGCGCCGCGGCCCGACGGCGGCACCGGGTTCCCCGGTCTGCGGCTGCGGCCCGACGTCATGGGCAACGCGGACGGCCTGGCCCAGGCGGCCTACCACCGCGAGTCCCGCCGCATCCGGGCGGTCACGACGATCACCGAGAACGACGTGTCCTACGCCGTGCGCGGCGACCAGGGTGCCACCCGGTACGCGGACTCGGTGGGCGTGGGCATGTACCGCATCGACCTGCACCCCTCGACGGGCGGCGACACGTACATCGACGTGCCGTCCACCCCGTTCGAGATCCCGCTGGGCGCCCTGCTGCCGCGCCGCACCACCAACCTGCTGGCGGGCAACAAGAACATCGGCACCACGCACATCACCAACGGGTGCTACCGGCTGCACCCGGTGGAGTGGAACGTGGGCGAGGCCGCCGGCCACCTGGCCGCGCACTGCCTCGCGACCGGCCGCACCCCGCACTCCGTCCAGTCCCGGCCGGACCAGCTCGCCGACTACCAGGCCGAGCTCGTCGCCGCCGGCGTCGAGCTGCGCTGGCCGGACGAGGCCCACCCCTACTGACGCGGGCGGCGTCCGCCCGCACCGGCACACGCCGGCGACGTCCCGTCGCCGGATCAGTCCAAAGGAGAACTGATGTCTGTACACCACATCCGGAACCGCAGGACGGCGGGAACCGCCGCCGTCCTCGGGACGGCGCTGGCCCTGTCCGCGTGCGCGGGCGGTACCGACGCGCCGGTCGGGGAGCCCGAGACCCCGTCCGAACCGGTCGACCTGCGCATGACCGTCTGGACGGCGGACGAGACGCAGCTCGACCTCTTCCAGTCCATCGCGGACGCCTACGTGGCCGAGAACCCGGAGCTGGTCTCGAGCGTGAAGTTCGAGACCATCCCGTTCGAGGACTACACCACCGCGCTGACCACCCAGCTCGCCGGCGGCAACGCCCCGGACCTGGCCTGGATCTTCGAGAGCAACGCCCCGGAGTTCGTCTCCAGCGGCGCGCTCGTGGACCTGCGCCCGGTGCTGGAGGGCACCGAGGGCTACGCGTTCGACGACCTCGTGCCGAGCGCCCTGACGCTCTGGGAGGACGGCGACGGCCTGTACGCCTACCCCTTCTCCAACAGCCCGTTCGCGATGTTCGTCAACACCGACCAGATCGAGGCCGCGGGCCAGCCCGACCCGGTCGACCTGGTGGCCGACGGCGGGTGGACCTTCGACGCGGCGCGCGACATCGCCGCCGCCACTGCCGAGAAGTCCGGCAAGCAGGGTCTGGTGGTGCGCGACTTCGACTACCAGTCGTGGGAGAACCTGGCCACGGTCTGGTCCGGGTGGAAGGCCGCTCCCTGGAGCGCGGACGGCACGCAGTGCACGTTCACCGACCCGGCGATGGTCGACGCCATGACCTGGTTCCACGACGCCGTGTTCACCGACGCCGCGATGCCCGCGCCGGGCACCACCGCCGACTTCTTCGCCGGTGACGCCGCCATGACGATCACGCAGATCAGCCGGGCCTCGGCCCTCGACGACTCCTTCCACTGGGACATCGTGCCGCTGCCCGAGGGGCCGGCCGGCAAGCAGAACGTCGTGGGCCAGGCCGGGGTCGGGGTCTTCGCCGCGGGCGAGCACCCGGACGTCGCCGCCGACTTCCTGGCGTACTTCACGAACGCGGAGAACGCCGAGCAGCTCGCGGCCTACTTCCCGCCGCCGCGCCAGTCGCTGCTCAACGGTGACAGCCTCGCGGCCGCCAACCCCAAGCTGACGGCCGACCAGCTCGAGGCAGTGGTGGTCCAGGGCGTCGAGGACGCCGTCACCAAGCCGGCGCACAAGAACTTCGCCAAGCTGTCCGAGACCGTGCGCGCCGAGCTCGACGCGCTGTGGGTCGAGGACGCCGACGTCGAGGCCGTGCTGACCGACACCTGCGCGGCGATCACGCCGCTGCTGGAGGACTGATCGTGGCGACAGCGTCAGCGGCGGTGCGCCGCGACTGGCTCGTCGGGTACACCATGGTCGCCCCGGTGGTCCTGGGGTCCCTCGCCTTCGTCGTCCTGCCGCTCGGCATGGTGGTCTGGTACTCCCTGCACGAGTGGAACGTCCTGGCGAACACCTTCACGTTCGTCGGGGCGGAGAACTACCAGCGGATGGCGTCCGACCCGGGCCTGGGTGACGCGCTCCTGGCGACCGTGTGGTTCTCGATCGGGCTCGTCGTGGTGAACATCGCGCTGGCGCTGTTGCTCGCCGTCCTGCTCAACCAGAAGCTGCCCGGGACCACCACGTTCCGGACGTTCTTCTTCTCGCCCGTCGTCGTCTCGCTGGTCGCCTGGACCATCGTCTGGAGCTTCCTGCTCCAGGCCGACGGCGGCATCAACGGGTTCCTGTCGGTGCTCGGTGCCGAGGGCCCGAACTGGCTGCGGCACCCCACCACGGCCATGATCGCCGTCATCATCGTGCAGGTCTTCAAGAACGTCGGCCTCAACATGATCCTGTTCCTCGCGGCGCTGCAGGGCGTGCCCGAGGAGCTGCAGGAGGCGGCCCGGCTCGACGGCGCCGGCGCGTGGCGCCGGTTCCGGTCGATCACCCTGCCGCTGATCAGTCCCACCATCCTGCTGGTCTCGATCATCACGATCGTCGGCTCGCTCGAGGTGTTCGCGCAGATCGACGTCCTCACCGGGGGCGGCCCGGGCAACTCGACCACGGTGCTCGTCTACTACCTGTACCAGCAGGCGTTCCGGTTCAACGAGTTCGGCTACGCCAGCGCCCTGGCGGTGCTCCTGTTCCTCATCGTTCTCGTACTGACGCTGCTGCAGTGGCAGTCGCGCAAGAGGTGGGTCTTCCATGAAGTCTGACGTCATGCCCGCGCCCGCCCCCGGGCGGCCCGGGCCCAGCGCCCCGGCCGTGCCGCCGGGCGACACCCGGGACGCGGCGCCCGGCCCGGCACGACGCCCGCCCCTGGGTGTCAGAGCCCGCCGCGGCCTGACCCGGTGGCTGCTCGTGCTGCTGCTGGCCGTGCTGAGCGTGCCGTTCGTCTTCCCCACCTGGTGGATGGCGACGTCCAGCCTCAAGCCGATGAGCGAGATCCTGCGCCGGGTGCCGACCATCTGGCCGCAGGACCCGTCCCTAGAGGCCTACGGCCGGGTGTTCACGCTCCAGCCGTTCGCGCAGCAGTACTGGAACTCCCTGTACATCGCGGTGCTGGTCACCGTCGGCACCATGCTGGTGGCGGCGATGGCGGGCTACGCGTTCGCGCGGATCCGCTTCCCCGGCGCCAACGCCCTGTTCGTGCTGGTGCTCGTGGGCCTGCTGGTCCCGTCGGAGGTGACGATCGTCCCGCTGTTCCGCATCGTCAACAGCCTCGGGCTCATCAACACCCACTGGCCGCTCATCGTCATCCCCGTGCTCGGGGCGCCCGCCGTGCTGGCCGTGTTCATCATGCGCCAGTTCTTCCTGGGGCTGCCCACCGAGCTGGAGGAGGCGGGCCGGATCGACGGGCTGGGCCGCTGGGGCGTCTTCTGGCGCATCGCGCTCCCGCTGTCCCGGTCCGCGCTGGGCGCCGTGGCGATCTTCACGTTCCTCAAGTCCTGGAACCTCTACCTCGAGCCCATCGTGTACCTCTCCAGCAAGGAGAACTTCACGCTCCCGCAGGCCCTGACGCAGTACGTCGACGCGTACGGCGGTCCCATGTGGAACGTCCAGCTAGCAGCGACGACGCTCACCGTGCTGCCCGTCCTGGCCGTCTTCCTCCTGGCGCAGAAGCAGTTCGTCCAGGGCCTCGCGCACAGCGGTCTCAAGGGCTGACCGACGGCGGCACGCCGACCGGCGTGCCGCCGTCCGCTCGCCGGGGTGAAAAGCAGGTGTGGTGCTAACGTGAAGCGCTCTGTATCGATCGCTTCACATGTAAGGAGTCCTGGCCTTCCCTGTGTGACCACCCGGCAGACCCGGGCGGAGCGGAGGGCCGTTGTGATGAGTACCTCAGAATCCACCAAGACCCTGCTGGGACGCGTCCAGCGTGCCGCCCGGCGAGTCGAGCGGGCCGCGCTCGGCCCGCAGGACCAGCGCGTCGGCACCGACCGGATCGTCTTCGGCGTCGCAGGTCTTATCGCGCTCGCGTTCATCGTCTGGGGCTTCGCCAGCCCCGACAGCCTCGGCACGGTGGCGGACAGCGCGCTCAACGGCGTCCTGAAGAACTTCGGCTGGCTGTTCGTCACGGCCGCCACGATCTTCACCGTCTTCGTCATCGTGGTCGCGATGGGCAGGTTCGGCAAGATCCCGCTGGGTCAGGACGGTGAGAAGCCGCAGTTCTCGACCCCGTCGTGGATCGCGATGATGTTCGCGACCGGCATGGGCATCGGCCTCATGTTCTACGGCGTCGGCGAGCCCCTCTACTTCTACATGGCGCCCCCGCCCGGCACCGTCGACGGCTCCACGCCCGCCGCCGCGGCCACGGCGATGGGGCAGACCCTCTTCCACTGGACGCTCTACCCCTGGGCCATGTACGCCATCGTGGGTCTCGGCATGGCCTACGGCACCTACCGCCTGGGCCGCGCGCAGCTGTTCAGCTCGATGTTCACCTCGCTGTTCGGCCGCAAGGCGGTCAACGGCGCGGGCGGCCGGGTCATCAACATCCTCGCGATCCTCGCCACCCTGTTCGGCTCCGCCTGCTCCCTGGGCCTCGGCGCCCTGCAGATCGGCGGCGGCATCCAGCACTCGGGCATCATGGAGTCCGTCGGCACGGCCACGCTCGTCATGATCATCGCGATCCTGACCTGCCTGTTCGTCGTCTCGGCCGTGTCCGGCATCGAGCGCGGCATCCAGTGGCTGTCCAACGCCAACATGTGGCTCGCGCTGCTGCTCGCGATCATCGTCTTCATCGGCGGACCCACGCTGTTCATCCTCAACGTGCTGCCCGCGTCGCTCGGCGCGTTCGTCGGGGACCTGCCCGAGATGGCCTCGCGGACCGCCGCGTCCGGCGACCAGTCGCTCGCGGACTGGATGGGCTCCTGGACCATCTTCTACTGGGCCTGGTGGGTGTCCTGGACGCCGTTCGTCGGCCCGTTCATCGCCCGTATCTCGCGCGGCCGCACGGTGCGCCAGTTCGTCACCGGCGTGCTGCTGGTGCCCTCGATCGTGTCGACCATCTGGTTCGCGATCTTCGGCGGCGGCGCCATCGGCCTCCAGGAGCGCGCCGAGCAGGCGCAGGACGCGGGCAAGGCCCTCGCCGCCATCGGGGAGGGCGGGGCCGACATCAACTTCGACCTCATCTTCTTCCAGACGCTCGGCGCCCTGCCGGTGCCCAGCTGGGTGGGGGTCGCGCTGATGGTCCTCGCGGTCGTGCTGGTGGCCATCTTCTTCGTCACCGGCGCCGACTCCGCCTCGATCATCATGGGCGGGCTCTCCGAGAACGGTGCCGAGGAGCCCACCAGGAAGTCAGTGATCTTCTGGGGCGTGAGCACCGGTGCCGTGGCCGCCGCGATGCTGCTGGCCGGCGGCGACGATCCAGCCGCAGCCCTGACCGGCCTGAAGAACATCACCATCGTCTCCGCGCTGCCGTTCGTCGTGGTGATGCTCGTGCTCTGCGTGGCGCTGTGGAAGGACCTCTCGAGCGATCCGCTGGTCCTCAAACGGGAGCTGGCGGTGCAGGTGCTGGCCGAGACGGTCGACACCGGCGTCGAGAAGCACGACGGCGAGCCGTTCGAGCTCTCCACCTCGGCGTCGTCCGCCACGGAGGACGCCGACGACACCCCGGCCACCCCGGAGAACGGCGTCCCGGTGGTCGCCGACGGCGGCGTCATCGCCAAGGACTGACGCCCCACGTGTCAGACGTACAGGTCCCTGCAGGGACCTGTACGTCTGACACGGGCAAAATCCGTTGCTCCGGGCGCCTCCGGCGAAGGACGGTGTCCCCATGACCGATCTCTCGCGCCTGCTGAAGGCATACGACGAACAGCTCCGCACCGACGCCGAGACGCCCAGCGCCGTCTCCGTCACGCCGCTGGGGCCACTGCGGCTCGTGACCTTCCTGGGCGGGCGGGGCTTCGTCACCTACCGCGACCTCGGCGGCGCCGACGAGGCGCGCGTGCGCGAGCTGGTCGACGACGCCGTGGCCCGCTTCCGGGCCGACGGCGGCATCACGAAGGTCGAGTGGAAGACCCGTGGCCACGACCACGCACCCGGGCTGCACGAGGCCCTGCTGGCGCACGGGTTCGAGCCCGAGGAACCGGAGTCGATCATGATCGGCGAGGCGCAGGCCCTCGCGGTCGACGTCCCGCTGCCCGACGGCGTCACCCTGCGCCGTGTGACCGAGGAGCCGGACGTGCGCGCCATGTGCGCCATGCAGGACGAGGTGTTCGGCAGCCCGGTCTCGGACAGCACGGCGAACGCGATCCTGCGCCGGCAGGCGATCGACCCGAGCATGGAGCTGTGGGTCGCGGAGGCCGACGGCCAGATCGTGACCGCGGGCCGGCTGGAGCCCGTGCCGGGCACCGACTTCGCCGGGATCTGGGGCGGCAGCACCCGTGCCGAGTGGCGCGGCCGGGGCATCTACCGGGCGCTGACGGCGGCTCGCGCGCGCTCGGCGCTCGCGCAGGGCAAGACACTGATCAACAGCGACTCCACCGAGTACTCGCGCCCCATCCTGGAGCGCTACGGCTTCGCCAGGGTGTCCACCACGACGCCCTACGTCTGGGAGCGCTGACCGCCAGAGCCGGCGCCGCCCCGGACTGCCCGGCAGCGGGCGTCAGTCCGCGCGCCGCCGGCCCATGATGTTGGCCGGCTCGCTGACGCCCGCGTACCGGAAGCCGGGCACCAGGTCCACGAACCCGAGGCGCCGGTAGAGCACCTTGGCCCGGTCGGCCGGGTCGGCGGTGGTGGACAGCAGGGTGTGGCGGTGCGGGGTCCGCCCGAGGAGCGTGCGCAGCAACGCCGTCCCGAGGCCCCGCCCCTGGTACCCGGGCAGGACCTCCAGCTCGTTGAGCTCGAACGTGTCCATAGTCCACTCGCCGTGCCCGGCCTGCTCCAGCGCGGGTCCCACCTGCTGCGGCCACCAGTGGCCGGGCTGGTAGTCGAACCCGTACACGAAGCCCACCAGCGCGTCGTCCTCGAACGCGCCGAAGGTCAGTGCGCCGTCGTAGAGGGGCAGGTAGGCGAGGCGGGTGTCGCGGAAGTGGTCGCGGCGCTCGTCCGAGTAGCCGAAGGCGCGCTGGAAGACGCCGGCGATCTCGTCCGCGCGTCGCAGCACCTCGGAGGTCTCCAGCGCCCGGATCGTCATGTCGGCACGCTAGCGCCGTCCGCCGGCTCGGCGCGAGGGACGACCGGATGGAACGCAGGAGGTCTCGCGCGCGTTGCCCAGGCGGAGTTGGACAAGCGTCCTAGACTCGGTCACGCAGGGATTCTTACGAGGCGGGGTGTGTCGTGGTTCAAGGCAAGGTCATCAGGTTCGACGAGGTTCGCGGCTACGGGTTCGTTGCGCCGGACACCGGTGGGGACGACGTGTTCATCCACGTCAACGACCTCGAGTTCGACAAGCGCAACCTCGCCGTGGGCGCGGTCGTGGACTTCGCGGTGGAGGACGGCGACCGGGGCCTGAAGGCCTCCACGGTCACCCTGGTGGCGCCTGCCCCCGCCCTGGCCCCCGCGATGACGGCGACCGCCGTCGGCGCGGGTGCGACCACGGCGCCCGTCCCCACCTTCCTCCCGCCCCTGCCCGACGCCGGCTCGCGGCCCGACGGCGACGGCCCGTCCGAGCGCGAGCTCGCGGTCGAGGTGACCGAGGTGCTGCTCGCCGGCGTGCCCACCCTGACCGCCGAGCAGGTGCTCGCGACCAGGGGTGCTTTCGTCGCGGTGGCGCGTTCCCACGGATGGGTGTGAGATTTCACCCGAGGTGTTACCGCTCTGTTTCCGTCCTTGTTGTGCGGCGACGGCGCCGCTACGGAGCGATATCAGGTCGGTAACGATCAGATCCGCCAAACGGCGAAGTAGGGCAAACCCTCCCATCGCGTGAGTAGCGTGAGCGGAAACCATGACGGTGACGGACATCTCACCCCCGTGCGCTGCGGCGTAGCGGGGGTGACTACGGCGCCGGCATTCCCCTGAGGAGGAACATTGAAGATCAGGCGACTGAGCGCCGCCGTCGCAGTGGCTGCCAGTGGCGCGCTGCTGTTCTCGGCGTGCACCAGCCCGGCGGGTAACGACGACCCGGCCGAAGGTGAGTCCACAGCGACGTCGGCCGCGGCCGACGGTCCGTGCAAGGCTGACCTCGGGGACATCACCACCGCCGACGGTGAGGTCAAGGTGTCGGTCGAGGACGAGTTCCTCGGCTACAACACGAACACCCCCGAGACCTACTCCACGTACAACAGCGCGGTCACGGACCGCATCTTCGGCGGCTTCTACTACTTCGGTGCCGACGGCTCGATCTGCGCCGACGAGGACTACGGCACGTACGAGGCCATCTCGGAGGACCCGCTGCAGGTCCAGTACACCCTCAACGACGAGGCTGCCTGGTCGGACGGCACCCCGATCACCTACGCCGACTACCTGCTCGACTGGGCGGCCCAGGCGATCACCGAGGACGGCAAGGTCACCGACGACGGTTCGGAGACCCCGCTGTTCAACCACATCTCCGGCCTGACGCTGGGCGACTACGTGCCCGAGGGTCCGCAGGCGGACTCCCCGGACGCCAAGTCGTTCACCTACGACTACGAGCGCGTGTACGCCGACTGGAAGATCCAGATCGGTTCCGCGTTCCCGGCCCACGTGGTCGCCGAGAAGGCGGGCGTCTCCACCGAGGAGCTCGTCACCGCCATCCAGGACCTCGACATGGACGTCCTGAAGAAGGCCGCCAAGTTCTGGAACGAGGGCTGGCTGTCGCAGCCGGGCGAGGTCCCGGACCCGGCGATCGCCCCCGTGAGCGGCCCGTACGACTTCAAGGCCGACGGCTGGGAGGCCGGCCAGTACATCACCCTCGAGGCGAACGACAAGTACTGGGGCACGCCCGCCGCGACCAAGGAGCTGACCTTCCGCTTCGTGGCCGCCGACGCGCAGATCCAGGCGCTGGCCAACGGTGACCTCGACGTCATCCAGCCGAACGGCCCCACGGTCGACACGGTGACGCAGCTCGAGCAGCTCGGTGACGCCGTCACGGTGGACACCAACCAGAACCTGACCTGGGAGCACCTCGACTTCAACTTCAACTCGGGCATCTTCTCCGACAGCCTGGAGGCCCGTGAGGCGTTCGCGCTCTGCGTGCCGCGCCAGAAGATCGTGGACGACCTGATCAAGCCGATCGCCCCCGAGGCCGTCATGATGAACGCCCGCGAGGTCTTCCCGTTCCAGGACAACTACGAGGCCACGGTCTCCGAGTCCTACGACGGCCGGTACGACGAGGTCGACCTCGAGGCGGCCAAGGAGAAGTTCGCTGCCGCGGGCCTCAAGGAGGGCGAGAAGGTTCGCATCGGCTACGCCGCGCCGAACCCGCGTCGTGCCGCCGAGGTCGAGGCCATCAAGTCCTCGTGCGACCAGGTCGGCTTCGAGATCGTCGACTCGGCCGCGCCGGACTTCTTCGACAAGGACCTGCCGAACGGTGACTACGAGGTCGCGCTGTTCGCCTGGGCCGGCTCCGGCCAGATCGCCTCGGGCGAGAACATCTACTCGACCACCGGTCAGCAGAACTACGGTGGCTACTCCGACAAGACCGTGGACGAGGCCTGGAAGACGCTGGCCAGCACCACGGACGAGGCGGTGCACGCCGAGCAGACCGTGATCATCGAGAAGCAGCTGTGGGACACCCTGTTCGGTATCCCGCTGTTCGCCCACCCGGGCGTCATCGCCAGCAGCTCGAGCCTCGAGAACGTGCGGAACACCGCCGCTCAGAGCGGTGTGCTGTGGAACTCCGAGCAGTGGGCCCGCGCCTCCTGACGCGAGCCTGACGCAAGACCTGCGGGGAAGGGCGCCTCTGGTCCCTTCCCCGCAGGGCTGTTCGCTTCCGGTCAGGATTATTTCCAGTCCTGATCTGGGTCAATGGCGGCAATTTTCATCCGGTGTCCTAGAGTGACCCACTGATCGCATTCCCCAGCAGACGCCGTGCTGCGTCCGCCTCGAAGGGCCAACCCGTGCTCAAGTTCATCCTCCGGCGCATCGGCGCCTCGGCGCTCGTCCTGCTGGGCGCCTCCTTGCTCATGTTCTTCCTGACCATCAACTCGGGCGATCCGCTCAAGGACCTGCGCGAGTCGAACGACCCGAACCGCGAGCAGCTCATGGCGCAGCGGAGCGAACTGCTCCGGCTCGACGACTCGCCCTGGGAGCGGTACTGGGACTGGCTCAGTGGCGTCGGAGGCTGTTTCACCGGGAACTGCGACCTCGGCGTCACCATCAACGGCGTCGACGTGCTGGGTCTGACCCAGCAGGCGGCGGTCTCGACGCTCCGCCTGATCACCGTGGCCACGGTGCTCGCGATCATCGTCGGTATCGCGCTCGGCATCCTCACCGCGATCCGGCAGTACTCGGGCTTCGACTACTCCATCACGTTCAGCGCGTTCCTCTTCTTCTCGCTGCCGGTCTTCTGGGCCGCCACCCTGCTCAAGGAGTTCGCGGCCATCCAGTACAACAACTGGATCGCCGACGGCCACTACGCGCCATGGACCATCGTGATAGTCGCGGTGGTGGCGGGCTTCCTGCTCCAGGCGGTACTCGGCGGTACCAGGAAGCGCCGGATGCTGACGGCGGCCGCCGTGTTCGCGTTCGTCACGGTCATCCTCTTCGTCTTCAACGCCCTCGACTGGTGGCGCAACCCGATGTTCGGCATCGGCGGCGTGCTCGTGGTGTCGGCCGCCGCGGGTGTGCTCGTCACCGCCCTGGTCGCGGGCCTGCGGAACCGGCGCGCGCTCTACGCGGCCCTCACCACCGTCGTGGTCGGCGTCGTCGCCTACCTCGCCTTCGCGCCGCTCCTGGTCAACAGCCCGAGCTGGGGTCTGCTCGCCGGGCTGTTCGTGCTCGCGGTGCTGGTCTCGGTCGGGATCGGCGCTGCCTGGGGTGGGTACGCCCGCAAGCAGTCCATGCTGGTCACCGGCATCACCGGTGTCATCACCAGCCTGATGGTCTTCGCCGACCTCCTGATCGCGCACTGGGCCAGCTTCCTGGGCGTCAAGTCGCGCCCCATCTCGACCATCGGCTCCCAGACCCCGAACTTCACCGGGGGCTTCTGGGAGCAGGTGCTCGACATGGCCACGCAGATCCTGCTGCCCACCATCCTGCTCACCCTGGTCTCCGTGGCGACGCACTCGCGGTACACGCGGTCGTCGATGCTCGAGACCCTGAACCAGGACTACGTGCGCACGGCCCGGTCGAAGGGCCTGTCGGAGCGCGAGGTCATCGTCAAGCACGCCTTCCGCAACGCCCTCATCCCGATCACCACGATCGTCGCCTTCGACTTCGCGGCCCTCATCGGCGGCGCGGTCATCACCGAGCAGGTGTTCGGCTGGAAGGGCATGGGCGCCCTGTTCCAGGACGGCCTGAACGCCGTGGACCCCGCGCCGGTCATGGCGTTCTTCCTCGTCACGGGTGTTGCCGCCGTGCTGATGAACCTGCTGGCAGACATCGCGTACGCGGCCCTCGACCCCCGGATCCGGCGCTGAGCGCGGGCCACGGCAGGAGACACAGACATGAGTGACATCAGGAACAGCACCCCTGGCGGCGAGGACTACGAGCCCCAGATCTCCGTGGCCAGCACGGACGCCGTCGGCCTCGCGGCCGGCGGCTCGGCGGCCCCGCTGCCCGGCGAGGACAAGTCCTACAGCCAGGGCCAGCTCGTCGCCCGCCGGTTCTTCCGGCACCGGGCGGCGCTCAGCTCGATGATCGTGCTCGGCATCATCATCGTCGTGGCGTTCACCTCGATCGGCATCGGTCCGATCCCCGGGTGGTGGCCCAACAACTACACGCTGCAGTACGACAAGATCGGCGACGGCGCGCCCACCTGGCAGTACCCCTTCGGCCAGGACACCGGCGGCAAGGACTACTTCGCCCTGGTCATGCGCGGCACCCAGTTCTCGCTGATCATCGCGTTCGCCGTGGGCATCATCTCGACGGTCGTGGGCACACTGATCGGGGCCCTGGCCGGCTTCTACCGCGGCTGGGTCGAGTCGGTCCTGATGCGGGTGACCGATGTCTTCATCGTGATCCCGCTGCTGGTCGTCGCGGCCGTGCTCGGCAAGACGGCGTCCGGCTGGGGCATCTGGGGTCTGGCCCTCGTGCTCGGCCTGGTCACGTGGACGAGCCTGGCCCGCCTGGTGCGCGGCGAGGTGCTCTCGCTGCGCGAACGCGACTTCGTGCTGGCCGCGCAGGCAGTCGGCACCAGCCCCTGGCGCATCATCAGCAAGCACGTCCTGCCCAACGCGGTCGGCGTGATCATCGTGTCCGCGACGCTCTCGATCTCCAGCGCGATCCTCCTGGAGACCTCGCTGAGCTTCCTCGGGTTCGGCGTGCAGGCGCCGGACACCTCGCTGGGTACCCTCATCAACGACTACCAGGCCGCCTTCGCGACGCGGCCGTGGCTGTTCTGGTGGCCTGGCCTGATGATCCTGGCCATCGCCCTGTGCGTGAACTTCATCGGCGACGGCCTGCGCGACGCGTTCGACCCCCGCCAGAACCGGACCAAGGACTGAGAATGACGACTCTCGACATCAGCGCCTCCGGCCCCGCCACGGCGACCGGCGACGCCGTCCTCGCGTTCGAGGACCTCACCGTCACGTTCAAGACCGAGTTCGGCGACGTGCACGCCGTCAAGGGCATCGACCTGGAGGTCCGGCCCGGCGAGGTCGTCGCGCTCGTGGGCGAGTCCGGCTCGGGCAAGTCCGTCACCTCGATGACGGCGCTCGGCCTGCTGCCCCGCAACGCACGCGTCGGCGGCACCATCCGCGTGGGCGACAAGGTCGTGGGCGGCCTCGACGGCCGGGGCCTGCGCAACATGCGCGGCAACGACGTGGCCATGGTCTTCCAGGAGCCCATGACCGCGCTGAACCCGGTGCTCACCATCGGCGACCAGCTCACCGAGGGCCTGCAGCTGCACGGCATCGCGTTCGGCAAGCAGGCCATGGCCCGGGCCGCCGAGCTGCTGGGCATGGTCGGCATCCCCGAGCCCGAGCGCCGCCTCAAGCAGTACCCGCACGAGCTGTCCGGTGGTCAGCGCCAGCGCGTGGTCATCGCCATGGCGATCGCGTGCGACCCCAAGGTGATCATCGCCGACGAGCCCACCACGGCCCTCGACGTGACCGTGCAGGCCGACATCCTCGACCTGCTGCGCTCGCTCAAGGACAAGTTGAACACCGGCATCCTGCTGATCACCCACAACATGGGCGTCGTGGCCGACATGGCCGACCGTGTCGCCGTCATGCTCAAGGGTGACCTCGTGGAGACGGGGACCGCCGACCAGGTGCTCAACCACCCGCGGCACGAGTACACCAAGCGCCTGCTGGCCGCCGTGCCCCACCTGGGGTCCGGGCCGGGCCAGTTCGGCGACGTCGCGCCCGTGGAGGCGGCCCCCGAGGACCTGCCCGCGCTCGACCTGAACAACCTCGTCATCGAGTACCACCGCCTGGGCAAGCCCACCTTCCGGGCCGTCGACGACGTGTCGCTGTCGGTGGCGCAGGGCGAGATCGTGGGCCTCGTGGGCGAGTCCGGCTCCGGCAAGTCCACGATCGCCAAGTGCGCCCTGGGCCTCATCCCCGCGGCCTCCGGCTCGGCGTCCATCCTCGGGACCGACTTCGGCAAGCTGCGCGGCAAGGAGCTCAAGGCCCTGCGCAAGCGCATCGGCGTCGTGTTCCAGGACCCGGCGTCGTCCCTCAACCCGCGCCTGCCGATCGGCGACGTGATCGCCGAACCGCTGGTGGTGCACAAGGAGGGCGACGAGCGGTCGCGGCGCCGTCGCGTGCTGGAGCTGCTCGACGCCGTCGAGCTGCCCCGCAGCGTCTACAACCGCTACCCGCACGAGCTCTCCGGTGGCCAGCGCCAGCGCGTGAGCATCGCCCGCGCGCTCACGCTCGACCCCGAGCTGCTGGTCGCGGACGAGCCGACGTCGGCCCTGGACGTGTCCGTGCAGGCCAACGTGCTGAAGATGTTCACGGCGCTGCAGGAGCGGTACAAGTTCGCCTGCCTGTTCGTGAGCCACGACCTCGCCGTGATCGACCTGCTGGCCCACCGCGTGGTGGTGCTGCAGAACGGCCGGATCGTGGAGCAGGGTCCGCGCGAGGAGGTGCTGCACCACCCCCGCGAGGAGTACACGCAGCGGCTCATCGCGGCCGCCCCGGTGCCGGAGCCGCTGGAGCAGCGACGCCGGCGCGAGGCGCGGCACGCGCTGCTGAACAAGCTCGGCGAGGATGTCGCGGAACTGCACGTCGACGAGGATTACGAGCGCCCCGCGCCGCGGCAGGACGAGGGCGGCAACTCGTCCGGCCTCGGTGGCTTCATGGTCGACGGCGGCAACTGAGGTCGGTCTCGGCAGGCATCGAGCAGCGGTTCACCACCGCTGGTCGAGCCTGCCGAGACCCCGCTACTCGGTGGCGTCCACCGTGATGCTGACCTCGCCCGGAGGCAGCCGCGTCTCGGCGTCGACCCAGGCGGCCTCGTCGCGCAGCCAGACCCGGTCGTCCACGTGCACCTCGACGGCCTGCGTGGACTGCGCCGTCGCGACGGCCCACTGGCCGGTCGCCCAGCCGCCGCGCTGGGGGTCGTCCGGCGTCAGGGGCGTGGCGTCGACCGTCACCGTGACCGACGCCGGGTCCTGCCGGTTCGGGTCCGCCGTGCCGGTCGCGGGCGCGAGCCCGAGGTCCCGGCCCAGCCGGCCGGCCACCGCGTCCCGGGCGGCGTCGGGGGCGACCTGGTCCGCGTCGGCCACCGGCGCGAGCTCGCACGACAGGGCCGCGGGGGAGTTGCCGGTCAGGGCGGAGGCCCAGGCGCGCGACCGCGTCTCGTGCTGCGCGTAGGCGTCGGGATAGGCGGAGCGCTGCACGGTCTGCGCGGCGTCCGTCACCTCCATGTCCTCGTACCCCTCGACCTCGACCAGCACGTCGTAGAAGGCGTTGGTCGAGTACACCGGGTCCAGGATCTGCTGGGGGTCGCCCCAGCCCTGGGACGGCCGCTGCTGGAACAGCCCCACCGAGTCACGGTCGCCGTAGTCGATGTTGATGAGCTTGGACTCCTGCAGCGCCGTGGCCAGGCCGATCGTGGCCGCCCGGGCCGGTAGGCCGCGGGCGACCGCGGTGCCGGCCACGAGCGCCGCGTTGTCCGCCTGGTCGGGCGAGAGGTACCAGTTCGAGCCGTCGAGCGCGGCGGTGCAGCGTTCGGTGACGGGCCCGGACCCCGTCAGCCGGTTCAGCCCGACGACGACGCCCACCGTGGCGACCGCGCACACGGCACAGACCGTCACGATGTACTTCAGGGCGCGCCCCAGCTGCCGTCGCGGCGGGGGACCGTCGACGGGCGGCGGGACCGGCGGGCCGGTCTCGGCCAGGATGGCCATACGTGCTCCCTGTCGTCCGGGGCGGTACCAGGAGGGTCACGAAGTGTAATCCGCCTGGTCAGGGATGGTGCAAAACGGGTACGAGGGCGCCTCAGTTGGCGTGCAGCACCTCGTTCAGCTCGATGCCGACGCCGGTCCGGTCGAGCACCTCGACGGCGCCCGTGGTGGAGTTCCGGCGGAAGAGCAGGTTGCTGCGGCCCGCGAGGTCACGCGCCTTGACGGGGGCGGTGCCGTCGCCGTACGGGTCGGCGGCCGCGCCGAGCACGGTGACCTTGGTGCCGGCGGTCAGGTACAGGCCCGCCTCGACCACGCAGTCGTCGCCGAGGGGGATGCCGAGGCCCGCGTTGGCGCCCAGCAGGCAGCGCTCGCCGAGCGACACAACCTGCTTGCCGCCCCCGGACAGGGTGCCCATGATCGAAGCGCCACCGCCGACGTCGGACCCGTCGCCCACGGTGACCCCGGCCGAGATGCGGCCCTCGACCATGGACACGCCGAGCGTGCCGGCGTTGAAGTTGACGAAGCCCTCGTGCATCACCGTGGTGCCAGGGGCGAGGTACGCGCCCAGGCGGACCCGGTCGGCGTCGGCGATCCGGACACCAGACGGGACGAGGTAGTCGACCATCCGCGGGAACTTGTCGACGCCGAACACGGTGACGTGGCCGCGGGCGCGCAGGCGCAGCCGGGTCTCCTCGAAGCCCTCGACGGCGCACGGGCCGGCGCTGGTCCAGACCACGTTCGTCAGGGCGCCGAAGATGCCGTCCATGTTGAGGCCGTGCGGCTTGACCAGGCGGGCCGAGAGCAGGTGCAGGCGCAGGTAGGCGTCCGGGACGCTCTTCGGCGGGTCGGCGAGGTCGATCTGCGTGGTCACGACCTCCAGCCGGACGCCGCGGACGGCGTCCGCGCCGGCGGCCGCCGCGAGAGCCTCGGGCGGGGTGGCGCCGGCGGGCGCGTCGCCGAGGGCGGGCTCCGGGTACCAGGTGTCGAGGGTGGTGCCGTCGTCGGCGATCGTTGCAAGGCCGAAGCCCCATGCGGTCGTCATGCGTCCAGCCTAACGGCCGGGACGAGCACCTAGGCTTGCCCTGTGGACAACGCGATCGACCCTGCCCTGCTCGACCCGTCCGGGGAGGGGGCCGACCTCGTCGCCCTCACCCGGATCCTGTGCGACATCCCGTCCGTCAGCGGCGACGAGAAGGCCCTCGCCGACACGATCGAGGCGGTCCTGCGGGCCTGCCCGCACCTGGACGTGCTGCGCGACGGCGACGCCCTGGTGGCGCGGACGCACCTCGGCCGGGACCGGCGGGTGGTGGTGGCCGGCCACATCGACACCGTGCCGATCGCGGACAACCTGCCGACCCGCCTGGTCGAGCAGGACGGCGCCGGCGAGCTCTGGGGCCGCGGCACCGTGGACATGCTCGGCGGGGTCGCCGTCGCGCTCGCCCTGGCGGTCGAGCTCGGCGCGCCCGGCACGGCGCCCGCCCACGACCTGACGTGGATCTTCTACGACCACGAGGAGGTCGACTCCGCGCTGAACGGTCTGGGCCGCCTCGCGCGCAACCACCCGGAGCTGCTGCGGGGCGACTTCGCGATCCTGGGCGAGCCGTCGAACGCCGGCATCGAGGGCGGCTGCAACGGCACGATGCGGATCGAGGTGCGCACCCACGGCGTCGCCGCGCACTCGGCGCGCGCGTGGACGGGCGAGAACGCGATCCACGCCGTCGCGCCCGTGCTGACCCGGCTCGCGGCCTACGCGCCACGCGAGGTCGAGGTGGACGGCCTGGTCTACCGCGAGGGCCTCAACGCCGTGCGGATCGACGGCGGCATCGCGGGCAACGTCATCCCTGACGCCTGCACGGTGGAGGTGAACTATCGTTTCGCCCCCTCCCGCTCGGTGGCCGAGGCGGAGGCCCACCTGCGGGAGGTCTTCGAGGGCTTCGAGGTGCTCGTGACGGACGCCGCGGGCGGCGCACGCCCCGGCCTCGACGACCCGCTGGCGGCCCAGTTCGTGCAGTCGGTGCTGGCCACGACGGGCGGCGCCCCCGCTCCCAAGTACGGGTGGACCGACGTCGCCCGGTTCGCCGAGCTGGGGGTGCCCGCGGTCAACTTCGGTCCGGGTGACCCGCTGCTCGCGCACAAGGACGACGAGCGCCTGCCGGTCGCGCAGCTCGCGCAGTGCCGCGACGCGCTGCGAGCCTGGCTCCTGGACGACTAGTTTGGTCGCATGAGCGACGACGGCATTCCACAGTCCGGCCGCGGCTATCGCCGTGGTCCGGTGCTGCTGCGCGGGAACCAGATCCCGCGGACCACCACGGACCAGCGACTCCTGGCCCCGGACCAGGACACCGACTGGCTGCACTCGGACCCCTGGCGGGTGCTGCGCATCCAGAGCGAGTTCGTGGAGGGCTTCGGCGCGCTCGCCGAACTGGGCGAGGCCGTCTCGGTGTTCGGCTCCGCGCGCACCAAGCCCGGTCACCCGGACTACGCCGCGGGCGAGACCGTGGGCCGGCTGCTGGTCGAGGCGGGCTACGCCGTCATCACGGGCGGCGGGCCCGGCATCATGGAGGCCGCGAACAAGGGTGCGGCGGAGGCGGGCGGTACGTCGGTCGGGCTCGGTATCGAGCTGCCCTTCGAACAGGGCGTCAACGAGTACGTCAATCTGGGTATCAACTTCCGGTACTTCTTCGCGCGAAAGACGATGTTCCTGAAGTACGCGCAGGGATTCATCGTGATGCCCGGGGGATTCGGCACCTTCGACGAGCTCTTCGAGGCCATCACCCTGGTGCAGACCCACAAGGTGACGCAGTTCCCGATCGTCCTGGTGGGAAAGAAGTACTGGGGTGGGCTCCTGGAGTGGGTCCGGACGACGGCGCTGGAGCATGGTGTCATCAGCGCGGCGGATCTCGACATCATCCACCTGACCGACGACCCGGCCGACGCCGTGCGGCACGTGGTCGACCGGGCCCACCAGATCGCGGCCGAGCAGGCGGCGCTGCAGGCCGCGGTGGCGGCAGAGCGCGCCACCGAGCAGGCGTCGGCCGCGGACCGGCGCGACGCCGTCGTGGGCAACTCCTAGGTGGATCGTCCTCAGACGCCCGCCGATACCGTCCCGCTGCCGTCCGCCCCGCTGGTGCTGCGCGGGCGTGAGGTCGGACGGGACGGGACCGCGGTCCGCCCGGTGGTGATGGCGGTGCTGAACCGCACCACCGACTCGTTCTACGCGCCCGCGCGCGTGCCCGACGACGCCGCGGCCCTGGCCGTCGCGGAGCGTGCGTACGCCGACGGCGCCGAGATCCTCGACGTCGGCGGCGTGCGGGCCGGCAACGGCACGCCGGTCGACGAGGCCGAGGAGATCCGCCGCGTCGTGCCGTTCGTGGCCGCGGTGCGCCGCGCCGTGCCCGGCCTGCTCGTCTCGGTCGACACCTGGCGCGCCGGGGTCGCCCGCGCGGCGATCGACGCCGGGGCGGACCTGATCAACGACACCTGGGCGGGGCACGATCCCGGCCTGGTGGAGGTGGCGGGCGCGGCTGGTGTCGGCGTCGTCTGCTCGCACACGGGCGGGGCCGTGCCGCGCACGGACCCGTACCGCGTGGAGTACCCGGGCCCCGACGGGCTGCTGGCCGACGTCGTGGCCACCCTGCGGGCCGCCGCCGAGCGGGCCGTGGCGTGCGGCGTGCCCCGCGCGTCCGTGCTCGTGGACCCGACGCACGACTTCGGCAAGAACACCTGGCACTCGCTGCACCTGCTGCGCCGTACCGACGCCCTGGCGGGGCTCGGTTTCCCGCTCCTGATGGCGCTGTCCCGCAAGGACTTCGTGGGGGAGACGCTCGACCTGCCGCCCGAGGAGCGCCTGGAGGGCACGCTCGCCGCGACGGCGGTCGCCGCGTGGCTCGGCGCGCGGGTCTTCCGGGCGCACGACGTGGCCGCGACCCGCCGGGTGCTCGACCTCGTGGCGGCGGTGCGCGACGAGGCGCCGCCCGCCGCCGCCCTGAGGGGTCTCGCCTGAGCCCACGCACGATTCGACCGGCGTCCCGGTGCCCGGTCGGATGAAGCGCCACGAATGGGCGAGTGGAAAGTAAGGGGCGCCATTTGAACTAGAATGGCTCTGTGCCCTCGGCGTTCGCCGGACACATGAATGCTGCTACACACCGGACAACGGAATGGGAGAGCCACACATGGCTGCGATGAAGCCGCGAACGGGTGACGGACCGCTCGAGGTCACCAAGGAGGGGCGCGGCATCGTCATGCGTGTGCCGCTCGAGGGCGGCGGTCGGCTCGTCGTCGAGCTCAACGCGACCGAGGCGAGCGAGCTCGGGGACGCACTCCAGACCGTCGTCGGCTGAGCAGACAGGGCCGGAACTCTTTCGACGGTCGTCCGCCGCGGGAACCAGGCTCCTCGAGGGTCAGCGGCGGACGGCCAGCAGCAGACCGTCCCCGCTCGGCAGCATGGCGGGGAGCACCCGCTCGTCATTGCGCAGCGTCCGGCCCACCTCGCGGACCACGGTGGTGAGCTCGTCGCGGCGCGCGGGGTCCGCCACGCGGTCCCGCAGCAGCGCGCCGTCGACGGCGAGCACACCGCCCGGGCGCAGCAGGCGCAGGGCCTCGTCGACGTACTCGGGGTAGGCCAGCGGGTCGCTGGCCACCAGCACCAGGTCGTAGGCGCCGTCGGCCAGCCGGGGCAGCACGTCCGCGGGCCGGCCGGGAATGATCCGGGTGCGCTGCGGGGCCACACCGTCCTCGGCGAACGCCGTCCGCGCGGCCCGCTGGTGCTCGACCTCGCGGTCGATCGTGGTGAGCTGGCCGTCGGCCGGCATGCCCCGCAGCAGCCACAGCGCGGCCACGCCGGCTCCGGTGCCCACCTCGACGACGGCGTGCGCGTTCGAGGCGGCGGCGAGCACCCGCAGCACCGCGCCCACTCCCGGCAGGACGGCCGGGCAGCCCAGCTCCGAGGCGCGTTCGCGGGCGCGCAGCAGCACCTCGTCCTCGGGGACGAAGGCCTCGCTGTAGACCCAGGCCGCGACCTTCCCGTGGCCTGACGGCTCCGCTGTGCTGATGGCTTCCTCCGCTGAACCGGGCAGTTGTGTACATCACGTGCGGCGTCAGGGTACAGCCCGTGGGAACGCCTGGGCTTTGACGTACGTTGAGAGGACGATGACTTCCGTGAGCACTCGACCAGCAGCAGACGCACCCGCGTCGGTACCCTCCGGGGCCGGCGCCGCCGACCTGCCCTGGCAGCCGCCGACATGGGAAGAGATCGTGCGGGAGCACTCCGCGCGCGTCTACCGGCTCGCCTACCGGCTGACCGGTAACAAGCAGGACGCCGAGGACCTGACCCAGGAGACGTTCATCCGGGTGTTCCGCTCGCTGTCGAGCTACACCCCGGGCACCTTCGAGGGCTGGCTCCACCGCATCACGACCAACCTGTTCCTGGACCAGGCGCGCCGCAAGAAGCGCATCCGCATGGAGGCGATGGGTGACGACGACGGCCATGTCGCCGACACCGGTGACTTCGGCCGCCCGGAGCGTGGCTACGAGCACGCGAACCTGGACCAGGACGTGCAGAAGGCGCTCGACGCCCTCCGCCCCGAGTACCGCGCCGCGGTGGTGCTGTGCGACATCGAGGGCCTGAGCTACGAGGAGATCGCCGTGACCCTGGGCGTCAAGCTCGGCACCGTCCGCTCCCGCATCCACCGCGCCCGTGCCCAGCTCCGCGACGCGCTGGAGCACCTGGCCCCGACGCGCGGCGGCGCGCGATGAGCCACCTGGGCGACCTCGTCAGCGCGCTGGCTGACGGGCAGCTCTCGCCCGCCGAGACGGAGCGCGCCCTGGCCCACGTGACCATGTGCCGGCTGTGCGCCCGCGAGCTCGACACCGCCCGCGCGGCCCGCCGCGCGCTCTCGTCCGCCGCCGACGTGATGCCCGACCCGGCTCTCACGGCCCGGCTGATGGCGCTCCAGGCGAGCATCCCGCCCACCGACGAGGACCCGCTGCGCCGCCCGTTCCTGGGCCCGGACCCGCTGGCCGCCCCGGTCTGGTCGGCCTCGGCGTTCGACGGCTTCGACGGCCGGATCGACCGTCCGGCGCGCCGCCGCCGGGCCGCCCGGATCACGGCCCTCGGCGTGGGCGGAGCCGGAGTGCTCGGCCTGGCCCTGTTCACGCTCGGCGACGTGCCCGTGGTCTCCCCGCAGCTCTCGGCGCAGACCAGCATGACGATGCTCGGCCGCACCGGGCCGGACGCCGCTGCGGCGGGTCAGGACGTGCTGGCCGGCCTCGACGTCGACACCGACCAGGTGACGCCCGCCGCGCTCGACTGGGTCGCGGACAACGGCTGGGTGGCACCCGCCGACCTGCCTGACGGCTACACGGTCTCGGCCATGCGGCTGGTGGGCGAGGAGGGCCAGACCCTGGAGATCGACCTGACCGGTCCCTCCGGGCACGCGGTGGTCCGCGAGCGGGCCGGCCAGCTCGCCCGGAGCGGCACCACGGTGGGCGGCGTGCAGGTGCTCGCCACGGAGCCCGCACACGTGGCGTGGCAGTCCGACGACATGGTGGTCGACGTGGTCGCCGACGCGCCCGAGGAGGTACTCACCGAGCTCGTGGCGTCCTTCGGTGAGCATGGCTACGATGCCGGGGTCCTGCCCCGCATCGCCCGCGGGTGGCACACCGTGACAGGAGCCATCGAAAGCCCATGACCGACGAGAACCCGTTCGCGCCTCCCACGCCGCGCGCAGCAGTGCCCCCCGCGAACGAGCCGGCGGTCCCGGCCCCGGGGAGCGCGCCTGAACCCGCGCCCGAGGCAGCGCCGGCCGAGCGGCCGGCGGAGACGACGTCGGCGCGGTCGCACCAGACCCAGCAGCTTCCGGCGCAGCCCGCCGACCGGCCCACCGCGCAGCTCCCGACGACGGGCTACCTGACCACGCTGCCGGCGCCGTCGGCCGCCGGTGCCCACGAGCCCGGGCCCCACGGGTCCGGCTCGCACGCCCCGGGACACGACTCCCCGGCCGGGCACCCGGGCACCGCGCACTACGGCACCGCCCAGCCGCCCCGGTCGCGCCGCGGCCGGCTCGGCACGGGCACGGTGTCCGCCGTCGTGCTGCTCGGCCTGCTCGCCGGCGCGGCCGGCGGGGTGGGTGCCTACGCGCTGCTGGACTCCCGCAGCGCTGCGCGCCCGGCGGACGCCGCGCTGCCGCAGCACGCCGCGGGGACCACCCAGGTGGAGCGTCCCGAGGGCTCGGTCGCCGCGATCGCCGCGGCCGCGCTGCCGAGCGTGGTCTCGATCGAGGTGCGCGCCCCGCAGGGCGTGGCCACCGGCTCGGGCATGATCCTCAAGTCCGAGGGCTACATCCTCACGAACAACCACGTGGTCGCCGAGGCGGCCTCCGGGGCCGACGTGACCGTGACGTTCTCCGACGGGCACGAGCAGCCCGCCGAGCTCGTGGGGGCCACGCCGGACTACGACCTGGCCGTCATCCGCGTCGAGGAGACCGGCCTGGAGCCGCTCGTGCTGGGCGACTCCGACGACGTCGTCGTGGGCGACGCCGTGCTCGCCGTCGGCTCGCCGCTCGGCCTGGAGGCCACCGTCACCACGGGCATCGTCAGCGCGCTGCACCGCCCTGTGAAGGCGGGCGAGTCAGCGGAGGCGGCGTTCATCGACGCGATCCAGACGGACGCCGCGATCAACCCCGGCAACTCCGGCGGGCCGCTCGTGAACTCGGCGGGCGAGGTGATCGGCATCAACTCGGCCATCGCGCAGGGGCCCGGCACCACCACGGCCACCGGCAACATCGGCCTCGGCTTCGCCATCCCGTCCAACCAGGCACGGCACACGGCCGAGCAGCTCATCGAGACGGGCTCGGCGACGTTCCCGATCATCGGCGTCCTGCTCGACCCCGCCTACCAGGGCGAGGGGGTGCAGGTGTCCCAGGAGGCGCAGCAGGGCACGCCCGCGGTGACGCCGAACGGCCCCGCCGACCAGGCCGGCATCAAGCCGGGCGACGTGATCCTCTCCGTGGACGGCCGGCCCGTGTCGGTCGCGGACGAGCTGATCGTCGCGATCCGCGCCAAGGCGCCGGGCGACCCGGTGACGCTCCAGGTGCGGTCCGGCAAGAACGAGCGGGAGGTCCGCGTGGTGCTCGAAGAGCGGTCGAGCGGCCAGTGAACGGGATTCATCCGGCGTTCTCCGGGCTGTCCCGCGACGCGAGTAGGCTCTGACCCGTGTTCGGTATCAACGGCTGGGAGTTCGTGATCATCGTCGTGATCGCGATGCTCGTCATCGGCCCTGAGCGGCTGCCCACCTATGCGGAACAGCTCGGCGCGATGGTGCGCCGCGGCCGCGACCTGCTCCAGAACGCGAAGGCGCGGGTCGACGACGAGCTCGGGCCGGAGTTCAGCGACGTGGACTGGTCCAAGCTCGACCCGCGCCAGTACGACCCGCGCAAGATCGTGCGGGACGCCCTGATGGACGACAGCCCGTCGGCGTACACCCGGTCCGCCGCCGCCCAGGCCGCGGACGGCGCGGCGGCACGGAACGGCATGTCAGCGACGTCGGCCGGCCCGGCCGCGGAACCCGGGAAGGCACCGTACGACGACGAAGCGACCTGAGGATTCGGTGAGCGTGGACGGACCTGCCAGAATGTGGGCCATGTCGTCCTTCACCTCGACCGCGCCGGAACCAGCTGCTGTGGCCGACGTCCCCACCCGGAAGCGCATCTTCTCCGGGATGCAGCCCACAGACGGTTCCCTCCACCTGGGCAACTACATCGGTGCGTTGTCCCAGTGGATCGCGCTGCAGGACTCCTACGACGCGCTCTACTGCGTCGTGGACCTGCACGCGCTGACGGTCAACCCGGACCCGGCGCTGCTGCGCGAGCGCACCCGGCGCACGGCCGCGCAGTACCTGGCGGGCGGCATCGACCCCGAGCGGTCCATCCTCTTCGTGCAGTCGCACGTGGCGGCGCACGCCGAGCTGGCGTGGCTGCTGAGCTGCCAGACGGGCTTCGGCGAGGCCGGCCGGATGACGCAGTTCAAGGACAAGTCCGCCAAGCAGGGCAGCGAGGGCACCACGGTCGGGCTCTTCACGTACCCCGTGCTCATGGCGGCCGACATCCTGCTGTACGACGCCGGCCTGGTCCCCGTGGGCGAGGACCAGCGCCAGCACCTGGAGCTCACCCGGGACCTCGCGGCGCGCCTGAACACCCGCTTCGGCGAGGGCACCGCCGTCGTGCCGGACGCGCACATCGTCAAGGCGGTCGCCAAGATCCAGGACCTGCAGGACCCGAGCGCCAAGATGAGCAAGTCCAGCACGGGCGGCAAGGGCGTCGTCTGGCTGCTGGAGGACCCCAAGAAGGCGGTCAAGGCCATCAAGTCGGCCGTGACCGACGCCGACGAGTCCTACGGCGTGCGGTTCGACCCGGCCGAGAAGCCGGGCATCTCGAACCTGCTGACGATCTTCTCGGCCGTGACCGGCCGCGACATCGACGAGATCGCCAAGGAGTACGACGGCCGCGGCTACGGCTACCTCAAGGTGGACCTGGCGGACGCCGTCGTCGCCTTCCTCGAGCCGTTCCAGGCACGCGCCAACACCTACCTGGCCGACCCGGCCGAGCTCGACCGCGTGCTGGCCGACGGCGCCGACCGGGCCCGCGCCATCGCCCGACCCGTCCTGGACCGGCTGTACGAACGGTTCGGGCTCCTGCCCGCGCGAGGCGAACGGTGAACCTGCCCGAGCGCGGACCCGGCCAGGTCCGCATCGGGATCGCGATCGAGATCCCGGAGCCCTACGCCGCGCAGCTCAGCGCGGCGCGGGTGGCTGCCGACGACCCGCTCGCGAACTTCATCCCCCCGCACATCACGCTGCTGGGGCCGACGCTGATCGACCTCGGGCAGCTCGCCGAGGCACGTGAGCACCTGGCGACCGTGGCCGCCGCCGCGTCGCCCTTCACGGTGCGGCTGCGGGGCACGGCCACGTTCCGCCCGGTCTCGCCCGTGGTGTTCGTGGCCCTGGCGCAGGGGATCGCGGAGTGCGAGCAGCTCGAGGCGAGCGTGCGCTCCGGGATCCTCGACGGCGACCTGCGGTTCAACTACCACCCGCACGTCACCATCGCGCACGAGGTCCCGGACGCCGACCTCGACAAGGCCTTCGAGGCCATGTCGGACTACTTCGCGGAGTTCGACGTCGACCGGTTCTACCAGTACGAGCACGGAGACGACGGGATCTGGCGGCCTCAGGCGGCCTTCCAGCTCGGCCGGGTCTGACCCGGACGCGCCACCCGGCCTGCCCGCACCCCACGGCCCCGCACGGCCCACCCGCGCGCCGCACGGGACCGGCCCGCCGGTCGCCGTCTACTCTTCCCGGGTGAAGCGGTTGATCGAGCGGGGACAGGCGCTCTGGGCGCGCTGGGAGGCGACCCGGCCCGGCCGGGCACTGTCCAGGTTCAACACGGCGAACGGCGCCGTGCTCAGCGGCGGCATGGCCTACGCCGCGCTGTTCTCGCTGTTCGCGGCCCTCGCGATCGGCTACACCGTGTTCGTGCGGGTGCTCGGCGGCGACGCCGACCTGCGCGTCGCGGTGCTGGACCAGATCGACACGTGGCTGCCGGGACTGGTCGACACCGGCCACGGCGGTGTGCTGTCGCCGGCCGACCTCGTGATCTCCACCGGCCTGAGCTGGACCTCGGCCGTCGCGACGCTGGTGCTGCTGTGGTCCGCCACGAACTTCATGGGCGCCCTGCGCACGTCGGTGCGGGCCATGTTCGGGGAGACGAACGGCCACGGCAACCCCGTCACCGACCGCCTGCGGCAGCTCCTGGGCTTCGTGCTGCTCGGCGTCGGCGTGCTGGTCACCGCGGCCGCCAGCGTGGCGGTCTCGGCGGCCGTGCCCTGGACCCTGGAGAGTCTCGGGCTGGACGGCGGCGCGGTGTCCTTCGCGGTGCGCGCGGGCGGCGCCCTGGTGACCCTGGCGCTGGACGCGGTCGTCGTGGCCGCCGTCGTGCGGTACGTGGGCGGTGTGCGGACCGACTGGCGGGAGCTCATGTACGGCTCGCTCGCGGTGGGCGTCGTCGCCGGCGGGCTGCGCTACCTCGGTACCGAGGTGATCTCGAACGCCGCCACCCGTAACGCCCTGCTGGCGTCGTTCGCGGTGGTGGTGACCATCCTGGTGCTGGTCAACCTGCTGGCCCGGGTGCTGCTCATGGCCTGCGCCTGGATGGCCGACCCGCCGGCCCCGCAAGCCGCGCAGGACCCTGAGAACGAGGACGGGGCGGCATAGGACCCGCAGGTCCCATGCCGCCCCGTCCTTCCCGAGAGGATCAGAACGCGCGCGTGATCATGGCGCGCTTGACCTCCTGGATGGCCTTCGTGACCTCGATGCCGCGGGGGCAGGCCTCGGTGCAGTTGAAGGTCGTGCGGCAGCGCCACACGCCCTCCTTGTCGTTGAGGATCTCGAGGCGCTGCGAGCCACCCTCGTCCCGGCTGTCGAAGATGAAGCGGTGTGCGTTCACGATCGCGGCCGGGCCGAAGTACTGGCCGTCCGTCCAGAACACCGGGCAGGACGACGTGCACGCGGCGCACAGGATGCACTTGGTGGTGTCGTCGAACTTCGCGCGGTCCTCGGGGGACTGGTAGCGCTCCTTGGAGGGCTCGTTCCCCGACGTGATGAGGAACGGCATGATCTCGCGGTAGGAGGCGAAGAACGGCTCCATGTCGACCACGAGGTCCTTCACGACGGGCAGGCCCTTGATGGGCTCGACCGTGATCGGCTTGTCGGGGTTGACGTCCTTCAGGAGCGTCTTGCAGGCCAGGCGGTTGCGGCCGTTGATCCGCATCGCGTCCGAGCCGCACACGCCGTGCGCGCAGGACCGACGGAACGTGAGCGAGCCGTCCTCGTCCCACTTGATCTTGTGCAGGGCGTCGAGGATGCGGTCGGTGCCGTGCGCCTCGACGGTGAAGTCCTCCCAGGTGGCCTCCTCGGACACCTCGGGGTTGAACCGCCGGATCCGCAGCGTGACCGTGAACGACGGGATCTCGCCCGCGGGGGACGGTGCGGCGGCTTCGAGTGTGGCAGTCATCAGTACTTACGCTCCATCGGCTCGTACCGGGTCTGGACAACGGGCTTGGAGCCCAGGACGACCTTGTAGCCGTCGAACTCCTCGACGTGGTCGAAGTAGCCCTCCACGTGACCCTCGGCCTGGTCGGACGCCGCGGTGGGGCGCCGGTAGGCCATGGTGTGCAGCATGTAGTTGGCGTCGTCGCGGTTGGGGAAGTCCTCGCGGTAGTGACCGCCGCGCGACTCCTTGCGGTTGATCGCGGCGACCACGGTGACCTCGGCGATGTCGAGCAGGAAGCCCAGCTCGATGGCCTCCAGGAGGTCCGTGTTGAAGAGCTTCCCCTTGTCCTGGACGGACGCGTTGCGGTAGCGCTTCTGCAGCTCGCGGATGTCGGCCAGGGCCGCGTTCAGCGAGTCGCCCGTGCGGAACACCTGGGCGTTGAGGTCCATGGTGTCCTGCAGCGCCTTGCGGATGTCCGCGATGCGCTCGCCGTCGGGCCGGTTGCGCATCTCGTCGAGCTGCTCGACCACGCGGACGGTCGGGTCCTCGGGCAGCTCGTGGAACGACGCCGTCTTGGCGTACTCCGCGGCGGCGCGGCCGGACCGCTTGCCGAACACGTTGATGTCCAGCAGCGAGTTGGTACCCAGGCGGTTGGAGCCGTGCACCGACACGCAGGCGACCTCACCGGCGGCGTAGAGGCCCTTAACGACGTTGACGCCGTCGCGGAGCACCTCGCCCTTGATGTTGGTCGGCACGCCGCCCATGGCGTAGTGCGCGGTGGGGTACACGGGGACCGGCTCGGTGTAGGGCTCGATGCCGAGGTAGGTGCGCGCGAACTCGGTGATGTCCGGGAGCTTGGCGTCGATGTGCGCCGGCTCCAGGTGCGTCAGGTCGAGCAGCACGTAGTCCTTGTTCGGACCGGCGCCCCGGCCCTCGCGGACCTCGTTCGCCATCGACCGGGCCACGATGTCACGCGGCGCGAGGTCCTTGATGGTGGGGGCGTAGCGCTCCATGAAGCGCTCGCCCTCGGAGTTGCGCAGGATGCCGCCCTCACCGCGGGCCGCCTCCGACAGGAGGATGCCCAGGCCGGCCAGGCCTGTCGGGTGGAACTGGAAGAACTCCATGTCCTCCAGCGGCAGGCCGCGGCGGTACGCCAGCGCCATGCCGTCACCCGTGAGGGTGTGGGCGTTCGAGGTGGTCTTGAAGATCTTCCCCGCGCCGCCGGTGGCGAAGATGATCGCCTTGGCCTGGAACACGTGGATCTCGCCGGTGGCCAGGTCGTAGGCGACGACGCCGGTGGCGTTGACCTCCTCGCCGTCCGCGATCTCCTCGGTGGTGAGGTCGTGGTCGGTGATGAGGTCCAGCACGTAGAACTCGTTGAAGAACTCGACGTCCTGCTTCACGCAGTTCTGGTAGAGCGTCTGGAGGATCATGTGACCGGTGCGGTCGGCGGCGTAGCACGCGCGGCGCACGGCGGACTGGCCGTGGTCCCGGGTGTGCCCGCCGAACCGGCGCTGGTCGATCTTGCCCTCGGGGGTGCGGTTGAACGGGAGGCCCATCCGCTCCAGGTCGAGGACCGACTCGATGGCTTCCTTCGCGAGGATCTCGGCCGCGTCCTGGTCGACGAGGTAGTCGCCGCCCTTGACGGTGTCGAAGGTGTGCCATTCCCAGTTGTCGTCCTCGACGTTGGCGAGGGCCGCGGCCATGCCGCCCTGGGCGGCACCGGTGTGGGAGCGGGTGGGGTACAGCTTGGAGATCACCGCGGTGCGGGCCTCCTTCGACGACTCCAGGGCGGCTCGCATACCTGCGCCGCCGGCGCCGACGATCACGACGTCGTACTGATGGGTCTGCATCGGGCTCGATGCCTCCTGCTATGAGGTTCGGAGTGTGGGGCTGGGGGTGGTGCCGGTGCTGCGGCGCGTGCTGCTCAGGCCGTGCAGAAGGAGGCGAGCAGCTCCGCGGGAGCGTCCGGCGGGCACGCGTCGAACGTGAAGATGACCAGGGTGCCCAGCACGACCACGACGGTGAACGCCAGGAAGAGCAGGCCCTTCAGGATGCCGCGGGTGAGGTCCTTGGTGGCGTAGTCGTTGATGATGGTGCGCACCCCGTTGGTGCCGTGGATCATGGCGAGCCACAGCATCAGCAGGTCCCAGACCTGCCACATCGGGTTGGACCACTTGCCGCCCACGAAGGCGAAGTCGATGGCGTGCACGCCCTCGCCGATCATCAGGTTCACGAAGAGGTGGCCGAAGATGAGGACCAGGAGCACCACGCCCGAGGCCCGCATGAAGACCCAGGAGTACAGCTCGTAGTTGCCGCGCGTCGTCTTGCGGCGTGCGTACGGCGAGCGCGGGGAGTCGACCTTCGCCACCGCGGCGGTTCCGTGTGCCATCAGTGACCCCCGGTGAAGACGTTGATGAGGTGCCGCGGCAGGAAGCCCGCCATCGTCACGACGAACAGACCGACGACGACCCACAGCATCACCTTCTGGTACTTCGGGCCCTTGGCCCAGAAGTCCACCAGCAGGATGCGGATGCCGTTGAAGGCGTGGAAGACGATCGCTGCCACGAGCCCGGCCTCGCCGAGCCCCATGATCGGGGTCTGGTACGTGCCGATCGCTGCGTTGTACGCCTCGGGGGACACGCGCACCAGGGCTGTGTCGAGCACGTGCACGAGCAAGAAGAAGAAGATCAGCACGCCGGTCACGCGGTGCGCGACCCACGACCACATGCCTTCACGGCCGCGGTACAACGTGCCTGCTGGTGCGGTGGGCACTTCGGTAGCCTCCTATGGCTGTCCGGCTGGGGGGTGGCTGGTCCCCACTGTAATGACAACTGGTCGCCTCGATCGCCGCCCGGCAGCCCTCGTGGGCATCAAGACACGGCATTTGTGACTGATCCCACAGGGGAGATGTCGTGGCTTCGGGCACCCGTCAGGTTGCTCGTGCGTTGCCGCCCGGACCGGCCCCTGAGTTCAGCCAGGGTTCGCCCGGATTATGGCGAGTTTTGGCTGCGGGAACACGGTCCGGCTGACATCCTGCGGGACATGACTTCGGCCGCCGCCCTATCGTCCCCGATCGACGACTTCTTCGCAGTGGTACCAGCCGGCGGGTCCGGCACGCGGCTGTGGCCGCTCTCGCGGGGCGGGGAGCCCAAGTTCCTGCACGACCTCGTCGGATCCGGCCAGTCCCTGCTCCAGGCCACCGAGCGCCGGCTGCGCCCGCTCGCGGGTCCGGACGGTGTCGTCCTGGTCACCGGCGAGCAGCACGTGGCCGCCTGCCGCGCCCAGCTCCCGGGCCTGTCCGACGACGCCGTGCTCGCCGAGCCGTCGCCGCGCGAGTCCATGGCGGCGATCGGGCTGGCGGCCGCCGTCCTGGAGAAGCGGCACGGCGACGTGGTGGTCGGGTCGTTCGCGGCGGACCACGTGATCCACGGGACGCGGGCGTTCGAGGCCGCGGTCCGCGAGGCCGTGGCCGCCGCGCGCGCCGGCTACGTGACGACCGTGGGCATCGCCGCCTCGCGCCCGTCGACCGCCTTCGGGTACGTGCGGTCGGGCGAGCCGCTCGGGGTCGACGACGCGCCGCACACGCTGCACGTGCGCGGGTTCACGGAGAAGCCGGAGGCCGCGACCGCGCGCGCCTACCTCGCCTCGGGCGAGTACCGCTGGAATGCGGGCATGTTCGTCTCGCGGACGTCCGTGCTGCTCGGGCACCTCGCCGAGCAGCGGCCCGCGCTGCACGACGGCCTGCGCACCGTGGCCGACGCGTGGGACACCCCGCGCCGTGCCGCGGTGCTCGCGGAGGTCTGGCCGGGCCTGGAGAAGATCGCGATCGACCACGCGGTGGCCGAGCCGGTCGCCGAGGCCGGCGGCGTCGCCGTCGTACCCGGCACCTTCGGGTGGGACGACGTCGGCGACTACAACTCGCTCGCCGTGCTCCTGCCGTCCGACGACGACCGCGGCGCCAAGGTGCTCGGCGACCCGGGCGACGTGCTGCGTATCGAGAGCGCCGGCTCCGTGGTGGTGCCGGCGTCCGGCCGGCTCGTGACGGTGCTGGGGCTGGACGACGTCGTCGTCGTGGACACTCCCGACGCGCTCCTCGTGACGACGCGCGCCCGCGCGCAGCAGGTCAAGGAGGTGGTGGCCGCGGTACGCGAACGGGGCAGGGAAGATCTCCTCTGATACCCGAGATCTTTCCCCGATGTCTCAGAGTTGTCCGTATCGTGGGACGGATGCCGCGCTGTCGTGTCTCGCGAGGCGGACAGCGCTACCGTGAGAGGCGTGAACCCGACCCAGCAGCCCGTCAGTCTCGCCGATTTCGATCAGATCGTTTCGCACGATCAGATGCCGGTCGGGGACGTGCCCGGGGGGAACGCGACGGATGTCGTCGCGGCGCTGGCGGCCCGCGTGAGCGAGCTCGCGGACGGGTTCGACGCCGAGCTGGTCGCGTTCCGCCGGGACGTGCACCGGCACCCGGAGCTCTCCCGCCAGGAGATCCGCACCACCGCGCTGCTGGTCGACCGCCTGCGCGCCGCCGGGCTGGACCCGCGGCCGCTGCCGACGGGGACCGGCCTGGTCTGCGACATCGGCCCCGACCACGGGCCCGACGGCGAGGGCCGCGTGGGCCTGCGCGCCGACCTCGACGCCCTGCCGCTGCACGAGACGAGCGGGGTGGAGTTCTCCTCGACCCGCCCCGGCGTCGCGCACGCCTGCGGCCACGACGTGCACACCACCGTGGTGCTCGGCGCCGGACTGGTGCTGGCGCGACTGCAGGAGGAGGGGCGGCTGCGCCGCGGCGTCCGGCTCTTCTTCCAGCCCGCCGAGGAGGTCTTCCCGGGCGGCGCGGAGGACATCATCAACAAGACGTCCGAGCTCGACGGCGTGGACCGCATGGCCGCGCTGCACTGCGACCCGAAGTTCGACGTCGGCCACGTGGGCACCCGCATCGGCCCCATCACCTCCGCGAGCGACTCGGTCATGGTGACCATCTCGTCGCCCGGCGGGCACACCTCGCGCCCGCACCTCACCGGCGACGTCGTGTTCGCGCTCGGCCAGGTCATCACGCAGACGCCCGCCGTCCTGGGGCGCCGCCTGGACCCCCGCTCGGGCGTGAACCTCACCTGGGGCGCGGTGCAGGCCGGTTCCACCCCGAACGCCATCCCGTCCAGCGGCATCCTCAAGGGCACGCTGCGCTGCCTCGACGTGCGCGCGTGGGAGAAGGCCGGCGAGCTGGTGCGCGAGGCGGTCGAGCAGGTCGTCGCTCCGTACCAGGTGGACATCTCGGTGACCGTGACGCACGGCGTGCCGCCCGTCGAGAACGAGACCGAGGCGACCGGGGACCTGGAGGCAGCGATCCGCGACGCGGTCGGCCCCGACGCCGTGCAGCTCACCGAGCAGTCCATGGGTGGCGAGGACTTCGCGTGGTACCTGCGCAAGGTTCCGGGCACCATGGCGCGGCTCGGCGTGCGCACGCCCGGCGGCCGCACCTATGACCTGCACCAGGGCGACCTGGTCGTGGACGAGCGGGCGATCGGCGTGGGCGTCAGGACACTCGCCCAGTTCGCGGCCCGCTGATCGAGAACTGTTGCTGTCGATGACGCTTCGGTAACGACTTACTCCGGTTACCGTCTCGAAACGCGAAATGCCAGATGCGCTGGCTACCCTCGGTGCGGTATAGGGCCCCGGATCCGTCTGGGACATCGCCCTCTGGATCATCGAAGGAGCACCAGTGAAGAAGGCTGTCTGGCTCACCGCCATTGCGGGAGCAACGGCGCTCGCGCTCTCGGCGTGCGGCGCTGCCCCGGAGGAGTCCACTGGTGGCGAGAGCAACGCCGCCAGTGACTTCAAGCCCTGCATCGTGTCGGACGCCGGCGGGTTCGACGACAAGAGCTTCAACCAGCTCAGCTTCGAGGGCGCCACGGCTGCGGCCGAGGAGCTCGGCACCGAGCTCGTCGACGTCCAGTCGACGTCCGAGAGCGACTACAAGGGCAACGTCGAGTCCCTCGTGGCCGAGGGCTGCAACGCCATCGTGACCGTCGGGTTCGCGCTGTCCGCGACGACCGTCGAGTCGGCCACGGCCAACCCCGACATCGACTACATCCTGGTCGACGACGCGGCGGACGCCGACTTCGACGGCAAGGCCGACGCGGAGAACATCAAGCCGCTGCTGTACGACACGGCCCAGGCCGCGTTCCTCGCCGGCTACCTCGCCGCCGGCTACTCGGAGGCCGGCAAGGTCGGCACCTTCGGTGGTATGGACTTCCCGACCGTGACGATCTTCATGGACGGCTTCAAGCAGGGCGTCGACTACTACAACGAGACCAAGGGCGAGAACGTCGAGCTCGTCGGCTGGGACGGCAAGAAGGGCTCGTTCACGGGCGGCTTCGCCGCCGACCCGGCCGCCAAGCAGACCGCGCAGAACGTCCTGGACCAGGGCGTCGACGTGATCCTGCCCGTCGGTGGCCCGATCTACCAGTCCGCCATGGACGCCATCGCCGACTCCGGCGAGGACGTGGCCCTGATCGGTGTGGACGCCGACTTCTACGAGTCGGACCCGACCACCCAGGACCTGGTCCTCACCTCCATCCTCAAGGGGATGGACGTCTCCACGCAGGAGGCCGTCGTCGCCTCGGGCAACGGCGAGTTCGACCCGACCCCGTACGTGGGTACCCTCGAGAACGGGGGCGTTGACCTCGCCCCGCTGCACAACTTCGAGGACAAGGTGGACCCGGCCCTGTGGGAAGAGGTCCAGGCCCTCAAGGAGTCGGTCATCGCGGGCGACGTCACGGTGGAGTCCTACCTCGCCAAGTGACGTCGGCTCGACCGGTCGGCCCACGGCTGACCGGTCGACGGCCAGGACTTGACGCAAGATGGTCCCGGGGGGCACGGCACGCGCCGTGCGCCCCGGGACCTGTCATGAGCAGGACCCCTTTCGGGAAGGATTCCTATGCGGCTCGAGCTGCGCGGCATCACCAAGCGCTTCGGCGCGCTCGTCGCGAACGACCACATCGACCTGGTCGTCCAGCCAGGCGAGATCCACTCGCTCCTGGGCGAGAACGGGGCTGGCAAGTCCACCCTGATGAACGTGCTGTACGGCCTGTACGAGGCGGACGAGGGCGAGATCCTCCTGGACGACGTGGTCCAGAACTTCGCCGGACCGGGCGACGCCATGGCCGCAGGCATCGGCATGGTGCACCAGCACTTCATGCTGGTGCCCGTCTTCACCGTGGCGGAGAACGTCATGCTCGGCCACGAGCAGACCCGCGGCGGCGGGCGCCTCGACCTGGAGGCGGCCCGCGCCCAGGTGAAGGAGATCTCCGCGCGGTTCGGCTTCCACGTGGACCCCGACGCGCTGGTCGAGGACCTGCCCGTCGGCGTCCAGCAGCGCGTCGAGATCATCAAGGCGCTCTCGCGGAACGCCGACGTGCTGGTCTTCGACGAGCCGACGGCGGTGCTCACCCCGCAGGAGACCGACGAGCTGATGGCGATCATGCGCCAGCTGCGCGACGAGGGCTCCGCGATCGTGTTCATCACCCACAAGCTGCGCGAGGTCCGCGCCGTCGCCGACCGGATCACCGTGATCCGGCACGGCAAGGTCGTCGGCGAGGCCGACCCCACGGCGTCCGACGCCGAGCTCGCCTCCCTCATGGTGGGCCGTGCCGTCGAGCTGACCGTGCAGAAGGACGCGCCCACGCTGCGGGACAACGGGCTGAAGGTGACCGACCTGGTGGTCACCAGCGAGTCCGGCACCGTCGTGGTCGACGACGTCAGCTTCGAGGTGCGCGGCGGCGAGGTGCTCGTGGTCGCCGGTGTCCAGGGCAACGGCCAGACCGAGCTCACCGAGGCCCTGATCGGCCTGCAGGGCGACGTCTCGGGAAGCATCGCGCTGGACGGCAAGGAGCTGGTGGGCCGCTCGGTGCGCCGGATCCTCGACCAGGGCGTGGGCTTCGTGCCCGAGGACCGTACGCTCGACGGGCTGATCGGCGAGTTCACCATCGCCGAGAACCTCATGCTCGACCGCACCGACGGCCCGCCGTTCGTGAAGGCGGGCGCGCTGCAGCTGGCGCACCGTGACCGGTTCGCCGACGAGAAGGTCGCGGAGTTCGACGTCCGCACGCAGTCCATCACCACGCCGGTGGGTCGCCTGTCGGGCGGCAACCAGCAGAAGGTGGTGCTCGCCCGCGAGCTGTCGCGCGACCTGCGCCTGTTCGTCGCGGCGCAGCCGACGCGTGGCGTGGACGTGGGCTCCATCGAGTTCATCCACAAGCGGATCGTCGAGACCCGGGACGCCGGCATCCCGGTCGTGGTGGTCTCCACCGAGCTGGACGAGGCGGTGGCCCTGGCCGACCGCATCATGGTGATGTACCGCGGAAAGGTCGTGGGCATCGTGCCCGCGGACACCCCGCGTGACGTGCTGGGCCTGATGATGGCGGGGATCTCGCCGCAGGACGCGAAGGGAGAGGTCGCGTGAGCGCGCCCGAGTCGAGCCCGGGGTCGAACCCCGAGCAGGAGCCGGGCCTCGACCCCGGCACCGCCGAGGAGCTGGAGCAGGAGCGGGCCCGCGTGCTGGGCAGCCCGGCCGGCGAGGACATGCCGGACACGGAGAGCCGGCTGGCCAAGGCGCTGCAGCAGACGATGACGAGCCCGTGGACCGTGTCCGTCGGCGCCGTCCTGCTCGCCGTCCTGGCGGGCTCCGTCATGATCGCCTTCACCGACGAGGAGGTGAAGGCGGCCTCGGGGTACTTCTTCGCACGGCCCGGCGACACCTTCGTCGCGCTCGGCCAGGCGATCGGCGGCGCGTACTCCGCGCTGTTCCGCGGCTCCGTGGTCAACGTGCAGGCACCGGACTTCGTCACCGCGATCCGGCCGCTCACGGAGACCCTCAGCTATGCGACCCCGCTCATCGCGGCGGGCCTCGGCGTGGCGCTGGCGTTCCGGGCCGGCCTGTTCAACATCGGTGGCCAGGGGCAGATGCTCGTGGCCGCCGCCGCGGCCGGCTGGGTGGGCTTCGGCGTCAGCGGGGTGCCGTTCCCGCTGCACCTGCTGCTGGCCGTCGTCGCCGGTATCGCGGCGGGCGCGGTGTGGGCCGGGATCGCGGGCGTGCTCAAGGCCCGCACCGGGGCGCACGAGGTGATCGTCACGATCATGCTCAACTACGTCGCGTACTACCTGATCTCCTACTTCCTGGCGACGCCGGGGCTGCTGCAGGCGCCCGGCTCGTCCAACCCCAAGACGCCGCCGACGGCCGAGTCCGCCCAGCTGCCGAACCTCCTCGGTGACCGGTTCAACCTGACCTGGGGCTTCGTCCTGGCGGTGCTGGCCGTGGTCGGCGTGTGGTGGCTGCTCAACCGCTCGTCGACCGGCTTCGCGTTCCGCGCCGTGGGGGAGAACCCTCGCGCCGCGCGCGTGGCGGGCATCGACACCGGGCGTGCCACCGTGAACGTGATGCTGGTGGCCGGTGGCCTCGTCGGCCTGGCCGGCGCCTCGCAGGTGCTGGGCGCCGTCACCACGGGCTTCAGCTCCGACATCGACGCCGGCATCGGGTTCGACGCCATCACCGTCGCGCTGCTCGGCGGGTCCAACCCGTGGGGCGTGCTCGCGGCCGGCATCCTGTTCGGCGCGTTCAAGGCGGGCGGCACCACCATGCAGGCAGCGGAGGGCGTCCCGAGCGACATCGTGCTCGTGGTGCAGTCGCTCATCGTGCTGTTCATCGCCGCGCCGCCGCTGGTGCGGGCGATCTTCCGGCTGCCGGACCCCAACCGGCGTCGGGCACCGAAGAAGCCCAAGGCGGCCCGGAACCAGAAGGAGGCAGCCGCGTGAGCGCCGACCCCACCACCCAGCTCGACGCGCCGCTGTCGGAGACGACACGGACCGTCACGGTCGTGTCCTGGAAGACGGCCGGCGTGCTGCTCGCCGTGACCCTGCTGTACGCGTTGCTGCTCGTCGCGGTTCCGCACGCGGGTGACACCCGGTTCCTGCTGTCGCAGCGTGCCGACTTCTTCCAGATCCCCGTCATCGTGCTGCCCGCGACGGCGTTCGCCTGGGTGTGCGGCGCGGTCATGCTCGCCGTGACGGCCGCGGCCTTCGTGCTCACCGCGCGCGGGCGCCGTACGTTGCTCTGGCTCGTCGTGCTCTTCTCCCTGGCCGGCCTGCTCGGCTTCCTGGCCTGGGCCGGCGCGGGCAGTCCTCGCGACCTGTCGATCGTGGGCCTGCTCGGCGGCGCCGTGCTGTGGTCCGTGCCGTTCGTCTACGGCGCCCTGGGCGGCGTGATCGGTGAGCGCGCGGGCGTGGTGAACATCGCGATCGAGGCGCAGCTGCTCGGCGCCGCGTTCACGGCGGCGATCGTCTCGTCGATCACCAACAGCGCGGTGGCCGGCCTGGTCGCGGCCGTGGCCGCCGGTGCCCTGGTGGCGCTCGTGCTCGGGGTGTTCGCGATCACGTACCACGTGAACCAGGTGATCGTCGGTGTGGTGCTCAACGTGCTCGTCGTCGGGCTGACCAGCTTCCTGTACTCGCAGGTGCTCGTGCCCGGCGCCGAGACGCTGAACTCGACCACGCGGTTCCAGTCGATCCCGATCCCGGTGCTGTCGGACATCCCGGTGCTCGGCCCGGTCCTGTTCGACCAGCCGCTGCTCATCTACCTGATGTTCATCGCCGTGCCGACCGTCTGGTACACCCTGAACCGCACCCGCTGGGGCCTGCGCCTGCGGGCCGTGGGCGAGCACCCGAAGGCCGCGGACACCGTCGGTATCGACGTCGTCCGCACCCGGTACAACGCGGTGCTCGTCGCCGGTGCCGTCGCGGGCCTGGGCGGCGCGTTCTACACCACCGTCCAGCTCAGCCAGTTCGGTGAGAACATGACCGGCGGCGCGGGCTACATCGCCCTCGCGGCCGTCATCTTCGGCAAGTGGGACCCCGTGCGCGCCGCGTTCGCGGGCCTGCTGTTCGGCTTCGCGTCGAACCTGCAGAACGTGCTCTCCGTGGTCGGTTCCCCGGTGCCGAGCCAGTTCATGCTCATGGTCCCGTACGTGGTCACCCTGCTCGCGGTGGCCGGCCTGGTGGGGCGCTCGCGCCCGCCGGCCGCGTCCGGCGAGCCGTACATCAAGGGGTGAGGATGGTGGACGTGAACTCCGTTGATCCCGCACGCCCCGAGACCGCCGTGGACTGGGACGGCCTGCGGGCCGCGGCCCGTGAGGCCGTCGAGCACGCCTACGCGCCGTACTCCGACTTCAAGGTGGGCGCGGCGGCCTTCGCCGCCGACGGCCGCCTGCTCACGGGCGCCAACATCGAGAACGCGGCGTACGGGGTCACCCTGTGCGCCGAGTGCTCGCTGGTCAGCGCCCTGATCATGTCGGGCGGCGGCCGGCTGGCGGCGTTCACCTGCGTGAACTCGCTCGGCGAGACGATCATGCCCTGCGGCCGGTGCCGCCAGCTCCTGTGGGAGCACGGCGGCGCCGAGCTGCTGGTCGACACCCCGCTGGGCATCCAGCCGATGACGGAAGTACTGCCCCAGGCCTTCGGGCCGGGCGACCTGGACCATGTGCGGGAGGCAGCACGATGACCGAACCCTTCGACGCGGTGGACCTGATCCGGGTCAAGCGCGACAGCGAGTCGCTCACCGACGAGCAGGTCGACTGGCTGGTGGACGCCTACACCCGTGGCGTCGTGGCCGACGAGCAGATGTCCGCGATGACCATGGCGATCCTGCTCAACGGGATGACCCGCCAGGAGATCTCCCGGTGGACCGCCGCGATGATCCGGACCGGCGAGCGCATGTCGTTCTCCGCGCTCTCGCGGCCGACGGCGGACAAGCACTCCACCGGCGGCGTGGGCGACAAGATCACGCTGCCGCTCGCGCCGCTGGTCGCCGTGTTCGACGTCGCCGTGCCGCAGCTCTCGGGCCGCGGCCTGGGCCACACGGGCGGCACCCTCGACAAGCTGGAGGCCATCCCGGGCTGGCGCGCCGCGCTGAGCAACGCCGAGATGATGGCGCAGCTCGAGGACGTGGGCGCCGTCATCTGCGCGGCGGGCTCCGGGCTGGCCCCCGCCGACCGCAAGCTGTACGCGCTGCGCGACGTCACCGGCACCGTCGAGGCGATCCCGCTCATCGCGAGCTCGATCATGTCCAAGAAGATCGCCGAGGGCACGGGCGCGCTGGTGCTCGACGTCAAGGTCGGCTCGGGCGCTTTCATGAAGACCCTGGACGACGCGCGCGAGCTCGCCCGTACCATGGTCGACCTCGGGACCGACGCCGGGGTGCGCACCGTCGCCCTCGTCACGGACATGTCCGTGCCGCTGGGCCGCACCGCGGGCAACGCCCTGGAGGTGCGCGAGTCGCTGGAGGTGCTGGCCGGCGGCGGCCCGGCCGACGTCGTCGACCTGACCGTCGCGCTCGCCGTGGAGATGCTCGCGGCGGCGGACCGGCCACGCTCGGAGGACGACGTGCGGGCCGCGCTGTCCGACGGCCGCGCCATGGACAGGTGGCGGGCCATGATCGCCGCGCAGGGCGGCGACGTCGACGCGCCGCTGCCGGTCGCCAAGGAGACCGAGACGGTCGTGGCCACCGAGTCCGGTGTGCTCACCTCGCTCGACGCGTACGCCGTGGGCGTCGCCGTCCGGCGGCTGGGTGCCGGCCGGGCCCGCAAGGAGGACGCGGTCCAGGCGGCGGCCGGCATCGAGATCCACGTGAAGCCGGGCGAGCAGGTCACGGCCGGGCAGCCGCTGATGACGCTGCACACCGACACCCCCGAACGGTTCGCGCGCGCCCGCGCTGCCCTCGACGGCGGCTGGTCGGTGGACCCCGCGGGCGACGGTGTGCTGGGCGGGGCGCTCTCGGGCGCCGCCGGTGCGCTCGCGAGCATGGATCTCGGCGCGGGCGCCCTCGTCGGAGCCGCTCTGGCGGCCGAGGGATCGGTGGTGCTGGACCGCATCGTGTGAGGTGGGAGGTAGTTTTCACCCACCGGAAGCGGGCTGGCACCGTTCTTCAGCGTGGCGGACCGGCGAGTCGCCTGACGTCGGCTTAGCCTGACGAACGTGCAGTCGACATTGCGCCTTTCGTCCCTGCTCGGTGCGATGCGTGCATTCGCCGGGCCCGTTCCTGACGTGCCGCCGCCGGGCCGCTTCGAGCGCCCGGTGATCCCGGACGACGTCGCGCGCCGGCTGGAGTCGGCGACGTCGCGCGCCGCGCGGTCCGTGCTGGACCCGCTGGCGCGTGAGCGTGGCACCGGCACGGTCGGCTTCCCGCGGCGGCTGAACCTGCCCTCGCTCGACGGCGGCACCGCCGCGGCGGTGCAGGTCGACGAGACCACGTGCGGGTCGGCCGTGCTGGCGATGCTCGGGCTGGCCGGGGACCCCCGGGCGGCCCTGCGGCTCGCGGCCGACGACCCCGCGGCCCGGTTCGTGCGGCTCCAGCACGCGATCCAGGCAGCCACGAACCGGCACGGCCTGGTCGTGGCGGGCTGGCCGCGCACCTACGGCACGCCCCCCTGGGGCGCCGCGCGGTTCGCGAGCTACGGCGGGGTGCGCTACACCCACCGCGTCGGCGGTTCCCGGGCCCTGCTGGAGGCGGCGGTCGCCGCCGCACGGGCGGGGATCCCGGTGCCCCTGTACACCGGCGGTGACGTCGCGGGCGGCTGGGAGACGGCCGTCCCGCGCCACGTGGTGCTGCTCACCCTGGCCGACGGCGAGGGTGACGAGGGCAACGCCGTCCTCTACGAGCCGTCCGGCGCGGGCCTGCACACCGTGCCGGTCTCCGCGCTGCTCGACCCGCCGTCCTTCCCGGCCGCGGACGGTGAGGTGCAGCAGACCTCGGACGACCGCACCGCCGCGCGCGTGCGCAAGGCGCTGACCGCCGGGCTCGGTGGCTGGCCCCACGTGGCCTGGGTGGTGCTGCCCGAGCGCATGGGGCGGTGGCAGACCGGCGGCACCGGGGCGACGATGGAAGCCCACTGACGGGACGGTAGGTTGTCAGCATGACCACGCAAGACCCCGGGGCCCGCCCCGGCGAGGCGCTCCTCCGCGCCCTGCCCAAGGTACTGCTCCACGACCACCTCGACGGCGGCCTGCGACCGCAGACCGTCCTCGAGCTCGCCGACGCCGCCGGGCACGAGCTGCCCGCCGGCGACGCCGACTCGCTGGCCGCCTGGTTCCGCGACGCGGCCGACTCCGGCTCGCTCGTGCGGTACATCGAGACCTTCGAGCACACGATCGCCGTCATGCAGACGGCCGACAACCTGGCCCGCGTCGCCCGCGAGGCGGTGCTCGACCTGGCCGCCGACGGCGTCGTCTACGCCGAGCAGCGCTGGGCACCGGAGCAGCACCTGGCCGGTGGCCTGTCGCTCGGTGCGGCGGTCGAGGCCGTCCAGGCCGGGATCGACGACGGCATCGCCGCCGCCGCGGCCGAGGGCCACATCATCCGGGTGGGCCAGATCGTCGGCGCCATGCGGCAGGCGGACCGCTGGCAGGAGGTCGCCGACCTCGCCGTCACCTACCGCGACCGCGGCGTCGTCGGGTTCGACATCGCCGGTCCGGAGGACGGCTTCCTGCCGTCGCGGCACCTCGGCATCTGGCGGTTCCTCGCCGAGCACGACGTGCCCGTGACCATCCACGCCGGCGAGGCCGCCGGCCTCGACTCCATCGGGCAGGCCGTGCACCTCGGGCAGGCCGACCGCCTGGGCCACGGCGCGCGGATCATCGACGACATCGCGTTCACCACCGACGGCGACCGGGCCGCGGAGCTGGGACGGCTGGCGCACTGGGTGCGCGACCACCAGCTCCCGCTCGAGCTGTGCCCCGTCTCCAACCTCCAGACGGGCGTCGCCGGCTCGATCGCGGCGCACCCGATCACGCGGCTCAAGGAGCTCGACTTCGCCGTCACGCTCAACACGGACAACCGCCTCATGTCCCGCACCTCGATGACGCACGAGATGAAGCTCCTCGTCGACGAGGCCGGCTGGACCATCGACGACCTGGCGGACGTGACCGTCACCGCCGCCTGGGGCGCGTTCATCCACCACGACGAGCGCCGCGACCTCGTGGACCAGGTCATCCTCCCCGGATTCCAGAAAGTTGAAGGTGCCCTCGTATGACCGCATCGACCCCCGCGCCGCACGTCCTCGTGCCGCGTGACAAGGCGGCTCTCGCCGCGTTCGTGGACCACACCCTGCTCAAGCCGGAGGCCACGGCCGCGGACGTCGCGGCCCTCGTCGAGGAGGGCGCCGAGCTCGGCGTCTACTCGGTGTGCGTCTCGCCCTCGTTCGTCTCGCTCGCGGTGGAGGTCGCCGCCGGACGGCTCGCCGTCGCCACGGTCTGCGGGTTCCCGTCGGGCAAGCACATGAGCGACGTCAAGGCGTTCGAGGCCGCCCGCGCCGTCGCCGACGACGCCGACGAGGTCGACATGGTGATCGACGTCGGCACCGCTCGTGCCGGCCGGTTCGACGTCGTCGAGGCCGACATCGCCGCCGTCCGCGGCGCCGTCCAGCCCGGCCGCGTGCTCAAGGTGATCATCGAGTCCGCCGCGCTCACGGACGAGCAGATCGTCGGCGCCTGCAAGGCCGCCGAGGCCGCCGGCGCCGACTTCGTGAAGACGTCCACGGGCTTCCACCCGGCCGGCGGCGCCTCCGTGCACGCGGTCTCGCTCATGGCCCGCACCGTCGGCGCGCTGGGCGGGGGCAGCCTCGGGGTCAAGGCGTCCGGCGGCATCCGGGACCTGGAGACGGCACTCGCGATGATCGAGGCGGGCGCCACCCGCCTGGGGCTGTCGGGCACGGCCTCGGTCCTGGCGGGCTTCGACCAGGACGCGCCGGCCCCGGCGTCGACCGACACCTACTGACGCACCTCGCTGGTCGGGCTTGTCGGGACCAGGTCTCGACAAGCCCGACCGACGACCCGCCGCGCCTCAGCCGCGGCGGGTCGAGAGCCAGGCCTCCGCGGCCTGCCAGTGCTCCTTGAGCAAGACGTACCGGTCCTCGTGCCACGGCTTCACCGGGCCCGCCCAGTGGATCAGGGCCGGCTCGGACACGAGCTCCTGCGTGGGCCACGCGTTCCATCGCGCGTCCAGGACGCGGTACCGCGACCCGGCGTACGCGTTGAGCACGTCCTGGTCGTTGAGGCCGTACCGCTCGGCGTACGGCACGAACTCGGCGGTGAAGCCGTCGGCCCGCAGCACCGCCAGGTCGAGCAGCAGGATCCCGGCGTTGAAGCCCTGGTAGCCGTGCCGATGCCGCTGCATCATGGCGCGTACCAGGTCGCGCGCGGCGGCCGGGTCGTGTTTGAGCAGCCGCGTGGCCCGGATGACGTTGCCCACGCCGTGCCGGTAGTTGTACGAGATCGACGGACGGGCCGCCAGCGGCGCCCCGCCCAGGTCGGTGTCGTACAGCTCCGCCAGGTCCGTCACGGTCAGCGCGTCCAGGTCGTGGTAGAGCACGCGGTCCAGGTGCGGCAGCAGCTCGGGCAGCAGCAGCCGGTCCATCGTGGCGACCGTGATGTGCTTGAGCATGCCGAGCACGGCCCCGTAGTCGATCCCGTCGCAGGCGTACCACTCGAACGTGACCTCGGGGAACAGGGTGGCGAGTCGCTCATGGTCCGTCGTGGAGTGGTCGCGGGTGAGCGCGACGAACCGCACGGGCCGGGCGGTGTGCCGCACCACCCCGGCGACCACCACCTCCATCTGGGCGCGCAGGTTGCCGTCCAGGGCCACGGCCACGTTGAGCTCACCCGCCGCGGACCGCGGCGCCGTCGCCTCCACCACCGTGCGCGTGGCGCGCACGCCGGCCACGATGCCGGCCACGTCGCAGGTGCCCGACGGCGCGGCGACCGGCGCGGCGTGCACCACCAGCGCCCGCTCCACCTCGGGCGCCACGGTGGCGGCCCAGGTCGCGTAGACCTCGTCGTGGGACGCGCCGGCGAGCACCCGGCCCATGGCGGGCGCCACGAGGTCGCGGATCCTCTCCCGCATCGCCAGCCGGGCGGCCTCGTCGGCGTCGAGCAGGCCGGCGAACCGGATGTCGGCGTCGTTCCGGGGGCGGAAGTCGACGTTCGCGCCGATGGACCAGGACGGCAGGAAGGCGTGCAGGCGCGAGGTGACCACGCGCGAGTACCGGTCGCGGTAGGAGTCGAGCAGGTCCACGGCGTCGTACACGTTCCGGGCGAACGGGTTGCTACGCACCGAGGGGTGCAGGTGCGTGACCAGCTCGGCGCCGGCGTCGTGCTCGGGTACAGGCGTGTCCACGTACACGACCGGGGCGCCGGCGGGCGCGGGTGTGTGGCCCGCGGGGAAGACGGTGTCGATGGTGGTGGTGAGGCAGCCGCTGAAGAACGCCGGGACCCCCGCGTTGAGCAGCAGGTGCACGGTGGTCCAGTCGCGGCAGCCGATCGGCCCGTGGGCCCGGAGGTAGTCGATCGCGGTGGGCGTCAGGATGGCGTGCTTGTTGATGTGGAACGAGACGAACAGCGGCTGCAGGTTCTCGTGGAACGGGAAGTCGAACCGCAGGTCGAACTGGCTGTGCATGTACCAGCCGAACGCGAGCATCCACGTGTTCTCCGGCACGGCGTCGAGCCGGGACATGTCGCGCTGCACCAGGGTCAGGTCGACGTCGGCGCCCGGCCCGGGCACCACGTGCTCGGGCCGCACCCGGGCGGCGAGGCGCCGCACGGGCTCGGTGACGGCGTCGTCGCCGTGCAGGCGCACACCCTCGTGGCGCAGCAGGTGGCCCAGGCTCGCGATGGTCTGCACCGTGTCGCCGATGTTGCTGGAGGAGACGTTCTCGTCGGGCGCCTTGTAGTCGAGCACGGCGAACGACACGTGCCCCGTCGGCACCTTCGCGGGCGTGGCGGGCCGCAGTGCCTTCTCGATCCAGGGCGCGAGGTGGTCCACGGACGCCTGGACCTGCTCGGTCAGCCCGGTGGCGTGACGGGCGGCGTCGAGGGCCTCGGCCGCCAGCGCGAACTCGTCGGCGATGAACAGCAGGCGGGCGAGGTCGAGCAGCGCCGCCGCGTCGGACACGAACCCGTGGCGCACCCAGGTGGCCGCGGTGCGGGCGACGTCGGGGTCGGCCATGGCGATGCCGGCCCGCAGGTACTCCGCGGGGGCGAGCCGGGCGGCGTCGTCGGGCCCGAGCTGGCGCAGGAGGTCCCACGCGAGCTCGCGCAGGCCTACGCGCTGCGCGATCAGGGCCGCGCCGGCGACGCCGGCGCGCCGGGTCTCGGGATAGGCCATGAGCGAGTGGCAGAGCGAGCGCCACTGGCTGGTGTCCAGGGTGCGGGCCCTGCGGATCGAGGTGGTGACGGCCTCGTCGACGGGCAGGCCGCGGCGCAGGGCGGCGGTGACCACCGCATCGCCCGACGGCGGCTCGGGGCGCTCCTGGAACGGGCGGTCCGCGGCGCGGTCCGGGGCGGACCACACCTCGCGCGGCAGCCGGTTGGGCTCCTTGGCCAGGGCCCAGGACTCCTGGTCCGGAGCCGGCAGGGGCCGGGCGTCCGGTAACGGGTCCGGCCTGTCCGGGTGCGGGTTGTGCAGAGTCTCGGCCGTGGCGGCGAGCAGCGCCTCGGTGATCATCTCGTCGGCGGCCGGGATCTGGTGCGCAGTCTCACCGGACGCGGCGAGACGGCGGCTTGCAGGGGACATGAAGACTCCTCGTGGGGTCGACGGTTGTGCGGTGGAACCGTCGTCCCGGCACGTGCGGGCGCCGACGGTGGCCAGAGCGTAGTGCCCTTCGGTTACGGCCCGACGACGACTGGGTAGGCTCCCGGACATGTCTGCGCAACAACCTGCTGACCAGGGCGTATCGCCGTCGCAGCCGACCGCGCCGGGGACCCTCGTGGGCTGCCGGATGCGCAAGTGGGACGGCACCCCGCACTGGCGGTTCGACGCCGCGTACCTCGGCCGGGACGAGCACGGCACCTGGCTCGGCTACCCGACCGGCACCCGGTTCAGCCGGCCAGGGCGGGACTACCGCACGCGCCACCCCGGGGTCGTCCTCTTCGGCGACGGCGGGTGGGTCGCCGACCTCTACCGCGACAACCCGCGGGACGTGCTGCTCTACATCGACCTCGCCACGGTGCCCGAGTGGCGCGCCGTGCCCGCTGGCGGGGGGCGCCGCCGTCCGGCGTTCGAGGTCTCCGCCGTCGACATGGACCTCGACGTGCTGGCGCTGCGGCCCGGCAGCGAGCGGGCGCACGAACAGGGTGACTTCTTCATCGACGACGAGGACGAGTTCGCCGAGCACACCGTCCGGTACGGGTACCCACCGGAGGTCGTGGCGCAGGTACGGGCGGACGCCGACGCCCTGCTCGCCGCGGTGACCGCCGGGGAGGCGCCGTACGACGGCGCGACGGCGGACCGCTGGTTCGCGGTGCTCGACGCGCTGTAGGCGGTGGTGCGCTCTGGTGCCGCGGGCTCAGTGCGCGCTGAGCACCAGGTCGTCCTGCTCCACGGCGGCGCGCCACTCGGGCTTCTCCGCGCGCCAGTGCTCGTCGTCGCGGCCGCGGCGCCAGTAGCCCGAGGCCGAGAGCAGCTCGCGCGGGACGCCCAGCGCCGCGCGGGCCCAGCGGCGCAGGTCGCGCACGCAGCCGGCCTCACCGTGCAGGAACGTGTGCGGGACGCCGCCGGGCAGCTCGGCCGCCTGCACGACGTCGACCAGGTTCGCGCCGGCGGACCGGTGGACCCAGGTGACGTGGAGGTTCGCGGCGCTGATGATCGGCTGCTCCTCCGACGCGTCGGAGACCTCGACGAAGACGTGAGCCACGGCGCCGTCGGGCATGGCCTCGCACGCGGCCGCGATGGCCGGGAGGGCGGACTCGTCACCTGCCAGGAGGTGCCACGGGGCGTCCGGGGACGGCGTGTAGTCGCCGCCCGGGCCCACGAAGGAGACCTCGTCGCCCGGCTGGACCCGCTGCGCCCAGGGGCCGCCGTGGCCCACGTCGCCGTGCGTGACGACGTCGATGTCCCAGCCGGCCTCGGTCACCGCGCGGATCGTGTAGGTGCGCAGCACCGGGCGGCCCTCGGGTTCGGTGGGCTCCGCCATGACCAGCTTCACGTAGCGGTCGGGGAACGGCGTGGGGTCGGTGCCGGCCAGCGCCTCACCGCCGATCGACACCCGGATCATGTGCGGCGTGAGCTGCCGGACCGCGGTCACGGTCGCCGTGGTGCGGACGCCCTTGCGGGGCCTTGCGGGGGATGCGGCGGTGTTCTCAGGCATGGTGAGGCAAGCCTAACCTCGCAGGCGCTCGCGCGCGGGTGTGGCGTGCGTCACTGGGCGAAGCGCGGGTGCTCGGACCTGGGGCCGATGAGCGCGAGCCCGCCGCGCGCCTACCATGGGCGCGTCGTCCAAGTCTTCCTGTCAGGAGCATCGTCGTGAAGATCGCTGTTGTCGGTACGGGGTATGTCGGGTTGTCGAACGCGGTGCTGCTCGCACAGCACCACGAGGTGTGGGCGGTGGACGTGGACGCTTCGAAGGTCGCGCTGGTGAACGACCGTAAGTCCCCGATCGTGGACGCGGAGCTGGAGCAGTACCTGGCCGAGGTCGAGCTGAACCTGACCGCGACCCTGGACGCCCCGGCCGCCTACACCGG
>NZ_JBIRYI010000017.1:0-137967 GCF_044389675.1 Promicromonospora kroppenstedtii | reverse complement strand
GGGGGGCGCGGGGGGCGCCCCCCCCGCGCCCCCGGCCCCCCCCGCCGGGGGCCGGCGCTTTTGCGGGGGGGGGGGCGGCCGCCCCCGGGGGGGGCCCCCCCCGCCCCCCCCCCGCCCCCGACCGAAGTGGATGGGCCACGGCACTGCAGGACTACGACCTCAGGCGTTCTGGTCCACCCAGATGACGCCGGTGGGGCACATGCTCACGGCCTCCTGCACCGCGAAGTCCTGGTCGGCCGACGGCCGCTCGTCGAGCAGCACGACGATGCCCTCCTCGTCCTGGTCGAACACGTCGGGTGCGAGCAGGACGCACTGGCCGGCGCCGCAGCAGGCGTCACGGTCCACGTTGATCTTCATGGGGTCACTCTCCCCACCCGGGCCCCGGTTCGCCTAATCGCCCGCCCGACTCCTCGGCGGGTCCAGCGCACCGAACGTAGGATCAGTCGCCCCCTGAGCGCCGAGAAGACGACTGTTCCTACGTTCGACCGGTGGAGACCCGGCGGACGAGCGGTCAGGCGTTGGCGACCAGGCCTAGCTCCGCGACGCTCGCCAGGTGCCGGTGCCGCGGCACGATCCGCACGGTGTAACCGAACGGCCCGGACGTGTCCAGGCGGACCTCGCCGCCGAACGCGTGCCGCCCCGCCTCGTAGGACTCCACGAGGGCGAGCGGCTCGGCCGTGAACTCGTCGATGACGTCGGCCTCGGTGACCCGGCCGTGCACCACCTGCACGTCCACGTCCTCGGGCGAGAGCGGCCCGAGCGAGACGTAGGCACGCACCGTCAGCCGGTCGCCGACCCGCACCGCCTCGCCGATCCCCGCCGACTCGACGTGGTCCACGCGCACCTGGGGCCACGAGGCGCGCACGTGGGCCTTCCAGCCCGCGAGGTCCTTGGCCGCGGCGAACCCGTCGGCGGCGAGCAGCCGCCCGGCCTCGGCCGCCGGGGCGTACAGCCCGTGCACGTACTCGCCGACCATGCGCGTGGCCTGCACCTTCGGCCCGAGGGTGGCCAGCGTGTGCCGCACCATCTCCAGCCAGCGGCTCGGCACGCCGTCGGCGGACCGGCCGTAGAAGGCGGGCGCCACCTGGGACTCGACCAGGTCGTACAGGGCGGCGGCCTCCAGGTCGTCGCGGCGGTCGGCGTCCTCGACGCCGTCGGCCGTGGGGATGCCCCAGCCGTTCTCGCCGTCGTACCACTCGGCCCACCAGCCGTCCTCGATGGAGAGGTTCAGGCCGCCGTTGAGCGCCGACTTCATGCCCGAGGTGCCGGAGGCCTCCAGCGGCCGCAGCGGGTTGTTCAGCCAGACGTCGCAGCCCGGGTACAGCGACTGCGCCATGCCGATGTCGTAGTTCGGCAGGAACACGATGCGGTGGCGCACCTCCGGGTCGTCGGCGAACCGGACGAGCTGCTGGATCAGCCGCTTGCCGGAGTCGTCGGCCGGGTGCGACTTGCCGGCCACGATGAGCTGTACCGGCCGCTCCGGGTGCAGCAGGAGTGCCTTGAGCCGCTCGGTGTCGCGCAGCATGAGCGTGAGCCGCTTGTAGGTGGGCACGCGGCGGGCGAAGCCGATGGTGAGCACGTCGGGCGACAGCACGTCGTCGACCCAGCCGAGCTCGGCCGGGGACGCCCCGCGCTCGCGCCAGGACTTGCGCACCCGGCGCCGGGCCTCGGCCACGAGCTCGGCGCGCATCTCGCCGCGCAGGGCCCACAGCTCGGCGTCGGACACCTTGCCCGGGTCGAGCCAGCCCCCCGACGCCTCGGGTGCGGTGATCTCGTCCAGCCCCATCCGCTCGGCCTCGACGGCGGCCAGCCGCGGCGCCACCCACGTGGGCGAGTGCACGCCGTTGGTGACCGACGTGATCGGCACCTCGCGCGAGTCGAAGCCGGGCCACAGGCCCTCGAACATCTCGCGGGAGACCTGGCCGTGCAGCAGCGAGACGCCGTTCGCCCGGCCACCGAGCCGCAGGCCCATCACCGCCATGTTGAAGACGGTGGGGTCGCCCCCGTCGTAGTCCTCCGCCCCGAGCGCGAGCACGGTCTCGGTCGGCACGCCCGTCATCGTGTTGTCGCCACCGAAGTACGCGCTGACCAGCTCCTTGGGGAACCGGTCGATCCCGGCGGGCACCGGCGTGTGCGTGGTGAAGACCGTGGCCGCTCGGACCGCCTCGTGGGCCTCGCCGACGCTCAGGCCGGCGCCGACGAGCTCGCGGATGCGCTCCACCCCGAGGAACCCCGCGTGGCCCTCGTTGGTGTGGTAGACCTCCGGCTCCGGCGCGCCGGTGAGGCGCGACCAGGCGCGCAGCGCGCGTACGCCGCCCACGCCGAGCAGGAGCTCCTGCTGCAGGCGGTGCTCGCCGCCGCCGCCGTACAGGCGGTCGGTCACCTTGCGGGCCGCGTCGTCGTTCTCCGGCACGTTCGAGTCGAGCAGCAGGAGCGGCACCCGGCCCACGGCCGCGACCCAGACGTGCGCGTGCAGCGTGCGCCCGCCGGGCAGGGCGAGCGAGACGACCGCGGGCGTACCGTCGTCCTCGCGCAGCACCGCGAGCGGCAGGCCGTCCGGGTCGAGCAGCGGGTAGGTCTCCACCTGCCAGGCGTCGCGCGTGAGCGACTGCCGGAAGTAGCCGGCGCCGTACAGCAGACCCACGCCCACGATGGGCACGCCCATGTCGGACGCGCTCTTGAGGTGGTCGCCCGCCAGGATGCCGAGGCCGCCCGAGTACTGCGGCAGCACCGAGGTGATGCCGAACTCCGGCGAGAAGTAGGCGATGGCGCGCGGCAGCTCGCCGCCGGCCGGCGTGGTGCGGCCCTGGTACCAGCGCGGGTCGCGCAGGTAGTGGTGCAGGTCCTCGGCCGCCGCCCGCACCCGCCCCGTGAACTCCTCGTCCCCCGCGAGCGCCGCGAGGCGTTCGGAGCCGAGCGCGGCGAGCAGGGCGACGGGGTCGCCCCGGACGTCGGACCAGAGGTCGGGGTCGATGCTCGCGAACAGCTCGCGTGTCGGCGCGTGCCAGGACCAGCGAAGGTTCTGGGCCAGCTCGTCGAGCGCCGCGAGCTGCTCGGGGAGGACCGTGCGGACGGTGAATCTGCGGATCGCTCTCACCGGCAGAACACTACGCACTTGTCCCGGCGAGCACACCTGTTGCCGCGGGCTTCACCGACCCGTCCGACGACGTTCACCGGACCTCGGCGCGCCCCGCAGGCGAGTCACCCGAACCGGTCGATAGCGTGTTCCGGTGAGCCCGCACACGACTCCCGGCCGGATCGGCCGCATCCCCGTCCTCGAGGTCGCCCCTGTCGTCGAACGGGGCCGCTGGCCTGCGAAGGCGGTGGTCGGCGAGGTGGTCCCCGTGGAGGCAACGGTCTTCCGCGAGGGGCACGACGCCGTGTCCGCGACGGCCGTGCTGGTCGCCCCCGACGGGTCGGACCACTCGTGGGCGCCCATGACCGACGTCGCGCCCGGTCTGGACCACTTCCGGGGCGAGCTGCAGCCCGACGCCGAGGGCGACTGGACCTTCCGCGTCGAGGCGTGGTCGGACCCGTACGCGACCTGGGTGCACGACGCCGGGATCAAGATCGCGGCGGACATCGACACGGAGCTGATGCTCGCGGAGGGCGTGCGCCTGTTCGAGCGGATCTGCCGCCTGGTGCCGGGCGACGCGCTCGTCGCGGGAGGCCGGACGGCGCGCGACGCGCGGGTGCTGACCGCCGCCGGCAAGGCGCTGGCCGACGCCCGTCGTCCGGCGCAGGCGCGGTTCGCCGCGGCGACGGCGCCCGAGGTCACCGACGCCCTGCGCCGCGCGCCGCTGCGCGAGTTGGTCTCGGCGTCGGACGCCTACCCGCTGCGGGTCTCGCGGCGTCTGGCGCTGGCCGGGTCCTGGTACGAGATGTTCCCCCGGTCGGAGGGCGCGTACCAGAAGAAGGACGGCACGTGGGTGTCCGGCACGTTCGCGACGGCGGCCCGGCGGCTGCCGGCCATCGCGGCCATGGGCTTCGACGTGGTCTACCTGACGCCGGTCTCGCCCATCGGCACCACGTTCCGCAAGGGCCGCAACAACACGCTGGAGGCGGCGCCCGGGGACCCGGGCAGCCCCTACGCCATCGGATCGGCGGACGGCGGGCACGACGCGATCCACCCGGACCTGGGCACGGAGGCGGACTTCCGCGACTTCGTGGGCGCCGCGCGCGCCGTGGGCCTGGAGGTGGCGCTCGACATCGCGCTGCAGTGCTCCCCCGACCACCCGTGGGTCACCGAGCACCCGGAGTGGTTCGTGGTGCGCGCGGACGGGTCGATCGCGTACGCGGAGAACCCGCCCAAGAAGTACCAGGACATCTACCCGCTCAGCTTCGACACCGACCCGGACGGCCTGTACGCGGCGGTGCTCGGCGTGATCCGCACGTGGATCGACCGGGGCGTCACGCTGTTCCGCGTCGACAACCCGCACACCAAGCCGCTCGACTTCTGGGAGTGGCTGCTGGCCGAGGTGTACCGGACGAACCCCGAGGTCATCTTCCTGTCGGAGGCGTTCACCAAGCCCGCGATGATGCAGACGCTGGCCCGGATCGGCTTCCACCAGTCGTACACCTACTTCACCTGGCGCAACACCAAGGAGGAGGTCGCGGAGTACCTCGCGGAGGTGAGCGGGCCGCAGGGTTCGGTGCTGCGCCCGTCGTTCTGGCCCACCACCCACGACATCCTGCCGCCCTACCTGATCGAGGGCGGCGTCTCGGCGTTCGCGGTGCGCGCGGTGCTGGCGGCCACGGGCTCGCCCACGTGGGGCATCTACTCCGGCTACGAGCTCGTGGAGAACGTGCCGCGACCCGGCGTGGAGGAACAGATCGACAACGAGAAGTACGAGTACCGGCCGCGCGACTGGGCGCGTGCCGACGAGTACGGGATCGCCCTCCTGCTCGGTGAGCTGAACGCGATCCGCCGCACGCACCCGGCCCTGAGCCAGCTGCGCAACCTGACCGTGCACCCGACCACGAACGACCAGGTGGTCGCGTACTCGCGCCGGATCTCGGCCGATCACGCGTCGCGCGCGACAGGGGCGGCGGCGGGCCGCACCATGAGAGCAGGGGGTAACGATCGGCGTGCCCCGCGGCACGACGACGTGATCGTGGTCGTGCTGAACCTGGACCCCCGGAACGTGCAGGAGTCTGTAGTGCACCTGGATCTCTCCGCCCTCGGCCTCAGCGCCCCCGACGGCGACGACAACGCCCCGTTCTACGTGGCGCACGACCTCCTGTCGGGCGAGACCTACGGCTGGGGAGCCCATCCCTGGGTACGCCTCGACCCGCAGGTCCGGGTGGCCCACGTGCTGCAGGTGGGCCCCGCATGACGACGTTCGGGCCGGGTGGCCCCGCCGTCGGGCCCCCGGAGGGATACCCCGCACAGCCGACGCCGGAGCGGCCGGCCGCGCCGGAACGCCCGGCCATGCCCAACCCGCCGTCGGTGCCGGTGCCGGTCCAGGCGCTGCCGCCCCGGCGGCAGCCGCGGGTGGACGCCCGGCGCAAGGGCCTGTCCGACGACCCCGAGTGGTACAAGAAGGCAGTCTTCTACGAGGTCATGATCCGGTCGTTCTCCGACTCGGGCGACAACGGGACCGGCGACCTGCGCGGCCTCGTGGAGCGGCTCGACTACCTGGAGTGGCTCGGCGTCGACTGCCTGTGGCTGCCGCCGTTCTTCCCGTCCCCGCTGCGCGACGGCGGGTACGACGTCGCGGACTTCACCGCCGTCTCGCCGCAGTTCGGCACGATGGCGGACTTCAGCGACCTGGTCGCCGCCGCGCACGAGCGCGGCATCCGCGTGGTGATCGACCTGGTCATGAACCACACCAGCGACGCGCACCCGTGGTTCCAGGCGTCCCGTGCCGACCCGGACGGCCCCTACGGCGACTTCTACGTATGGAGCGACGACGCCACGCAGTATCAGGACGCGCGCATCATCTTCGTGGACACCGAGACGTCGAACTGGACGTTCGACCCGGTCCGCCGGCAGTACTTCTGGCACCGGTTCTTCAGCCACCAGCCCGACCTCAACTTCGAGAACCCGCGCGTCGTCGAGGCCATGCTCGACGTCGCCCGGTTCTGGCTGCAGCTCGGGGTGGACGGGTTCCGGCTCGACGCCGTGCCGTACCTGTTCGAGTCCGAGGGCACCAACTGCGAGAACCTGCCCGAGACCCACGCGTTCCTGCGCCGGGTGCGGCGGATGATCGACACCGAGTTCCCGGGCCGCATCATGCTGGCCGAGGCGAACCAGTGGCCCGCGGACGTCGTGGAGTACTTCGGCACGGATGACGACCCCGAGTGCCACATGTGCTTCCACTTCCCCGTGATGCCGCGCATCTTCTACGCGATCCGGGACCAGCGGGCCCGCCAGCTCCTGGAGATCCTCGCGGACACGCCCGCCATCCCGGCGAGCGGGCAGTGGAGCACGTTCCTGCGCAACCACGACGAGCTCACCCTGGAGATGGTGTCCACCGAGGAGCGCGCCAGCATGTACGGCTGGTACGCCCCCGACCCCCGGATGCGCGCGAACGTGGGCATCCGACGGCGGCTGGCGCCACTGCTCGACAACTCCCGCAAGGAGATCGAGCTGGCCAACGCGCTGCTCCTGTCGATGCCGGGCACGCCGTGCCTCTACTACGGCGACGAGATCGGCATGGGCGACAACATCTGGCTGCCGGACCGCGACGCGGTGCGCACCCCGATGCAGTGGACGCCGGACCGCAACGCCGGCTTCTCCACCGCCGACCCCGGCAAGCTGTACCTGCCGCTGGTCCAGTCGCTGGTGCACCACTACCAGCACACCAACGTGGAGGCCCAGCTCGCGCAGCCGACGTCGCTGCTGCACTGGATGCACAACATGCTGGCCTTCCGGCGGCTGCACCCCACGTTCGGCACGGGCGACTTCACGGCGCTGGACTGCAACGACGAGTCGGTGCTGGCGTTCACGCGCTCCTCCTCCGAGGAGACGCTGCTGATCGCCGCGAACCTCTCGGCGACCGCCCGGTCCTCGACGATCAAGCTCCCGGGGTACGCGGGCTGGACGCTCACCGACGTGTTCGGCGGGGCCGGATTCCCGAGCGTGGGCGACGACGGCATCCTGACGATGACCTGGGGCGCACGCGACTTCTACTGGCTGGTGCTCGCTCCGCCCACGCCGGCCGGAGCACCGGCCGCGCCGGACGACACGGCAGGGCAGGCGCGAGCGGTGTGAGCCCGGTACCCCCCGTCCACGTCTCCCCCGGAGCCGCGCACCTCTCCCCCGAGGTGCTGCGGCTGCTGGACAAGTGGCTGCCCCAGCAGCGCTGGTACCCGGTGCCGGCCGAGGGGGTCACGCACGAGCCGTGGCTCACGGTCACGTTCGGGGGCGTCGCCGACGTGGTCGTCGCGCTCCTGCGGCTGGCCGGGCCCGGCCTGGCCGCCGGCGACGAGTCGCTGGTGATCCAGGTCCCGCTGGTGCTGACCCCGACCGCGGAGCCGGAGGCCGACACGGCCGAGACCGAGGAGGCAGGGCTGATCGGCACGGTCACCACCGCGTCGGGCAGGGTCACCGTGCACGACGGCGGGGTGCACCCCGTCGCGTGGCACGCCTACTTCACGGCGGCACTGCCCGGCACGTGCGAGCCGGAGGACTGCGCCGAGCTCGCCGGGGCGCGGCGCATCTCCGGCGAGCAGTCGAACACCTCCGTGGTGCTGCCCGCCCTGCCGCACGCGACGGGCCGCGGCGGGATGCTGAAGATCCTGCGGACCGTGGCGCTCGGCCCGCACCCCGACGTCGTGATCCCGGCGGCTCTTACCCGGGCCGGCTGGGACGGAGTGCCACGCTACCTCGGGTCGGTCGAGCTGCCGGCCGACGGTCCCGGGGCTCCTGGCACTGCCGGGGATTCCGAGGATTCCGAGGATTCCGGGGCGGCCGGCGAGGCGCCGGCCCGCGCACACCTCGCCGTGCTCTCCGAGCTCGTGCACGAGGCGACCGACGGGTTCGAGCTGGCCTGCGCCTACGCGGCGCGGGACGAGGACTTCGGGGAGCGCGCGCTGGAGCTCGGCGCCGTCGTCGCGCACCTGCACACCGCCCTGCGCGAGGCGCTGGGCCCCGGCCCGGCGCTCGAGCCCGCGGGCTTCATGGGCGTGCTGCGCCGCCGAGCCGCCGAGGCCTTCGCGGACGTCCCCGCCCTCGCCCCGCACCGCGCGGGCGTCACCGCTCTGTACGACTCCCTGAGCACGCGTCTGTCGGCGGTCGTGGACGGCGGCGGGGTGGTGGCGATGCAGGCGATCCACGGCGACCTGCACCTGGGCCAGGCCCTCTGGTCGCCGGGCGGCTGGAAGGTGCTCGACTTCGAGGGCGAGCCGCAGCGACCGGTCGCCGAGCGCACCGCTCCCGACCTGCCGCTGCGCGACGTGGCCGGGCTGCTCCGGTCGCTGGACTACGCCGCCGCCGTCGGCCGCGCCACGGACCCGCAGTGGGTGTCGCACGCCCAGATCAGCTTCCTCGAGGGGTACCGCGAAGCGCAGAGCAGGGTGGGGGCCGAGGAACGAGGCACCCGCCCGGAACAGAGCGCAGCGGGACCCCGACCAGAAGAAGGAGAGGGGTACCGCGAAGCGCAGAGCAGGGTGGGGGCCGAGGAACGAGGCACCCACCCGGAACGGAGCGCAGCGGGACCCCACGGCACCGTACTCGACGTCGGCACCGCCGAGCTCATGCTGCGCGCCCTGACCGTGGACAAGGCCCTGTACGAGGTGGTCTACGAGTTCCGGCACCGCCCGGCGTGGATGCACATCCCGCTCGCCGCAGTGGAGCGCGTGCTCAGCTCATGAGCCCGACCACCTGAGGTTCTGTTCAGCCCACGAGGCTCTGCCCGCATCCACCGGTTTGAACCGTTGCAACCTCGTGGTCTGAACAGAACTCCCGCGGGGCGGCCCGGCGAGCCCTGTGGACAAGCAGCATCAAGAACTGCCATCGGCTGCAATGGGGCGATGAGATCAGCAGCGGGCCTTCCCCCGCCTCTCCTCGAGGTCGCCCGTGGGCAGGGCGGCCTGGTGTCCGCAGCACAGTGCGAGGAGCACGGTGTGCTGACGAGCCGGCGCAGTCGGCTCGTCGCCGCGGGCACCTGGAAGCGGCCGGCCCGCGGCGTGTACGACACCCATGAACGCGATGCCACCATGCACGAGTTCGACCAGGAACGTTGGCGTACCGTCTGGCTCGCGCTGAAGTCGTACCCCAGGTCCGCGGCGGTCGGCGAGATCGCGCTCATGATGCACGGCGCCGAGGGGCTGCCCCGCCGGCTCACCGCAGAGGTAGCACTGCCGGGCGGCACGTACGCCCGCCCTCGAGCAGGCGTGCGAGTGCGCCAGGTCGACCTGCACGGTCACGCGGTCAAGGTGCTCGGCCGCCATGCGGCTCGTGCCCCTCTGGCCCTGGTCCAGGCGATGCGGACGCTCTCACGAGACAGCTGGGTCCAGTGCGCCGACAGCCTGCTCAACAAGAAGGTCATCAGCGCGCAGGACCTCGTCGAGGTGCGGGCGCTCGCGCGTCGGGCAGGACTGGTCGCACGGCTCCACTGGGCCGACCTCGTCGACGGGCGCGCCGAGTCGCCCCTGGAGACCGAGGCACGGCTGCGGTGCGTCGACGCCGGCTTCCCGCCGGACGACCTGCAGCGCGAGTTCCGGGACGGCGAGGGGAAGTTCCTGGGACGCGCCGATCTCGTGTGGCACCTCGGCGACGGTCGCTGGCTGATCGCCGAGATCGACGGCGGTGCCTTTCACTCCTCGGACGACCAGCTCGGCCGGGACGCCGTCCGCCAGAACGACCTGCTCGAGGGCGGCAGGACGATCGTCCTCCGTTTTCGTAGCGCGCACCTCAGGCAGCCGCAGGGGCTGACGGAGCGGATCGGTCGAGTCCTGACCCGCTCCGGCTGGCAACCTGGACGGGCTCTCCCGACCTGACGTTCTGTTCAGCCCACGAACCTTTGCCCGCCGTGCTCGGTTTGAAACGTCGCAAGCTCGTGGCGTGAACAGAACACCAGGTCGACGCGCGATCCGTCCGCGTTACGTGTCGCACGCCACGTACCCGGCATGGAAAGGTGAACCCATGGCTGACCTGCCCGACGTCGACCTCGAGGCGCTGACCGCCGTCGCGTCCGGAACCCACCACGACCCGCACACCGTGCTCGGCCCCCACCTGCTCGACGGGCCGTGGACCGTGGTCCGCGCCCTGCGCCCGCTGGCCGACGAGGTGGTCGTCGTCACGGCGAGCGCCGACGGCGGCGCGGAGGTCGCGGCGACCCATCAGGGGGCCGGCGTGTGGGCCGCCGTCGTCCCGGCCGCCGAGGAGGCGGACGGGTCGCGGCACGCCCCGGACTACCGCATCCGCACCCGGTCCGGCACGGACACCTGGACCTCCGACGACCCGTACCGGTTCCTGCCCACGCTGGGCGAGGTGGACCTGCACCTGATCGGCGAGGGGCGGCACGAGCAGCTCTGGCAGGTGCTCGGCGCCAACCCGCACCGGTACCCGAGCGGGGCCGGCGACATCGCCGGCGTCGCCTTCGCCGTGTGGGCCCCGAACGCGCGCGGCGTGCGGCTCGTGGGCGACCACAACGGCTGGGGCGGCACGCACCCGATGCGGTCGCTCGGGCACACCGGCGTCTGGGAGCTGTTCGTCCCCGACGTCGGCCCGGGGCTGCGCTACAAGTTCGAGATCCTGGGGGCCGACGGCGTCTGGCGTGCCAAGGCCGACCCGCTCGCCAAGGCGACGGAACAGCCGCCCGCCACGGCCAGCGTCGTCACCGCCTCGGAGCACACGTGGCACGACGAGGCGTGGCTGGCCGCCCGGTCCGCGTCCGACCCGCACTCCGCGCCGCTGAGCGTGTACGAGGTGCACCTGGGCTCCTGGCGGCCGGGCCTCGGCTACCGCGAGCTCGCCGAGCAGCTCACCGACTACGTCGTCGAGCAGGGCTTCACGCACGTGGAGCTGCTGCCCGTGGCGGAGCACCCGTACGGCGGCTCGTGGGGCTACCAGGTCACGAGCTACTACGCGCCGACGTCGCGGTTCGGCTCGCCCGACGACTTCCGGTACCTGGTGGACCGGCTGCACCAGGCCGGGATCGGCATCGTGCTGGACTGGGTGCCCGCACACTTCCCGCGCGACGAGTTCGCCCTGGCCCGGTTCGACGGGACGCCCCTGTACGAGCACCCGGACCCGCGGCGCGGCGAGCAGCAGGACTGGGGCACGCTGATCTTCGACTTCGGCCGCCGGGAGGTGCGCAACTTCCTGGTCGCCAACGCGACGTACTGGTTCGAGGAGTTCCACGTCGACGCCCTGCGGGTGGACGCCGTCGCCTCGATGCTCTACCTCGACTACTCGCGCAAGGACGGCGAGTGGACGCCCAACGTGCACGGCGGCCGGGAGAACCTGGAGGCCATCGCGTTCCTCCAGGAGGCGAACGCGACCGCCTACCGCCGCACGCCCGGCGTCATGATGATCGCTGAGGAGTCGACGGCGTTCCCGCAGGTCACCGGGCCGACGTCGAGCGGCGGCCTGGGCTTCGGCCTGAAGTGGAACATGGGCTGGATGAACGACACCCTGCGCTACCTGGCGGAGGACCCGTACAACCGGCGCTACCACCACGGCGAGCTCACGTTCTCGCTCGTGTACGCGTTCACGGAGCAGTTCGTGCTGCCGATCAGCCACGACGAGGTGGTGCACGGCAAGGGTTCGCTGCTGCGCAAGATGCCCGGCGACCGGTGGCAGCAGCTCGCCGGCGTGCGCTCGTTCCTGGCCTACCAGTGGACCCACCCGGGCAAGCAGCTGCTGTTCATGGGCTGCGAGTTCGCGCAGGACACGGAGTGGGCGGAGTCCGAGGGCCTGCGCTGGGACCTGCTCGCCGACGCCGGGCACTCGGGCGTGCAGCACCTGGTCCGCGACCTGAACGCGCTGTACCGTGCGACGCCCGCGCTGTGGGAGCTGGACTTCGACCCGTCGGGCTTCGAGTGGCTGGAGTCCGACGACGCCGACCACAACGTACTCGCGTACGTGCGCCGGTCCCGATCGGGGGACCCGGTGGTGGTGGTCGTGAACTTCGCGGGCGTGCCGCACGAGGGCTACCGGCTGCCGCTGCCGGACGTGCCCCGGACCCGTGGCGCTGCGGGGGTCGAGCCCGGATCGGTGGTCGATCCTGTCGGGACCCTCCCGCCGGCCGAGCCCGCGGAGACGTCGATGCGGGTCGCGCCGGCCGATGCCGCGACCCTGGCCGAGCCGGTGGCCGCGGGCGGCCCGGTGTGGCGCGAGGTGCTCAACACCGACGCGACGGTCTACGGCGGCTCGGGCGTCGGCAACATGGGCAGCGTCCAGGCCGAGCCGGTCCCGCACCACGGCCGCGCGTGGTCGGCCCCGATGCGCATCCCGCCGCTGGGCGCCCTCGTCCTGGTCCCGGAGTAGCCCTCCTGGAGCGGCCCTCCTGGAGCGGCCCAAACTCTTTCGAGGCCTGGGTTTCTTCGCTTTGAGTCGCCTCAAAGCGAAGAAACCCAGGCCTCGAGGGTGATCGGCAGACCAGACTGCCGACCCTGCCGACCGGAGTGCCCGGTCAGTACAGGCTGATCGCCAGGCGCTTGCGGGCCTTGCTGACGCGCGGGTCCGTGGTGCCGGCCACCTCGAAGAGCTCCAGCAGCCGCACCCGGATCTTCTCCTTGCCGTCGGCGTCCGTCTCGGTCAGCAGGTCGAGCAGGCGCGCGAACGCGTCGTCCACCTTGCCGCCCAGCATGTCCATGTCGGCGACGGCGAGCGCCGCGTCGACGTCGGACGGCGCGGCCGCGGCGGCCTGGCGCACGGCCGCGAGGTCGGAGCCGTGGGTGCGCTGCATGAGGTGCACCTGGGCGAGGCCGGCGGTGGCGTCGGTGTCCTTCGGGTCCTGGCGCAGGGCCTTCTCGTACGCCGCGGCGGCACCCGCGAGGTCGTCGCGCTCGATCGCGTCGTACGCCTCCTGGTGCAGCGGGGGCAGCGGCTGCTCCGGCTCGGGCTCGGCCTCGTCGCCCGTAGGGGCGGCTCCGCCCGGGGCCAGGCCGGTGACGCCGTTCTGCTCGGCGGCGGCCAGCACCTGGTCGAGCACGCCGCGGATCTGCTGCTCGTCGGCGGCGCCCTGGAACAGGGGCAGGGGCTGACCCTGCAGCACGGCGACGACGGTCGGCACGCCCTGCACCTGGAACGCTGCGGCGACCTGCGGGTTGGCCTGCGCGTCCACGCGGCCCAGCAGGAACCGGCCGGCGTACTCCTGCGCGAGGCGGCCCATGGTGGCACCCAGCTCGGCGTTCGCCTGGTCGGTCGGGATCCACAGCAGGATCACCACCGGGTAGGTGGTCGAGTCGCGGACGAGCTGCTCGAAGTTCGCCTCGCTGACGTCCACCACGAACCCGCCGGCTTCGGGTGCGCCGCCGGGCTGCCCGGGCGGCGGCGCCTGGGGACGGTTGAGTGCGGACAGGTCGACGGCGCCGCGCACCGCGAACTCGGGCTGCGCGCTCCGGGCGGGGCCGGGCTGGGGGGACGTACTGCTCATGGGGGCAATCCTAATGAACCACGCGATCGATACCCGTCGACTCCGCTCTGGGCGATCAGCGGGTCACTTGTTCGAGACGGACGTGGGCACGCGGTGGAAGCCCAGCAGGGTGACCTGGTCCGGCGAGCCGGCGGGGGGCACGTACAGCGCGACGAGGTCGCGGTAGACGACCTTCATCACCGCGGTGCCCTTGGCGTTGCCCCACAGCGCCTTGGCCGACGGCGTGCTCGGGGTCAGCCGCCACCCCTTCTCCGCCTTCAGGGTCTCCTGGCTCGCCAGCGCCGCCAGCACCACGGCGCCGCCGTCGGCCGTGCGGACCGCCTTGACCGGGTCCTTCGTCGGCTCGTACCCGACCTCGAACGTGCCTTTGGCCTCCTTGTCCTCCTTCTTGATCGCCGCGAGGTAGCTCTCGCCGGTGTCTCGCAGGTACTGCCGCAGGTCGTCGTCGCCGAAGCTCTCGGCGTACTTCGACCGGTCGTCGATGCTCAGGACCGACGCGTACTGCTGCGCGACGTCCTGCGGCGAGATCTTGAGGCTCGTGTCGTCCGCCGCGACGGCCGGGCTGCCCAGCTTCGCCTCCGCGAACTGTGGCATGGTCACCCCGGGCGCCAGGTAGACGAAGCCCCACATCTTGTACTGGTCACGGGCCGAGGGCTGCTCGAACGCCGCGAGCAGCGGCGGGGCCTTCTCGGAGGGCTGCTCCGTGATGACGAAGCTGCTGCGCGGCCAGCCCTGCTCGGACGGCAGGATCAGCTGCCGGTCGGCCAGCGACAGGCTGACCAGTGCCTTGTCGTCGCCGGACGCGGCGATCCGCAGCTCGGCCCGGCGCAGCTCGAGCGCGGGACCGGACAGCCGCTCCTCCAGCGCCTGCGCGCCCTCGTCGCCCTTCGCGCCGTCGACGACCGCCGTCACCTGCTCCAGGATCTTGCGCTCCTGGGTCTCGCTGACGACCGCCGCCGCCACCGGGGCATCGGCTACCGGGACGGGGAGCTCGGTGGTGCAGCCCGTGAGCAGGAGTGACGTGACGACAAGGGCGCCGCCCGGGACGAGCCCGGAACGCGGAAAGAGTGGCCTCCGTGAATTCACGGAGGCCACCCTAGCCAGGGCTGACCGAGGGGTCAGCGAAAGCGTCAGCCGTTCGAGACCGACGACGGCACGTGCTCGTAGCCGACCAGGCTGATCTGGTCCTCCGAGTCCTTCGGCGGCACGTACATGGCCACCATGTCCTCGTAGTTGACCTCGACCACGTTGGTCACGTCCTTGTTGCCCCACAGGGCCTGGGTCGTCTTGGTCGGCGGGCCGATCTCGCAGCCCTCCTCCTTGGCGGTGATGGTCTCCTTGCTGATCATCGCCGCCATCACGAGGGCGCCGCCGTCAGCGGTGCGCACCGACTTGACCGGGTCCTTGGTGGGCTCGTACGCGACCTCGAAGGCGCCCTTGCAGTCTTCCTTGTTGATCGCGTCGACCTGCAGCTTGCCGTAGTCCCGGAAGAACTGGCGCAGGTCGTCGTCGGCGAAGTTGCCGGCGTACTTGGAGTCCTTGTCGACCGTCAGCACCGAGGCGTACTGCTTGATGACGGTCTCGGGGGTCTCCTTGAGGCTCTCGTCGTCCGCCGCCACCGCGGCGCTGCCCAGGTCGGCCTCCGCGAACTGCGGCATGGTCACACCCGGCAGCAGACGGACCCAGCCCCAGAGCTTGTACTGCTCGCGGGCCTTGGCCTGGTCGAACGCCATGAGCACGGGCGTGGTGAGGTCCTTGGGCTGCACGGTGATGGCGAAGCTGCTGCGCGGCCACTCCTGGTCGGAGGGCAGGATGACCTGCTGCATCTCCATGTTCAGGTCCGTCAGCGGCTCGTCGTCCTTGCGGGCTCCGGCCACCTTGAGCTGGGTCTCGCGGATCTTGAGCGCGGGCCCGGACAGGCGCTCGCTCAGCGAGTCCGCCTCCTTGGCCTTGGTCACGCCCTCGACGACGCCGGACACCTTGTCCAGGATCTTGCGCTCCTGGGACTGCGTCACGACGGCCGCCGCGACCGGCGCCTCGGGCTTGGGTACGGGAAGCTCCTCGGCGCAGCCGGCCAGCAGGCCGGTTGCCAGCACGGTCGCTACCACGGCCATGGATCGGGTCGTGGTGCGTCTCATCTGTTACCTCCGTCGTCGCTCCCGGTCACACCCCAGGTCTGGCGCCACGCCGCGGCGCGGCTGCTCGGGGTCTCCTGCTCGGGTTCGGGCTGGGGTTCCGGCTCGGCGGCCGGCACGGCCGGCATGGCGCCGGTCGCCGCCCGGCGCTGCGCCTGCTCGCGCATGCGCATCTCGCGCCGGGTCATCGGCTTGCCCGACGGCGCGGGCGCGGCCTGGGCGGCTGCCGCGGCCTCGCCGCGCGCGGGGGCGGGCTGCGGCTGCTCGGGGACGGCACCGCCGAACGACGGGGGCGCCGTCGGCTGGGCCGGGGCCGCCGCGGGAGCACCCGGGGCCTGGCTCCGCCGGCTGCGGCGGATCCCGCGGATCGACGCCGCCGGGGCGGCGGCCGGCTCGGGCGCTGGTGCCGGCTCGGGGGCCGGGGCGGGCGTGATCGGTGCCGCGCCGCCGAAGGGGGCGGGCGCGGACACCGGCGCGCCCCAGGCCTGGGTGCGGTCCTCCTGGGGCGGGGACGCACCCGGCTCGGGCGTACCCGGTTCGGGCCGGCCCGGCAGCGGCGTGCCGCGCTCGGGGCGGCCGCGGCCCGGCCGTTCCGGGCCCGCCGGCGGAAAGACCGCCGTGCCGCCGTCGGGCGCGCCGAGCGCGGGTGGGAACCCGCCGCGCGGCTCCTCGGGGTGCTGGTCCTGCTCGTCGCCGTCCACCCCGAAGACCGCGTCGCGGCGCGGCAGCTCGGAGCCCGACTGGCGGGTACGGACCGCGGACGGAGCGTCCTTCTTGCCGCCGTTCTTCTTGCCGCGGCGGGCACCGAGCAGCATGAAGACGCCGAGGATCAGGGCGAAACCGCCACCGAGCACGCCGGGCCACAGGTACGGGGTGTTGACGGGCCGGGGCCAGGTGAGCTGGAGCGTGGGCGCCTCGGCGCCCTTGCCGACGCCCGCCGCCAGCAGCACGACGCGGCCGGGCTGCTCGGTCCAGCGCATCTGGACCGTGCCCTCGCCGCTGACCTCGGTGATCCACATGTCGGAGCCGGCGGGGTCCGGGCCGCTGGCCGGCTTCTCGGCCGGCTCCGCGGACTCCTCGTCGTCGGTGGTGGCAGGCGTGCCCGGGGCGACGCTCAGCGTCTCCCACGAGGACAGACCGGTCACCGAGTCGTAGGGGTCGCTACCGACCCAGCCGAGCACGTCGACGTCGGACCCGAGCGCGAGCGTGACCTTCTGCCCCTCGGGAACAGTGGCCTTCACGGTCACCTGGTCGTCGACGAGGCCCAGGACGCCGGGCTCGGTCACGACCATGGTTCCGTCGCCGCTGGGGGTCGCGGTCGCGACAACAGTGTCGGAATCGCGCAGGACGGTTGCCGTCGCGATCCCGAATCCGATCCCGCCGAGGCCGGCCACGATCAGGAGGATCGCCAAAAACCTTTGCACCACCGATTCCCTTCGAAATTTTGGGCGCGTGCCCGTCGATCAGGTGGATGTTCCAGCATAGGGACCGAACTCAGAGCACTGTCCAATGACAGGTGTGCTTGTGAGGTTCGGCCGGGACTCTCACTCTTCCTTCACCGAGGTATGCCTGAACCGCCACGGCGGTCCAGGGGTCCCGGGCCAGCGGGCAGTATTCCACGCATTGCGTAGATTGCATCCCACTGCGGAGTATCCACATCCGCAGAAGGCACGTATTCTGGGCGCCGGACGGGCCGTACACACGGCGTCCCAGGGGGGAGCCTGACCCGCGCCTCACCAAGTTCCGACACTGGAGGTCTGCACCGTGTCCGACGAGCGCTCGCTCTTCCCGACTGCCATGCGTGGTTACGACCGCGACCAGGTGCACGCGCACCTGGACCGACTGAACCACGCTCTCGAAGAGGCGCGCAGGCAGGTCGAGGCCTCTGACGGCCGCGCCATGCAGCTGACGCAGGACCTGAACGACGCCAAGCGCAACCTGCGCGAGACGGAGAAGCCGTCCTACGCCGGCCTGGGTTCGCGCATCGAGCTCCTGCTGCGGTCCGCCGAGGACCAGTCGACCGACATCATCAACCAGGCCAACCAGCAGGCCGCCGATATCATGGCGCGCGCCAAGCTGTCGGGCGGGCAGGTGCGCTCGCGCGCCGAGTCCGAGGTCGCCGAGATGCTCGCCAGCGCTCGTCGCGAGGCCGAGGAGATCCGCACCACCATGGCCGCTGAGGCGGAGGGCCACCTGCTCGCCGCCCAGCGCCGCGCCGAGGAGCTCGTGGGCTCTGCCGAGCGGGAGTCCGCGCAGATCGCCAGCGCGATCAAGGCCGAGGAGAGCGAGCGCCGGGCCAGCCTGGAGCGCGAGCTCGGCACCCTGCGCTCCACCGTCGAGCGCGAGACCACGGAGCTCCGCGTCAACACCGAGCGGGACACCGCCAAGCTCCGCGCCCAGGTGAACGCCGAGACCACCGAGCAGCGCGAGACCGCCGAGCGCGACTCGTCCGCGATGCTCGCCAGCGCCCGCGCCGAGGCCGAGCAGATCCTGTCCGAGGCCCGCCGTCAGGCAGCCGAGGCGTCGAACGCCGTCACCACCGAGATGGAGGACCTGCGCGAGCAGGCACGCGCGGCGCTCGCCCAGGCAGAGCTCGACATCGCCACCCGCAAGGAGGCGGTGGAGAAGGAGCTGGCGGAGCGGCACGAGACGGCCAAGACCGAGACCGCCAAGCTGGTCAGCACGGCCGAGGAGCACGCGGCCGAGGCCGAGAAGCGCGTGGCCGTGGCGCTCGAGCAGTCGGAGAAGATCCGTTCCGAGTCCGACGTCTACGTCAAGGACCTCGTGGCCGACGCACGCAAGTCCGCGGACCGCATCGTCGCCGACGCCCGCGAGTTCGCCGAGCAGACGATCGACGACGCCCGCGCCGAGGCCGAGTCGAGCCGGTCCGCCGCTCAGCACCAGCTCGAGGACCTCACGCGCCAGCACGACTCGATCAACTCCTACCTCGAGGAGCTGCGCGGCATGCTCGGCACGCCGGCGGCCGCGCCGGCCGGCTCTGCCGCACCGGCCGCTCCGGCGGCCAAGCCCGCGAGCATGGCGGGGGCCACCCCCGCGCAGCAGGCGCGCTTCGCCGTGGTGGGCGACGGCACCGAGGCCGAGCCCGACGTCTCGGGTGACGCCGACGCCTCGATGCCGGCGTCGATCCCGCCGAGCAACCCGACGCCCGTGCCCGTCGGCACCGCGACCGTCGTGATCCCGTCGGTCAAGGGCACCAAGGCCAGCACGAAGGCCGGCGCCGCTGCTTCCGACTCGGCGTCCTCCCCCGCGGAGAGCGAGGAGGCGGACGCCCCCGTCGCCGAGAAGGCCGGCGCGTCGAAGTAGTCCCCGCACCCGCTGACACAGGTCGGGGCGCGTTCCACCACCCGGTGGATCGCGCCCCGACCTGTGTGCTCAGGTGATCAGTGGTGGGCCACGACGTGGGTGTGCAGCAGGCCGAGGGCGGCGGCGACCGCCTGGGGGTCCTCGACGACGCTCATGTGCCCGGTACCCGGCACCAGCGTGAGCGCGGCGTCACCCATGGCGGGGCCTGCGGGCGAGCCGGCCGCCCGCACCATGTGCTCGGCCTCGGCCAGCGGCGTGATGGTGTCCTCGGCGCCCACCACGACGGCGACCGGCGCGTCCAGCCTCTCGAGCACGGCGGTCCGGTCGGGGCGGGCCGCCATCGCGCGCTGCGACCAGGCGACGCCCGCGGGTGACTGTGCCCGGATCCAGGAGTCCAGCAGGGGGAACAGGTTGCGCCGGTGCTCGGTGCTCGTGGCGCCGACCAGGTTGGCGGGCATGCCCAGCACGGCGTCGACGGTCTGGCTGGCGTCGACGGCGGCGGCGATCCGCAGACGCTTGGCCCGCGCCTCCTCGGTGTCCGCGGTCGACTTCGTGTCCACCAGGCCCAGGCCCGCCACGAACCCCGGATGCCGCTCGGCCAGCGCGAGCGCGACATACCCGCCCATCGAGTGCCCGACGATGATCGCGTTGCCCTCCCCCGCCTCCGTCATCGTGCGGTACACCGCATCGGCGATGTGCTCGATGCTCGGCGGGAACCCGTCCAGGTCGCTGTGCCCGGCGCCGGGCAGGTCGACCCCGATGGCCCGGATGCCCGGCGGGAGGTGCTCGGCGCACGCCACCCACATGCGGTGGTCCAGCGGGAAGCCGTGCAGCAGCACGAGCGGCACCCCGCCGCCGTCCTGCAGCGTGAACGTGGCCAGGTTCCGGATGGCTCGCGAGGTCATCGTCGTCCTCCTGTGGTGGGTGCTGGTTCGGGTACGACCGTTCAGGAGGTGCCCAGAGGCCCGTCCCAGTGGGTCGGCAGCGGGAGCGGGTGGTCCGGCAGGACGTGGCCCACGATCTCGTTCAGCGCGCGCGCGACGGCGGGTTCGCCGACCCAGAGGTGCTTCGCGCCGTCGACGCCGATCACCTCGGCCTGCGGCACACGCGCGAAACGGCGGCGGGCCTCCTCGGGACGCAGGTAGTCGTCGAGCTCGGGCACCAGCACGACGAGCGGCTTGCCGAACGCCGCCCAACGGTCCAGGTCCTCGTCGGTCGCGCGGTGCAGGGGCGGCGACAGCAGGATCGCGCCCTCGATGCTCGGGTCGGCGCCGTGCTTGAGGACCAGCTCCGTGCCGAACGACCAGCCGACCAGCCACGGCCGGGGCAGCCCGCGGAACTCGGCGAGCTCGATCGCCGCGCCGACGTCGTACTTCTCCGCCTCGCCGCCGTCGAACGCGCCCTCGCTCGTGCCGCGCGGGGAGGACGTGCCCCGCGTGTTGAACCGCAGCACCGCGAGGTCCGCCAGCGCGGGCAGGCGCCAGGCCGCCTTGCGGTACACGTGGGAGTCCATGAACCCGCCGTGCGTGGGCAGGGGGTGGAGCGTGAGCAGGCTGGCCACGGGTTCGCGGTCCGCGGGCAGCGCGAGCTCGCCCACGAGGGTGAGGCCGTCGGCGGTGTGCAGCTCGACGTCCTCCCGCTGCGCGGGCAGGACGGTGAGCGAGCGGATCTGGTGGGTGGTCTGGCCGGAGGCCGCGTCCGGCGTCGCTTCAGTGGTCATCGGGTCCATTCTCCTCCCGCGTCCGGGAGGACGCGTCGGCGCTGGGCGTGTCGCGCGGCGGGCCGGACGCTCAACGCAGGTTCGCGCGGCGCTGCCAGCAGCTGTTGTGCCAGTGCCGCCGGGCGTCCAGCCCGGCCTCGGCGCCGCCGAACCCGTCCGTCTTCCACGCGACGACGTGCGGTGTCCCCGGGGTGACCTCCTGGCGGCAGGCCGGGCAGACGTAGGTCTTGTCGGAGGACCGGATGCGCTGCACCACCCACTCGCCGTCGGCCGCCGACTCGCTGCGTCGTCCGCCCGTGGCCCGGTCCACGTCGAGGGGGACATGGTCCGCGGCATACGGACGCTTGCTGGAGCGGCGGTTCGACGGCATGGCATCTATTGTTCCGCAGGGCGGAGCGGATGGCTCAAGGCTGCCGAAGAACAGCCCACATCGCGCACCACAACGCCTGGGAGCCGCACTCATCTCCGCCCGCTAGAGTGTGGCGGTCCCCAGCAAGGCGCACACCGACCGAAGGACTACTCGTGAAGCACCGCACTACTGCCGGCCTGGCAGCCGTCGCGCTGGCATCCATCGCGCTCACCGGCTGCGCGAGCGGCGACGACGGCGGGAGCGGCAACGCCGCCGCCTCCTCCTCCACCGGCAACGTCTGCGAGGTGACGGCCGCCGCGGAGCCGTCGCCCGCGCCCAGCCCCTCCGAGGAGGACGTCAAGGCGGTCGACGCGATCGAGGTCTCGGGCCCGGTCGGCAAGGAACCGAAGGTGACGTTCAAGGCGCCGCTCGAGGTCACGACCCCGACGTCCCGCGTCGTGGACGAGGGCACCGGCGAGGAGCTCGCCGAGGGCGCCCAGGTGACCATCAACTACGTGGTCATCGCGGGCAAGGACGGCTCGACCAGCGGCTCGACCTGGGAGACCAAGAAGCCGGAGTCGTTCACGCTCGGCGACCCGCAGTACGACCTCCTGAACGACCGCCTGATCGGCCAGAAGGTCGGCACGCGCCTCCTCATGGCCAGCACCGCCATGGACCAGACCATCCAGGTGACGATGGTCGAGGTGACCGAGGCCAAGGAGATCCCGACCCGCGCCGAGGGCACCGAGGTGGCACCCAAGGAGGGTCTGCCCGCCGTCGAGCTCGCCGACGACGGCCAGCCGACCGTGACGATCCCCAAGAACTACGAGGAGCCCACCGAGCTGGTCGTCCAGCCCCTGATCGAGGGCGACGGCGCCGAGGTGACCAAGGACCAGACGGTCACCGTCCAGTACGCGGGCTGCCTGCTCGACGGCACGTCGTTCGACTCCTCGTGGAGCCGCGGCACGCCGACGTCGTTCCCGCTGAACGGCGTGATCCCCGGCTGGACCAACGGCATCGCCGGCCAGAAGGTGGGCAGCCAGGTGCTGCTCGTCGTCCCGGCCGACCAGGGCTACGGCGAGCAGGAGAACGGCGCGATCCCGGCGAACTCGACGCTGGTGTTCGTGGTCGACATCCTCGAGGCCAAGGCGGCCTGACCCTCCTCGGCCCCACGCGGGCCGACGTGAGATCCAACGCACACAGTGTGCATCGCCGCAGGTGGCGGCACAGACGTGGCGGGTACCCGAGCCGGGTGCCCGCCACGTCTCGTAGGGTCTTCCCATGACCTCGACCGACGTGCCTGCCCCTGAGTCCGCTCCCGTTCCGGAGCGCGAGGTGCTCACCTGGGAGACCTTCCCCGTCGCGGTGCGCGACCTGGCCCACAAGGTGGTGGACAGCGGGTTCGTGCCCGAGGTCGTGATCGCCGTCGCGCGCGGCGGACTCGTACCGGGTGGCGCCATGGCCTACGCGCTCGGCACCAAGGGCGTGGGCACGCTGAACGTCGAGTTCTACACGGACATCGGTAAGACGCTCGAGGACCCGCGGGTCCTGCCGCCCCTCATGGACACGTCCGACCTGCCGGGTGCGAAGGTGCTCGTGGTCGACGACGTGGCCGACTCCGGCCGAACCCTCGCCCTGGTCATGGACCTGCTGGAGAAGAAGGGCGCCGAGGCGCGCTCAGCCGTGCTCTTCACCAAGCCGCGCACCATCATCCAGCCGGACTACTCGTGGAAGGACACCGATCTGTGGATCACCTTCCCCTGGTCCGCCGAGCCCCCGGTGACGGGCGCGAGGTCGATCGAGGCGTGACGCGTTGACGTCGGGACCCGCCCGTCACCAGGAGCTGGTCAGAGCTCCACGGTGAGCTCCGCGTCACGGAGGTCGAGGCGGTCCAGCAGCCGGTTGTACGGCCCGAACGTCTGCTCGACCTCCGCGGGGTCGAGGTAGTCCGACAGGTCGTACCGGTGGGACGGGGTGCCCTTCGGCTTGGCCACGACGTCGGCCAGGTGCTCCTGGTCACGGGTGGTCCAGGTGGCGCCGATCGCCGCGTACAGCCGAGGCACCTCGGTGAAGGGGTCGGCGCTGAGCTTGTGGTAGGGCACGTCCACGATCGAGGCGGGCGGCAGGTTGCGGCGCAGCTCCAGGCCCCGGTTCACCTGCTCGACCAGGTGGTCCAGGGCGAACCGGCCGATCACCTGGCGGTCGGTGTCGTGCTGGTACATCCCCCAGAAGGTCTCCATCAGGCTGCAGAACGATCCGATGACGGTGACGGGGTCGCGGTGGGTCCACACGAACGTGGCGTCCGGGAAGACCTTGAGGATCGTGTCCATGTCGGCCAGATGTGCCGGGTACTTCAGGAACCAGCGCTTGGTCGCCCGGCCGTGCTGCAGGACCTGCAGGCACGACTTGAGGTACTCGTAGTCGGCCGTCTGGTCGCGCTGGGCCGCCCAGGCGCTGTAGGACGGCATCAGGCCGTGCAGGACCGGCCAGTGGCTGCCGTGCGGCAGGAGGAACATCGATTCCTCGGGCCGGTCGACGTTGATGGGGTGGATATGCGGGATGTCCGGCGCGAACCGCTCCATCAGCCCGGCGCCCTGCTCCATCTGCTTGATCAGCTTCTGCTCCGACCGCGGGTCCTCGAGGCCGGTGTTCTGCATCTCCCACAGCAACGGTGCGCGGTGCTCGGGCGAGGCGGACAGGACGCGGTGGGCCAGCGTCGTCGCGGTGCGCGGCAGCCCGCAGACGATCACCGGCGCCGTGATCTGCTCGTCGGCGATCTCCGGGTGCTCCGCGAGCAGGTGGTTCACCCGCAGCCGGTTGACGTACCGCGCCTTGACGTCGGCCAGGATGAGGGACCAGCCCAGGGGTGACAGCCGGGGGATCTCGGCCGCGCCGCGCACGATCACGCCGAGGTCGTCCGCGAACTGACGATCCTCGGTGCCCGCCTTCTTCTCGACCTGCGCTACCGCTTTGGCCCAGGACCGGTCAGGTTCCTCGTACCCCTTCACGATCGGTCCCAGCACGGTGTTCAGCGCGCGGGTCATGCGGGGCGTGCGACTCACAGATCCTCCAGGGGGGAATTGCTCGGGGGTTGAACTCGGACAAGTACTGGGTGCGGGGCTCGGTACGGGCCTCGCTGGGCGACGTGGTCGGCGACGCGCTCTGGGCCTGGTCACTCGGCCCAGGGCGACGGGCTGGTGGCGCGGAAGGTCACCGGCAGAGCGGCAGGGCGGCGGAAGCGCAGGTCGGGGACCCAGCGGATCTCCTCGGCGTGGGTCGCCAGCGCGGGTTCGAGCTGCCGCAGCAGGGTTTCGACCGCGGTCCGGACGATCAGCCTCGCCTGGCGGGGTGCCGGGCATCGGTGCGCCCCCGCTCCCCAGGCCAGGTGCGCCCGGTTGCCCAGCCCGTCCCAGGCGTCGCCGCGGATCCTCGGGTCCGAGGCCGCCGCCCCGACCGCCAGCAGCACGGCGTCGCCCCGCTCGACGTACGCGTCGTCGCCGAACAGGTGCCCCTCCTTGACGGCGAACCTCGGTACCAGCACCGTCACCGGCGACGCGTTCCACAGGACCTCGTCCAGGGCCTCGTCGGTCCCGAGACGCCCGCCGGCCAGCCGCCGGAGGAAGCCCTCGTCGCTCAGGGCCAGGAGGAGCGCCTGTCCCAGCCACGCCTGCACACCCAGGCTCGCGCTCGTGACCAGGGACAGCATCCCGGTCACGGCTTCGGCGGTGCCCGCGTAACCCGAATGCTGCGCGAGCAGGCCGATCGGCGTCAGGCCACCGCTCGCGTCGCGCCCCATGACCTGTCCGCCGAGCAGAAAGCTCAGCTCGTCGACGATGGCGCTGTCCCCGCGCCCGGCAGCCAGGTCCTCCGCGATCTCGAACACCTGGCGCCCGGTCCTGGGGTCCAGCCCGAGCACCGCGCCGAAGGCGAGATGGGACACCGGCACGACGTAGTCACGTATCAGGTCGGCGCCGTCCCCGGCCACCAGCTGGTCGACGACCTCCTGGCACACGTCCCGGGTGATCCGGCCGACCTCGGCCGCGTCCACCGCCTCGAGCACCTCGTCGACCGGACCCCGCAGCCGGGCATGCACCGGTCCCGACGCCGTCTCCACCCGCCGCGTCGCCCCGTGCTCGAAGGACGGCCGGAAGGACGCCGGCAGCGGCCCGCTCGGCTCGCCGTTCCAGACGCCCGTGTCAGTGGTGACCATTCCGGAGCCCCGGGCGAGCGTGGCGAGGGTCTGGTACCCGCTCACGAGCCAGGCACGCGTGCCCGAGCCGAGGCCGACCGGGGCAGCCTCTCCCCAGTCCTGCCGCAGCTGTGACCAGGCGGCATCGATGTCCCGCGCCGCGAGCACGTCGGCGAGCGGGGGGACGTCGACAGGGTCGAACAAGCGCATCGGGAGACCACCGGATCGTGGTGACCCGGACAACACAGGACGTGGGGCATGCGTAGCCGCAGTCTGATTCGTCATCGTTCTTTTCCACCAGGGGCAGGGCGAGACTTCGGAGACCGTGACGACCCTAGCGGCCAAATACCGCATATGGGCACAATTTCACCACGTCGGATCTGCACGAGTGCCTGCGTCCGGCCAGCCCCGGGTGTGGGTGCGCGCCCGCCGAACGGGGCTCCGCCGTCCGCCTCCCGCCTCCCGGTGCCCTGGGGAGCCGGCACGCGAAGGAGGACCGGAACCGCCGACAGGCGCTTCCGGTCCTCCGCTCAGGTGTCGCCCGACAGGCCGACAGGCGCCTCCTAGTACCCCGAACCGCTCGGCGGCGTCGGCGGCGTCGGCGGCGTCGGCGGTGTCTGGGGTGTCTGGGTCTGCGGAGTGGATGCGGTCCGCGTCGGCGAAGCTTCCATCCTGCGCTCCAGCCTCTCCAGCGATCGGTGCGCCACGTCACGACCACCCATCCCGTATGCCAGGGCGGCGGCCAGCGCCGCACCGACGACGATGGAGCCGAAGGCGAGGTTGATGATCGAGTCCGCAAGGCCCATGTACTGCAGGCCGATCGCCACGAACAGGATGATCGTCCCGTACCTGAGAATCGTGGCTGCGGTGCCCTCACCGACCACACGCTTGATGACGGTGGCCACGAAGAACCCGGCCGCGATGATGGCACCGCCGAACAGCACGCGCCCGGCCAGCTTGAGCACCTCGTTCAGGATGTCGGTGATGGCCGGGAAATTCAGCAGCTGCGCGGCCATGATCGCGAAGAAGACGAGAATCGCGACCTGCGCGATCTTGGCGATGACGGTCGACGGGCTGGTACGGCCGGTCGTGATCCCGGCCTCCTGGATGACACGGTCGGTGCCGACCCCCTGCAGCACGCTCTCCAGGAGATCGGCGACGAATCTCGCGATGAGGTAACCGATACCCAGGATGACCAGAGCCGCGATGATTGCCGGAATGGCCCCGAGGATCAGGGTGAGCATCTCCTGGGCCGGCTCGGAGATCGACCTGATGCCGAGAATCTGCAGCGCCGCGATGGCGACGACCACCACGATGACGGCAAAGACGAGGTTGGCGATCACCGACGCGATGCGGGCATTCGTCTCGCGGGCCTCGACCTGGTTGTCGACCGGGGGCGTCGAGTACTGACCGGTTTCCGGGTCGTAGGACTCAGCACCCGCCTGCGGCTCCGCCCCCGTCTCCCGGCTGGCCGCCGCCCTGGCCCGACCGAAGAGACGTGCGAAGTCGACCGCGCCCAGCGCCGCCACGATGATCTGCTTGACGATCTTGGCAATGAGGTAGCCGATGAAGAATACGACCGCCGCACCAATAATGTTCGGCAGGTATCCGAGGATGGTCTCGAGCATGCCCTGGAGCGGGCCCAGCACCTGTTCGAGGTGAAGCACCTGGAGCACGGCGATCAAGCCGAAGAGCCAGATGAGGAGCGCGATGATCTGACCGATCGACGTGCCGACGTCGCGGCCGTCAGCTCCCTGGCGCCGCAGGAATCCGATGCGCGAGACCAGCTTCGCGACCGCCCATCTGACCAGCCGTGCGACGATCCACGTGACGACCAGGATCAGGAGGACGATGGCGATCGTCCCCAGTACCCCGGCCCAGTCGTAATCCTCTGCGATATTCATCTCGAGCGTCCTCCCTGAAACAGAGCAAAATGCCTCGGGCATCGATGGCGACAGGTGCCATACTGTGGACGCTACCCATATTCTTCCTGCTCGCGACTTGGTCTCGTGGTATCGGCCGGGCGAGAGGACAAAAATGGCTTTTCCGCAATAGCGCAAAGACCCGAAAACGCAGCAATTTGCGTTTCCGGGTCTTTGCTCGGCGCACTGGGCGACCGGTCAAGCGTGCAAGGTCAGAAGTCCCAGTCGTCGTCCTCGGTCTCCACGGCCTTGCCGATCACGTAGGACGATCCCGACCCCGAGAAGAAGTCGTGGTTCTCGTCCGCGTTCGGCGACAGCGCCGCGAGGATCGCGGGGTTGACGTCGGTGTCCTCCTTGGGGAACAGCGCCTCGTAGCCCAGGTTCATGAGGGCCTTGTTGCCGTTGTAGCGCAGGAACTTCTTGACGTCCTCGGTCAGCCCCAGCTCGCCGTAGAGCGAGTCGGTGTACTCGACCTCGTTCTCGTACAGCTCGAAGAGCAGGTCGAACGTGTACGCCTTGAGCTCGTCCTGCTCGGGCTGCGTGAGCTTCGCGAGGCCCTTCTGGTACTTGTAGCCGATGTAGTACCCGTGCACTGCCTCGTCGCGGATGATCAGGCGGATCAGGTCGGCCGTGTTCGTGAGCTTCGCCCGCGAGGACCAGTACATCGGCGCGTAGAAGCCGGAGTAGAACAGGAACGACTCGAGCATCGTCGAGGCGACCTTGCGCTTCAGCGGGTCGTCGCCCCGGTAGTAGTCGAGGACGATCTCCGCCTTCTTCTGCAGGTGCTCGTTGCTCTCCGACCACTCGAAGGCGGCGTCGATCTCCGGCGTGGACAGCAGCGTGGAGAAGATCGAGGAGTAGCTCTTCGCGTGCACGCTCTCCATGAAGGCGATGTTGGTGTACACCGCCTCCTCGTGCGGGGTGAGCGCGTCCGGGATCAGCGACACCGCGCCGACCGTGCCCTGGATGGTGTCCAGGAGGGTCAGACCGGTGAACACCCGCGACGTCATGGTCTTCTCGTGCTCCGAGAGCGTGTTCCACGACTGGATGTCGTTGGACACCGGGACCTTCTCGGGCAGCCAGAAGTTACCGACCAGGCGGTCCCAGACCTCGAGGTCCTTCTCGTCCTCGAGGCGGTTCCAGTTGATCGCCGTCACGCGATCGATGAGCTTGAGCTTGCCAGTTGGCGACATGGGAGTTCCTTCAGGAGCGGCGGTGGTGCGGATGAGCCTGGCGGTGCTGACCGGTCAGCGTGCTGCTGTCACAGCATGCAGCTGACGCAGTTCTCGACCTCCGTACCCTCCAGTGCCATCTGGCGCAGGCGGATGTAGTAGAGCGTCTTGATGCCCTTGCGCCACGCGTAGATCTGCGCCTTGTTGACGTCGCGCGTGGTCACCGTGTCCGGGAAGAACAGGGTCAGCGAGAGGCCCTGGTCCACGTGCTGCGTCGCCGCGGCGTACGTGTCGATGATCTTCTCGTAGCCGATCTCGTACGCGTCCTGGTAGTAGTCCAGGTTGTCGTTCGTCATGTACGGCGCCGGGTAGTAGACGCGGCCGAGCTTGCCTTCCTTGCGGATCTCGACCTTGGCCGGCACCGGGTGGATCGACGACGTCGAGTTGTTGATGTAGCTGATCGAACCCGTGGGCGGGACGGCCTGGAGGTTCTGGTTGTACAGACCGTGCTCCATGACCGAGGCCTTGAGCTCACGCCAGTCGTCCTGCGTCGGGATCGACACCTCGGCGTCGGCGAACAGACGCGCGACGCGCTCGGTGGCCGGCTTCCACTCCTGCTCGACGTACTTGTCGAAGTACTCGCCCGTGGCGTACTTCGAGTCCTCGAACCCGCCGAACTTCTGCCCGCGCTCGATCGACAGGCGGTTGGACGCCGCGATCGCGTGGTAGGCCACGGTGTAGAAGTAGATGTTCGTGAAGTCGATGCCCTCGTCGGAGCCGTAGTAGATGCGCTCACGGGCGAGGTAGCCGTGCAGGTTCATCTGGCCCAGGCCGATCGCGTGGCCCCGCTCGTTCGCCAGCTTGATCGACGGGACGGACTCGATCGACGTCTGGTCGCTGACCGCGGTCAGCGCGCGGATCGCGGTGTCGATCGTGCGGCCGAAGTCCGGGGAGTCCATCGCCTTGGCGATGTTCAGCGAGCCCAGGTTGCAGGAGATGTCCCGCCCGACCTCGTCGTACGAGAGGTCCTCGTTGAACGTCGACGGCGTGGAGACCTGCAGGATCTCGGAGCACAGGTTCGAGTGGGTGATGCGGCCCTTGATGGGGTTCGCCTTGTTCACCGTGTCCTCGAACATGATGTACGGGTAGCCCGACTCGAACTGCAGCTCGGCGAGCGTCTGGAAGAAGTCGCGCGCGCTGATCGTCGTCTTGCGGATGCGGTCGTCGGCGACGAGCTCGTCGTACTTCTCCGAGATGGAGATGTCCGCGAACGGCTTGCCGTAGACCCGCTCGACGTCGTACGGGCTGAAGAGGTGCATGTCGGCGTTCTTCTTGGCCAGCTCGAACGTGATGTCCGGGATGACCACACCGAGCGAGAGGGTCTTGATGCGGATCTTCTCGTCCGCGTTCTCCCGCTTGGTGTCGAGGAACCGCATGATGTCGGGGTGGTGCGCGTGCAGGTACACGGCACCGGCGCCCTGGCGCGCACCGAGCTGGTTCGCGTAGGAGAAGGAGTCCTCCAGGAGCTTCATCACGGGGATGACGCCCGAGGACTGGTTCTCGATGTGCTTGATGGGCGCGCCGTGCTCGCGGATGTTGCTCAGGAGCAGCGCCACGCCACCGCCGCGCTTGGAGAGCTGCAGTGCGGAGTTGATGCCGCGCGCGATGGACTCCATGTTGTCCTCGATGCGCAGCAGGAAGCAGGACACGGGCTCGCCGCGCTGCGCCTTGCCGACGTTGAGGAAGGTCGGCGTCGCCGGCTGGAACCGTCCGGAGATGACCTCCTCGACGATGTCGCGGGCCGTCTGCTCCACGCCGTCGGCCAGGCCGAGCGCGACCATGGCGACGCGGTCCTCGAAGCGCTCCAGGTACTTCTTGCCGTCGAACGTCTTGAGCGTGTACGACGTGTAGTACTTGAAGGCGCCGAGGAACGTCTCGAAGCGGAACTTCTTCGAGTACGCGAGCTGGAACAGCTCCTTGACGAACGAGCCCGAGTACTTGGCGAGCACGGTCGGGTCGTAGTACTTGGCCTCGACGAGGTGCTCGAGCTTGGCCTCGAGGGTGTCGAACTCGACGGTGTTCGGGTTCACGTGCTGCAGGAAGTACTGGCGGGCCGCCTCGCGGTCCTTCTCGAACTGGATCTTCCCGTCCGGCCCGTACAGGTTCAGCATGGCGTTGAGCGAGTGGTAGTCCATCTGGAGAGACTCCAGGGGGATCTCGCTCAGGCCTTCGGCCAAGCCGCCGTCGATCAAGCGCTGAGGCTCAGTGGTTGTTGCTGCCAAAATCGTCCCAATCCGTTGCGGACGCGCGTGACGTCCTGCGCAGTTCCGAGGAGCTCGAAGGCATACAGGTACGGGACATCACACTTGGCGGCGATGATGTCTCCGGTAATGCAGTACGCAGCCCCGAAGTTGGTGTTACCCGCGGCGATGACGCCGCGGATGAGCGACCGGTTGTGTTCGTCGTTGAGGAACTTCCTCACCTGGCGCGGGACGGCCCCGCCCTCGTTGCCGCCACCGTAGGTGGGGGCCATGAGGACGTAGGGCTCGTCCACGCGCAGGAAGCCGTCGGCCGGGCGGAGCGGGATCCGGTGCACGGACATCCCCTGCTCGTCGAGAGCGAGCTTCTCGACGAACCGGTGCGTGTTCTCGGACACGCTGGAGAAGTAGACGAGAGAGCCCACGTCACGCCTCCTTGCCGACGTAGCGGTGGTGCAGGTCAGGCCGAAGCGGCCTGAAGCGCGGCGACCGCGCTGATCTGGTCGGGGCGAAAGCCCGACCAGTGGGTGTCACCGGCCACCACGACCGGTGCCTGGAGGTAACCGAGGCCGCGGACCATCTCCAGCGCCTCGGCGTCCTGCGTGATGTCGACGACCGTGTACTCGACACCCTTGCGATCCAGTGCCCGGTACGTCGCGTCGCACTGGACGCATGCCGGCTTGCTGTAGACCGTGACGCTCATGTCCGCCTCCTCTGACCTCGAAGAACACCCGTGAACTTACGTCCGTGTGCTTTGTTCGCGGGTGTGCGTCTCCCGCTGCACCAAACACTACACCTAGGGTCTGACACTCGCTCGGTCACGACATGTAGTGGTTCGGGACGTGGTAGGCACTACGCCGGGAACGCTCGTGACGCTCATGGACCATGCTGCCACGAGCCTCTGACACCGCCTGGGAGGCCGCGCGCGCGGGTTCACGGGGCGCCGTCGGAGGGGCCGCTGGGGCGGCCCGAAAGGGCACCTCGAAGGCCTCCCGGGGCCAGAAAAATATCTGAGTCCACGGCGTGTCGCACCCCTTCGGCGTGTCACCGCGGGCGGAGTTTGTCGGGCTCGCCACACGACGGACCTCCGTCCTTGGGAATACCTCGCCGCCACCCGCGCCGGACGGGCCCGCGAGTCCCCTGGCCGGCCCCGTACGGACCCGCCGGAGCGCCTACCCGGCCCGGCCGGGACGGTGCCAGCCGGCGCCGTCCACACCTCCGGGCACGGCGGTGCCGGAGTCGTACGGGGCCCGCGTGAAGTGGAAGGTGCCGACGTCCAGCGTGACGGGCGCGCCGTCCGCCTCGACCACCCGGAGTCGCTCCCCCAGCCAGTACCCGCCGTCGACGCCACGGAGCTCGCCATGGACCCCACCGGGGACGACGTCGAAGAGCGTGCCGCGGCCCCCGCTGTTCCGCGACCGCAGGTCGACCCGCCCCGCCGCGTCGACGCGCACGTCGAACGGGACCGGGCCCCAGTACCAGGTCCCGGCGATCCCGGCCCGTACGAGCCCGTCCGGTCCCCTCTGCCGTTCCGTGCGGAGCTCGCCGGGCACAGGCCCTGCCGCAGCCGCCCCGTCGCCCTGGAACGCCGCCAGCAGCTCCGTGCCGTCGCCGAACCCGGCCGTGGACGAGCCGCACACCGCGACCACGGCGCCCGTCGTGACGTCCGCCCGCAGGTCGGCGGTGAACCCCGGCACGGAGCCGCCGTGCCCGACCGTGCGGACGGCGCCGTCCTGGCGCACGCGCACCCCCAGGCCGTGCGCGGTGGTCCACGGGCCGCCGGCGGGCCCGGCGTCGTCGACCACCACGCGCGGCACCGCCAGCTGCCGGCGCAGCTCCAGCGGGAGCACGGCCTCGCCGGCGTCCCGGTCCGCCTCGCGACCGACCAGCCACATCCCGAACCGCACCAGGTCCGACGGCGTGGACCACACCTCGCCCGCAGGGCCCGCCGCGCGGTAGTCGGGGACGGGCTCGTGGTGCACCAGGTCGGCGTCCGGGTGCACGGCGTAGCCGTCGACGTGGGGGCCAACGGGCACCCGGCCGGTGGCCGTCATCCCCAGGGGCTCCCACAGCTCGGCGCGCAGCACCTTGTCCCACGAGGCCCCGCGGACCACCTCGACCAGGCGGCCCAGCATCGCGAACCCGGGGTTGCTGTAGTGGTACTGCTCGCCCGGGTCCCAGAGCTGCTCGACGCCGGAGGCGGCCAGCTCGTCCCACGTCGGCCCGCCGTGCCGCTCCCACCACGGGCCCGGGAACTCGGCCTGCAGGCCGCTGGTGTGCGTCAGCAGGTGCCTGATGGTGGCGTCGGGGGCCGGTGCGTCCGGCAGGTGCCGCCCGATCGGGTCCGCGAGCGCCGCGTGGCCCTCGGAGACGAGCCGCAGCACGGCCACGGCGATCATCGGCTTGGTGATCGACCCGATGCGGAAGGCGTGCTCCGCCGTCGGCCCGCCCGCCGGTGCGCCGTCCGCCGGTGCCCCGTCCGTCGTCGGCCCGGCGGTCCATGGGGCGGCGGCCACGCGGGCCCACACCACCTCGCCGCCACGGCCCACGGCCGCGGAGAGGGCGGGCACGCGGCGGGCCGCACGGGTCCGCTCCAGCAGGCCGGTCAGGACGTCACCGAGCGAGTTCATGGCCAGACGGTATCCCGTCCCGCGCGCGTCACCACGGACGCCCGCTCTCGTCGATACGAACGTAGGGATCGTCGGCGCATACAGGGCGCATGCACCGACGATCCCTACGTTCACTCGATCGGAAGCGCGTCCGACGTGGCAGGGAGCGTGTTGCTCGTGGCCAGGCGGCGGTACCAGTGCGCCGAGTCCTTCCACGTGCGCTCCAGGGTGTCATAGTCCACGCGGATGATGCCGAACCGGCGCTCGTACCCGTAGGCCCACTCGAAGTTGTCGAGCAGCGACCACGCGAAGTACCCGCGCACGTCCACGCCCTTGTCGCGCGCGAGGCCCAGGGCCTCGACGTGGTCGTGCAGGTACGAGACACGCTCGACGTCGTGCACGCGGGCCACGCCGTCCTCGACCACGACGGTGTCCGCGAACGCGGCGCCGTTCTCGGTGACCATGAGCGGCTGGTCGGGGTAGCTGTCGCGCAGCGACACCAGCAGGTCAGTGAGGCCGGCGGGCTCGATGTTCCAGCCCATGGCCGTGTAGGGGCCGGGCTGCGGCAGGAACTCGACGTCGTCGGCCGCGATCCACGGGGTGCCGGCGGAATCCTTGTGCCCGTCGGCCTGCTGCCGCTCCCCCTCGCCCGAGAAGTGCCGCACGCGGGCGGTCGAGTAGTAGTTGACGCCCAGCACGTCGAGCGGCTGCCTGGTGATCTCGAGGTCGCCGTCCTGCACGAACGACCAGTCCGTGACCGACGCCGTGTTCTCCAGCAGGTCCGCCGGGTAGGCGCCCTCCAGGACCGGCCCGAGGAACGCCCGGTTGGCCAGCGCGTCGACCTGGCGGACCGCGGCCTGGTCGGCCTCGGACGACGGGTCGTCCGGCCGGAAGACATGCAGGTTCAGTGTGATCGAGGTCTTGGCGGCGTCGCCGAGCACCTCGCGGATCTGCTGGACGGCGAGACCGTGCGCCAGGTTGAGGTGATGCACCGCCTGGAGCGCGGCCAGGGACTCGGTGCGACCCGGGGCGTGCACGCCGGAGCCGTAGCCCAGGTACGCCGTGCACCACGGCTCGTTGAGCGTGGTCCAGACGTCGATGCGGTCGCCGAGCTCCTCGGCCATGCGCCGCGCGTACCTCGCGAAGGCGTACGCCGTCTCGCGGTTGGTCCAGCCGCCGGCGTCCTCCAGCTCCTGCGGGAGGTCCCAGTGGTAGAGCGTGACGACGGGCTTGACGCCCGCGGCGATCAGACCGTCCACGAGGTCCGAGTAGAACCGGATGCCCTCGGCGTTGAACTCGCCGGAGCCGCCCGGCTGCACCCGCGGCCACGCGATCGAGAACCGGTAGGCGCCCAGGCCCAGGTTCTTGATGTGCTCGATGTCCTCCTGCCACCGGTGGAAGTGGTCATCGGCGACGTCACCCGTGTCACCGTTCAGCGTCCGGCCCGGCGTGTGCGAGAACGTGTCCCAGATGGACGGACCACGTCCGCCCTCGGTCGCACCACCCTCGATCTGGTACGACGCGGTCGCCGATCCCCAGAGGAAATCAGTGGGGAACTTCCGTGCACTCACAGTGCCACCTCTCCCGGGCCGGTGGCCCGAACGGTCTTGCCATCGTTCTCGACGCTCCATTCGCCAGGAGCGTCAGCACTGGTCACGTGCACGACGCCGGACTCGTACCGCACACGGAACGTCGCCGGGGCGCCGGTGCCACCGGGGACCAGGATCTCTTCGTCGAACCCTTCGGGCAGACGGGTGCAGCGTAACGTCACGCCCTCGGCCCAGGCATAGTCGGGCCGGTCGTCGCGCGCCCCGACGGGCAGCACGGTGCCGGGCCGCACGAGCACGGGCAGGGTGTCGAAGCCGTGCTCCTCGGTGACCCACCGCGAACCGCTGACGGTCTCGGCGAGGCCGTCCGCCGCCACCTCCGCCAGGCGGGTCCATTCCCCCTCGGGCAGGTAGTACTCCGCGCGGGACTCCCCGAACACGGGCGCGACCAGCAGCGACGACCCCAGCATGTACTGCGTGTCGACGGTGGCCGCGGTCCGGTCGGCCGGGAACTCCAGCACCATGGGCCGCATCACGGGGAGCCCCGCTCCGGCAGCCGCGGCGCCGGCCCCGCCGAGGTACGGCATGAGCCGCATCTTCAGGCGGGTGAACTTGCGCGTGACGTCGACCGCCTCGTCGTCGAACGCCCACGGCACGCGGTACGAGCTGGAGCCGTGCAGGCGGGAGTGCGAGGACAGCAGGCCGAACGCCGTCCACCGCTTGAACACCGCCGGGTCGGGCGTGCCCTCGAAGCCGCCGATGTCGTGGCTCCAGTAGCCGAACCCGGACAGCGACAGCGACAGGCCGCCGCGCAGGGACTCCGCCATGGACACGAACGTGGACTCGCAGTCACCGCCCCAGTGGACCGGGAACGCCTGGGTGCCCGCCGTCGCCGACCGCGCGAACAGCACGGCCTCGCCCGTGCCGCGCTCCTCCTCCAGCAGGTCGAAGACCGTCTTGTTGTAGAGCGAGGCGTAGAAGTTGTGCATGCGCTGCGGGTCGGACCCGTCGTGCCAGACGACGTCGGTGGGGATGCGCTCGCCGAAGTCGGTCTTGAAGCAGTCCACGCCCTGGTCCAGCAGCACGCGCAGCTTGTCCTGGTACCAGGCGGCGGCATCGGGGTTGGTGAAGTCGACCAGCGCCATGCCGGCCTGCCACTTGTCCCACTGCCAGACGTCGCCGTTCGCCGTGGTGACCAGGTAGCCCTTCTCCGCGCCCTCCCGGAACAGGTGGGAGCGCTGGGCGATGTACGGGTTGATCCACACGCAGACCTTCAGGCCGCGGTCGTGCAGCCGCTCCAGCATGCCCTCGGGGTCCGGGAACGTGGCCGGGTCCCACACGAAGTCGCACCAGTGGAACTGCCGCATCCAGAAGCAGTCGAAGTGGAACACGGAGAGCGGGATGTCCCGCTCGGCCATGCCGTCGACGAAGCTCATGACCGTGGACTCGGAGTAGTCGGTGGTGAACGACGTGGAGAGCCAGAGGCCGTACGACCAGGCGGGGACGACGGCGGGCCGCCCCGTCAGCGCCGTGTACCGGCGCAGGATCTCGGCCGGGGTGGGCCCGTGGATCACGTAGTACTGGAGCGTCTGCCCCGGCACGGAGAACTGGGTGCGGCTGACCACCTCGGAGCCCACCTCGAACGAGACCTTCTCCGGATGGGCCACGAACACGCCGTAGCCGCGGTCGGTCAGGTAGAACGGCACGTTCTTGTAGGCCTGCTCGCTCGCGGTGCCGCCGTCCTCGTTCCAGACGTCGACGCTCTGGCCGTTCTTCACGAACGCGCCGAACCGCTCGCCCAGGCCGTAGACGTGCTCGCCCACGGACAGCCCGAGCTGCTCGTGCACGAAGTCGCCCTCGGGTGTGCTGGCCAGCCCGACGCTCCGGGCGGACGACGTGGTGAGCACCTCGCCGCCGGCCACGAAGTCGACCCGCCACTCGCCGTCCGTCGACACGCGGGCCGTGAGGCCGCCCGAGGTGAGCTCGGCAGGGCCCTCACCCGGAGCGGCGGGCGTCACGACCTTGACCACGCCCGGCTCCCGGTTGACCGCGAAGTGCGGCCCGGGGTCGCGGCGGCCCTGGTGGTGCTCGATGCGCACGCCGATGACGTCGTCGGCCGGGGCGTCGAACGTGACGGTCACGAGCGGACGGTTCAGGGTGTCGCCGCGCTTGGTGATCGGCGCGGTGGGCGCGTAGACGGTCAGCGTCTCGTCGCCCGCCTCGACCGAGTCGATGTCGCGGGGACGGAGCACCTCGACGCCGGGGCGCAGCTGCCAGTAGCCGTCGGTGAATCTCATGGGTTGGGCCTCACTCGTCTCTGGATGGCCGTGTGGTGGACCGGGGTCACTTGACCGCCCCGGCGGTCACGCCCCGGGTCAGGGTGCGCTGGAAGATCAGGAAGAAGATGACGGCCGGCACCAGCGACACGAGCGAGCCCGCGTTGATCGTGGGCGCGTCCATCATCCGGTCGCCCTGCAGCGAGGCCAGGGCGATGGGGATGGTCTGGGTGTCGTTGCTGGTGAGCATGACCAGCGGGATGAAGAACTCGTTCCAGGTCCAGATGAAGAAGAAGATCATCAGCACCGAGAGCGTGGGCCGCACGATCGGGAACACGACCTGCCAGAGGATGCGCCAGCGGCTGGCACCGTCCAGCGCGGCCGCCTCCAGCAGCGCGGGCGGGAACGTGCCGAGCACGGACGAGAGCAGGTAGGTGCCGAACGCCGACTGGATCACGGTGAAGATGATGATCACCGACCACTGCGAGTTCGACAGACCCACCGACTGCGCCATCGTGAACAGCGGGTAGATCAGCGCCTCCTGCGGCAGCATGTTCGCCAGCAGGAACAGCGCGATGATCCACAGCCGCCCCTTCACCCGGCCGATGCCGATCGCGTACGCGTTCAGCAGCGACAGCAGCGCGCCGCCCACGGCCACGAGGGCCGAGATGAACACGGAGTTCCACAGCTTGACCGGGAAGTCGGTGCGCTCCCAGAAGGCGACCACGCCGTCCAGGTAGAGCGACGACGGCAGGGACAGCGGCCCGTTCGCCGCGTAGTCCTGCGGCGACTTGAAGGCGTTGAGCAGCATGATCCCGAACGGTGCGAGCACCGCGAGCCCCACGAGGACCGCGGCGGCCAGGACGAGCCAGCGGCCGGCACCCCGGCGGTACCGGGAGTCGACGGCGGTGGCCCGCACCTGCGCGGGCCGCGGGTCCGTTGCGACGGCGGCCATGTCAGACCCCCTCCCTCTCACGTCGTTCGGCCCGGTTCTGCAGGCCGAGGATGATCAGTGCCACGGCCACGATCACGAGCGTGAGCACGGTGGCGATAGCGGACCCGTAGCCGACCTGGGACTTGTCGAAGAAGTTCAGGTACGAGTAGTAGCTCGGCACGAGGGTCGAGCTCTCGGGCCCGCCGCGCGTGAGCACGTAGATGGGCCCGAACACCTTCAGGGCCGCGACGGTGCAGGTCAGGGTCACCACGAACGTCTCGGGGCGGATCTGGGGCACGGTGATGGCCCGGAACCGGTCCCACCAGCCGGCGCCGTCGAGCTCGGCCGCCTCGTAGAGCTCCGGGTCCACGCGCTGCAGGGCCGCCATGAAGATGACCACCGGGTAGCCCATCTGCACCCAGATCAGCACGAGCATCACCGACGGCAGGGCCGTCGAGGGGTCACCGAGCCAGTTGGGCGGCGTCTCGACGCCCAGCCCGCGCAGGATCACGTTCAGGGCGCCGGTCTGGGAGTTCAGGATCCAGTTCCACAGCACGCCCGCCACGGCGACGGGCAGGATCTGCGGCAGGTAGTACGTGGCGCGCAGCACCGACGAGACGCGCTCCCCGAACCGCCGCCCGAGGTAGTCGAAGAGCACCGCCGCGAGGACCAGGCCCAGCAGCGTGGGCACCAGCACCATCGCGACGATCATCGCGAGCGAGTTGCCGAACGACGTCCAGAACTTGTCGTCGCCCAGCAGGTCCACGTAGTTGCCCAGCCCGTTCCACCGCAGCGGCGCCATGCCGCCGCGCCACTTGAACAGGCTGAAGTACACGTTGGTCAGCAGCGGGTAACCGATCACGACGCCGAACGCGACCGCGCCGGGCAGCAGGTAGGGCAGGTACCCCACCCACTGCGGCCGACGACGGCGCGTCCCGCGCGACGCTCGCGGGCGGTCGTCCGCCCGCGAGCGCCGTTCGGTCAGGGCGGTGTCAGCCATCGAGCAGGTCGGCCTTGCCCTCGTCGTACGAGCTCTGCAGCCCGTCGAGCACCTCGTCCGGCGTCTTGGACCGGTTGACCAGGGACTGCAGCTCGCTGACGAGCACGTCGTAGTAGCCGGCCACGGGCCAGTCGGGGTAGTACGCGAGGCCGTCCTCGTCGAGGATCGCCTGGAAGTTCTCGGTCAGCTCGCGGGTGCGCTCGTCCTCGATCACCGAGGGGTCGCCCGCCACGGGCAGGCCGCCCTCGGTGGCCAGCACGTTCTGCACCTCGGGACGCAGCGTGATGTCGATGAACTCCTCGGCCAGGCTCGGGGAGTCGGCGTTCGCGGGGACCACCCACAGGTTTCCGGACGAGCCGGTGTGCAGCGTGTTGCCCGGGAAGTTGAACTGGCCCCAGTCGGCCTCGGTCTCGGCGGCGAGGCGGCCGAACCACCAGGAGCCGCTGACCATGAGCGGGTAGGTGCCGTCGATGAACGAGACGCCCATGTCCTCGGCCGTGAGGGCCGCGGAGTCGGAGGCGATGTAGCCCTTGTCGATCCACTCGTCGAGCTTCTCGGTGGCCTTCGTCATCGCCTCGTTGTGGAAGTCGACGTCGTTCGCGAAGAGCTGGTAGTCGTCGACCAGCGCACGGTCGCCGTAGGCGAGCACGAGCTCGTACCAGAGCTGGCCCAGCGGGTACTCGGCGCCGGCCTCGGCCAGGGGCGTGATGCCCTCCTTCTTGAAGGCGGCCAGCACGTCCTCGAACTCGTCGAGGGTGGTCGGCACCTCGAGCCCGAGGTCGGCCAGCATCTCCTTGTTGTAGTAGACGCCCACGAACTCGCCGTAGTTCGGCACGCCGTACCACTCGCCGGAGCCCATCAGGCCCTGCTCGTCGTAGGTGGCCGTGGTGGCGAGCGAGCCGGACAGCTTCTCGTCCCAGCCGCGCTCGGTGGCGGCGTCGGTCAGCGGGGCGAGCAGGCCCTGCGCCGCGAGCTGGCCCGCGGTCGCGTTGCCCTTGTTGAACTCCATGACGTCGGGCACGTCGTCGCCCGTGAGCACGATCTTGGCGTTCTTCTGGATCTGCTCGAACGTCTGCTTCTCGACGTCGACCGTGACGTCGGGGTTCTCCTCCTCGAAGATCTCGATGGCCTTGGCCCAGGCCTTGCCCATCGCCGAGTCCTCGTTCTCGTAGTGCCAGATGGTGAGCGTGCTGTCGTCGGTGTCGCCACCGCCGGCGCCGCCCTGGCCGGTGCAACCGGTCAGTGCCAGGGCGCCGGCCATCGCCGCCGCCACGGCCGTCATCGTCCGCTTGTGCTTCATTGCATCTCCTTGGTCGGGCCCGGACTCCCGCGTCCGGATCGTCGAAGCGGTTCAACACGCTAGCCCCAGGCCCTCGCTAATGTCCAGTAGCATTTTCGGTCGAGGCAGCTACTCTTCTGTCGAAGCGCTTCCCCAACATGCGGCACACTGGTGTGCCCGGCACGGCACGACCTGCACCGGGACCAGGCACACTCACCCGGACAGATGACCGGTACCGACGCGAATGGAGCACCGTGGCTACGATCGACGACGTCGCGAGGACGGCGGGGGTCTCGACCTCGACCGTGTCGTACGTGCTGTCCGGCAAGCGGCCCATCTCCGCGCCGACCCGGGCCCGGGTCGAGCGCGCGATCGAGAAGCTCGGCTACCGGCCGCACGCCGGCGCACGGGCCCTGGCCTCCGCCCGGACCAACGTCATAGCGCTCATGGCACCGCTGCGCGTGGGCGTGAGCGTGCCGGTGATCATGCAGTTCGTGGCCGGCGTCGTCACCCGGGCGCGAGACTTCGACCACGACGTGCTGCTGCTCACGCAGGACGACGTGAGCGGCCTGGACCGCGTGACCGGCGGTTCGATGGTGGACGCCCTGGTCATGATGGACATCGAGGCCGACGACCCGCGCGTGCCCCTGGTAGCCGCCGCCAAGCAGCCCACCGTGCTCATCGGCCTGCCGCAGGACCCGGAAGGGCTGAGCTGCGTGGACCTCGACTTCGAGGCGGCGGGCCGGCTCGCCGTGCGGCACCTGGCGCACGCGGGCCACACCGACGTCGCGCTCATCGGCTCGCCGCCCGAGGTGCTGCGACGGCACACGTCCTACGCCGAGCGGATGATGCGGGGCCTGCGCGACCAGGCCCGCAGCTCGGGCGTGACGGTCAAGGTGGAGGCCTGCGACTCGTCGCCGGCGGGCGCCGCGGCGGCCGTGGACGCGCTGCTGTCCACCGCCCCGGACACCACGGGCATCGTGGTGCACAACGAGGGCGCGCTCCCCCACGTGCTGGCCCGGCTCGCCGAGCGCGGCCTGGTCGTGGGCGCCGACATGTCCGTGGTGGCGGTCTGCCCCCGGGACGTGGCGCTGTCCCAGCGCATCCCGATGACCAGCATCGACCTGCCCGCCGAGGACATCGGCAAGGTGGCCGTGGACATGGTGATGGCGCGCCTCGAGGGCGAGCAGCCGTCCGAGACGAGGCTGCTCGCCCCCGTGCTGACCGAGCGGGACAGCTCGGCGCCCGGCCCTGCCGCCGACGTCGGCTGACGGCGGGGGCGGGCCGCCGCTCATCCCTTGATGGCCCCGAAGATCACGCCCTTCGTGAAGTGCCGCTGCACCAGCGGGTACACGACCAGGATCGGCACGATCGCCAGCACCATCACGGCCATCTTCACCGGCAGCCCGGTCACGGCGCCGTCGGCGACGTCGACCTGCCCCACGCCGCTGCCCGGCAGCGTCACGCCCTGCAGCACGTAGGAGCGCAGCACGAGCTGCAGCGGCCACTTCGCGTTGTCGTTGATGTAGAGCATGGCGTTGAAGAACGCGTTCCAGTAGCCGACGCCGTAGAACAGCGCGACGACCGCCACGACGGCCTTCGACATGGGCAGCACGATCTGTCCCAGGATGCGCCAGTCCCCCGCGCCGTCGATCTTGGCCGCGTCCGTGATCGACCGGTCGATGCCCATGAAGAACGCCCGCAGGATGAGCACGTTGAACGCGCTCACGGCGCCCGGCAGGATGAGCGACCAGTAGCTGTCGATCAGCCCCAGGTTGCTCACCAGCAGGTACGTCGGGATCATTCCCGCGCCGAAGAACATGGTGATCAGGAAGACGAACAGGATGGGCCGGTGGGCGAAGGAGCCCGGCCGGCTCAGGCCGTACGCCGCCAGCACGGACACAGTGGTCGAGAGCACGGTGCCGACCACGGTGACGCCGATGCTCACGATCGTGGCCCGCGTGACGATCCCGCCGGACAGGATCTGCTCGTAGGCCGCGAACGTCAGACCGCCCGGCACCGTGACCAGGCCGCCGGACCGGGTGATGTCCGCCTGGGTGGAGAGGCTCGTGAGCACCACCGTGTACAGGGGGTAGACGACCGTGGCCACGATGAGCAGCAGCGCGGCCCCCTTGACCAGGAGGCCCAGCGGGTTGGGGTCCTCCTCCCAGACCGGGCGGTTCCGGCCGCGCAGCAGGGCGCGGTACCGGCTCGGGCCGCTCGCCGGCGGCCGGGCCCGGCCCGGCCCGGGTGTGGTGGACGACGGCGCCCGCCGTGCCGGCGGCGTCGTCCGGATCTCGTTCTCGTTGTCGGTCTCGGCACTCATGCGCGCTGATACACCCCCGCCTCGCCCACCAGGTGGGCGAGCTTGTTGGCCCCGAGCACCAGGGCGAGCGACACCAGGCCCTTGACGAGCCCCGCGGCCGCCGCGAAGGCCCAGTCGCCGTTCACGACGCCCTGGTAGTACACGAACGTGTCGAGCACCTCCGCGACGTCGGTGCCGACGGCACCGCGCTGGAGGATGAGCTGCTCGAACCCGACGGTGAGCGCGTCGCCCAGCCGCAGGATCAGCAGCAGGATGATCACCGGCCGCAGCGCGGGCAGGGTCACGTGCCACATCCGTCGCCACCGGCCGGCGCCGTCGACCACCGACGCCTCGTAGAGCTGCGGGTCGACGGTCGCGAGCGCCGCGAGGAAGATGATGATGCCCCAGCCCGCGTCCTTCCAGACCGACTGCGCGGTCAGCAGCAGCAGGAACGTGTCGGGGTTGGTCATCAGGTCGAAGCCCGAGTACCCCGCCTCGCGCAGCCGGGTCGCCACCATCCCGGCCCCGCCGAAGATCTGCTGGAAGATCGTCACGACGATCACCCAGGAGAAGAAGTGCGGCAGGTAGACGATCGACTGGATGGTCGTGCGCAGCCCGGGTGACAGCACGCTGTTCAGGAGCAGCGCGAGCACGATCGGCACCGGGAAGAAGAACACGAGCTGGACCGCGGTGATGACCAGCGTGTTCGCCACGGCGTCGAGGAAGAGCGGGTTGGTCAGGACGCGCGCGAAGTTGGCCCACCCGATGAACGGGCTCTCGCGGATGCCGACGTACGGCGAGTAGTCCTGCCAGGCCACCACGTTGCCGAGCATCGGCACGTAGGCGAACACCGCCAGCAGGAGCACGGCCGGGGCCACCATGATCAGCAGCGTGCGGTCGCGCCGGGCCCGGACGGTCCAGGGGATCCTGCGCCGGGGCGGGGCGCCCGGCGGCGAGCTGGCGGCGGTCACTGCTCGTCCAGGATGCCCTGGTAGAACGCCCGCAGCTCCTCACCGCCGCTGCTGCGCCACGTCTCCACGGCGTCATCCAGGTCGGCGAGGGTCTTGCGGCCGCGCGCGATGTCCTTCTCCAGGTCGACGAACGGTGTGCCGAGCGACGCGAACTGCGACGGCTCGGTGATCTGCTTGCCGTAGAAGAGGGGCTCCTCGACGTACTGGGAGGCGTCCGCCATCCACGTGCAGTAGGCCTCGACGTAGCCGTCGAACTGCACCTGCGCGTTCACCTTGGGCGGGTCCACCAGGAAGATGTACGACGGCGCGACGTCGTCCGCCGCGGCGTCCGTCGCCCGGGGCAGTCCGTCGCCGTCGATCTCGTAGTGCTCGCCCTCGACGCCGAAGTTGACGAGCTGGAACTCGGTGGTGCCGAACGGCGAGGCGAGGAAGTCGGCGGCGGCCAGCAGCTCCTCGATCTGCGCCTTGTCGTCCCGCTTCTTCAGGAACGAGAACATGTCTGCCGGGGCGCCCTTCCAGATCCGCGGCGTGCCGCCGTCGTGGGCGAACGGGTCGAACGGCCGCGGGTCGAAGTCCGGGTTGCTCGGGAGCACCCGGCCGAGCGACTCGTGCCAGCCGCCCACGCCGTCGTTGACGATGAGGATCTCCCCCGACTCGAAGAGGGGCTTCATCTCCTCGGGCTTGTCGGCCACGGCCGTCGGGTGCACCGCGCCCGACTTGTACAGCCGGGCCTGCCAGTCCAGCGCCGCCCGGTACTCCTCGGACTCGACACGGCTGACCAACGAGCCGTCGTCGGCCAGCTTCCAGCCCTTCTCCGGGGGCACCGCGAACATCATGTTCGCCGTGATCCACTGGTCGGCCGAGCCCCAGCGCTTCTTGCCCGGGTCGGTCAGCTCCTTGGCGAGCTCGATGAACTCGTCGGCGGTCTTCGGCTGCTCGGTGATGCCGAGCTCCGCGAGCAGGTCGGCCCGGTAGAACGTCGCGAGGTGGACCAGCTCGCCCGGGAACGGCAGGCCGTAGAGCTTGTCGTTGAAGACGCCGAAGCGCCAGGCGTCCGTGGGGATGTTGGCGAGGTTCTTGTACTTCTTGACGTTGTCGCCGGACAGGTACGGCGTGAGGTCCTCGAAGAGCGCGTCGACGGCCTGGGCGAACCGGGGCGGGAAGTTCCAGGTGGGCACGCACACCCAGTCGGGGACGTCCTTGGCCGAGGCGAGCACGGCCGCGAGCTTGTCGCCGTACGTGTTGCCGTCGGAGATCTGGAACTCGACGGTGGTGCCCATCGCCTCGCTCACCGCGTCGAAGTAGGGGTTGCCCGACGTCTTCGGGATGGCGCTCCACAGCGGCGTCATGGCCGAGTAGGTGCCGCCCGACCCGGGCGGCGTCGCGAAGGCCGTGACGAGCCCCTCCGGGATGGACGCGTAGCCGGCCGTGGAGCCGTTCACGGAGGGGAAGTCGGGCTTGACGTACTCGACCGGCACGTAGGTGGGCAGGACGCCGGAGCTCACGGTGCCGCCACCCTGCGCGGTGCTCGCCGGGCCGCTGGTACAGGCCGTGAGCAGGGACGGTACACCGACGACGCCGGCACCGACTGCGAGGAAACCGAGGAACGACCGGCGGCTCAGCCCGCCGGCCAGGTGAGGTGCTGTCATGGCTCTTCACTCCTTTGTGGACAGCGCGGCACGTCTGTGTGCCCGGACACGATGGCGGATCACGCGGTTCGACGTCGAAGCGCTTCGACCTACATCGTTGGCAGAACAGTAGGGCAAACCTTGAACACGAGGCAATGATTCGCCCCAATTGGGCAATTGATCATTGAACCGTTTCGAGGGTTTGCCCTACTCTTCGACCCGACGCCGCAAGCCCGACGCCGCAAGGCCGACCCGATGCCAAGGGAGCACGACGACGTGCCGAACCAGACGCAGCCCCTGTTCCGCGACCCCGCCGCAGCCCTGGCCGACCGGGCCCGCGACCTGCTGGACCGCCTCACCCCCGACGAGCGGCTGAGCCTGCTGCACCAGCACCAGCCCGCGATCGAGCGGCTCGGCCTCGCCGCCTTCCACACCGGCGCCGAGGCCCTGCACGGCGTCGCGTGGCTCGGCCGCGCCACCGTGCTGCCGCAGCCGGTCGGGCTGGGCGCCACGTGGGACGCCGACCTGCTCCGCCGGCTCGGCGACCTGGTCGCCACCGAGCTGCGGGCCAAGCACGCGGCCGACCCGGCGGTCTCCCTGAACGTCTGGGCGCCCGTGGTGAACCCGCTGCGGCACCCCGGCTGGGGTCGCGGCGAGGAGGGGTATGCCGAGGAGCCGCGCCTCGTGTCCCACCTGGCGACGGCGTACTGCGCCGGGCTGCGCGGGGACCACCCGACGGTCTGGAAGACGGTCCCGGCCCTCAAGCACTTCCTCGGGTACGGCAACGAGACGGACCGCTCGGCGACGTCGTCCAACCTGTCCGAGCGGACGCTGCACGAGTACGAGCTCCCTGCCTTCCGCGGGCCGATCGAGGCAGGGGTCGCCGGCGCGGTGATGCCGTCGTACAACCTGGTCAACGGGGTTCCCGCACACACGTCGGGCGACCTGCTGGCCGAGCTGCGCTCCTGGGCGCCCGGTTCCGTCGCCGTCGTGTCCGACGCCGGCGCGCCCACGTTCCTGGTGACGATCCAGCGGGCGTACGCCTCCCACGCGCAGGCGCACGCGGCGGCCGTGCGCGCGGGGCTGGACTCCTTCACCGACAACGACACCGACCCGTCGGTCACGCTGGACCGGCTGCGCGAGGCGCTGGCAGCCGGGCTGCTGACGCAGGACGACGTCGACACCGCCGCACTGCGCATGCTGGAGCTGCGCCTGCGCACGGGCGAGCTGGACGGCACCGCCGACCCGTACGCGGGCATCGGGGCCGACGCGATCGACCTGCCGGAACACCGGGTCCTGGCACGCGAGGCGGCGGCGAAGTCCGTGGTGCTGCTGCGCAACGACGGGACGCTGCCGCTGGGCGCGCCGGGGCGCGTCGCCGTCGTCGGGCCGCTGGCCGACCGGGTGCTCACCGACTGGTACTCCGGTACCCCGCCCTACGCCGTCCCGCTCGCACGCGCGGTCGCGGCCCGCTACCCCGACGCCGTCGTGGACGTCGCCGACGGCGCCGACCGGGTGGCACTGCGCGCCACGTCGTCCGGCCGGTACGTGAGCGTCGACGGCGCGGGCGAGGTGACGGTCTCGGCCGCCGACGCCGGTGCGGCGGCCCACCTCGACGTGACCGACTGGGGCGACGGGGTGCTCACCCTCCGGTCGGTCGCCTCGGGGCGGCTCCTGACGGGCGCGGGCTGGATTCTCAGGGCCGACGCCGAGCGGGTGGGCGGCTGGGTGGTGCAGGAGTCGTTCCGCCGTCACCACCACGCGGACGGCACATGGTCGCTGCTGCACGTGGCGAGCGGGCGGTGGCTGCGGGTGCAGCTGGGGTCGGGACTGCTGGTGGCCGAGGCCACACGGCTCGCGGACGCCGAGCGGTTCGTCTGGCGCACCGTCTCCTCGGGACAGGCCGAGGTCGCGCGCGTCGCGGCAGCCGCGGACGTGGTGCTCGTGGCCGTCGGTAACGACCCGCACCTGGGCGGGCGCGAGACCGAGGACCGGACGTCGCTCGCGCTGCCGGAGCCGATGGCGGAGCTCTGGCGCGTGGCGCGCGAGGCGTGCCCGGCGGCGGTGCTGGTGGTGACGTCGTCCTACCCGTACGTGCTGGGGCCGGGGGTGCTGGGGGCCGGGGAGGCCGGCGCGCCGACGGGCGCGCTCGTCTGGGCGGCGCACGGCGGGCAGGAGGCCGGCAACGGCCTGGTGGACGTGCTGTCCGGGGACACGGAGCCGTACGGCCGGCTCGCCCAGACGTGGCCGGCGGACGAGGCGCAGGCCGGCGACCTGTTCGACTACGACGTGGCTCGCCAGGGCATCACCTACCGGCACCTGGCGACGGAGCCCGCGTTCTGGTTCGGGCACGGGCTGAGCTACACGGAGGTCCGCTACGAGGGCCTGCGGCTGGTCCGATCCGACCCGGGCGTCGACGGCGCGGGCGCAGCGGGCAGGCCCGGCGCCGTCGTCTCCGTGCGCAACACCGGGGAGCGCCCGGTGGACGAGCTCGTCGCCGTGCACGGTCTCTCGCCCGACCTGCCGGTCCCCGCGGCCCGGCGGCAGCTGCTCGGGTACGCGCGGGTGCGGCTCGCCCCGGGCGCGGCGGCCGAGGTGCCGGTCCCGCTGGACCTGGGCGCCCTCGCCGTGCGGCACGACGGCGCGATGGTGCTGCAGCCGGGCACCTACACGGTGGCGTCCGGGCCGTCCGCCGGGGACCTGCGGGTGCGGGCCGAGCTGACCGTCAGCTGAGCTCGCGCTCCGCGAACTCCCGGTCGAGGATCGCGAAGACCAGCTCGGTGGACCACACGCCGTCGCGGACATCGCTCTCGACCAGGCGGGCCTCCTGCCGCATACCGAGCCGCTGGGCCACGCGGACCGAGCCGAGATTCTCCTCGTCGATGCGCGCGAACACGCGGTGGAAGCCGTAGGACTCGAACGCGAGCCGGAGCGTGGCCCGGACCGCCTCCGTGGCCAGGCCGTGCCCGCTCACGTCGGGGTGCAGGGCGTAGCCGACCTCGGCCTGCCGGGGCGCGGCCGCCCACTTGAGCATCGTCTCGCCCACCACCTCGCCGTCCGACTCGACGGCGAGCACCTGCACGTCACCGGCCTCCTCGAACGGGGCGCTGGACCACGTGCGGAGCTTCGTCCGGGCCGTGGCCCGGTCCCACGGCGGCTGGTACATGTACCGCACGACGTCGGGGCTCGACCGCCAGGCGAGGAACGCCTCGGCGTCGTCCGGGGCGACCGGGCGCAGGGTGAGGCGCGCGGTGACCACGGGCCAGCCGGGGTCCGACCGGTAGGCCCGCGCCGGCGTGGCGAGCGCGGGCAGGGCATCGGGCGCGGCGTCGGGTCCGGGGGCGGAGGCAGGCGGTACGGAAGAGGGCACGATCCGACCGTAGCGTCCAGAACCCGGTATGCCACCGGAATTCGGTCGGTATCGCCCGACGGACCGGCGCGTCCGGCGTGTCCCGCCCGCGGCGCTCAGCGTGCCTCGAACGCCACGCTCTCCCAGTCGGCCGGCACGTCCCGGGGCTCCCACGAGGAATCGGGCGTCCAGTCCGCCCAGGACTTGTCCCACCAGATCTTCCCGGCGTCGAGCAAGCCGGCGATCCGGGCACCCTCGGCGCGGATCTGCGGCATGCGTCCGGGGTACCGGGCGGGGCCGGTCTCCTCGAACTCCACGACGTCCTTGAACTCGTAGGTCTCGGCGTCGGCCGCCCACCAGACGTCCAGCTCGTGGTCGAGCGTGTCGAACCCCATCGGCGTGCGGCGCGGCGCGTCCTCCAGGTTGAAGTACCAGCCCTGGAACGCACGTTCGGGCCCGTCCCAGAACAGGAAGAGAGAATGCTCGACCCCGGTCCAGTGCAGCTCGAGGCGGCCGTGGCCGCGCCACTTCCTGCTGCCGGCGGTCTTCCACGGGTGCTCCCCCACCGGGAACGTGCCGGTGGCCGGATAGGCCAGCGGGGTGCCGCCGGGCGTGTAGGTGACCAGCAGATCGCCGTCGTCCTGCACGCAGACCTGCGGGATCGCGATCCAGGGCTCGCCGCGCATGATCTCGCGGCGCACCACCGTCTGGCCGGGCAGGAAAACTTCGGGCGTCATGCGGGGAACGCTAACAGCGGCTCGTTACGCCCCGGCGACATCCACGTTGACACCATGGCGCAGCACCCGCAGCGGCCGCAGGTCGTCGTCCGTCACCAGGATGTCGGCGCGCGCGCCGGGCACCAGTGCCCCGACCTCGCCGGCCAGGCCCAGTACCCGGGCCGGCACCGCCGTCGCGGACCGCACGGCGTCGACCAGAGGGACGCCGCCACGCACCGCGCACCGCACCACGTCGACCAGGTGGGCGGTGCCACCGGCGATCGGCCCCTCCTCCTCGGGCGTGCCGGGAGCGGCCTGCGGCGTCGGGATCCGGGCGACGCCCTCGTGCACGACCACCGACATCGGGCCCAGCTCGTACCTGCCGTCCGCCACGCCTGCCGCGGCCATCGCGTCGGTCACCAGGACCACCTGGTCCGCGCCGACCATATCGAACACCGAGCGCACCGTGGCCGGGTCGAGATGGACACCGTCGCCGATGAGCTCGACGATCATGTCGCCGCGGGCCGCCGCCGCCAGGCAGGCCGCGATGGGGCCGGGTTGCCGGTGGTGCAGGGGGCGCATGCCGTTGAACAGGTGGGTCGCGGTCATGGGGGCGCCCAGCGCGGCGGTGACCTGCTCGATCAGCGCCTCGGCCTGCTCGGTGGTCCCGTCGGTGTGGCCCAGCGAGGGCAGCACGCCCGCCTCGACCAGCGCCTCGGCGACTCCGCCGGGCCCGGTCACGCCCGGCACCTCGGGGGCGACGGTCATCGTGCGCAGGTACCCGCGGGCCGCCCGCGCCATGTCCGCCACCAGCTCGACGCTGCCTTCTTGCAGGTCAGCCGGGTTGTGGGCGCCGCGGCGGCGGTAGGACAGGAACGGCCCCTCCGCATGCAGCCCTTCGATCTCGCCGGCCTCCGCGAGCTCGGCCAGCACCGCCGCCCGCTGCACCAGCACCTCGGGCTGGGCCGTCACGAGCGACGCCAGCAGGGTCGTCGTGCCGTGCCGGCGGTGCTCCAGCACGCCCGGAAGCGCCTCGGCGGCCGTCGTCACGTCGGGGAACGACGCGCCGCCCCCGCCGTGGTTGTGCAGGTCGACGAGGCCCGGCAGCACGTACGTGCCTGGCGCCGGTGGCACCTGCTCCAGGGCAGGGCCGTGACCGGCCTCAAGGGCGTCGACCACGGAGCCGGCGAACTCGACCCGTCCACCCGAGGTGACCACGACGCCGTCGTCCACCACGGAAGATGCCAGGACCAACCGCCCGCGCACGACTACCACTTCGCTCATGGCCGACATCCTGCCATCCGCCGGGCAGCGCTCTGCCGCGGGACGCTCCGCGCAGGGCCCGGCGGGCTAGAAGAGGCGCGTCGTCGGGTCGTCGACGCCACGCATGGCGTCGTAGTCGAGCAGGAGCGTGGCGATGCCACGGTCCTTGGCGAGGACCCGGGCCTGCGGCTTGATCTCCTGGGCCGCGTAGACGCCGCGGACCGGGGCCAGCAGCGGGTCGCGGTTCAGCAGCTCCAGGTACCGCGTGAGCTGCTCGACGCCGTCGATGTCGCCGCGGCGCTTGATCTCCACGGCGACGGTGGAGCCGGAGCCGTCCCGCGCGAGGATGTCGACGGGGCCGATCGCCGTGGGGTACTCGCGGCGCACGAGCGTGTGCCCGTCGCCCAGCAGCGCGATCTGCTCGGCGAGCAGCTCCTGCAGGTGCGCCTCCACGCCGTCCTTCACGAGGCCGGGGTCGATGCCCAGGTCGTGGCTGGAGTCGCTGTGGACGGTGAACAGCTCGACCTCGAGCCGGTCGTCCGACTTGGCGTGCTGGACGGTCCACACCTCGGTGACGCCGCGCTCGGCGGCCTCCTCGGAGGGCTCGCGCACCGTCAGGGTGCACGGGGGGCTCATCCAGTTGAGGGGCTTGTACGAGCCGCCGTCGGAGTGGATGAGTACGCTGCCGTCAGCCTTGACCACGAGCAGCCGCGTAGCCTGCGGGAGCATCGCGGTCAGGCGGCCCGTGTAGAGGGCGGAGCAGTCTGCCACGACCAGCCGCATCAGAGAACCAGATCCTGTCGTCCGGGAGGGGCGGCCTCGAGCCAGGAGGCGAGGCCGAAGTAGTCGCCGGCAGCGAGGTCGAGCTCGAAGTCGAGCCCGTCGTACCGGCACTGGACGAGATAGTGGTCGCCCTGACCACGCTCGTCCGGGTCGAGCGGGGTGCGGCTCGTGACGGTGAGCCGCTCCCGGTACCACGTGCGGGCCGGACGGGGTGACAGCGACCAGCACCGCCACCACTCGATCCGGCCCACCGCGTACTGCGCGATGCCCGGCGTCCAGGAACCCTCGGGGTTACCGGTCGCCCTGGCACTGCAGTCGAACGATCCGACCCTCCTGGAGAGGGTCCGCAGCCGGGAGATCCCGGCCGCGATCACGAGCGCGAGCGCCCCCAGTACCGCTATCGCGATCCATACGACGCCGGGCACGCGCGCTCTCCCTCAGACCAGGGAGATCTCGTCGACCACGAGGGTGACGAGGTTGTTGTCCACGGACATGAAGCCGCCGGTGACCGTGGCCTCCACGGCCGGGCCCGACGCCGTCTCCACCTTGATCGTGCCGGGGCGAAGCACGGCCAGCAGCGGCGTGTGGTTCGCCAGGATGCCGATCTGGCCGTCCGCAGACGGCGCGCTCACCTGGGTCGCCGCACCGCTCCAGACCTTGCGGTCCAGGGACACGAGGTCCACGCTCAGCTCTGCCACGAGAGCTCCTTCCGATGTAGCGGGCGTGCTGCCGCCCCTGCCGGGTTGCCCGAGTCTAAGGGGTCCGGCGGGGCGGCATCACGCACGGGGGGACGTACGAGACCTCAGGCCCCGTACTCCTTCTGGATCCGTGCCCAGTTCTCCTCGAGCATCTCGAGGCCACCGATGTTGTAGAAGGCCTGCTCGGCGATGTGGTCGAACTCGCCGGCGCAGATCTTCTTGAACGCCTCGATGGTCTCCGACAGCGGCACCGTCGAGCCCACCACACCCGTGAACTTCTCGGCCATGTAGGTGTTCTGGGAGAGGAACTGCTGGATACGACGCGCACGCGCGACGACCGTCTTGTCCTCCTCCGAGAGCTCGTCCACACCGAGGATGGCGATGATGTCCTGGAGCTCCTTGTTGCGCTGCAGGATCGACTTCACCTCGGTGGCCACATCGTAGTGCTCCTGGCCCACGTAACGGGGGTCCAGGATGCGCGAGGTGGAGGCCAGCGGGTCGATCGCCGGGTACAGACCCTTCGACGCGATCTCACGGGAGAGCTCGGTCGTCGCGTCCAGGTGGGCGAACGTCGTGGCCGGGGCCGGGTCGGTGTAGTCGTCAGCCGGCACGTAGATGGCCTGCAGCGACGTGATGGAGTGACCACGCGTCGAGGTGATGCGCTCCTGGAGGAGGCCCATCTCGTCGGCCAGGTTCGGCTGGTAGCCCACGGCGGACGGCATACGGCCGAGCAGCGTGGAGACCTCGGAACCGGCCTGCGTGAAGCGGAAGATGTTGTCGATGAACAGCAGCACGTCCTGCTGCTGCACGTCACGGAAGTACTCCGCCATGGTCAGGGCCGACAGGGCCACGCGCAGACGCGTGCCCGGCGGCTCGTCCATCTGGCCGAAGACGAGGGCCGTCTTGTCGAAGACACCCGCCTCGTCCATCTCGGCGATCAGGTCGTTGCCCTCACGGGTGCGCTCGCCGACACCGGCGAACACGGACACACCACCGTGGTCCTGGGCCACACGCTGGATCATCTCCTGGATGAGGACCGTCTTGCCGACGCCCGCACCACCGAAGAGACCGATCTTGCCACCCTGGACGTACGGGGTCAGCAGGTCGATGGACTTGATGCCCGTCTCGAACATCGTGGTCTTCGACTCGAGCTGGTCGAAGGCCGGGGGCTTGCGGTGGATCGGCCAGCGCTCGGTGACCTCGAACTTCTCGCCCTCCTCGAGGTTCAGGACCTCGCCGGTGACGTTGAAGACCTTGCCCTTGGTGACGTCGCCGACGGGCACGCTGATGGGCGAGCCGGTGTCGGTGACCAGGGCGCCGCGGACCAGGCCGTCGGTCGGCTTGAGCGCGATGGCGCGCACCAGGGAGTCACCCAGGTGCTGCTCGACCTCGAGGGTCAGGGTGAACGTGTTCTCGTCCTCGCCCTGGCCGGACAGGTCGATCTCGACGGTCAGCGCGTTGTAGATGTCGGGGATCGCGTCCTCGGGGAACTCGATGTCCACGACGGGGCCGATCACCCGAGCGACCCGGCCGGTGCCGGGCCCGCTCGTGTGCTCGACCGTGGATTCCACGGTGGTGGCGGTCATACTTGCCTCGCTTCGGTGGGCCGGAGGGTCCTCCGGCGGGGAGTCTGTTCGGTCTGTTCAGGACGCCAGGGCGTCGGCACCGGAGACGATCTCGCTGATCTCCTGGGTGATGTCGGCCTGGCGGGCCTGGTTGGCCAGTCGGGTGTACGTACGGATCAGGTCCTCGGCGTTGTCCGTGGCCGTGTGCATGGCGCGCTGGCGGGCGGCCAGCTCCGACGCGGCGGCGTCGAGCAGCGCCGCGTAGATGCGCTGGTCCACGTACCGCGGGAGCAGTGCGTCGAGCACGGCCTCCGGGGAGGGCTCGAAGTCGTAGAGCGGCAGGACCTCGTGCTCGTCCGCCTCCACCACGCCCTCGACGACCTCCAGCGGCAGCATCCGCACCACGTGGGGACGCTGCGTCACCATGTTGACGAACTGCGTGGAGACCACGTGCAGCTCCGACACGCCGCCCTCGGACTCGTCCGCGAGGAACTTCTCGAGCAGCGCCTGCCCGATCTCCTCGGCGACCTCGGCCGACGGACGCTCCGACCCGTAGGTCCACGTCCTCTCGGTCTCCCGACCGCGGAACGTGTAGTACGAGATCGCCCGGCGGCCGGTGACGTAGAGGAGAACCTCCTTGCCCTCGGCCGCGAGCTGCTGGGTCAGCCGCTCGGCCTCACGGACGATCGACGCCGGGTAGGAACCCGCCATGCCACGGTCCGACGACACCACGAGCACCGCGGCGCGCTTGGCGCCGGCGACCTCCCGCGTGAGCGGGTGGTCGATGTCGGTGTGCGTGGCGACCGCCGAGACCGCACGGGTGATCGCCTGCGCGTACGGTGCCGCGGCCGCCGTCCGCGCACGGGCCTTGCCGATGCGGGACGCGGCGATGAGCTCCTGCGCACGGAACATCTTCTTCAGCGACTGCGTCGACTTGATCCGTGCCTTATAGACGCGCTGGGATCCACCGGCCACGGGTCAGGCCTTCTTCTTGACGACGACCTGTGCCTGCTCGACGTCGACGGGGCCACCCTCGACCTCACCACCGACGAGCGCGGTGCCGTCGGCACGCTGGAAACCGGCACGGAAGTCGTCCACGGCGGCGCTGAGGGCCTCCTCCGTGTCGGACTCCAGCTTGCCGGTCTCGCGGATCGTCGAGAGCACGTCCGTCTTGCGGCGCAGGTGGTCCAGCAGCTCGGACTCGAACCGCTTGACGTCCTCGACCGCGACGTCGTCCAGCTTGCCCTTGGTACCGGCCCAGACGGCCGCGACCTGGTCCTCGACCGCGTACGGCGAGTACTGGGGCTGCTTGAGCAGCTCCGTCAGGACGGCGCCGCGCTGCAGCTGGGCACGCGAGGCTGCGTCGAGGTCGGACGCGAACATCGCGAACGCCTCGAGCGAGCGGAACTGCGCCAGCTCCAGCTTCAGCGTGCCGGAGACCTTCTTCATCGCCTTGATCTGCGCGTCACCACCGACTCGGGAGACGGAGATACCGACGTCCACTGCGGGGCGCTGGTCGGCGTTGAACAGGTCGGACTGCAGGAAGATCTGGCCGTCCGTGATGGAGATGACGTTGGTCGGGATGTACGCCGAGACGTCGTTCGCCTTGGTCTCGATGATCGGCAGACCGGTCATCGAGCCCGCGCCCAGGTCGTCCGAGAGCTTGGCACAACGCTCGAGCAGACGGGAGTGCAGGTAGAACACGTCACCCGGGTAGGCCTCGCGGCCCGGCGGGCGGCGCAGCAGCAGCGACACGGCGCGGTAGGCCTCGGCCTGCTTCGACAGGTCGTCGAAGATGATCAGGACGTGCTTGCCCGAGTACATCCAGTGCTGGCCGATGGCCGAGCCGGTGTACGGGGCCAGGTACTTGAAGCCGGCGGGGTCGGAGGCGGGAGCCGCGACGATCGTCGTGTACTCCAGCGCGCCGGCCTCCTCCAGGGCGCCACGCACGGAGGCGATGGTCGAGCCCTTCTGGCCGATGGCGACGTAGATGCAGCGCACCTGCTTGCTCGGGTCGCCGGTCTCCCAGTTCGCCTTCTGGTTGATGATCGTGTCGACCGCGATCGCCGTCTTGCCGGTCTGGCGGTCACCGATGATCAGCTGACGCTGACCACGGCCGATCGGGATCATCGAGTCGATCGCCTTGATGCCGGTCTGCAGCGGCTCGTGCACCGACTTGCGCTGCATGACGCCGGGCGCCTGGAGCTCCAGGGCACGGGTGCCCTCGGTGGCGATCTCGCCCAGGCCGTCGATGGGAGCACCCAGCGGGTCGACCACGCGGCCGAGGTAGCCCTCGCCCACGGGGACCGAGAGCACCTCACCGGTACGGCGGACCTCCTGGCCCTCCTCGATGCCAGTGAACTCGCCCAGGACGACCACACCGATCTCGCGGACGTCCAGGTTCTGCGCGAGGCCGAGCGTGCCGTCCTCGAAGCGAAGCAGCTCGTTGGCCATCACGCCCGGGAGGCCCTCGACGCGGGCGATGCCGTCCGCGGCGTACGCGACGCGGCCCACCTCCTCGGTGACCGCTTCCTGGGGCTCGTAGGCCTTCACGAAGCTGTCCAGTGCGGCGCGGACCTCGTCCGGCCGGATCGTCAGCTCAGCCATTGATCTTCTCCTGTCGTGGCCGCGAAAGCCGCGGCGGAAGGTTCTTGTTCACGTTTTCAGCCGGCCAGACGACGCGAGGCGTCAGCAAGGCGCGACAGGACGGTGGAGTCGACGACGTCCGCGCCGACCTGGATGCGCAGGCCGCCGACGACGGTCGGGTCCACGGTGACGTTCAGCTGCACGGGCTTCCCGTACGAGCGCTCGAGGATCGCGCCGAGGCGCTCCTCCTGCTCGCGGGTGAGCATCGTCGCGCTCGTCACGGCGGCGACCAGGCGCTGGCGGCGCTCCGCCGCGACCTCGCCGAACCAGCCGATCGTCTGCACGAACCGGCGACCACGCAGCGACGACGTCGCGCGCTGTGCCAGGCGCTGGGTCACGGTGTCGACCTTGCCACCGACCAGTGCGTCCACGAGCGCCACCCGGCGCTCCGGAGCCGTCGAGGCGTCCGAGAGGACCTGCTTGGCCTCCCGCTGCCCGACGAGCGACCGGCTGAGCCGGAACAGCTCGTCCTCGACCGTCTCCAGCGTGCCGCGCGCCTCGGCGGAAGCCAGGACGGCGTCCACGCCGAGGCGCTCGACGGCGTCCGTGAGGTCGGCGTCGCTCGCCCAGCGCGCCCGGGCGAGCCCGGACACGAGGTCGACCACGCGCTCGTCGAAACCGCCCAGCAGGCCGGCCACCAGGCCCGCCTTGGCCTCGCCCTCGCGGGAGGGGTCGGCGAGCGAGCGGCGCAGCGCGGCGGAGTCGTCGAGCGCCGACACCAGGGTGAGCAGCTGCTCACCCAGGGTCAGCGCATCCGCACCCGCGGCGCGCAGCACCGGCTCGAAGCGCTCCTGCGCCGCAGTCAGCGATGCACCGCTCGATCCCCGCATCACGCCTCCTTGTTGCTTGCCACGGCCTGGCTCGCCTCGAGCTCGTCGAGGAAGCGGTCCACGACGCGCGACTGCCGGGCCGAGTCCTCGAGGGACTCGCCCACGATCTTCGACGCGAGCTCGGTCGCGAGCGAACCGACCTCGGTGCGCAGCGACACCGCGGCGGACTGCCGCTCGGCCTCGATCTGACGGTGCGCGGTCTCGGTGATGCGCTCCGCCTCCTCGCTCGCCTTGGCCCGGAGGTCCTTGACGATCGCGGTGCCCTCGGCACGCGCCTCCTCGCGGACCTGTGCCGCCTCGGCACGGGCCTCGGCCAGGAGCTGCTGCTGCTGGGCGAGGGCGTCGTCCGCCGCCTTCTGGGCGGCCTCGGCCTTCTCGATGCCGCCCTCGATGAGGGCGGCACGCTCGTCCAGCACCTTGTTCATCTGAGGCAGGATGAACTTGTAGAACGCGACGGCGATGATCACGAGGACCACCGCAGACCAGAGCAGGTCGTAACCGGCGGGCAGGAACAGCTCGATGCCCTGCGGCTCGTCCGTCTGCGCCGCTACCAGGGCGGCGCTCGAGTGCGCCGCCATCACTGGAAGAGGAAGCCGGCGACGAGCCCGAGGAGCGCGAGCACCTCGACGAAGGCGACACCCAGGAACATGGTGGCGCGGAGCTGGCCGGCGACCTCGGGCTGGCGGGCCATGCCCTCGATGGTCTTGCCGATCAGGATGCCGAGGCCGATGCCCGGGCCGGTCGCCGCGAGGCCGTAGCCGATGGCGTTCAGGTTGCCGGAGACTGCGGCGAGAGTGGTGACGTCCACTTGCGTCTTCCTTCCGTTGGGCGCCGGACCGGTATTGGTCCGGCGTCGCGTGGTGTGCGAAGGCGCGTGCTGCGCCCGTCGCGGGTTTTCCAGGTGAAGCTATGCAGCGCCGCCCGGAGGAGCGAGCACCGTCAGTGCTCCTCCTCCAGCGACATGTTGATGTAGACCGCGGCCAGCAGGGCGAAGATGTACGCCTGCAGGAACGCGACCAGCAGCTCGAAGAGCGTCATGAAGATGCCGGCCGGGAGCGTCAGAGCGCCGAAGACCATCAGGCCGCTGCCCGCCGAGTCGATCAGGAAGAACTGCGTGGCGGCGAAGCAGAGCACCAGCATGATGTGGCCGGCGACCATGTTGGCCACCAGTCGGACCATCAGCGAGCCCGGCCGGATGATCAGGATCTGCAGCAGCTCGATCGGCGTCAGGATGAAGTAGATCGGCCACGGCACGCCCGGGGGGAACAGGTTCGCCTTGAGGTACCCGCCCAGACCGTGCTTGCGGATGCCGACGGCCCAGTAGGTGACGAACACCCACAGCGCGAGCAGCAGCGGCACACCGATGCGCGAGGTGGCGGCGAGGTTCAGGCCCGGGATGATGCCGGTGAGGTTGAACGCCAGGATCGTCACGAAGATCGTGGTGAGCATGGGCAGGAAACGCTTCGCGTTGTCCTTGCCCAGGATCTCCTCGCCGACCTGCACCCGGACGAAGTCCAGGATGTACTCGACACCGGCCTGGAAGCGGCCCGGCACGACCTTCGCCCGGCGCGCGGCGATCATGAAGATCGACAGCAGCACGATGGTGGCGATGATCCGGATGATCCAGAGCCGGTCGATCTGGAAGATGGTGCCTTCGAAGAGGATGCCCGACGGGAAGAAGTCGGCGATCGACGGCGTGTGGAAGCCGCCCTCACCCTCGTGGCCTTCAGTGGCGGCGAGGATTACGGACGTCGCATACGTGGACAGGAGGACTCCCAGGTGGTCATTCGGCCCCGCGCGCGTTTCCCGCTGTGTGGCGGAACGGGCGCGCCGTCGGGCCTGGCCGTCATGGATTCGTCGTAAGCCTAACCTATGTCACATGGGGTTTAGGCCGTAGAACCGCATGACGCGGCCCCTTGTGACTTATTGCGCAACCCCGCGTCAGGTCGTGGGTCGCTCATGAGGCCCGGTCAGGGCGTGGTGTCGGTCTCGACGTAGGGCACGCGGCCGTTGCGCACGGCGCGGTAGTCGAGCAGCGCGGACCCCACGGCCCCGAGCAGCAGCACGACGAACAGGACGACCCGGTCGTAGAAGTCGAACTGCGTGATGACCACCAGGACGACGACGAGCACGATCATCTTGGCGAGCCAGCTGCCCATCACGACGGCGCCCATCGCGGTGGCGCCCTTGCCGACGGTGTAGAGCATCGACCACACGGTGGTGGCGCAGAAGAACGCGGCCAGCGCCGCGCCGATCAGGGCGCCCCAGAGGCCCGGCAGGCCGGCGACCAGGAGCCCGACCACGGAGCCCAGCACGGCGAGGCCGCCGACCAGGATCAGGCAGTCACGGAGGGCCGTACGCAGCACCGCCTGCTCGGCAGCGCCCCGCGGGGCGTTGGGGGCATCGGGCAGCTGCTCGGTCATTCGACGGTCTCCTTGGTCTTGACGTGCGCCGTGGCGGCGACACTCTCGGTGGCGCTCCCCGTGGCGCTCTGCGGCACGAGGGCGGGCTGCGCGGCGGCGACGGCGGCGGGCACCTTGGGGGTCTGCCCCGACAGGGCGACGTCGTCGTCCAGGAACCGGCCGCGGTGGCGCAGCGGGCCCAGCGTGGCCAGCAGCGCGAGCACCACGAACACGGCGGTCCAGACCAGGACGATCTCCCAGTCCCACCGCACGAGCGCCGCGGCGCTGAAGGCGAACACGGCGGTCCACACGTACAGGATCACGACCGCGCGGCGGTGGGAGTGACCGAGGGCCAGCATCCGGTGGTGCAGGTGCATGCGGTCCGGCGCCATGGGCGACTTGCCCGCGGCCAGCCGGCGGATCACGGCCAGGCCCATGTCGAGCAGCGGCAGCATGAGCACCGCCACCGGCAGGAGCAGCGGGATGAACGCGGGCAGCGCCTGCGAGCCGGTCATCACGTCGGGCTGCACGTTGCCGGTCACGGTGATGGCCGCGCCGGCCATGACAAGGCCGATCAGCATGGATCCGGCGTCCCCCATGAAGATCCGCGCCGGGTGGAAGTTGTAGGGCAGGAAGCCCACGCACACGCCCACGAGCACCGCCATCATCAGCGACGCCAGCGAGGAGTAGTCCTCCGCCGAGACCTGCTGGGTGAGCCCGTAGGTGTACAGGAAGAAGGCGGCGCCGCCGATGGCGACGATGCCGGCCGCGAGACCGTCGAGGCCGTCCACGAAGTTCACGGCGTTCATGGCGACCACCACGGCCAGGACCGTGATGACCAGCGAGGTGCGCGACGACGTGATGGTCGTGCCGGCGATCGGCAGCGTGATGAGCTGCACGCCCTGCAGCGCCATGAACCCGGCGGCCAGCACCTGGCCCGCGAGCTTGGTGACCCAGTCGAGGTCCCACTTGTCGTCCGCCCAGCCGAGCCCGCACACGATCGCCGCGCCACCGACGATGCCCCACGCCTGGCGGTCCTCGAAGACCCCGGACAGGAACGGCATCTGCGAGGCCAGCATCACCGAGACGACGATGCCGATCAGCATCGCGAGCCCGCCGAGGCGCGGCGTCGGCACCAGGTGCACGTCGCGCGCCCGGACCGCCGAGATCGCCGAGGTCTTCAGGGCCACCCACCGTGCGAAGGGCGTGGTCAGGAACGTGACCGCGGCGGCCACGAGCATCAGGAGCAGGTACACCCTCACTCGTCGTCCTCCGCGGCAGGGGCGGGGGGCTCGATCGGGTCGTCCTCGGGCGACGCAGCAGGGCCTTCGACGTCGGCGACCTTGCGCAGCTCCGCCAGGCTCACGGCACCCTCGCGGACGATCCGCAGCACGGGGCCGGTCGCGTCCACGATCGTGGACGCGACGCCGCCGGGTGCCTCGCCGCCGTCCAGGTAGACCGCGACGGACGCGCCGAGCTGGTCGCGCGCGTTCTCCACGTCCTGCGCGGCCGGGCTGCCCGACTTGTTGGCGCTGGACACGGCCAGCGGGCCGGTGCGCTTGAGCAGGGCGAGCGCAGCGGCGTGGTCCGGCATGCGCAGGGCGACGGTGCCGCCCGTGTCGCCGAGGTCCCACTGCAGCGACGGCTGCGCCTGCAGGATGACGGTGAAACCGCCGGGCCAGAAGGCCTCGACGAGCCGGCGGGCCTCGTCGGGCACGTCGGTCGCGAGGCCGTCGAGGGTCGCGACGTCACCGACCAGGACCGGCGGGGGCATCTGCCGGCCGCGGCCCTTGGCCGCGAGCAGGGCGGCCACCGCGACCTCGTCGAACGCATCGGCCGCGATGCCGTAGACGGTGTCGGTGGGCATGACCACCAGGGCTCCACGGGAGATCGCGTTCACTGCCTCGTCGATCGCGGGGCCCCAGGTCTGCGGGTCGGTGGCGTCGAGCACGGGCTGCACAGGCACACTCACGCGGACCAGTCTTTCACGCTTCGGGACCCTCCTGATGCCCGACGCGGCGCGCGACCACCATGCGGGGCCGGCCGGTCAGGTCCTTGCGGGTCTCGGGCTCGCCGAACACGGGCCGCCCCGCGGCGTCGCGCGCGGCGGAGACCATGGCACGGGCGGCCTCCGCCTGGACCTCGGCGTGCTCCATGACGTAGAGCCCGCCCGGGCGCAGCAGCCTGGCCGCGGCGTCCGTGATGCCGCGCGGCACCTCCAGCCCGTCCGGGCCCAGGCCGTAGAGCGCGACCGCCGGGTCGTGCTCGGCCACCTCCGGGTCCACGGGCACGGCGTCCGAGGGGACGTACGGCGGGTTCGAGACGACGACGTCGGCCGTCCCGTCGATCCCGTACAGCGCGGTGCGGGCATCGCCCTTGACCAGCCTGACGATGCGCTCGGGCGCCTCCTGGAGCTCCGCGGCCGGGTCTGCGGCCGGGTCCAGGACCGCTGCGGGGTCCAGCCCGGCCGCGACAGCACTCAGCGCGTCGACGTTGCGCGCCGCCCAGGCGTGGGCGTCCTTGTCCAGCTCGACGGCGTGCACGCGTGCGCCGGGCACCTCGGTCGCCACGGCCAGCGCGATGGCGCCGGACCCGGTGCACAGGTCGACGACGACCGCGCCCGCGCCGCCACGTTCGCCGACCACCTTGGCGGCCTCGTCGATCGCCACCTGCGCGACCTCCTCGGTCTCGGGCCGCGGCACGAACACCCCCGGGCCCACGGCCAGCTCCAGGTGCCGGAACGGCGCCACGCCGGTCAGGTGCTGCAGGGGCTCGCGCGCGGCCCGGCGGGCGACCAGCGCCTCGAAGGCCCGCGCGACGTCGTCGGGCACCGGGCGTCCGAGCACGACGAGCCGCCGCAGCTCACCCCGGTCGACCCCCAGCGCGTGCGCCAGCAGCGCCTCGGCGTCGGCCTGCGGCGACCCGACCCCGGCGTCCGCCAGCTCCTCCTGGGCCCACCTCAACAGCTGTGCGCTCACCGCGCTCCTCCGACCACGGCAAAAGCCTGCCCGACCGGACCCGAAGACGCCAGGTCCGCCGGGATCCGACGCGGCTCAGACACCCGAGGCCTCGGCCAGCCGGGCCGCCTCGTCGGCGTCGATCGCGGAGCGCACAACGGGACCCAGGTCGCCGTCCAGCACCTGGTCGAGGTTGTACGCCTTGTACCCCGTGCGATGGTCGGCGATCCGGTTCTCCGGGAAGTTGTAGGTGCGGATGCGCTCGGACCGGTCCACGGTGCGCACCTGCGAGCGGCGCAGCTCGGCGGACTCGGCGGCGGCCGCCTCCTGCTGGGCGGCGAGCAGGCGCGCCCGCAGCACGCGCATGGCCTGCTCGCGGTTCTGCAGCTGCGACTTCTCGTTCTGCATCGAGACCACGATGCCCGTGGGCACGTGCGTGATGCGCACCGCGGAGTCCGTGGTGTTCACGGACTGCCCGCCCGGCCCGGAGGACCGGTAGACGTCGATGCGCAGGTCGTTCTGGTCGATCTCGAGCTCGCCCGGGTCGTCGACCTCGGGGAACACGAGCACGCCCGCCGCCGAGGTGTGGATGCGGCCCTGCGACTCGGTGACCGGCACCCGCTGCACGCGGTGCACGCCGCCCTCGTACTTGAGGCTGTGCCAGACGCCGTCCTCGGGACCCTGCACGCTCTTGGCCTTGATCGCGACCTGCACGTCCTTGTAGCCGCCCAGGTCGGACGCCGTGGCCTCCAGGAGCTGTGTGGACCAGCCGCGCTGCTCGGCGTAGCGCAGGTACATGCGCAGCAGGTCGCCCGCGAACAGCGCGGACTCCTCCCCGCCCTCGCCCGCCTTGATCTCGAGGATCACGTCGCGCCCGTCGTCGGGGTCGCGCGGCACGAGCACCCGGCGCAGCTTCTCCTCCGCGCTCGCCTCGGCATCCCGCAGCGCGGGCAGCTCCTCGGCGAACGAGGCGTCCTCGGCCGCCAGCTCGGCGGCGGCCTCGGCGTCGTCGTGCGCCTGCTCCCACGCCTTGTAGGCCCCGACGACCTGGTTGAGCTCCGCGTAGCGGCGGCCCAGCGTGCGGGCCCGACCGGGATCGGCGTGCACGGCGGGGTCCGCCAGCGCCGTCTCGATCTCGGCGTGCTCGCTGAGCAGCGGTCCGACGGCGGCGAACGCTTCGGTCACGATCTCTCCTCGCTACAGCTGCTGCCCCGTTGAGTGCTGGCTATCTGCGCTCTGAGCGACACTGCGGCAACAAATAGCCAGCACTCAACGGGAAAGGGGTGGGGGCAAAGCAACAGCGCCGGTGGTCCGGCGCCCGACTGCCCCTGGAGAGGTTGTCGGACCGGACCACCGGCGCTGCGGAGTCGCTACTTGTCGGCGTCCTTCTTGCCGTAGCGCGCCTGGAACCGGGCCACGCGGCCACCGGTGTCCATGATCTTCTGCTTGCCCGTGTAGAACGGGTGGCAGGCGCTGCAGACGTCGGCCGAGATCTTGCCGGACGTCTCGGTGCTACGCGTCGTGAAGGTGTTGCCACAGGTGCAGGTGACCTGCGTGACGACGTACTCGGGGTGGATTCCAGCCCTCATGTTGCTCCTTGGTGAGATGCCACTGGGTCGCCCTGCAGAACCGCGGGACGTGAACCAGCCAGCCAGCCAATCATTGTGCCACTACCTCGCCGGGTTGGGCGAGGCAGTGGGGTGTGACGTAGCTCAGACGGTGCTTGGCGCCGCCTGAGCCTGCTCAGACGGTCTCGCCGACGTTCTCGTTCTCCGTCAGACCGCCCGGCGTCGTCTTCTGCACGTGCAGCAGGAACTCGACGTTGGTCTTGGTCTTCTTGAGCTGACCGAGCAGCAGCTCGGCGGCCTGCGTCTGGTCGAGCGCGCCCATCACACGGCGCAGCTTGTAGACGATGGCGAGCTCGTCCTTCGACATGAGGATCTCCTCGCGCCGGGTGCTCGAGCCGTTGACGTCGATCGCGGGGAAGATGCGCTTCTCGGCCAGGGACCGCGACAGGCGCAGCTCCATGTTGCCGGTGCCCTTGAACTCCTCGAAGATCACCTCGTCCATCTTCGAGCCGGTCTCGACCAGGGCCGTCGCGAGGATGGTCAGCGAGCCGCCGTCCTCGATGTTGCGGGCGGCGCCGAAGAACTTCTTGGGCGGGTAGAGCGCGGCGGCGTCCACACCACCGGACAGGATGCGGCCCGACGCCGGGGCGGCCAGGTTGTACGCGCGCGACAGGCGGGTGATGCCGTCGAGCAGCACCACGACGTCCTGGCCCAGCTCCACGAGGCGCTTGGCCCGCTCGATGGCCAGCTCGGCGACCAGCGTGTGGTCCGAGGCGTGGCGGTCGAAGGTCGAGGAGATGACCTCGCCCTTGACGGAGCGCTCGAAGTCGGTGACCTCCTCCGGACGCTCGTCCACCAGCACGACCATGAGGTGGACCTCAGGGTTGTTCAGCGAGATCGCGTTGGCGATCTGCTGCATCATCAGCGTCTTGCCGGCCTTGGGCGGCGCGACGATCAGGCCGCGCTGGCCCTTGCCGATCGGGGCGACGATGTCGATGACGCGCGGCGTCAGCTTGGTCGCCTCGGGGTTCTCCAGGCGCAGCCGCTCCTGCGGGTACAGCGGCGTCAGCTTGGTGAACTCGGGCCGCTCGCGCGCCTCCTCCGGCGTCATGCCGTTCACCGAGTCCAGGCGCACCAGCGCGTTGAACTTGTTGACCTTGGCGTTGCGCCCGGTCGGCTGCTGCGGCGGCTCCTCGCCCTCGCGCGGCTGGCGGACGGCGCCGACGACGGCGTCACCGCGGCGCAGCCCGGCCTTCTTGACCTGGTTCAGCGACACGTAGACGTCGTTGTTGCCCGGCAGGTAGCCCGAGGTCCGCACGAACGCGTAGTTGTCGAGGATGTCAAGGATTCCGGCGACGGGCAGCAGCACGTCGTCCTCGCGCACCTCGACGTTGTCGAGACCAGCGACGTCCGGTCCCTGGCGACCGCGGCCCCGCTTGCGGTCGCGGCCCCGGTCGCGACCCCGGCGGCGGCGCGAGCCGCGCTCGTCGTCGAGGTCGGTGGTGGCGGCAGCTCGGTCGGCGTTCCGGTCCGCGGCACGCTCGGTGCTGCGCTCGGGGCTCCGCTCCGTCGTCCGGGTGCCGGCGCGGTCGGCAGTGCGCTCGTTGCCGCCCCGGGTGTTCCGGGCGCTGCCGGCCTGGCCGTTGCGGCCCTTGTCGTCGGCGGACTTCTCGGCGGTGCCGTCGGCGGCACCCTGGCCACGGCCGGAGCGACGTCCGTTCTGCTCGCGCGGCGCCGCGACGGCGTCGGCGAGCTGGGCGAGACGTGCGGCCTTGTCGGCTTCCGCGCTGGCGTCGGCGCGCACGCTCGAGGTGGCGACCTCGGCGGCGGCGACCGGTGCCTCGCTACGGACAGGCTTGTCGGTGACGGGCTGCTCCGGGACGGAAGCGGCACGGGCAGGGCGCTTCGTCGCGCCGCCGCCCGTCTTCTCGCGGATCGAGTCCACGAGGTCGCTCTTGCGCATCCTGGAGGTGCCCTTCACGCCCAGGTCTCCGGCGAGTGCCTGGAGCTCGGCGAGGCGCATGCTGCTCAGCGCGCCCGTACCGGCCGCACGGCCGGTGGCTGACTGAGCGTTATCGGTGGTGTCTGTCACGAAGGACCCTTCCCCCTCGAACTGCGGCTGATCGCCTGAACGCGGGCCGCGGGATAGTGGGCGCCCGGCTGAATGTGGCCAGAACGCGGAAAACCTCGCATCAGTGGTACGACGAAGGGGCTGACGGGGGCGTTGTCTGCCTTCTCGCGAGATGCGGTGGGCCGTAGATCACGGCCTGCTACGGGCACGGCTGAGCGGCTTTGACTGCAGCTGGGTAGGCGGTGAGGAACCGATGTTGAATCCGTGTTCCCGCCACCATGGCTCAGGACGTGCGATCCCGAAGGTTCACTGCATACTACCACCCCGTACTGCTGGTGATCCTGGTCCGGCATGACTTCTGTCTGCCCCTGACGGACCGGACGATAGCGCACCCGTGTTACCGGTGATCCTCCTAGCCCGCGCGCCTGTCAGATCGATCCCCGGGCTCAGCCTGCGCCAGCCCGCGGTCTCGTCCACGAGGTCCGCCAGGACGGCGTCCCGCGCGGCTCGGTGGCCCGGCCCGGCGAGCACCAGGACGGTCGGCCCGGCACCCGAGACGGTGGCCGGGACACCCTCGTCCCGCAGCGCCCGGAGCAGCTCGCTCGAGGCGCCCAGGACGTCGGCGCGGTACTGCTGGTGCAGCCGGTCCTCGGTGGCGTCGAACAGCAGCTCCGGACGCCGGGCCAGGGCCTCCACCAGGAGTGCCGCCCGGCCCGCCGTGAACGCGGCGTCGCCGTGGGAGACCTGTGCCGGCAGGGCCGCCCGTGCCCGCGCCGTCGCGAGCCGCACGTCGGGCACCAGCACCGTGGCCTCGATGGCCGGGTCGATGTCGAGCCCGACGGCACGCGGCCCGGCGTCGGTGGTCCACGCGACCGTGGCGCCGCCCTGGATCGCGGGCGCCGCGTTGTCCGGGTGCCCCTCGAACTCGGTGGCCAGCCCCAGCACCGTGGCCGCGTCGATCGCGCGCGGGTCGGCCAGCAGCGCACGGGCCGCGACGATCCCGGCCACGACGGCGGCCGACGACGAGCCGAGCCCCCGGCCGTGCGGGATCACGTTGTGGCACGTCATGTGGATGCCGGTCGGCACGGCGCCGGCCAGGTCCATCGTGCGCCGCAGCGCACGCACCACCAGGTGGTCCTCCCCGAGGGGGACCTCCCCGGCACCCTCGCCCTCGACCTCCACGACCACGTCGGAGCTCGCCACCAGGCGCACCTCGACCTCGTCGTACAGGGCCAGCGCGAGACCGAGCGAGTCGAAGCCCGGCCCGAGGTTGGCGCTGGTCGCGGGCACCCGGACCCGCACGTGGTCGGCGCCGAGCTGCATCAGAGTGAGAGCGCGTCGGCGATCGAGACGACGTCGGCGGAGACCCGCACGGGCTCCACCTCGCCGCCGTCCGGCGTGCGCAGCGCCCAGCCCGGGTCCTTGAGCCCGTGGCCGGTCACCGTGATCGTGATGCGCGCCCCCGCGGGCACCAGGCCGCGCTCGTGGCGCGCCAGCAGACCCGCGACGCCCGCCGCGGAGGCCGGCTCGACGAACACGCCGACCTCGGCCGACAGGATGCGGTGCGCGGCGAGGATCTGCTCGTCCGTCACGGCCTCGATGACGCCGCCCGAGGTGTCCCTGGCCTGCTCGGCGAGCTCCCACGAGGCGGGGTTACCGATGCGGATGGCGGTGGCGATCGTGTCCGGGTCGTCGACGGGGTGGCCCTTGACGATCGGCGCGGCGCCGGCGGCCTGGAAGCCCCACATGGCCGGCGTGCGGCTCGCGACGCCGGACTCGGCGTACTCGGTGAAGCCCTTCCAGTACGCCGTGATGTTCCCGGCGTTGCCCACGGGCAGCAGGTGGATGTCCGGGGCGTCACCCAGCGCGTCCACGATCTCGAACGCGGCGGTCTTCTGACCCTCGATGCGGTCGGGGTTGACCGAGTTCACGAGCTCGACGGGGTGCGTGTCGGCGAGCTTGCGGGCCGCCACGAGGCAGTCGTCGAAATTGCCGTCGACCTGCAGCAGGCGGGCGCCGTGCGCCACCGCCTGGCTCAGCTTGCCCATGGCGATCTTGCCGTCGGGCACCAGCACCGCGCAGAGCATGCCGGCGCGCGTCGCGTAGGCGGCGGCCGACGCCGACGTGTTGCCCGTCGACGCGCACACCACGGCCCGTGCGCCGCGGCCGGCTGCCGCGGAGATCGCTGCCGTCATGCCGCGGTCCTTGAACGAGCCGGTCGGGTTCATGCCCTCGACCTTGACGTAGACGTCGGCACCCGTGCGCTCGGACAGCGCGGGGGCAGGCACCAGCGGCGTGCCACCCTCGCCCAGCGTCACGATCTTCTGCTGGAGGTGGGCGGGCAGACGGTCCGCGTACTCGGTGATCACACCACGCCACAGGCGCGAGGTGGGCGGGACGCCGGAGCCGGCGGACGGGACGTTCGGTTCAGCGGGCAGCACAGGCACGGTTCAGCCTTCGACTCTCAGGACGGACGTGATCTCGCGGACCGGTTCGAGCGTGCGCACGGCCGCGATGGTGGCGGCCAGCGACGCCTCACGGGCGGCGTGGGTGGTCAGGAGCAGCTCGGCGGTGCCCTCGGAGGGTCCCGTCTGGCGCACGGTGTCGATCGAGACGCCGTGGTCGCCCACGACGCCTGCGACCTGCGCGAGCACGCCGGGCAGGTCGGCCACCAGCAGACGGACCTGGTAGCGCGTCACCGCGGCGTCCGCCGGGAGCAGCGGGCGTGCCGCGTACGTGGACTCCTGCGGGCCCTTGCCGCCGAGCACGCGGTGGCGCGCCGCCGAGACGACGTCGCCCAGCACCGCGGACGCCGTGGGCCGGCCGCCGGCGCCCTGACCGTAGAACATGAGCGGGCCCGCGGCGTCGGCCTCGACGAAGATCGCATTGAACGCGCCCTTCACGCCCGCCAGCGGGTGCTCCAGCGGCACGAGCGCCGGGTGCACGCGCACGGCGACGCCCTCGCCGGTCTGCTCGGCGATGGCCAGCAGCTTGACCGCGTGCCCGGTCCGGGCGGCCCACGCGACGTCGTCCGAGGTGACCCCGGTGATGCCCTCGCGCGCGACGTCGTCGGCCGAGACGCGGGTGTGGAAGGCGAGGCTGGCCAGGATCGCGGCCTTGGCCGCGGCGTCGTAGCCCTCGACGTCGGCCGTGGGGTCCGCCTCGGCGTAGCCGAGCTCCTGCGCCTGCCTGACCGCCGCGTCGAGGTCGAGGCCGCTGGTGGCCATCTGGTCGAGCACGTAGTTGGTCGTGCCGTTCACGATGCCCAGGACGCGGCGCACGTGGTCGCCCGCCAGGGACTCGCGCACGGGACGCACGATCGGGATGGCGCCCGCGACGGCGGCCTCGTAGTAGATGTCGACGCCGGCGGAGTCGGCCGCCTTGTAGAGCGTGGGGCCGTCGGCCGCGAGCAGCGCCTTGTTGGCGGTGACGACGGCGGCCCCGCCCTCGATGGCGCGCAGCAGCAGGGTGCGGGCCGGCTCGGTGCCGCCCATCACCTCGACGACGATGTCCGCGCCGTCCACGAGGGACTCCGCGTCCTCCGTGAGCAGCTCACGCGGTATGGCCGCGTCGCGGGGGCGGCTCGCGTCGCGGACCGCGATGCCGGCGAGCTCGAGCGGCGCGCCCGCGCGGGCGGCGAGATCGGTGCCCTGCTCCAGCAGCATCCGGGCCACCTCGGTGCCCACGACGCCACAGCCCAGCAGTGCGACACGCAGCCCGCGGGCGGGCTCGGGGACAGGCACAGCGATCCTGCTTTCGTCATCGGGGGGCGTCCGCTCCCGGTGCGGTTCCGCACGGGCCGGGACGATGCGACCAGGGTAACCGGAGCGTCCGGCATGCGGGCGCTGTGTCTCACGGCAGGTGTTCGCCGAAAGGAGAACGCCTGCCGGGAACCCACCCCTCGGTCGAGGGTGGTTCCGGACAGGCGTCCTCACTCGGCAGGGCGGGCCCCGCCGGCCGGCCTCAGGCCTCGTTGACCCCGTGGCAGACCTTGTACTTCTTGCCCGAGCCGCACGGGCACTGCGCGTTGCGCGGCGTGCCGGGGAACGTCCGGCCGTCGCTCGTGGCGGCCGTGGCCTCGCCGTGCAGCGACGCCCGGCGGCGGGCACCGTCCGACGACTGCATGAACGCCGAGCCCGAGCCGTCCTCGCTGGGGGCCGAGTAGGTCAGCGGCTGCTGCCGGTTCGGCGCGTCCAGGCCCTTGGCGAGCAGGATCGGCTCCGTGGCCGCGCCGGCGGCCCGGCGCTGGCGCGGCGGGGGCGGCTGCTGCCCCTGCTGCGGGGCGGCGGGAGCGACCACCGGGATCTGGGTGGTCGGCGGGGCGTCCGGCTGGCCCGTGCCCAGGCGTCCGCGAGGCGGCACCGGCGCGGCCGCGGGCAGCTCGGAACCGCCGTCCGTGGCCTGCTCGGCGTCGGGCTGCTGGACCGTGACCTCGAGGTTGAACAGGAACCCGACCGACTCCTCCTTGATGGCGTCGGTCATCGCCTGGAAGAGCTGGAAGCCCTCGCGCTGGTACTCGACCAGCGGGTCGCGCTGCGCCATGGCGCGCAGCCCGATGCCCTCCTTGAGGTAGTCCATCTCGTAGAGGTGCTCGCGCCACTTGCGGTCCAGCACGGAGAGCACCACGCGGCGCTCGAGCTGCCGCATGGCCGGCGGCGAGAGCTCGTCCTCGCGGGCCTGGTAGGCCACGCGCGCGTCGGACAGGATCTCCTCCAGCAGCATGTCGCTGGTGACGCGGTCCATGCCGCCCGCCTCGTCGGCGATCTCCTCCGGCGTCAGCGACACCGGGTAGACGGCCTTCAGCGCCGTCCACAGGGCGTCCAGGTCCCACTGCTCCGGGCTGCCCTCGGCGGTCGCGTTGGTGACGTACTCCGTGATCGTGTCCGTGAGGAAGTGCTGCACCTGCTCGCGCATGTCCTCGCCCTCGAGCACGCGCAGGCGCTCGGCGTAGATGACGGTGCGCTGGCGGGACAGGACGTCGTCGTACTTGAGGACGTTCTTGCGGATCTCGAAGTTGCGCGCCTCGACCTGGCCCTGCGCGGACATGATGCCGCGCGTGACCATCTTGGACTCGAGCGGCATGTCGTCCGGGAAGCCGGCGCGGTTCATCATCGACTCGGCGAGGCCGGAGTTGAACAGCCGCATCAGGTCGTCCTGCATCGACAGGTAGAACCGGGACTCCCCCGGGTCGCCCTGACGGCCGGAACGGCCGCGGAGCTGGTTGTCGATGCGGCGGGACTCGTGCCGCTCGGTGCCCAGCACGTACAGGCCGCCGGCGGCCTTCACCTCGTCGTGCTCGGCGGCGACGCGGGCCTTGGCCTTCTCCAGCGCCTCGGGCCAGGCTGCCTCGTACTCCTCCGGCGTCTCGACGGGGTCGAGGCCGCGCTCGGCGAGCTCGCTCACGGCGAGGTGCTCGGCGTTGCCGCCGAGCATGATGTCGGTACCACGGCCGGCCATGTTCGTGGCGACCGTGACGGCGCCCTTGCGGCCCGCCATCGCCACGACGGAGGCCTCACGCTCGTGCTCCTTGGCGTTGAGCACGTTGTGCGGCACGCCGGCCTTCTTCAGCTTGGCGCTCAGCAGCTCGGACTTCTCGACGCTGGTGGTACCCACCAGGACCGGCTGGCCGTAGGCGTGCCGCTCCACGATGTCCGCCACCACGGCGTTGAACTTGCCGTCCTCGTTCTTGTAGACGAGGTCGGGCTGGTCCAGGCGCTGCGGCGGGTTGTTCGTCGGGATCGGGACCACGCCGAGCTTGTAGGTGCCCTGGAACTCGGCGGCCTCGGTCTCGGCCGTACCGGTCATGCCCGAGAGCTTGTCGTACAGGCGGAAGTAGTTCTGGAGGGTGATCGTGGCGAGCGTCTGGTTCTCCGCCTTGATCTCCACGCCCTCCTTGGCCTCGATGGCCTGGTGCATGCCCTCGTTGTAGCGACGGCCGGCGAGGATACGGCCGGTGTGCTCGTCGACGATCATGACCTCGCCGTTCAGCACGACGTAGTCCTTGTCCCGCTTGAACAGCTCCTTGGCCTTGATGGCGTTGTTCAGGAAGCCGATCAGCGGCGTGTTCAGCGACTCGTACAGGTTGTCGATGCCGAGGTAGTCCTCGATCTTCGCGATGCCCGGCTCCAGCACGCCGACCGTGCGCTTCTTCTCGTCCACCTCGTAGTCCACCGTCGGGACCAGGCGGAGCACGACCTTCGCGAACTCCGTGTACCAGCGGTTCGCGTCGCCGGCCGCGGGGCCGGAGATGATCAGCGGCGTACGGGCCTCGTCGATGAGGATGGAGTCCACCTCGTCGACGATGGCGAAGTTGTGCCCGCGCTGCACCAGGTCGTCCGTGGACCAGGCCATGTTGTCGCGCAGGTAGTCGAAGCCGAACTCGTTGTTCGTCCCGTAGGTGATGTCGGCGGCGTACATCTCGCGACGCTGCGCCGGCGTCTGGCCCGACAGGATGACGCCGGTGGTCAGGCCCATGAACCTGAAGACGCGGCCCATCAGCTCGCCCTGGTACTTGGCCAGGTAGTCGTTGGTGGTGATGACGTGCACGCCGTCACCCGACAGGGCGTTGAGGTACGCGGCGGTCGTGGCCACCAGCGTCTTGCCCTCACCGGTGCGCATCTCGGCGATGTTGCCGAGGTGCAGCGCCGCACCACCCATGATCTGCACGTCGAAGTGCCGCTGGCCGAGCGTGCGGCGGGCGGCCTCGCGGATCGCCGCGAACGCCTCCGGCATCAGCTCGTCCAGCGTGGCACCGTGCTCGAGACGCTCCCGGAACCGGGCCGTCTCCTCCCGGAGCTCGGTGTCGCTGAGCTCGACGAAGCTGGGCTCCAAGCGATTGACCTGCTCAGCCACGTTGTGCAGCTTCTTCAGGACACGTCCTTCGCCGATGCGAAGGACCTTGTCGAGGATGGACACGCGGGTTCTCCCAGGTCGTCGTCGAGTTTTCGCCGTCGCCCATCGTAGGCCGTAAACCTGAGCGGGTGGCCCGAAGCGGACGGCGGACCGGCACGGTTCGCTCTCGGGGTAACGATCACGGGAAGCATGCGGTTCCTGAGGCAGCCTTGGTCTCTCCCTGACGAACCGGAGACCGACACCGGATAGGGTGGTCACATCGCCCACCCGCCCGCGCTCGCGCGGCATGCCGTCCAGTGCTCGACCCGGGTCCCGCACCCGGCACCCCTGGCACGACGTCCTGTCCACGAGCCCTGACAGGACGGAACGGACGTGCTTCCGGTACTCCTCGCCCACGGCGTCCTGGCCCTTGCCGCGCCCGCACTCTTCGCCCGCCTCGGACGACGCGCCTTCTGGGTGCTGGCTCTCGGTCCCGCCGGGGCCGCCGCGTATGCCCTGTCCCAGACGTCTGCGGTCTTCGCCGGCCGCACGCCCACGGAACGCGTGGAGTGGATCCCGGCGCTCGGTCTCGCCGTCGACCTGCGGCTCGACTCGCTGTCCTGGCTGATGCTGCTGGTGGTCGGGGCGGTCGGCGCCCTCGTGCTGCTGTACTGCAGCGCCTACTTCGCCCGCGACGCGCGCGGCCTGGGCCGGTTCGGCGGGTTCCTCGTGGCCTTCGCCGGGTCGATGGCCGGCCTCGTGACCGCCGACGACATGCTCCTGCTGTTCGTGTTCTGGGAGCTCACCACCGTGTTCTCCTACCTCCTGATCGGGCACTACGCCGACCGCACGTCGTCGCGCCGGGCGGCCATGCAGGCGCTCGTGGTGACCACCGCGGGCGGCCTCGCGATGCTGGTCGGCGTGGTCGTGCTCGGGGTCACCGCCGGCACCTGGAGCATGTCGGCCGTCATCGCCGACCCGCCGGCCGGGCCCGCGGTGACCGTCGCCGTGGTCTGCCTGCTGGCCGGGGCGGCCACCAAGTCCGCCCTGGTACCCACGCACTTCTGGCTGCCCGCCGCGATGGCCGCGCCCACGCCCGTGTCCGCCTACCTGCACGCGGCCGCCATGGTGAAGGCCGGCATCTACCTGGTGGCCCGGTTCGCGCCCGCGTTCTCGGACCTGACGGCGTGGCGCGTCGTCGTGCTCGTGCTCGGCGGCACCACGCTGCTGCTCGGCGGGTACCGGGCGCTGAAGCAGCACGACCTCAAGCTGGTCCTCGCGTTCGGCACGGTCTCCCAGCTCGGGCTCCTCACGCTGCTGCTCGGCTACGGCACGCGGGCCACCGCGCTCGCCGGCCTGGCGCTGCTCGGCGCGCACGCCATGTTCAAGGCGTCGCTGTTCCTCGTGGTCGGCGTGGTCGACGCCGCGACCGGAACCCGTGACCTGCGCAAGCTCGCCGGCGTCGCACGCCGGCTGCCGGTCACGGCCCTGGCCGCGACGCTGGCGACGGCGTCGATGATCGGCCTGCCGCCGTTCGCCGGCTACGTCGCCAAGGAGGCGGCGCTGGTGGCCTGGGAGCACGACGGCGACGTGCTGGGACGCGTGATGACCGTCGTCGTCGCCGTGGGCTCGGCCCTCACCGTCGCGTACGGGCTGCGCTTCCTCTGGGGCGCGTTCAAGCCCCGCCTGCCGGCCACGGCCGAGCTCCCGGAGCAGGAGGCCGCGCCCGGCACCGTGCACCCGCAGCCGTTCTGGATGGTCGCGCCGCCGCTGGTCCTGGGCGTCCTCGGCCTGGTCGTGGCCCTCGTGCCCCAGGTCGGCCAGGAGCTGCTGGGCCCGTACGCGAACACCTATCCTGCGGGCGAGCCCGGCCACCTCGCGCTCTGGGAGGGGTTCACGCCCGCCCTCGCGATCACCGTCGCCGTGTTCCTGGCCGGCGGCCTCGCGTTCTGGCAGCGCGCACGGATCGAGCGGTTCCAGGACTCGCTGTGGTCCCCCGACGGCGCCGACGTGCTCTACCGACGGTTCATGCGCAAGCTCGACCGCCTCGCCAGCGACGTCACGGCCGGCACGCAGCGCGGTTCCCTGCCCTTCTACCTGGGTGTCATCCTCGTGACGCTCGCCGTGGGGCCCGGGCTCGCGCTCGCGCTCGGCCTGGTCGGCGAGCCCGGCGGCCTGCCCGTCGCGGCCGACGCCGTGGGACGCGACGGCGTGCTGCACCTCGGCCCGTTCGCGCTGGTGCCCTGGGACCAACCCGCCCAGCTGGTCATCGCCGCCGTGGTCGTGCTGGCCGCGATCCTGACGGCGCGGGCCCGGCGGCGGCTCAAGGCCGTGATCCTGGCGGGCGTGGCCGGCTACGGCAACGCGGCCCTGTTCCTGCTGCACGGCGCCCCGGACCTGGCCCTGACCCAGGTGCTGTGCGAGACGCTGACCCTGGTGGTCATGGTGCTGGTGCTGCGCCGTCTGCCCCCGTACTTCTCGGACCGGCCGCTCGCGGCGAGCCGCTGGGTGCGCCTGGCGATCGGCGTCGTGACCGGGCTGGTCGTCATGACGTTCGTGGCCGCCGCTCCACTGGTCCGCGTGCACACCCCGGTGTCGGTGGACTTCCCGGTCGAGGCCGAGACCTTCGGCGGCGGGCGCAACATCGTCAACGTCACGCTCGTCGACATCCGCGCCTGGGACACCGTCGGCGAGATCTCGGTGCTCCTGGTGGCCGCCACCGGCGTCGCGTCGCTCGTCTTCCTGCGGCAGCGCAGCGGCGACGTCCTGCGGCTGGACCGGGCGGCGAACGCCCGGGCCGTAGCCTCCGGCGAGCGCGCCGGGAACCAGCCGGCCCGGCGCGGCAAGTGGCTGCTGGCCGGGCCGACCCTCGACCCCGGGCAGCGCTCCATGCTGTTCGAGGTGCTGACCCGCGTGATCTTCCACCCCATGATCCTGTTCGCCCTGTTCCTGCTCTTCAGCGGGCACAACGCGCCTGGCGGCGGGTTCGCGGCGGGCCTCGTGACCGGTCTGGCCCTCACCGTCAGGTACCTGGCCGGCGGCCGGTTCGAGCTGGGCGAGGCCGCGCCGGTGCACCCCGGCCTCGTGCTCGGCACCGGCCTGTTCCTGTCGGCGGGCGTGGGGCTCGTGGCGCTGCTCGCCGGTCAGGAGGTGCTGGAGAGCACCATCCTCGACCTGCACATTCCGGTGCTGGGCGAGGTCCACCTCGTCACCAGCCTCTTCTTCGACATCGGAGTGTTCCTCGTGGTCATCGGCCTGGTCATCGACATCCTGCGGAGCTTCGGCGCGGAGCTGGACCGGCAGGCGGAACCCTTCGCCTGGTCGATCGGCGAGCGCCGGCGGGTCGAGGTCCGCACCGGGGGTGACCGCGCATGATCGTGCTCGACACCGTGCCCTCGGGCGCCCTCCTCCTGACGGTCGGCGTGCTGTTCGCCGCCGGGGTCTACCTGCTGCTGGAGCGGTCCCTGACCCGCGTGCTCCTCGGCTTCGTGCTGCTGGGCAACGGGGCCAACCTCGCGATCCTCGTGGCCGGCGGCCGCGCGGGCGCCCCGCCCATCACCGGCGCCACCGCGGAGCCGATGAGCGACCCGCTGGCCCAGGCGATGGTGCTGACCTCGATCGTCATCACGCTCGCGCTGGTCGCGTTCGTGCTGGCCATGGCCTACCGGTCCTGGCAGCTGCACGGGCACGACGAGGTGCAGGACGACCTGGAGGACACCCGCATCGCCCGGCTCGCCGACGCGGACGCGCCGTCGTACGCCGACAGCGACGCCGAGGAGTCCGGGTCCACGCTCGACGAGGAGGCCGTAGCCGTGCGGGACGAGGTCGCGCTGCCGGACCGCGAGACGCCGTCCGGCACCACCCGCAAAGGGGAGGACGCATGACCCCGTGGAGCCTGGAGACCCTCGTCCCCCTGCCCGTGCTGGTGCCGCTGTTCGCCGCGGGCCTGGCCCTGGCGCTGCACCGGTACGAGCGGGCGCAGCGGATCATCTCCGTGGTCGCGCTGTCCGTGGTGGTGGCCGCTGCCGCGGGCCTCGTGGTCGCCGCCCAGGACGGGCCTGTCGTCATCGACGTCGGCGGCTGGGCGGCCCCGGTCGGGGTCAACCTCGTGGCCGACCCGCTGGCCGCTCTGATGCTGCTGGTCAGCAGCGTGGTGCTGCTCTGCGTGCTGCTCTACTCGATGGCGCAGGGCATCGCCGACGGCAATGACCGCACGGCGCCCGCCACCAACGACACGAAGATCCTGCAGGAGGCCATCCGGGGGCAGGACGCGGACGCCGACGAGGACACCCGCCGTGACGTGCTCCCCGTCGCCATCTTCCACCCGACGTTCCTGATCCTCGCCGCGGGCGTGGCGGACGCGTTCCTGGCCGGCGACCTGTTCAACCTGTACGTCGGCTTCGAGATCCTGCTCGCCGCGTCGTACGTGCTGCTCACGCTGGGTGGCACCGTGGAGCGGATCCGCGCGGGCAGCGTCTACGTGGTGGTCGCACTGCTCAGCTCGATCGTGTTCCTCGTCGCCGTCGGCCTGGTCTACGCGGCCACGGGCACGGTGAACATGGCGCAGCTCGCCGAGCGCCTGCCCGACATCGACCCGGGCGTGCGGCTCGGCATCCAGGGGCTGCTGCTGCTCGCGTTCGGGATCAAGGCGGCCATCTTCCCGCTGTCCGCGTGGCTCCCGGACTCCTACCCGACGGCGCCGGCCCCGGTCACCGCCGTGTTCGCGGGCCTGCTCACCAAGGTGGGCGTGTACGCGATCCTGCGCACCCAGACGCTGCTGTTCCCGCGGAACGAGGCGCTGGAGGCGGTACTCCTCGTGCTGGCGCTGGCCACCATGATCGTCGGCATCCTGGGCGCGGTCGCACAGGACGACGTGAAACGTCTGCTGTCGTTCACGCTGGTGAGCCACATCGGATACATGATCTTCGGCGTCGCGCTCGCCACCCAGGCGAGCACCGCCGCGGCCATCTTCTACGTGGTGCACCACATCACGGTGCAGACCGCGTTGTTCCTGGTGGTGGGGCTCATCGAACGTCGCACCGGCACCACGTCGCTGGACCGCCTGGGCGGCCTGGCGACGATGGCGCCCGGCCTGGCCGTCCTGTTCTTCGTGCCCGCGATGAACCTCGCGGGTATCCCGCCGTTGTCCGGGTTCCTGGGCAAGGTGGGGCTGCTGGAGGCCGGTGTGGTGGACGGCTCCGGGCTGGCCTGGGTGCTGGTGGTCGGCTCGGTGGTCACCTCGCTGCTCACGCTCTACGCCGTGGTGCGGGCCTGGAACAAGGCGTTCTGGCAGCCGTGCCCGGAGAAGCTGCCCGAGCCGACGCCCCTGCCCTGGGGCATGGTCGGCCCCACGGCGGCCCTGGTCGCCGTGAGCGTCGGGCTCACCGTGGTGGCCGGCCCGCTGTACGCCTACGCGGACCGGGCGGCCGAGTCCGTGATGGACGGGCGCACCTATATCGAGGCCGTGTTCCCCGACGGCGCGCCGCGCGGTACAGGCGAGTCGAACAAGACCACCGACCACACCGAGGAGGTGGAGCCGTGAAGCAGCCCGACCCCGCCCAGGGACCGCGGCGCCGACGTGCGCGCCGGCTCGTGACGCTCTGGCCCACCATGGTGGTCGGCGCCCTGATCTGGGTGCTCCTGTGGGGCGACCTGTCGTGGGCGAACATCATCTCGGGTGCTGTGCTCGGCGCCCTCGTGGCGCTGGCGTTCCCGCTGCCGCCCATCGGCACGGCCACGACCGTCCGGATCGGCCCGCTGCTGCACCTGCTCGGCCGGTTCGTCGGCGACCTCGTGCTCGCGTCGTTCCAGGTGGCGTGGACCGCGGTGGTGCCAGGCCGCGCGGCCCGCGGTGGGCCGACGCCGCACGGCGCGCTGGTCTCGGTGCCGCTGCGCACCGACTCGGACCTGTTCATCGCCACGACGGCCGGCCTGTCCTCGCTGGTGCCCGGGACGCTCGTGATCGACCTCGACCGGCCGACCCGGACCCTGCGGCTGCACGTGCTGGACATCGCGGCGTCGGGCGGCCCCGAGGCCGTCCGGGACGCCACGCTGGACCTGGAGGCCCGGTTGCTGCGCGCGTTCGCGCCGAGCGCCGAGCTGGCCCGTGTGGGGCTCGCTCCCTACTCCCTGGACATGGAGGAACGCCGATGATGCTCGCAGTCGGAGTGGTCGCGACCACCCTGCTCGCCGTGGGCGCGCTGCTCGCGGTGGTCCGGATCGAACGCGGTCCCACCATGCTGGACCGGACGGTGGCGTTCGACGTGCTCACCACGGCCCTCGTGGGCGCCATCGCGGTCGAGGCCGCGATCTCGCGCCGCACCGAGTCCGTGCCGATCCTCGTGGTGCTCTCGCTGGTGGGGTTCATCGGGTCGGTGACGATCGCGCGGTTCGCCGCCGTCGAGCCGCCCAAGAACGGCACGGCGGCGCAGCGGTCCGGGCCGCGGCCGGGCGCGGGCGCCGCCGGCGGCGCCGGTCCGTCCGCTCCCGGGTCCGTCGGGTTCGCCGGTCCCAACGCCGGTTCGGGCGGTTCCGGGGTCGAGCCAGGCCCGGATCCCGCGGACGTGAGCGGCCGGGAGGAGGAGTCATGACCCTCGTGACCGACGTCGCCGCCGCCGTCTGCCTGCTGCTCGGCGCGTTCTTCTCGTTCTCCGCCGGCGTCGGCGTGGTGCGGTTCGACAACCTGCTCTCGCGGATGCACGTCGTGGCCAAGCCCCAGGTGCTGGGCCTGCTGCTCCTGCTGGCCGGCGTCGCCCTGCGGCTGCAGGACCGGGGCTCCGCGACGATGCTGCTGCTGGTGGCGATCTTCCAGCTCATGACGTCGCCGGTGGCCGCCTACATGGTGGGCCGGTCCGGCCTGCGCACGCGCTGCGTGGACCCGGCCGCCCTGGAGATCGAGGAGGACGAGTTCCCGGCGCGCGAGGCCGGGCGCTGAGCCCCTGGGCTCAGGCCGCGCCGCCGCTGCTGGCGGCGGGCTCGGAGCCCGGCACGGCCGCGGCCCGCCGCTCCGCCTGCGCGTCGCGCAGCTCCTCGGCGGCGTCGTACCCGAGGGCTGCCTCGGCCGCCTCGTCGGCGAGGGCCAGGCCGGCCGTGCCGTACAGGTGGAACACCGCGTCGGCGCCGTGCCGCTCGAGCTCGGCCACGTCGTCGTCGTACCGGGCGACGGCGGCGACCGTGCCCTCGAAGCCGCTCGCCCGCAGCTGGGACAGCGCGATGAGGTTGGCCGCGTGGAAGGGCATGGCGAGGATCGCGAGGCGGACGGCGCCCGCGCTGCGCACCCGGCCCCAGAACTCGATGTCCGTCGCGTCGGCCTGCACCACGGTGAAGCCCTCGGTGCGCAGCGCGGCGACGCGGGTCGGGTCGTGCTCGACGCCCACGACGTTCATGCCGTAGTCGTCGCGCAGCTGTCGCACGGCGCCGCGGCCGACCCGGCCCATGCCGAGCACGAGCGCCTCCGCCCCGGACACGTCGATGAGCCGCTCCTCGCGGTGCAGCCACTCGTTGGGCTTGGACGGGAAGCGCTTGGCCAGCGACATCGCGAACTCGTTGCCGCGCGTGTTGATCGCGGAGGACAGCACGAAGCTGGCGGCGACGGCGACGGCGAGAACCACGAGCCACTCGTCGTGCAGCAGGCCGGTCTGCGAACCGACCGCGACCACGATCAGGCCGAACTCGGAGTAGTTGGCCAGCACCAGCCCCGACAGGATCGCGGTGCGCTTGCGCAGCCGCATCAGGCGCAGCAGCACGGCCGTGACGATGGCCTGCAGCGGCAGCATCAGCAGCAGGAGCAGCCCGACGATCGCGGCCTGCCAGCTCAGCTCGCCGGAGAAGCCGATCGAGACGAAGAAGCCGACCAGCAGCAGCTCCTTGACGGTGAACAGGTTGCGGGACAGCTCGGTGGCGGCGGGGTGGCCGGCCAGCAGCATGCCCATCACGAGCGCGCCGAGGTCGCCCTTGAGCCCGACCGCGTCGAACAGCGCGTAGCCCGGGCCGAGCGCGACGGCCACGCCGAACAGGGCCTGGAGCTCGCCGTGGCCCACCCTCGACCAGACCTTGCGCAGCAGCCAGGCGCCGGGGACCAGCAGGACGAGGGCGAACGCCCAGGGGCTCGGCGGGTGGTCCGAGGAGACCGACAGGAAGACGACGGCGATCAGGTCCTGCATGACGAGCACGCCGATGGCGATCCGGCCGTAGAGGGCGGACTGGTCGGAGCGGCCGTCGAGCACCTTGACCACGAACACCGTGGACGAGAACGACAGGGCGAGCCCGAGCAGCGCGAGCACGCCCAGGCCCTCGCCCGCGAGCATCGAGAACCCGACCACGCCGAGCAGGCCGAGGAACCCGACGGCGATGGCGACGCTGACCAGCAGGTGCGCGACGGTCGTGAACCACACGTCCCTGCGCAGCAGGGTCTTGACGTCCAGCTTGAGGCCGATGCCGAACAGCAGCAGCGTCACGCCGAGGTCGGCGATGGTGCTCAGGTAGGGCGGCTCGGCGATGCCGGCCGCGTGGAGCGCGAACCCGGCCACCAGGAAGCCGACCAGGGGCGGCAGCCGGAGCAGCACCGCCCCGAGCCCGGCCGCGACCGTAGCCACCAGAAAGATCGCTGCCGTCGCCATGGACAGAGTTTAGTTGTCGCGTGTTTCAGGAAACCGCAGCCGCAGCCCGCAGTGCGGGTGAAAGGGTGCCCTTGTCCTCGACCGCCACGCCGTCCAGCCCGAGCCACCGGGCCATGGTGCGCAGCTCGTGCGCCAGGCGGGCGGGCGTGCTGTCCGTGAGGGTCGGTTCCGCGTGCGCAGACTGCACGCGCAGCACACCCGCGGCACGGTCGGCCTTGAGGTCCACCCGGGCCGTGAGCTGGGAGTCCTCCAGGAACGGCAGCACGTAGTAGCCGTCGGTGCGCTGGGCCGCCGGGGTGTAGATGCCGATCCGGTAGCGCATCCCGAACAGCCGCTCCAGGCGCGTGCGCTCCCACACCAGCGGGTCGAACGGAGCCAGCAGCGCCTGCCCCGCCGCGCGCCGCGGGCGGGCTGCGTCTCGGTGCAGGTACCACTTCTCGGTGCCCCCGGCCACGCGCGCGGGCAGCAGCACGCCCTCCTCGACCAGCTCGGCCAGGGCCCGGTCCGCGACCGGTCCCTTGAGTCGGTAGTAGTCCTTGATGCTGCGTGCGTCGCCGATGCCCTGCGCCCGCGCGCCGAGCTCCAGCAGGCTCCGCTTCGCCTCCGCCTCCGGCACCTCCACGAGGGCCGACGGCGGGAGCACCCGCTCCGGCAGGTCGTAGAGCCGCTCGAACTGCGAGTTGCGCCCGGCCGAGACCACCTCACCGGTGAAGAACAGATGCTCCACGACGCGCTTCTCGGTGCTCCAGTCCCACCAGGTGCCTCGCTTGCGCCGCACCGAGCGGCCCTCGGACACGAACCGGTCGTGGATCTGGGAGGCCGACAGCGGGCCCTCGGCCGCCACCAGGTCGTGCACCTCGCGGACCTGCGGTGCGTCGGGCAGCCGCACGCCGTCCAGCTCCTTCCAGTCGTACTCCTGGGCGAACCACCGCCGGCGGAATGCCAGCAGCGGCCAGGCGTGCGGCGGCACGTAGGCCGCGACGTGCGCCCAGCTCTCGACCAGGCGCCGGTCGGCGGCCGCGGCCCGGCCCGACCGCCGGGCGTGCCGGCCTGACGCCGTGGCCCGGTCCAGCAGGTCGGTGTCGTACGGGCCCAGCCGCGCGAACAACGGCAGCTGGTGCGCCCGGGCGAGCACGTTCACCGAGTCGATCTGGAACAGGCCGAGACGGTCGATCACACCTTGGACGTGCCGCATGGTGCGCGGCCCGTCGGTACGCGGGCGGTGCAGGCCCTGGGCTGCGACGGCCACACGGCGTGCCTGGTCGAGGGACAGCGAGATCGGTTGCACGGACCCATCCTGCCCCGCACCACTGACACTCCACCCGAGGCTGTGGACAAGCGGCGCGCGACCGCGCGCTGCGCCAGGGTCGTGGGATGCGCCCCGTCCGCGAGCTCGCCCGTCTGCTGCTGCCCGTCGCCTGCCCGTGCGGCGAGCTGGACGTGCCGTGGTGCGCCCGCTGCGCGGACCTGCTGGCGGGCTCGTTCGTGCGGGTCGAGCACGGCGCACCGCGCCTGGACCGGCTCGACGGCGTCCCGCCCGTGCCGGTGTGGGCGCTGACGCCGTACGCCGGCCCGGTGCGCGACGTCGTCGTGCACTGGAAGGACCGCGGACGCACCGACCTCGACCGGCTGCTCGCGCCGGCGCTGCGCCGGGCCGTCGCCCGCCTCGCCCCGGCGCTCCCCCGTGCCCGTCCCGTCGCCGTCGTGCCCGTGCCCTCCACGGGTGCCGCCCGCCGGGCGCGGGGGCGCGAGCCCGTGGCGGTCCTGGCCCGCGCCGTGGCGGCCGGCCTGCGCGACGGCGGCGCACCCGCCCGGGTGGTGCCGGCCCTCGTCCGCACCGGCCACGGACGGGACCAGGTGGGTCTCGGCGCCCGCGCCCGCGGACGCAACCTGACCGGTTCCGTCCGCATGACGAGACGTGGGGCGCGGGCCCTGGGACAAAGATCCATGTGCATCCTTGTGGACGACGTCCTGACGACCGGCGCCACGCTCGCCGCCGTCGAACGGGCCCTCGAGCGCCGCGGTCACGACGTCCTGGGGGCAACCGTGCTGGCAGCGACGCCGGCCCCGGGACACACGGCGCGGATTGCCCGGCACGTGCCCACCGGGTGAAAGCGACGTATCGATCCGAACCTCAAAGTGTGACAGATCTGTGTCGTCTTGTTCACCGTTAGTTGGGACTGTCGTTACTCAGGTGACGGAGTTAGCCTGAACGTCCCACGCAGGATCCGAGGGCCGACGGAGTCGTCGGCCGCACGCGACGGGAGGTGGTTCGTGCCCGGCACCAGCAGGGGGTGCCAGACCCAGTAGAGACGGGCGCGCGCCGCCGGCAAGGGACGGCGTGGCCCAGTGTTCCCGGAGCGGAGATACGCACATGGAAATTGTCGTTGTCGGCAGGCACACGGACGTGGCAGACCGTTTTCGCCAGCACGTGGAGGACAAGCTCGCCAAGGTAGAGCTCCTGTCCCCGTACGTACGCCGGGTGGATGTGGAAGTCACGCACGAGAACAACCCGCGGCTCTCCGAGAACCGCGAGCGCGTCGAGCTCACGCTGCGTGCGAAGGGACCGGTGATCCGCGCCGAGGCAGCGGCTGACGACCGATTCGGCGCCCTGGACCTCGCCATCGACAAGCTGAACGAGCGACTGCGCCGAGCCCGGGACCGCCGCAAGGACCACCGGAACAACAAGGTGCTCGCACCCGTGGACGTCCGGACCCTCGACGAGATCCTGACCGACGCCGAATCCGAGGACGGACCCGAGCCCCAGATCTCGACCCCGGCAGCGCTGGCCGCGCCGGGTGACTCCGTGGAGACCACGATCGGCGACTCGCCGGTGGTGATCCGGCAGAAGCTGCACCACGCCGACCCGATGACCCTCGACGACGCCGTGTACGAGATGGAGATGGTGGGCCACGACTTCTACCTCTTCATCGACAAGGAGACGTCGCGCCCGTCCGTGCTCTACAAGCGCAAGGGCTGGTCGTTCGGTGTGATCCAGCTCGACAACCCGTGCGGTGGCGCCCCGGTCACCGACCTGGCGTAGCCGAGGCCGGGCCGCGCCGAGGGCCCGGGGAACGCAAGGGGCGAGGCGGAACCGCACAGCGGTTCCGCCTCGCCCTTGCCGTACGCCCGGCCTACCGGCGCACCGGTGGGTCAGCCCGGGTAGGACGCGAGGTCCACGTCCTCGGCGATCGGCTGCCAGACGCCGGTCTCCTCGTGCTCCAGGTCGCCGTCCTTCGTGACCACGAGGATCCCGTGGTCGTTCACGCCCGCCGCGATCTGCTCGACGTCGGTGAGCCCCGGCAGCTGGCGCGACTGGCCGCCGGTGCTGGCCTGGCCACCCACACCCGAGGTCCAGACCGTGGACGTGTCCTCGCTGTCCCGGGTCAGGAGCGCGAGCGTGGTGAGCCCGCCCCAGCGGGCCTCGACGGTGTCGGCCACCGGTGCCGCCACCGTGAGCGCGGGCGCGAGGCTGACCGGGGTGTGCTGGGCGTCGCGCACCACGCCCGCCACCTGCACCTGCCGGCCGGACGGCGTCTCGCTGACGACCGCGATGCGCGCGCCCTCCGGCGACACGGACACGCTGACCACGCGGCGGCCGCTGAGCCACTCGGGCTCGATCTTGACCACGTCGAGCGTGTCCGTCGAGACCTGCAGCTCGCCCTGCCCACCGCTGGTCCAGGTGTTGCCGAACTTGTCCACCGACGGCGCCGCCAGGTCCGTGCCCTCCAGGATCGGCACGGGACCCTCGCCCTCGTCGAGGGACAGGTTCACGATCTGGTCGGTGCCGTCGCGCACCACGGTCGGCGTGGTCGAGGGGCTGACCGCGAGCGCGGTCGGGTCGATCCCCGACAGGTCGACGGTCATGTCGTGCTCCGCGAGGCGGCCGTCGTCCACCCGGTACAGGTCGCCGTCCTTCAGCACGATCGCCTGGGCGATCGTCGCCGGCAGGTCGACCTCGGCGGCGTCGACGGACAGCCTGCTCTGGTCGCTGTACAGCTCGACCGGGATCACGCGGCCCGCACCCTCGGACAGGGTGGCGGAGAACTGGGCGGCGATCACCGCGCGCTGGGCGGCCTGCACGGAGCTGATCTGCTCGCTGAGCCGAATCGCGACGCTGTCGGCGTCGTTCCGGCCCGGCACCGACGGCGACTGGAGCCGGGTGCCCTCCGGCACCAGGGTCTGCGTGGCGCCCTGGAGCCATTCGGGCGGCCCGGCCAGGATCTCCTTCACGGCGACCGTCTGCCACGCGCGGCGCGGGAACCAGCGCAGGTCGGGCACCAGGGTCTTGATGTCGCTCGCGCTCGGGAAGTAGAGGCGTGTCGCCCGGTACGAGCTCGAGAACAGGTTCGCGGGCACGAGCACGCCGTTGTCGAGGGCCGAGATCCGCCATTCGCCGCCGACCTTCACGACGGTGAACTTGTACGGGGCCTCTCGCGGGCTGACGGCCTCGGTGTACGCGCCCACGCTGTCGACGGTGGCGATGGTCGTCGCCCGGACGACGATCTCGACCGTGTCGGTGCTCCCGAGCTCGATCTCGTCCTCGAAGGGTTCCGGCATCGGCTCCTCGCGCACGACGCGCACCGCCTCCTCCGGCTCCCAGGTCTGCGCGACGTCGGTGGTCAGGAACTCCTTGGCCGTCTGGAACTCCTTGGGCGACGTCGCGGCCGCGGACGTGGCCTGCAGGAAGCCCGACACGAGCGTCTGCGGGTCGGTGCCGGGCACGGGGCCCTGCGGCAGCAACGCGATGTCGACCTGCGTCTCGACGGGTGCGTTGCCCACCCGGACCGGCCCCGACGTCGGGATCTGCGCGCAGGCGCCCAGCCCGAGGACACCGACCAGCGCGACGACGGCGGCGGCCGCCGCGTTTCCGGGCCTGCGCATCAGTGCACCTCCAGGTCGTTCGGCACCGGTCTCGGTCCGGCCTCCGGACCGTGCTCGTCCGGCTCCGCGTGCTCGTCCGGCTCCGCGTGCTCGTCCGGCTCCGCTTGCTCGTCCGGCTCGCTGTACAGGTCGGGGATCTGCGTCGGCGTCGGGCCCGCGGACGGGTGCACCACCGGGATCTGGCCGGTGCGGACGCCGGGCTCGTGGGACGCGGGCGCCATCGTCACCGGCGGCTCCCCCACCTGGACGCCGGCGCTGCGCGGCAGCGTGAGGCGGAAGCTCGCGCCCTGCCCGGGCCGGCCCCACGCGTCGAGGCGGCCCGCGTGCAGGTGCGCGTCCTCGAGCGCGATCGCCAGGCCCAGCCCGGAGCCGCCCGTCGTGCGGGCGCGCGCCGGGTCGGCCCGCCAGAAGCGGTCGAAGACGTGCTCGACCTCCTGCTTGGTCATGCCGACGCCGTAGTCCCGCACGACGACCGCGACCGCGCGGTCGTCCTGCGCGACGGTCACCTCGACCGGGCGTTCCTCGGCGTGCTCGATGGCGTTGACCACGAGGTTGCGCAGGATGCGCTCGATCCGGCGCGGGTCGAAGTCGGCCGAGGCGTCGGCGTCGGGCAGGCGCACCGAGACCCGGACGTCCTTGGTCTCCGCGAGCGGGGCGGCCTGCTCCACCACGGACATGACCAGGTCGCGCAGGTCGCGACGCTCGGCGTCGAGCACGGCGGCACCGGCATCGAAGCGGCTGATCTCCAGCAGGTCCGCCAGGAGCGACTCGAACCGGTCGATCTGGCCCAGGAGCAGCTCGGCGGAGCGGCTGGTGTCCGGGTCCATCTGGTCGCGTGACTCGTGGATGATCTCACTCGCCATCCGGATGGTCGTCAGCGGCGTGCGCAGCTCGTGCGAGACGTCGGAGACGAACCGGCGCTGCATGGCGGAGAGCTCCTCCATGCGCCGGATCTGGTCCTGCAGGCTCTCGGCCATCTCGTTGAACGACCGCGCCAGGCTCGCCATCTCGTCGGCGCCGCGCGCGCCCGGCATCCGCTCCGAGAGGTGCCCCTCGGCGAGCCGCTCGGCCACGGTGGCGGCCCGGGTCACCGGGGTCACCGTCTGCCGGGCCATGGTCCAGGTCACGACGCCGAGCAGCGCCAGCATGCCGAACCCGCCCGCGAGCAGCACGCGGTGCACGAACGACAGGGTCTCCTGCTCCGGCTCCAGCGAGTAGAGGTAGTAGATCTCGAAGCGCGAGTCCGGCGCGGCCTGCACGGTCGAGCCCACGATCACGCCGGGCCGGACCACGGCGGGGTCGACGGCCGACGGGATGCCGACGGCCTGCAGCACCTGGTCGTCCTCCGAGGCGACGTTCGCCTGGCGCAGCTCGTCGGTGATGACGACGTCCGTCAGGTCGCCCCGGGACACGACGTCGGACACCTGCGCGGTGCCGCCCGGCTCCTGCAGCAGGAAGTAGGCCTGCGCGGTGGAGCCGCTGGTGGCGGTGAGCGTCGAGACCGTGTCGTTCAGCAGGCTCTGCAGGTCGCCGTCCGACGTCGTCGCGGCGTTCGAGAAGTTCTCCGAGACCTTCGTCGTCAGCGCCGCGGCCTCGCGGTCGATCGCCGCGAGCCGCTGCTCGTAGATCCCGTCCCGCACCGACGTCGACAGGTACAGCCCCAGCACCGCGATGGCCGCCAGGCCGATCGCCAGCGCCGTCGTGACGACCCGCAGCTGCAGCGAGGAGCGCCACTGCGCGACCCCGCGCCGGGTGGCCCGGACCGTGACCACCCGGGCCCGTGAGACCACCCGGCGGAGCCGTGTGACCAGGCCGGACGGCATCAGCGGGTCGCGCCCGCCTTGTAACCGACGCCGCGCACCGTCAGGACGATCTCCGGGTTCTCCGGGTCCCGCTCGATCTTGGAGCGCAGGCGCTGGACGTGGACGTTGACCAGGCGCGTATCGGCGCTGTGCCGGTAGCCCCACACGCGCTCCAGCAGCACCTCACGCGTGAACACCTGCCACGGCTTGCGGGCCAGCGCCACGAGCAGGTCGAACTCGAGCGGGGTGAGCGCGATGCGCTCGCCGTCGCGCATGACGGTGTGGCCGGTGACGTCGATCTCGACGTCGCCCACCACGAGCCGCTCCGGGCCCGGGTCCTCGCTGCGGCGCAGGCGGGCCTTGATCCGGGCCACGAGCTCCTTGGGCTTGAACGGCTTGGACACGTAGTCGTCGGCACCGGACTCGAGGCCCACCACGACGTCGAGCGTGTCGGACTTGGCCGTGAGCATGATGATCGGCACGCCCGACTCGGCGCGGATCTCACGGCAGACCTGGACGCCGTCCTTGCCCGGGAGCATGAGGTCGAGCAGCACGAGGTCGGGTTGGTGGGTCCGGAACATGCCCAGCGCGGAGTCCCCGTCGGCGCAGAAGATCGCCTCGATGCCCTCACCCTTGAGGACGATGCCGATCATCTCCGCCAGTGCTGTGTCGTCGTCGACGACAAGAACTCGTACCTTCATGCCCTCCAGTGTGCCAGCCTGGTCCAGTAAACCCGTCCTCGCGGGCCGCTACCTGGCGTGTTCGGCACAGGTTCACCCGGTTCGGTACGAATGGCCACGTTGCGGGAGCCCGCGCCGGGTACGGGGGACAACCCCCGCGAGATCGGGCGGTCGACCCCATGTCGCGGGCGCGCCCGCAGGGGCGAACCTGGCACCATGACAACCATGACCGTCGACCGGCTCACGGCCGGCGCCGTCCAGGGCGGCGCCGCCCGGCCAGGTCCCCACTTCCTGACCGCACCGTTCTCCGGCCGCACCTGGCGGGAGCAGGGCTACCTCACGCTCACGCTCCTGCTTGCCCCGTTCGCTCTGACGTACACCATCTTCGCCGTGAGCTTCACCGTCGGCATCGCCGTGACCGTGGTCGGCCTCTTCGTCGCCGGTGCCGTGGTGCTCGGTGGTCGCGGCTGGGGCGCCGTGTACCGCGGGCTGGCCCGCGAGCTGCTCGACCTCGACGTCGCCGTGCCCGCGCCGTACGTGCGGCCCCGCGGCTTCTGGCGCACGGTCGGCTCCCTGATCGGCGATGCCACCGGGTGGCGCGCGCTGCTGTTCATGCTGGTCACGTTCCCGCTGGCGATCATCGCGTTCGTGACGAGCGTGACCGTCCTGTTCACCGGCCTGGGCGCGCTGACCTACGGCGTCTGGTACCGGTACCTGCCCGCGCAGGCCGACAGCGAGGGCACGCTCCACCGGGGCGCCTCGTTCGGCATCGACTACTTCATCGACACACCGCCGCGCATCCTCGTCGCCGCGCTGGTGGGACTGGCGCTGTTCTTCTGCTGGCCGTGGATCACGCGGATGTTCGCGCTGCTGTTCCGGGTGCTGACCGCCGGCCTGCTGAGCCCGACCCGGGCGAGCCTGCGCGTCGCCGAGCTGGAGCGGTCCCGCACCGGCACCGTGGAGGACGCCGATGCCCGCCTGCGCAGCATCGAGCGCGACCTGCACGATGGCACGCAGGCACGCCTCGTGGCCGTCGCCATGCAGCTCGGCGAGGCCCGGGAGCACCTGGCCGAGGGCGGCGACGTCACCCAGGCCGCCGAGCTGGTCGACACCGCTCACGCGTCGACCAAGGAGGCGCTCACGGAGCTGCGCGAGCTGGCGCGGGGCATCCACCCGCCGGCGCTCGACAGCGGCCTCGCGGTCGCCCTCGAGACGCTCGCCGCGCGGTCGGCCCTGCCGGTCACCGTGGACGTGGACCCGAGCGTCGAGGCGGACGGCCGCCTGGTCCCGGCCCTGGAGTCGATCGCCTACTTCAGCGTCGCCGAGCTGGTCACCAACGCGGCCAAGCACGCCCGCGCCTCCGGGGTGTACGTGCTGGTCGAGTCCGTGGACCGGACCGGTGGCCCCGACGCCGCGCTCCGCATCCGGGTGCGCGACGACGGCCGCGGCGGCGCCGAGGTCGTCGCGCCCGACGGCTCGGGGCAGCGGTCGGGCCTGGCGGGCCTGGCCGAGCGGGTGCGGTCGGTCGACGGCACCTTCGACCTGTCCAGCCCGGTGGGCGGGCCTACGGTGGTCACCGTGACCCTGCCCACCGCCCGCCCCGCCGGCCCGGCATGACCGGCACGACGCCGGACGCGGGCCTGCGCGTGCTGCTCGCCGAGGACTCGGCGATCCTGCGCGACGGCCTCGCCGCGCTCCTGACGCGCCGCGGCCACGCCGTGCGCACCGTCGCCGACGGCGCCGCGCTGGAGCGCGAGGTGGCCCGCGCCGCGCGCGAGGAGTCGCTGCCCGAGGTCGTCGTCGCGGACATCCGCATGCCGCCCACCTTCACCGACGAGGGCCTGCGGGCCGTGCTGAACCTGCGGTCCCGGCATCCCGCCCTGCCGGTGCTCCTGTTCTCGCAGTACGTCGAGACCCGGTACGCGAGCCTGCTCCTGGCCGGGGACGCCCGGGGCGTCGGCTACCTGCTCAAGGACCGCGTGGCCGACGTGCGCGACTTCGTCGAGGCGCTCGGCCGCGTGGCGCGCGGTGAGACGGTGCTGGACCCCGAGGTGGTCACGCAGCTCATGGGCACCGCCCGCCAGGACGTCGCCCTGGAGCGCCTGTCGGCGCGCGAGCGCGAGGTGCTGGGCCTGATGGCCCAGGGCAGGTCCAACGGGGCGATCGCCGACACGCTGCACCTGTCCTACGGCGCGGTCGAGAAGAACGTCGCGGCCATCTTCACCAAACTCGACCTGCCGCAGGACGCCGCCGACCACCGCCGGGTCCTGGCCGTGCTCCGGCACCTCGGGGTCTGACCCGCCGGGTCCGGAGCAGCGGCCCCGGACCCGGCGTCCGGCATCCGGAGGCAGGCGTCAGAGCCGGCCTGCCGCCTTGAGCGCCAGGTACTCGTCGGCCAGGCGCGGCGCCAGGTCGTCCGGCAGCGCCTCGACCACGTCGGCGCCGTAGCGGCGCAGCATCGTGGTCACGGCGGTGCGCTCCAGGTCGCCGCGGGCGGCCGCCGCGGCGTCGTACACCTCGGCCACCGTCTCGCGGCCGGCGCGCAGGCCCGCCACCTCCTCGTCCGCGACGGACGCGACGACCACGGTGTGGTCGCGGGCGAGCTGGTCCACCACGGGCAGCAGGCCGTTCTCCACGGCCGCCGGGTCGAGGGTGGTCAGCAGCACCACGAGCGCGCGCTGGGTCATGCGCGTGCGCACCTGCGTCACGACGCCCGGCCAGTCCGTCTCCAGCAGCACGGGCTCGACGGTCGCCAGGGACTCCGCCAGCGCGGGCATGAGGCGCGGCCCGGCCGCGCCCGCCACCCGCGCCCGCACGGTGCGGTCGAACGCCACGAGCTCCACGCGGTCGCCCGCGTGGCCGGCCAGCGCCGAGAGCAGCAGGGCCGCCTCGATGCTGGCGTCCAGGCGCGGGGCGCCCGTCGAGTCGGCGGCACCCACCCGGGCGGCGGCCGTACGGCCCGTGTCGAGCACGATCAGCACACGCCGGTCCCGCTCGGGACGCCACGTACGCACCACCACCTCGCGCCGCCGGGCGGTCGCGCGCCAGTCGATCGAGCGCACGTCGTCGCCCACCACGTACTCCCGCAGCGAGTCGAACTCCGTGCCCTCGCCGCGGATCTGCACGGCCGCGCGACCGTCCATCTCGCGCAGCCGCGCCAGGCGCGACGGCAGGTGCTTGCGGCTGGCGAACTCGGGCAGGACCCGGAGGCGCCCCGGCACGGGCAGCGTCACCTGCCGGCCGGCCAGGCCCAGCGGCCCCAGGCTGCGGACGGTCACGCCGCCGGCCGCCCGGTCCCCGCGCCGTGTGGGCACGAGGGTGGTGGGCAGCCGCGCGGCCTCGCCGTCGGGCAGGTCCACGTGGTGCCGACCCGGGCCGCCCGCGGCCGGGCGCACCCGCTCGGACCGGCCACGGCCCGGGCCCGCGCCGGCGGAAGGCCCCCACGCGTCCCGGACCACGGCCCGCAGGCGCCGGCCCGAGGCGTTGCGGACCACCAGCTCGCTGGTGGCCTCGGACCGCAGCCGGACGGAGCCCGGAACGCGCCGCTGCACCGCCACCCGGCGCGGCGATGCCGCCAGGGCGACGTCGGCCACGCACGCCAGGACCACGACCGTGGCCCAGATGAGCACCGTCCCGTTGGCCGGCCAGATCAGCACGGGTACCACGCCGAGCCCCATCAGGGCGGCGGCCCGCCACGTCACGACCATGCGGCCCTCAGCGCGGCACGGGCACGGAGGCCAGCACCGTGTCCAGCACGCCCTCGGCGGTGACGCCCTCCAGCTCGGCCTCGGCGCGCAGCTGCACGCGGTGCCGCAGTGTCGGGTGGGCCAGCGCCTTGATGTCGTCGGGCGTCACGAACGAGCGCCCCGACAGCCACGCCCAGGCCCGCGCCGTGCGCAGCAGCGCGGTGGCGCCACGCGGCGAGACGCCGAGCGAGAGGGACGGCGAGAACCGGGTCGCGCGGCACACGTCGACCGCGTAGCCGAGCACCTCGCGCGACACCTGGACGAGGGCGACCTCGGCGCGAGCGCGCTCCAGCACGCTCGCGTCGGCGACGGGCGTGACCCCGGCGGCGGCCAGGTCGCGGGGGTCGAAACCGGCGGCGTGCCGGGCCAGGACCTCGACCTCCTGGTCGCGCTCGGGCAGCGGCAGCACCAGCTTGAGCAGGAACCGGTCGAGCTGGGCCTCGGGCAGCGGGTAGGTGCCCTCGTACTCGACGGGGTTCTGGGTGGCGATGACCAGGAACGGGTCGGGCAGCAGCCGGGGCGTGCCGTCCACCGAGACCTGCCGCTCCTCCATCGCCTCGAGCAGGGACGCCTGGGTCTTCGGGGGCGTGCGGTTGATCTCGTCCGCCAGCACCAGGTTGGTGAACACGGGGCCCTCGCGGAACGAGAACTCGGCCGTGCGCGCGTCGTAGACGAGCGAGCCCGTCACGTCACCGGGCATGAGGTCGGGCGTGAACTGGACGCGCTTGGTGTCCAGCTTCAGCGCCGCCGCCAGGGTGCGGACCAGGAGCGTCTTGGCGACGCCCGGCACACCCTCCAGGAGCACGTGGCCCTGGCACAGCAGCGCGATGAGCAGGCTGGTCACGGCTGCGTCCTGTCCGACGACGGCCTTGCCCACCTCCGTGCGGACGGCCGCCAGGGCGGAACGCAGCTCCTGCGACGGGGCAGGCGGAGCGCTCGGGGCGGCCGCCGGCGCGGGCGCGGCGTCGGCCTGGTCGTCGACCGGCACGGTCTGCACGGTCCGGTCGGACGTCGGCTCCGCAGGCTGCGCGGCGGGCTGTTCGGGGAAGGCTGGTTCGGTCACGGTCGGTGGACCTCGCTCTCCAGGGTGTCGAGTCGGCGCACGAGCTCGGCGAGCGCGGCGTCGTCAGCGGGCGGTGGGCCGTAGAGCAGGTCTGCCACCTGCTGCGACGGGCGGTTCGTGGCGGCCACGACGGCGTCGACCACGGTGTTGGCATCGGAGGAGCGGGCCAGGCCCAGCCGCGTGGCGACCCGGTCGGCGGACGCGGCGCGCAGGCCCGCCGCGGCGTGCCCGCGGGCGCGGGCCGCCCGGTACAGGCGGGCTCGGCCGCGGGTGGCCTCGGCGGAGCGGACGAGCACCGGCAGGTCCTCGACCACGAGCGGGCCCATACGGCGCACCCGCCAGAACGCGAGCAGCACGGCGGCGAGCACCACCACGAGAGCGACGGGCGCCGAGCCGGGCGGCATCAGCGCGTTGACCTGGCCGCGCTCGGCGGGCGTCGGCGTGTCCCCGCCGGTGCTGATGTCCATCGGGTTCGGCACCAGCCAGACGAGATCCTCGTTCTGCCCGAGCATCCACAGCGCGAGCGCCGCGTTGCCCTGGTCCAGGACCGAGCCGTTACGGATCACAGCCGGGTCGTTGACCACGGTGACCGAGCGGTCCGGGAAGTCCAGCCGCGCGTAGGCGTAGGCGCCGGTGTCGTCCGGCCAGCACAGGACCGGGCGGACCTGGTCGGAGCCGTCCGACGCGTCGTACAGGCCGGGCGTCAGCGTCACCGCGCCAGCCGCCTCGGCGGCCGGGTCGGCGCACTGCGGCTGCGTGGGTTCGGCCTGGTCGCCGTAGGTGATGTCGAGCATGTCCCGGCTCACGCCCGCGACCATGCTGTAGTCGGGCTGGAGCACGACCAGATCCGCGCCCGTGCGGTTCAGCGCCGAGATCTGGTCGTCGGCGAAGAACGACGGGTTGGGCGTGACCAGCAGCGTGCTGTCCTTGCCCGCGGCGGCGACGGCGTCGGCCACCGAGGTGACGTGGGTGATCCGCACGCCCTGGTCCTTCAGCACCTCCGCCACGGCCATGGCCCCGCCCGGCTCCGGGTTGTCCGGGGCGTACGGATCGGCGGACGTCGGTGGGCGGACCACCGCGAGGAACAGCACGAACAGCGCGACGATGGCGAGGACCGTGAGCGGCCAGCGCGCCCGGCGCCACCGGCTCGCGGCGCGCGACCGCCCGGTGGTGTCGTCGCCGATGACCACCGGCGGCTCGTCGACCGGCCCCGTGGGGGCGGCCGCCACCGCGGACGGCGGTGTCGGGGCGGGCGGGGCCGGGAGCTGCGCGGTCATGCGGACACCTCGCGCTGCTCGTCGGCGTGGCCGGCGCCGCCCGGCTCCGCGCCGGTGCCCGTCCCGCTGCCGGATCCCGGACCGCGCCCGGACACGGCCACGGGGCGGGCGGCGGCGACCTGGGCGTCGAGCTCGCGCAGGGCGGCGTCGTCCGCGGCAGAGGCGACCCCGTCGCCGTACTCGACGCCGTCGAACAGATCGGCGCCGGAGCGCAGGCCGGCGGCCTGGCCGGGGAGGCGCTCACCTGCGTCGCCCGCGGCCTCCTGCGCCGTGCGGCCGGGGCGCGGCTCGATGATCACGCGTTCCTCCAGGGACCGGACCACGGCCCGGAAACGTTCGGCGACGGCCTTGTTCCAGTCGCCCGACGCCGCGGCGGCGTCGGCCGCGGTGCGCATCTGGGCGGCCGTGCGGGCGTCGTCGGTGTCGAGCACCTCGGCGGAGCCCGCACGGTTGCGGCCCAGGCGCACCGGCCCGGCCACCAGCCAGGCGATCCCCAGGACGATCGCGGCGACGACCGCGATGACGATCCCGAGCTGCGGCCCGGACATGGCCGTGTCGGGCCAGTCGATACCGCTCAGCCAGTCCAGGACCCAGCGGATCAGGCGCGACAGCAGCGACTCACGCTCCGCGTACTCGGGTCGCTGCAGCTCGCTGGTGAGCCACTCGCGAGCGGTGTCCCGGTCCGGGACGACGGGCAGATCGGCCCTCATGTCACTTGTCCGCCGCGGCTGCGGCCGCGGCCTGCAGCTGCACGTCCAGTCCCTCGCGACGCATCCGGGTGTCGATGTAGAGCAGGGCGACGACGCCCCCCAGGAACAGCACGCTCATGCCGCCCGTGATCACGTAGGTGAGCCCGTAGCCGGCGGCCATGGCGGCGTCGCTGGCCGTCATCATCGCCACCCCCATCAGCGCGCCGATCGGGAACGCGACGATCTGACCGATCACGCTCAGGATGATCGAGGTCAGCAGGTAGATGCCGAGCACCCGCCAGAACGTCCCGCGGGTGAGCTTCCAGGCTCGCGTGAACGTGGCCCAGAACCCGCCGCCCTCGACCGCGAGCGCCGGCGGGACGAGGATCACGCGGGTGAACGCCCAGACGCCCGCCACCAGGAGCGCGGCGAGCACGAGGAACACGCCGATCACGCCGACCGTGGGGTCCACGGCGAAGAGCGCGACGACGATGCCGACCGCCAGCGTGTAGGCCACGATCATGACGAGGGCCGACAGGAGCGAGAAGCCGATCAGGAACCAGGCCCGCTTGGCGACGCGCCGCCAGGCGTCGGACACCGAGATCTTGCGCCCGATGACGGAGTCGCTGACGGAGATGGCCATGACGCCCATGGCGAGCGGCGTGGCGAGCGTGAGCAGCAGCCCGGTGCCGAGCAGCGACCCGTAGGTGACGCCCAGCATGTCCTGCGTGAGGCCCATCTCGTCCAGCATCGGGTCGTTCCCGGCCGCGGCGAAGAGGCCGCCGAACAGGTCGGTGAACCAGGTGGTCAGCGGGATGCTGATCAGGGTGCCGATCGCGACGGCCACGACCACGATGATCGCCGTGAGCCCGAGCGTGACGGCGGGGTTGTGCCGGACGGCGCCGAACGCGCCGTCGTACAGCTCACCGAGGGTGAGGGGGCGCAGCGGGACGATGCCGGGCTTGTCCGCGGCGGGCCGGTAGCCGGGGACGGCTCCCCCGGGCGCCTGCTGCCCGTACTGGCTCTGGCCGTACTGGGTCTGCCCGTACTGCCCGGCGGGCGGCGTGCCGTACTGGGGCTGCCCCGGCGCCTGCGGCGCCGACGGGTCGTACCCGGGCGCGTACTGCCCGTACCGCGGCGGCTCGCCCCAGCCGGCGGGCTGGGACCCTCCGGACTGCGGGGGCGTCGGCTGCGCCGGCTGGTCGGGTGCGCTCTCGGGCGTCGTCATGGGGCGTGCTCCGGATGTCGTCTGGGGTCGTGCCTGTGCGCCGCAACCCTAGTACGGGGCACCGACACGGCGTGGCGTAATTCGGGCCGCCGGGCGGGTCGTCGCCCAACCGTCACCCGGCTGTCACCACCGTAGCGCCGGCCTCGTGCTCGGCGAGGTCGCCGGACGCGCCGGCCCGGACGGCCCGGCCGCCCAGCACGTACACGTAGGTCCAGAACGCGGCGAGCACGATCGCGCCGATCACGATCTTGAGCCACCAGTACAGCTCGGAGCCGGTCACGAAGCCCTCGACGAGGCCCGAGACGGCCAGGGCCACGGCGAGCCCGATGACCGTGGTGATCAGGGCGCGGCCCTCGGCGGCCAGGGCGACCGACCGCTTGCGGTGTCCCGGGTCGATCATCGTCCAGAAGAGCCGCAGACCCGCGGCGCCCGCCACGAAGATGCAGGTCAGCTCAAGGAGGCCGTGGGGCGCGATGAGCGTGAGGAAGAGGTCGAGCTCGTCGTGGGCGGCCATCATGCCGCCGGTGGCACCGATCTGGACCGCGTTCTGCCAGAGCACGTTCAGGGTGAAGAAGCCGGTGATGCCGCCGGCGACGGCCTGCGCCGCGATCCAGGCGTTGTTGGTCCACACCACGGCGGCGAACCCGATGCCGGGGTCGTAGTAGGAGGCGAAGGCCTCGTTGACGTAGTTCTCCTGCGCCGACGGCGGCATCATCGCGTTCATCGCGTCGGTGTCCGAGGCGATGTAGACGCCCGCGACGATCGCGACGAGCAGGCAGGCCGCCGTCACCGCGTGCGACCACCACCGGATCCGGTAGAACGCGGCGGGCAGCGACACGACGGCGAAGCGGACCACCTCGCGCCAGGCGGGCTCGTGCGACCCGGCGATGCGGGTGCGCGCCCGGTTCAGCACGTCGGACAGCCGGGTCACGAGCGCCGGGTCCGGCGCCGCCGAGCGCACGGTCGACAGGTGGGTGGCCACGGACTGGTACAGGCGCACCAGCTCGTCCGACTCGGCGCCGTCCAGGCGGCGCCGGGACGAGAGCTCCTTGAGGCGGTCCCACTCTGCGGCGTGCACGGCGGTGAAGGCGTCGATGTCCACGACGGTAGTCTGCCGCACAGGGACCGCGGCCCGTCCCGGGGCCCGCGCCGGCAGACTCATCCGACCAGACCCACCCGACCGGAGGAACCGTGCAGGACGGCATCGTCATCGGCGAGGGCGTGGTGCTGGACGCGCGCCCGGCCTCGTTCATCACGCGCGCCATGGGCGCCATGCTCGACTTCCTCGTGATCGGCGTGGTCGTCACGGCCGTCCTGGTCGTGGGCGCGGTCTGGTTCCTGGAGAACGCCGTGCTGGGCGAGGACATCGCGCTGGTGGTCTACGTCCTGGCGAACGTCGTGGTCATGGTGGCCGTCCCGGTCACGGTCGAGACGCTGTCGCGCGGCCGCTCCGTCGGCAAGCTCGCGTGCGGCATCCGCGTGGTGCGCGACGACGGCGGCCCGGTCCGGTTCCGGCACGCCCTGGTGCGCGCGCTCATCGGCGTGATCGAGCTGTGGCTGACGTTCGGCGCCATCGCCGCGATCGCCTCGCTGTCCAACGCGAAGGGCAAGCGCCTCGGCGACCTGGCGGCCGGCACCTACGCGGTGCGGGTGCGCGGGGGCAAGCCGGTCTCGGCCCCGATCGTGATGCCGCAGTCCCTGGCGGCGTGGGCCCGCACCGCGGACATGCGCCGCCTGCCGGACGGCCTGGCCCTGGCCGCCCGACAGATGCTGGGCCGCGCCGGGCGCCTGGCCCCGGAGTCCCGGGCGCGGCTCGCCGACGACCTGGCCGGCCGCATCGAGCCGTACGTCGCCCCCGGCCCGCCCCCGGGCACGCACCCCGAGGCGTTCCTGCACGCCGTCCTGGCCGAGCGCCGCGAGCGGGAGCTCGGCGCGGGCCAGCGGGAGCGCAAGCGGGCGCAGGAGCAGGCGGAGCTGCTGCACCGGCTCCCGTTCGCGGTCGCCGACCCGCCCCGCTGACACCCGCCGTCAGGCGCGGGCACCGTCAGGTGCGGACGTCGTCCCAGGCCCGCATCAGGCCCTTCGAGCGCAGCGCGCCGGAGCAACGCAGCAGCCCGGCCTGCACCGCGCGGCGCAGCCGGGTCGACGTCGGCCGCTCGACGCCGTAGTGGATGGCCACCGCCAGGATCAGGCTCAGCGCCCCGGCTGCGACGAGGGCGACCGTGCGCGTGGTCTCGTGGGCCAGCACGTCGATGACGGCGTACCCGAACTGCGTGTGCACCAGGTAGACGGGGTACGTCAGGGCGCCGACCGTGCCCAGCACGGCCGCGACCCGGCGAGGTGGGGCGTTTCTGCCGCGCAGCGTGGTGGCCCACACGGCCACGACGCTGGCCAGCATGATCATCACGGCGATCACGGGGTCCACGGCCACGCCCTGGAGGTCGGACGCGCGACCGGCGGCCTCCTGCACCCGCATGACGCACAGCACGAGACCGCCGACGAGCAGCGTGCTGGTGACCAGGTCGAACCCGTCGCGGTAGGCGAGGAACAGCAGCATGCCGACGGCGAAGTACGGGGCGTAGACGGGCACGAGCCAGTCGGCCAGCCAGTGGGCGCCGAACTCCTGCGCGGCCCAGCCCGCGAGCGGCCAGATCGTGGCGAAGGCCAGCACGCGGTTGCGCGTGAGCGGCCCGAGCGCCAGCACCACGAAGACCAGCAGGTAGAACTTCAGCTCCACCAGCAGGGTCCAGAACACGACCTGCACGCCCGTGACGTCGAAGAGGTCCTGCACCATCGTGAGGTTGACCAGGGTCTCGGTCAGGTTGGTCTGCCGCCCTCCGGACCAGAACCGCTGCAGGCCCACGGTCAGCACGATGCACGCCCAGTACGCGGGGAAGAGCCGGCCTACCCGGGAGGCGACGAAGCCCGCGATCCCCCGGCCGTCGGCACTGAGCAGGATCACGAACCCGGAGATCACGAAGAACAGCTCAACGCCCAGCCACCCGTACCGCGTGACCTCGTTGAGCAGCGGGAAGGCCCGCTCCGGGTCGGCGCCCCAGTAGCTGGTCACCGTCGAGGTGGCCGTGAAGTGGTAGAGCAGCACGGCCGCCGCGGCGCCGAAGCGCAGGCCGTCCATGGCCACGAGCCGGCCGGTCGCCTTGCGACGCGGGGCCTCGGTGGTGGCAGGGCTCGCCTCGGGAACGGTTGCGGTCAGGCTCTCGTCAGGACGGGTCATCGCCGCCGACCTTAGATCACGGAAAGATAACGGTCAAAATCACCCTACCAGAAGAGACAGGAGCGTTTTGGCCGAAGTGTCCCAGTCGTAGCCGGCGGCACGGAGCCGTGCGGCGGCCGACCGCTCCGCCCAGGTCTCCGGGTCGTCGAGCGCGCGGACGGCGGCGACGTACCCGTCGACGTCGTCCGGGTCGACGTACGCGCCCGCCGCCCCGCCGACCTCGCGGAACACCGGGATGTCGCTGACCACCAGGGGCGTGCCGAGCGCCATCGCCTCCACGAGCGGCAGGCCGAAGCCCTCGTCGCGGGAGCCGGACACCAGCGCCGTCGCTCCGCGCAGGACGTCGCGGTAGACCTCGTCGGAGGCGCCGTCGTGGAAGACGAGCGTGCCCGGCCCCGCCAGCTCCGTCAGCGCCGCGCGCCGCTCGGCCGTGACCGGGCTCATCAGGTGCAGCTCCCACCCGGGCAGGTGCGCCATGGCCCGCGCCGGCAGCTCGACGTTCTTGTACGGCATGAACGAGCCCATGTAGACCAGTGCACGGGTGCGCTCCGGGCGGGGCAGGTCCGGCACCGGGTCGGGCGCGTTCGGCACCACCGTGACCGGGCGCCTCGTCAGCCGGTGGGCGGCGATCAGGTCGCGCGTGGTCTCCGAGACGGTCACCACGGCGTCGGCCCGGTTCAGCAGCACGCGCTGCGGCCACCACGCGAGGTGGAACGCCCGCCACAGCAGGCGCACGGGGGCGGGCAGGTTCCGCGGGGGCGTGGGGTGCCGGTAGTAGATGAGGTCGTGCAGGGTCAGGACCACCCGGTAGTCCCGGCCCCAGGTGCCCATGGTCTGCATGGGGCTGAACACGACGTCGGCACCCGTGCGGCGCACCTGCCGGGCCACGAACGGCTCGCGCCAGCTCGTCGGGGCGCTCACCCGGTGCCACGGCAGCCCGGCCGGCAGGTGGTCGAGCTGGCGCTCGTCGTTGATCAGCACCTCGATCGGGTGCAGCCGGGCCAGCGCCGTCACGATGCCGGCGGTGTAGCGGCTGATCCCGTCGTGCCGGCCGACCCGCAGGTACCGGCAGTCGACGACGACCCTGGGCCCCGTCACGACGCGGCCTCGTCGAGACCCGCGAGGAACGCCTCGACCTGCCCGGCGACGGCGTCGGGCGCCTCGTAGTGCGCCAGGTGCCCCACCCGCGGCACGACGGCGAGCCGCGCGTCGGCGAACAGGCCCTCCAGCACGTGCTGGGACGGCAGCGGGGCCACGTCGTCGTTCTCGGACGCGACCAGCAGCACCGGCAGGCCGATCTGCGGCGCGTACCCGGCCACGTCCGTGCCCACCGAGGCGTGGAACGCCTCGAGCAGCGTGCGCCGGTCGGCGAACCCGGAGAAGTACCGGTCGTGCTCGGCGTGGATCCAGCGCCGCAGGTCCCGGTCGTCCGTAGTGACCATCGCCACACTCGCGACGCGCGTGAACACCGGGTGCCGCAGCAGCCCCGTGCCCACCCGCTCCGGGAGCGCGGCGGCGAGCCGGTGCACCCCGACCGTCACCGCGCTCAGCACCCGGCGCGGTCCCGCGAGCGCCGCGGTCGCGATCGGGTTGACCAGGACGAGCCCCCGCAGGGCCGGCGCGCCCGGCGCGGGGGCGGCCACGGTGGCCGCCGCGACGATCGAGCCGAAGGAGTGGCCCGCCAGCACGGCACCCCCGTCGGGCACGAGCGCGGTCAGCAGGTCGGCCGTCCAGGCGGCGTAGCCGGGGATGTCGTGCACCGCGTCCCGAAGCGGCGCGGATCCCCCGAACCCGGGCAGGTCGGGAACATATACCTGCACGTCAGGGCGTCGGCGCACGAGGTGCGCGACGATCGGCTCCAGGCCGTGGTGGTCGCCCCGGAGCCCGTGCAGGAACACGATCCGGTGCGGCGCGGCGGGGTCGCCGTAGACCCGGACGTGGGCGCGGACGCCCCGGATCTCGAGGTCCGCGTCGCGTGCGGGTGTGGCCGCGACCAGTCCCGCATACGGTGCCTTCTGCGGGGAGGTGCCCGGCGTCAGGTGGCCCGGATCCTGCCCCGCCCCGGGTGCTGTCCCGGGCGGCGACGCGGCGCTGTCGCGCGGGTGCGTGTCGGTGTTCATCGCGCTGACCCTAAGCACTCGAGGGACGGTCACGGGAGGGGTCCGAGAAAGATGGGGGAAAACCCCCATGTCATTACGGGGGGAAACCTGGTGGCGGAGAAGGGCATCCTTACGTCACCGTTGTCCCATGCAAGCCACAGCGGTCGCCCTCGCCGTGCTCGGCGCCGCCCTGTTCGCCGGGGCAGCAGTCCTGCAGCACCGCGAGGTGGCCGACCTCTACGGAGCACCCGACCCCCGCGAACGCGTCATGTCGCTGCGCCGGCTCGGCCGGATAGCGCGACGGCCCGGCTGGCTGGCCGGGTTCGGGCTCGCGGCGGGCGGCACGATCGTGCACGCCCTGGCCCTGGCCCTGGCCCCGCTCCGGCTGGTCCAGCCGATCGGCGTGCTCGCGGTACCCGTGGCCGTGCTGCTCTCCTCGCTCCGCCTGCGGCGCGCGCCCGGCCGCAGCGTGCTGCTGGGCGTGGCCCTGACCATGGCGGGCGTCGCGGTCTTCGTGGGCGCTTCGGTCAGCGCCACCTCGGGCAACCCGCCGCCCCCCGGCTCCACCCTGCCGACGATCCTGGTCGTCGGCAGCGTCGTTCTCGCCCTCGGCACGGCCGGCCTCGCGATCGGCGGGTGGCTGCGCTGCGTCGCCTGCGCGACCGCCGGAGCCACCGCGTTCGGCCTGCTCTCCGCGCTGATGCGCGTGGTGTTCCAGGAGCTCGCCCGCGGCACGCAGTGGTACGACCCGCAGGTGCTCGGCACGGCGGCGTGCGCTGTCGCGGCGCTGGTCCTGGGCGGCTGGCTCGTCCAGCAGGCCTACCCCGCCGGACCGCCCGAGGTCGTGGTCGCCTGCCTGACCGTCGTCGACCCGATCGTCGCCGTGCTGCTCGGCGCGGTGCTCCTCGGCGAAGGGGCCGACACCTCCGTCGGCACCTGGTTCCTCCTCGGCGCGGCGGCGCTCGCCGCGGCCGCCGGGGTCCTCGTCCTTGCCCGGCTCCACCCTGACGCCGTCGCGGCCCGCGCGGCGCGCAGCAACCCTTCGAGACTTCCCGAACCATCGAGAGGTACAGCACAGTGAACCTGCCTGGTACTCCCCGCACGATCTTGATCGGCGCCGATACCTACCCGCCCGCCGTGAACGGCGCCGCCCGGTTCGCCGGCAGCCTGGCCACGGGACTGGCCGGCCGTGGGTACGACGTGCACGTGGTGGCCCCGTCGCCGACGGGCAAGCCGGTGCGCGAGGTGCGTGACGGCGTCGTCCTGCACGGGCTGCGGTCCAGCCGGTACCCGACGCACCACAACCTGCAGATCTCCCTGCCCTGGGAGACGCGCCGGGCGGTCACGGAGATCCTGGACGAGGTACGGCCCGACGTCGTGCACACCAACGGAAGCTTCATCGTGGGCCGCGCCCTGGTCGACACCGCGCACCGCGCGGGACTGCCGATCGTGGCGACCAACCACCTGATGCCCGAGAACCTCGTGGGCTACCTGCTGGTGCCGGGCTCGATGCACCGCACGGTCGGCCGCTGGCTCTGGCAGGACATCGGCCGTGTCTACGCCAAGGCCGACGTCGTCACCGCGCCCACCCCCCGCGCCGTCGACCTCCTGGCGCAGCACGCCGGCCTGAGCCACGCGATCCCCGTGTCCAACGGCATCGACACCGACCGGTACACGACCACCGTCCGCGAGGGCCGCGCCGAGCCCACCGTGCTGTTCGTGGGGCGCCTGGACCAGGAGAAGCGGGTCGACGAGATCATCCGCGCCTTCGCCCTGCTGCCCGAGGACCTCCCCGGCCGGCTGGAGATCGTCGGCACCGGCGGGAAGGCCGACGAGTGGGCCGCGCTCGCCGCCGAGTCCGGCGTCGCGGGCCGCGTCCGGTTCCGTGGCTACGTGCCCGACGACGAGCTGCTGGCCGCCTACTCCACCGCCGACGTGTTCTGCATGCCCGGCGTGGCCGAGCTGCAGAGCCTGGTGACCCTGGAGGCCATGGCCTCGGGGCTGCCCGTGGTGGCCGCCGACGCGATGGCGCTGCCGCACCTGGTGCGCCCCGGCGTCAACGGCTGGCTCTACACGCCGGGCGACGTCCGCGAGCTCGCGAACCGCCTCGGCGACCTGCTGGCCGACGCCGGCCTGCGCCACCGTATGGGCGCCGCGAGCCGCGAGCTCGTCGCGGCGCACGCCGTGGACGGCACGCTCGACGCGTTCGCGGAGATCTACGAGAAGGTCCACGCCATGCGCGCCACCGCGGCGGCCGCCTGACCCGCCCCCTTTCGCACGTGTCAGACCCTCGGGCCGCCCGAGGAACCCGAGGGTCTGACACGTCGCCCGTGCGGGTCAGGCCCCGAAGAGCGGGGCCACCGCCTTGACCAGCTCGTTGCCGCCGAGCACCAGGAACATCGCGGCGACCAGCACCAGCACCACGTTGACCCACCAGCGGTTGCGCCACTGCTGCGGCACCGCCTTGGAGTTCATCAGGAACAGCAGCGTGAGTGCCAGGAACGGCATGAACAGCGAGCCCAGCGCGCCGTAGACCACGACGAGCAGGATGGGCTTGTCGAGGAACAGCAGCGCCATCGGCGGGAACGTCAGCCACAGGATGTACGAGCGGTAGTAGGTGCCGCCGGCGCCCCGGCGGCGGTCGTCGGCGGGTAGGTTGCGCATGGTCGCCACGAAGTCGGCGAACATGAGCGACACCCCGTGCCAGACACCGATCACCGACGAGAACGTCGCGGCGAAGAATCCGACCAGGAACAACGGCGCCATGAACGCCCCGTACCGCTGGGCGAGCACGTCGGCGACGTCGACCAGCCCCTGCTCACCGTCCGCCACCGCCAGGCCGGCCGAGTACAGCAGCTCGGAGCCGACGATCAGCATGGCGATCACGAACACGCCCGACATGAAGTACGCCCAGCCGTTGTCGAGCCGCATGACCCGCATCCAGCGCGGCGTGTCCCAGCCCTTCTCGGTGAGCCAGTACCCGTAGGCGGCCAGCGTGATGGTGCCGCCGACGCCGCCCGCCAGGCCGAGCGTGTTCAGCACCGCGCCCTCGGGGATGATCGGCACGAGGCCGGCCATGATCTCGCCGAGGTTGGGCGTCGTCAGCGCCGCCGAGCCCACGACGGTCACGAACATGACGCCGATGAGCACGGCCATCACGTTCTCGAACGGCTTGTACTTGCCGAACCAGACCAGCAGCAGGCCCGCGACGCCCGCGGCCATCGCCCAGTACCGCACCTCGAGCACCGGGAACAGCCCGTTCAGCGCGAGGCCGACGCCGGACATCGCCGCCGCGCCGTAGCTGAAGCCCCACACCACCACGTAGACGCCGAAGTAGACGACCGCCCACAGGCCGAGCGACTTCCAGCCGTCGAAGATGGTGCGACCGGTCGCCAGCGTCCAGCGTCCCGCGCCCTCGACCAGCGCGATCTTGACGACGACACCGAGGATCACCGCCCACAGCAGCGCGTACCCGTAGTTGCTGCCCGCGACCATCGTGGCGACGAGGTCGCCGGCGCCGATGCCGGTGGCCGCCACGACCAGGCCCGGGCCGATGATCCGCCAGCGCGGCTTCTCCAGGGGTTCGCCCTGCCCGGCACCGGCCTCGTTGCCGGGCGTCCGCTGGTCCTCGGTCAGCCGACTTCCTGGAAACCCCTGTGAAGTGACCTCATTGTCCTTTTCCATGGCGTGACTGTACCCAGGCGTTTCACCCGCCCAAAAGGGACGCGCGCCCGCTCCTGGCCGTGTCACAGAGGTTTAACAGGACTGCAATCCATTGCATACACACGCGCCCCCTCCTGAGTGATTGTATGCAATCGTCCTTCTCAGACCCGGATTGGATTCTCCAGTGCGCACACCACTGCCGCGGCCGCGCGGCCCACTCGCCCCCGCCGCCGGGCTCCTGGCCACGGCGCTCGTCCTGTCCGGCTGTCAGGAGGTGCAGACCTCCGCCCCCGCCGAGGAGACCGCCGACGTCACCACCGTCACCCTGGACGGCCGCACGATCACCGAGGGCGGCGACCTCGTCATGGCCCTGTCGGCCGAGCCCGACGTGCTCGACCCGACCACCTCGTCGTCGCTCTACACGCGCTACGTCATGGAGACGATGTGCGAGAAGCTCTACGACATCGACGAGTCGGGCGAGATCGTCCCGATGCTCGCCACCGAGCTGCCGGAGGTCTCGGACGACGGCCGCACCGTCACCTTCCCGATCAAGGAGGGCGTGCGGTTCGCGGACGGCACGCCGTTCGACGCCGAAGCCGTCAAGACCTCGATCGAGCGCCACCTCACCAAGGAGGACTCGTCCCGGCGCAGCGAGCTGGGGCCGGTCGCAGAGGTCACCGCCCTCGACGACAGCACGGTCGAGATCACCTACGAGACGCCGTTCGCGCCGCTCGCGGCGGTCCTGGCCGACCGCGCGGGCATGATCATGTCGCCCACGGAGCTGGAGAGGGCGGGCGACGACTTCGGCGAGCACCCCGTGTGCGTGGGAGCCTTCAAGTTCGTCGAGCGCGTGCCGCAGACCTCGATCACGGTCGAGCGCGACCCGCTGTACTACGACGCCGACAACGTGCACCTGGACACGATCACCTACCGCATCATCACCGACGCCAGCATCCGCTCGGCCAACCTGCGCTCGGGCGACGTCCAGGTCGCCGACAGCCTCTCGACCCAGGACCTGGCCGAGCTGGAGTCCGCGGACGGCGTCGGCCTGCTGGAGGTCGGCTCGCTCGGCTACCAGGCCATGACGGTCAACGTGGGCAACACCGACGGCGTGGGCGCACCGCCCGGGAAGATCGACACCCCCATCGCGAAGGACCCGCGCGTGCGTCAGGCCCTGTCGATGGCCGTGGACCGCGAGCAGCTCGTGAAGTCCGTGTTCAACGACCGGTACGACCCGGCCTGCTCCCCCGTCTCCCCTGCTTCCCCGTTCAGCAGCGACGCGAGCGAGGCCTGCCCGGAGTACGACCCGGAGGGTGCCAAGGCGCTCCTGGAGGAGGCCGGCGCGGACGTGCCGTACGAGATCGAGATCAAGGTGACCAACACGCCCGACACCCTGCGCCTGGCGCAGGCCGTCCAGGCCTCCGTGGCCGACGGCGGGTTCGAGCTCACCATCGTGCCGGTCGAGTACTCCTCGCTGCTCGAGGTGCAGGAACAGGGCGACTTCGACCTGCTGCAGCTCGGCTGGTCGGGCCGCGTGGACCCGCACGGCAACATGTTCAACTTCCTGTCCACGGGCGCCGGCAACAACTACTCCGGGTACAGCGACCCCGAGGTGGACGAGCTGCTCACGCAGGCCGCCACGGTCATCGACCCGGCCGAGCGGGCCGCGCTGTACGGCCAGGTCGTGACCAAGGTCCAGGCGGACAACCCGATCATCTACCTCTACCGGACGCGCAGCATGACCGGCTACGCCGACGAGGTGGCGGGCATCTCCACGTACGCCGACGGCGTGGTGCGGCTGAGCAACGCCGCGTTCGTCGAGCCGGCCGAGGGCTGAGAGCACCCACGATGCGTCGTTACCTCCTCGTCCGCCTCGGCCAGTCGGCCGTGACGCTCCTGCTGGCGTCGATGGTCATCTTCCTGGGCGTGCGCATGCTGCCCGGCGACCCCGCGCTCGCGATGGCGGGCGAGGAGGCCACGCCGGAGCGGCTCGCCATGATCCGCGCCGACCTCGGCCTGGACCAGCCGGTCTGGGTGCAGTACGGGCGGTTCCTCGCCGAGGTCGCCTCGGGCGACCTCGGCGAGTCCACCCGCACCGGCGCCTCCGTCGTGAGCATGATCGGCGCCACCCTGCCGGTCACGCTCTGGCTGTCGCTCTACGCGATCGTCGTCGCCGTCGTGACCGGGGTGGCGCTCGGCCTGCTCGCCGAGCGCTACCGCGGGCGCTGGCCCGAGTGGGTCGCGAACGCCGCTGCCCTGACCAGCCTGTCGGTGCCCAACTTCTGGCTCGGCATGCTCGCGATCGTGTACCTGTGCATCGGCCTGGGCCTGTTCCCGGCGTCGGGCTACGTGCCGCTCACCGACGACCCGGTGGGCTGGGTGGTGCACCTGACCCTCCCGGCCCTGATCCTGGGTACGGGCCTGGCCGCCGTCATCATGCGGCAGACCCGGGCCTCCATGATCGAGGCCATGCGCACCGACTACGTGCGCACGGCCCGCGCCAAGGGCCTCGGCCGCACCCGGGTGCTGCTGCGGTACGGGCTGCGCAACTCCCTGATCGTCGTGGTCACCATCGCCGGGCTCCAGCTCGGCGGCCTCATCTCGGGGGCCGTGGTGACCGAGCAGATCTTCGCCCTGCCGGGGTTCGGCAAGCTCACGCTCGACGCCGTCTTCCAGCGCGACTACCCCGTGATCCAGGCCGTCGTGGTGCTCACCACCGTCGGGTACGTGCTGGTCAACCTGGCCGTGGACGTCCTGTACTCCGTCATCGACCCGCGCATCCGAGTGGGAGGCCGCTCATGACCGTCATCGAGCACAGCGATCTCTCGCCCGAGCCCGCGCCGGCCGTCGTCGGGCCGCGGCGGCTGCTGTCCCGGCTGCGCACGCCGCAGGCGATCACCGGCGCCGCGATGCTCGCCGTCGTGGTGCTCGCCGGGCTGCTCGCACCCCTGCTGGCCCCGCACGGGCCCGCGGAGGTGCACTTCGACGCCCCCTTCCAGCTGCCCGGCACCGTCGGGTTCGCGCTCGGCACCGACGACCTGGGCCGCGACGTCCTGTCCCGGATGATGTACGGCATCCGCGCCTCGCTCATGGTGGGCGTCGTGGCGGTGGGCCTCGCCGTCGTCGTCGGCACACCGCTCGGGCTCGCCGCCGGGTACTGGCGGTGGCTGGACGCACCCGTCTCGCGCCTGACCGACGTCACCCTCGCGTTCCCGTTCCTCATCCTCGCGGTGGGGCTGGCCGCCATCAACGGGCCGAGCCTGTCCGGCGCCGCGATCTCGCTCGGCATCGCGCAGGTACCGACCATGGTGCGCGTGGTGCGCGCCGAGACGATGCGCCTCAAGGAGAGCCCGTTCGTGCTCGCCGCCACGGCGATGGACGCGTCGGGCCCGCGGATCCTCGCCCAGCACATCCTGCCGAACTGCCTGTCGGCGATCATCGTGCAGGCTACGGTCATCATGCCGGCGGCGGTCCTGGGCGAGGCAGTGCTCTCGTTCCTGGGGCTCGGCATCCAGCCGCCGACGCCGAGCCTGGGCATCATGCTCTCGGACGCGCAGCAGTACCTGGGCCGCGCGCCCACGGCCGCGCTGTTCCCCGGCCTGGCCATCGTGGCGATCTGCCTCGGCTTCAACCTTCTCGGGGACGCCCTGCGCGACGCCCTCGACCCGTCCACCGACCGTAAGTGAGTGCCATGACCTCGACGCCGTTCGTCCGGCCGACCACCCCGCTGACCCGCCCCGACCTGAAGGGCACGTTCGGGATGGTGGGCTCCACCCACTGGATCGCCACCGCGAGCGCCCAGGCCGTGCTCGAGCGGGGCGGCAACGCGTTCGACGCCGCGGTCGCGGGCGCGTTCGTGCTGCACGTCGTGGAGCCGCACCTGAACGGGCCGGGCGGCGACATGACCGGCGTCTTCGTGACGGCGGACGAGCCGGCGCACCCGCGCGTGCTGATGGGCCAGGGGCCCGCGCCCGCGGGCGCGACCATCGAGCACTACCGGTCCGAGGGACTGGACCTGGTGCCGGGCTCGGGTGCGCTGGCGGCGGCGGTGCCGGGCAGCGTCGACGCGTGGCTGCTGCTCCTGCGCGACCACGGCACCTGGGACCTCGCGGAGGTGCTGGCCTACGCGATCGCGTACGCCCGCGACGGGCACCCGCTGCTCGACCGGGTGGCCGGGACCCTGGCGAACGTGGCCGGCCTGTTCCGCGACCACTGGCCCACGTCGGCGGCCCGCTGGCTGCCCGACGGCGAGGTGCCCGCCCCGGGCACGGTCGTCACCAACCCGGAGTACGCCGACCTGCTGGACGCCGTGGTCGCCGCGGGCTCCGGCGCCGCGGACCGCGCGGCGGCCATCGACCTCGCCCGTGCCGCCTGGCGCGAGCGGGTGGGCGCGGCCGTCGAGGCGTTCGTCGCCACGCCGCACCGGCACGCCGACGGCGCCGACCACGCCGGCGTCATCACGGCCGCCGACGTCGCGGCCTTCGCGGCCTCGTACGAGGACGCGACCACGGTGACGTTCCGCGGGTACACGATCGCCAAGACCGGCGCGTGGGGCCAGGGCCCGGCCCTGCTGGCCACCCTCAAGATCCTGGAGGGGCTGGACGACGCCGCGCTGGACCCGTCCACCGAGCTGGGTGCCCACACGATCCTGGAGGCGCAGAAGCTCGCGCTGGCCGACCGCGACGTCTGGTACGGCGACCCGGAGACCGCCGACGTGCCGCTGACGTACCTGCTGAGCGAGGAGTACGCCGCGCTGCGCCGGGGACTGATCGCGGACACCGCGAGCCACGCGGTGCGTCCGGGCGACGTGCCGGGCCGCCCGACCCCGCCCGTCCCGGTGCTGCGCACCGAGTACGCCACGAGCGCGCCGGCCGGGTCGCTGCCGGGCGCGCCCGGGGGCGGGGCGGCGTCGGGCGTGGGCGAGCCGACGGTCGAGGTCCCGACGGGCTCGACCCGGGGTTCGCTGGTCGAGCCCGTCGAGACCCCCGACTCCCCCGAGCACACCGGCGCCACCCGCGGCGACACGTGCCACATCGACGTCGTGGACCGCTGGGGCAACATGGTCTCGGCTACGCCGTCGGGCGGCTGGCTGCAGTCCTCCCCCACGGTGCCGGGCCTGGGCTTCTGCCTCGGCACGCGGCTGCAGATGACGTGGCTGGACGAGGCGTCGCCGTCGGCCCTGACCCCGGGACGGCGACCGCGGACCACGCTCACGCCCACGCTCGTGCTGCGCGACGGCGAGCCGGTGATCGCGCTGGGGTCGCCGGGTGGCGACCAGCAGGACCAGTGGCAGCTCCTGTTCCTGCTGCGCGTGCTGGTGGGCGGATACACCCCGCAGCAGGCGATCGACGCGCCCGCCCTGCACACGACGTCGTTCCCCGGCTCCTTCTGGCCGCGCACCTGGACGCCGGGCGGCGCCGTCGTGGAGGACCGGCTCGGCGAGGACGTCATCACCGCCCTGGAGGGCCGCGGCCACGTGGTGACCCGGGCCGGCGACTGGGCGCTGGGGCGCCTGTCCGCCGTGACCCGCGACCCGGCCACGGGCCTGCTGGGGGCGGCCGCCAACCCGAGAGGAGCGCAGGGCTATGCCGCAGGACGCTGACACCACGCGCGGGTCGAGCCCGGACCCCGGGTCGAGCCTGTCGGGACCACCTCTCCTGCGTGTACGCGGCCTGGAGGTCGCCTACGGCGACACTCCCGTCGTGCGCGGCGTCGACCTCGACGTCGCGCGCGGGGAGCGGGTGGCGATCGTGGGCCAGTCCGGCTCGGGCAAGTCGACCGTCGTGGCCGCGCTCCTGCGGCTGCTGCCCGGAGCGGGCCGCATCACCGGCGGCACCGTCGAGCTCGACGGCGAGGACCTGACCGCCGCGGGCGAGGCGCGGATGCGCGCCGTCCGGGGCGGTCGCATCGGGCTGGTGCCGCAGGACCCGGGCACCAACCTGAACCCGGCCATGCGGCTGGGCGACCAGGTCGCCGACGCGCTGCGGGCCCACGGCCTGCGCGGCCCGGCGGTGCGGCGGCGCGTGCACGAGCTGCTGGAGGAGGCCGGCGTGCCCGAGCCGGAGCGGCGGGCCAAGCAGTTCCCGCACGAGTTCTCCGGCGGGATGCGCCAGCGCGTGCTCATCGCCGTGGCGCTGGCCCGCGAGCCGGAGCTGCTGCTGGCCGACGAGCCGACGTCGGCCCTGGACGTGACCGTGCAGCGGCGCATCCTGGACCACCTCGGGGCGCTCGCCGAGGCCCGCGGCACCGCGATGCTCCTGGTGACGCACGACCTGGGCCTGGCCGCCGACCGCGCGGACCGGGTGATCGTCATGCTCGACGGACGGATCGTGGAGCAGGGCACGCCGGAGCAGGTGCTGCGCGCGCCGCGGCACGAGTACACCCGGCGGCTGGTCGCGGCGGCGCCCGCGGCCGTCGTCGCGCAGGCGGGGCCGGGAGCGTCCGGACCGGACGGGCCCGGGCGGGACGGGAGCGCGCCGGACGCACCGGACGCGCCGCCGTCCGCCGACGTCGTCACCGTCCGCGACCTCGTCAAGGAGTACCGGGTGCGCGGGCGCGGCGGCGTGCTGCGCGCCGTCGACGACGTGTCCTTCTCCGTGCCGCGCGGCGGCACCACCGCTCTGGTGGGCGAGTCCGGCTCGGGCAAGACGACGGTCTCGCGCATCCTGCTCGGGCTGGAGGCCCCGACGTCGGGCGAGGCGCTCGTGGACGGCCGCAGCATCTCGGGGGCGGGTCGCGCCGAGCGGCGCGCCCTGCGTCGCCGGGTGCAGCCGGTGTTCCAGGACCCGTACGCGTCGCTCGACCCGACCCACACCGTGGAGCGGGTGGTCGACGAGCCGCTGCGGATCTTCGGCATCGGCGACCGCGAGTCGCGCCGGGCGCGCGTGGCCGAGCTGCTGGACCAGGTGGCGCTCCCCCGGGACGTCGCCCACCGGCACCCGGGCACGCTCTCCGGCGGGCAGCGCCAGCGCGTGGCGATCGCGCGGGCACTGGCCCCGGGGCCGGAGCTGCTCGTGCTCGACGAGGCGGTCTCCGCGCTCGACGTACTGGTCCAGGAGCAGATCCTGGAACTGCTGGCTGACCTGCAGGAACGCCTCGGCGTGTCGTACCTGTTCATCAGTCACGACCTCGCGGTGGTGCGCGGCATAGCGGATAATGTGGTGGTGCTGCGGCAAGGCCGCGTCGAGGAGCAGGGGTGCGTCGACGACGTGTTCCACTCCCCGCGGGCCGCCTACACCCGAGACCTGCTAGGAGCCATCCCCGGTGCCGCTTTCGCCCGATGAGCCCGCGCTCCCTGCCGTGGTGCGGCCCTCCGTGCAGGACGCGATCCGGCGCGACATCATCGCCGGGGTGCTCACCCCCGGCGCCCGCGTGACCGAGGCCTCGCTGGCCCAGCGGTACGACGTCTCGCGGGTGCCGGTCCGGGAGGCCCTGCGCGGCCTGGCGAGCGAGGGGTTCATCGACTCCCGCCCGCACGTGGGCTCGCGGGTTGCCCCCATCCCGGTGCACGACGCCGACGACCTGTTCGCGGTGCGGGAGGCGCTGGAGGTGGCCACCGCGCGGAGCGCCGCCCGCCGGGCGGCAGCGCTCTACTCGGGCGACGAGAGCCCCGAGGACTGGTGGCGCATCCGCCGGCAGATCGCCGCCCTGCTCGACGCCGGGGACGCGCACGTGGCCGAGGGCGACCTGGACCCCCTGGTCGGGATCAACGACCAGATCCACATCGCGGTCGCCGAGCTCAGCGGCAGCGCCACCCTGACGCAGCTGCTGCGGCAGCTCTCGTGGAAGATCGAGTGGCTCTACGCCACCGACATGCAGTCGCGCGGCAAGCGCCTCTGGCCGGACCACCGAGTGATCGTGGGCGCCATCGACGCCGGTGACGGTGAGCGGGCCGCCGCCCTCATGGCCGCGCACGTGCGGGAGTCGCGGATCGGCTACCTGCGGCGCTACGGCGTCACGAGGCCGAGCTCGGACCCCGAGGTCGCGGCGGCGGTGCGGCGGCGGGCGGGCGGTGCACCGGACGCCGTCCTGCCCGGCGCCGATACCGTGGGACCGTGACGAGCGACGAGCAGGCCAGGGACGAGCGGACCGGGGACGCGCAGGCCGGGGCGGAGCACGAAGGTTGCGGGTGCGGGTGCGGGACCCCGGGGCGGGACGCGTTCGTCCAGCTCGGCCCCCGTCCGGCCGACGCCGCCGCGGCACCGGCCCCGGGCCGGCACGGCGTCGAGCAGGCGAGCGTGCCCGCGGGCCGGTTCACAATGGGCGACTCGTCGGGCGACCAGAACCCCGGCGACGGCGAGGCACCGCTGCACGAGGTGACCCTCGACACCTTCGAGATCGACGCGACCACGGTCACGAACGCCGACTTCGCGCGGTTCGTCGATGCGACCGGCTACCGCACCGAGGCGGAGACGTTCGGCTTCTCCGCCGTCTTCCACCTCGCGGTGGCGGCGGACCGCGGCGACATCATGGGCCAGGCCGACGGCACCCCGTGGTGGTTCGGCGTGCAGGGTGCCGACTGGGCGCACCCGGGCGGCCCGCGCTCCGACGTCGACGGCCTCGACGACCACCCCGTGACCCATGTGAGCTGGAACGACGCCGTCGCCTACTGCGGGTGGGCCGGCCGGCGGCTGCCCACGGAGGCCGAGTGGGAGTACGCGGCGCGCGGCGGCATCGACGGCGCCAAGTACCCCTGGGGCGACGCCGAGGTGAACGACGGCGGCTGGCGCGCCAACATCTGGCAGGGCGCGTTCCCGCGCGAGAACACCCTGGACGACGGCTGGCTCACCACCGCGCCGGTGCGGACGTTCGAGCCCAACGGCTACGGCCTGTGGCAGCCGGTCGGCAACGTCTGGGAGTGGTGCCAGGACTGGTTCGACCCCGGCTGGTACGGGCGCTCGCCCGCCGCGAGCCCGGCGGGCCCCGAGGCCGGCGCCATGCGGATCCTGCGCGGCGGCAGCTACCTGTGCCACATCTCGTACTGCAACCGCTACCGCAACTCCGCGCGCTCGTCGAACACGCCCGACTCCTCGATGGGCAACGCCGGGTTCCGCACGGTCGCCGCATGACCGCCCGGAGATTCCCCCAGCGCGTCTACCGGGACGGCGAGGAGCCCGACCCCCGGTTCAGCCTCGCCAACGAGCGCACGTTCCTGGCGTGGCTGCGCACGGCGCTCGGGATGTACGCGGGCGCGTTCGCGCTGGAGGCGCTGTCGCTGCCGGCCGCGACGAGCTGGCGGCTGGCCGCGGCCGGCGTCTTCCTGGTGCTCGGCACGCTGGCCGCCGTGCAGGCCTGGCTGGGCTGGGCCGCCACCGAGACGGCGCTGCGCCTGGGCCGCCCGCTCCCGGGGCTCGCGGTGGGCGGGCTGATCGTGGTCGGCATCGTGGTGGCCGTCGCCCTGGTCACGATCGGGCTGTTCGTATGACCGAGGAGCACGGCGTCTACGACCCGGGCCTGCAGACCGAGCGCACGCTGCTCGCCTGGCGCCGCACCTGCCTCGCCTTCGGCGTGGCCAGCCTGGTGGGAATGCGGTTCACCGTGGAGGCGGCGGGCGTGATCGCCGTCTTCGCGGGCGTCATCGGCGCCGGACTCGCGGTCGCCGCGTACGTCGCCGCCGCACTCGGCTACCGCCGGGCGAACCGCGCGCTGCACGAGACGGGCTCCCTCGACCACGGGGCGGCGCCCATCGCCCTGGCCACGGCGGCGGCCCTGGTCCTCGGCATCGCGTGCGCGGGCTACCTCCTGCTGGGCGCCCTGCGCGGCTGACCCGGGGCGCTGCGCGCCGGGGCCCTCCGGGCCGAGGCCGCCGAACGTAGGCTGCGTCGCTGCAAGAGCCGCCATGCGCCGATGTCCCCTACGTTCGCCCGCCGATCAGTCGAACGTAGGTTCCGTCGGCGCATGAGCGCTCATGCGCCGACGGAAACTACGTTCGACGATCAGGCTGCGCTGCGATCTGCCGCCGAGCGGGCGCGCGTCAGAACGTGCGGTGGGTCCAGCGGCCCGACAGAAGGGTGCCCGCTACCGGCATCGCGCGCAGGGCGTCGGCGCTGCCGTCGGCCCCGGCAGTACCGTGTGCACCGCCGGCTCCGGCGTCACCGGCGGCCCCCGCCCCCGACGCCAGCGGGTCCGCGTCCAGGACCACCAGGTCGGCCGGTGCGCCCGCCGTCGGGACCAGGCCGCGCCCGTCCGTCGAGGCCTCCAGGGCCGTGCGCAGACCGATCCGCTGCTCCGGGTGCCAGGGCGCACGTCCGTCGCGCGACCGGCTGACGGCCGCCGCGATCGCGAACCAGGGGTCGAGCGGCGCGACCGGCGCGTCGGAGCCCAGGGCGAGCACCGCACCGGCGTCGTCCAGGGCGCCGAACGCGAAGGCGTGCTCCGTGCGGCCGGCCCAGTGCCGGTCGGCGACGTCGCGGTCGTCCATCGCGTGCTCGGGCTGGACGGACGCCACCACGCCGAGCTGCGCGAACCGCGCGAGGTCGGCGGGGTCGAGGAGCTGGGCGTGCTCCACGGAGCCGCGCGCACCCGTCGCGGCGAAGGCGTCCAGCGCGAGCGTGTTGGCGTGGTCGCCGATCGCGTGGATCGCGCACCGCAGCCCGCCGGTGTGCGCGCGGGCCATGAGCGGGACCAGCTCGGCCGGGGGCACGGACAGGATCCCGTGCGCCTCGGGCCCGGTCAGGCCGGGGTACGGGTCATGGCAGTAGGCGGTGCGCGTGTTGAGCGAACCGTCGGTGACCACCTTGAACGGCCCCTGCTCCAGCAGGCCGTCGGTGTCCGGCAGGACGACGCCGCTGCTCAGCCCTTCCGCCAGCACGTCGTCCAGCCAGGGGGTCCACACGCCGGCGCGCACCCGCAGCGCGGCGAAGCCCGCGGCGAACCGGCGACGCCAGGCCGTGAGGTTGTCCGTGATCTCCAGGTCGACCACGCCCACCACGCCCCGCGCCGCGGCGGCCGCGGCGGCGTCGGCCACCCAGGCGTCGGCGAGACGGTCCGGCGCCCGGTCGACGACGGCGGCCAGCGGCAGCCACTCGGCCTCGCGCAGCACGCCCGTGGGGTGCGCCGCCACGCCCGCGAACCGCAGGCCGGCGGTGTTCAGCCAGGCACAGTGCAGGTCGCCGGACACGAGCACGACCGGCACCTCACCCGCGGCGGCGTCGAGCAGGTCCGCCGTCGGGACGTCGGGCCACAGGGCATCCCGGAACCCGTAACCCACCAGCGCCGTCCCTGGCTCGGGCGGCCCTGCGGCGAGCCGGTCGCGCACCAGGGCGACCGCCTCGGCGGCCGAGCGCGCGCCCGACAGGTCGAGCCGACGCCGCACCAGCGCCCACTGCGTGAGGTGCACGTGCGCGTCCCAGAGCCCGGGCATGAGGGTGCGACCGTCCAGGTCGACCCGCTCGGCGCCGTCCGCGCCGACCCTGCCGGCCGCACCCACCGCGGCAACGACCCCGTCCCGCACCAGCACGTCGACGAGCCCGGCGAACGTAGGCTCCGTCGGCGCAACACCCCCCGATCCGCCGACGGACCCTACGCTCGCCGGCCCGCCACCGCCCACCAGGCGGGCGTTCGCAAGGAGCAGGGCGGCGGTCACGGGGCGTCCGCCGGGCGGCGGGCGAGCTCGGTGCGGACCTCGGCCGCGAGCGCCGGCTGCGCGTAGTGCGGGTCCGACTCCAGCGCCGTGACCACGCGTTCCACCACCTCGCGCGGCTTGTCCTGGCTCAGCTTGGCCTTGCCCTGCCACCGGACGACGCGCAGGCGGAACCCGGCGGCGCCCTTGGCGATGCGGTGCGCGTACTCCTCGACGCTCGGCAGGCGCACCGGCCGGGGCATGACCGACTCGTACCGGTCCACGGTGTCGGACAGGACGCCGTACGACTCCTCTGGCCCGAGCAGCTCGACGGTGCACCACAGGTGCACGGCGAGGTAGTCCCAGGTGGGCACGGCCGGCGTCATCTCGTACCAGCCGGGCGAGACGTAGCCGTGCGGGCCCTGCACGATCAGCAGCGACTCCCGCCCGCTGTCCAGCGAGTGCAGCACCTCGTCGGGCCGGCCGACGTGGGTGAGCAGGCTCATCGGCTCCCCCGGCGGCGTGTCCTCCAGCAGGACCGGCAGGTGGGAGGCGACCGGGGCGCCGTCGTCGGCCACCGAGACAAGGGTGGCCCAGCCGTGGGTGCGGACCAGGTCGCGCACGCGGGCCTCGTCCTGGATCTCGTAGTCGCTCGTGTGGATCACAGGGTCATCGAACCATCAGGGAGGCCCAGGAGACCCACCGCAGGCTGACCCGGATTCGGCAGGCGGCCCGCGACCGTCGACAGCGGGGTCACGGCCGCCGGTTGCCTGCTGAACCGCAGCCAGTACCGGCAGCCGGTACCCGGGCCGAGATCCTGCCGTGACCCTGGGTCAACCTCGCCGTAAGGCGGCGTCCCTACGGTACCGACGTGTCTCACCTTCACCCCCGCGGCACCGCCGCTCCGACCGTGCGGGTCGGCGCGGTCGACGGCCTCCGCGGGCTCGCCCTGCTCCTCGTGGTCGCGTTCCACCTCTTCGGCCAGGGCCGGGTGTCGGGCGGCGTGGACGTGTTCCTGGTGCTGTCCGGGTACTTCGCGACCGGGGCGCTGCTGCGCCGGGCCGAGGGCGGCACGCTCCGGCTCGCGGCGCACTACGCCCGCACTCTCGCGCGGCTGCTGCCCGCGGCGCTCGTGGTGCTGGCCGCCGTCACGGTCGCGCTGCTCGCGCTCGCACCCCGGCTGCGCTGGTCGGCAGGGCTGCGGGAGGTCGGCGCGTCCGCGACGTCCTGGCAGAACTGGGAGCTCGTGAGCTCCTCGCTGGCCTACGGCGCCGCCGGGCCCGATGCCAGCCCGCTGCAGCACTTCTGGTCGCTCTCGGTGCAGGGCCAGTTCTTCGCCGCCTGGCCGCTGGTGGTGCTCGGCCTGGTCGCCGTCGCCCGACGCCGCGCGCGGGCCGGGCGCACCCGCCTGACCCCACGCGGCCTGGTGACGGCGGTGACCGCCGCGGCCACGGCAACGTCGTTCGCGTACGCCCTGTGGCTCGTCGACGTCGACCAGCCGGTCGCGTACTTCAGCACGTTCACGCGGTTCTGGGAGATCGGCGTGGGCGCGCTGCTCGCGCTGACCCTGCCGCGGGCGGTCGGGGCCGCGACGCAGCGGGGCTCGCTCGCCACGGGCCCGGCCCGGACGTGGGCCGGGTGGGCGGGACTCACCCTGGTCGTCGGGTCCGGCTTCCTGGTCGACGGCGCCGGCGTGTTCCCCGGCGTCTGGGCCGTCGTCCCCGTGGGCGGGGCGGCCCTGGTCCTGGCAGCGACCGTCCCGGGGCCGGCCGCGACCATCCTGGGCCCGGCGGCGACTGCCCCTGGCCCGGCCGGCGCCCTGGACCCGGCGTCGTCCCCGGAGCGCGCGCGGCCCCGGGGCGTCGAGCTCCTGCTGGACAGCGCCCCGCTGCGCCTGGGCGCCCGCGTCTCCTACGCGCTGTACCTCTGGCACTGGCCCGTGCTGGTGTTCTGGCTGCTGACCACGGGCTACCGGCAGGCCGGCCCGCTCGCCGCCGTCGCCGTCCTGGCGATCTCGGTCGTCCTCGCCTGGCTCACCACGCGCTACGTGGCCGAGCCGCTGCTCACGCACGTCACGACCCGGCTGGCCGCACGCCGGTCCGCGCGCTCCGGTCCGGCCCGGGCCGATCCCCCGAGCGACTCGGCCGGCCGGGCCACCGCCCTGCCGTCGGGCCGGCGCACGCTCGCGGTGCTGACGGGCGCCGCCGTGCTGGTGCTCGGCGGCGCCCAGGCCGCGGCCACCGCGCACGACGAGACGGTGCGGCAGAACGTCACCGACCTGCTCGCGCCGTCGCCCGACCATCCGGGCGCCGCGGCGCTCGTCCCGGACCGGTCCGCCGCGCAGGTGCCGGACCCGGCGGCCTCGCCGCCCCCGTTCCGGCCCGCCACCTGGGTGGCCTACGGCGACCACCCCGACCGCCCCGACTGCGCGCAGGGCGGCGACCGGTCGGAGCTGCTGGAGTGCGTGGTGGTGGACCAGGCCGACCCGGCCGCCGTCGTCTACCTCGCCGGGGCCTCGCACGAGCAGCAGTACGAGGAGGCGTTCGCCGCGCTCGCCCGCGAGCACGGCTGGGAGCTGCGGGAGATGCTGAAGCACGGCTGCCGTCTGGCCACCCCGGACGGCGGTAACGACACGGCCGGGCCGGTGCCTCCGGCGTGCGTCGCGTGGAACGAGCGGGCGCTGGCCGCGCTCGTGGCGGCCCGCCCGGACGTCGTCGTCGTGGTGGGCAGCCGCACCCACGAGGACGGCGCCCCCGAGGAGGTGCTGCCCGGCCAGGTCGGGGCGTGGCGCGTCCTGGCGGACGCCGGGATCCGCGTGGTGACCGTCCGCGACAACCCGCGGTTCGAGTGGTTCGTGCCCGAGTGCCTCGACCGTGCCGACGTCCCGGAGGACTGCGCGCGGCCCCGGGCCGAGCAGCTCGCCCCGGTCTCGCCCGTGCCGACGGCGCCCGGCGTGCCGCCCACCGCGGTCCACCTGGACCTCAGCGACGCCCTCTGCGGGCCCGAGGTGTGCGATCCGGTGGTCGGGAACGTGCTGGTCTACCGCGACGACGACCACCTGACCAACACGTACGTGCGCACCCTGGCGACCGTCGTGGGACGACAACTCCGGTCCGGCGCACCCTGGCTCTTCGAGAGCGGGCGGGGCGCCGGACCGGAGTGAGCGTCACAGCGCCTGGGGCAGCACCTTGCGCAGCCGGTCGGTGAGCTGGTTCACGTAGGTGGCGCTCACGTGGTCGGCGTCGCGGTAGACGAGCACGTTGCCGATCACCGCGTGGCAGGTCTTCTCGTCGCAGAAGGAGTCGGTGAAGTCCCCGACCCTGACCCGCGGCGCGGCCTCCAGCGCCGCCGGGACGACGTCCCGGCCGGCCAGGGCACGGTCCCGCGACAGGTCACACTCCGACGGGTCCGAGTAGTTCTTGTTGACGCACGCGACGGCGTCGCCCCGCGCGCCAGGCGTGTCCCGCAGCACGACGACCTGCGAGCCCTGGTCGGCGAGCTCGTTCCAGACCTCGGCGAGACCCGCCGCTCCCGCGTACTCCTCCGAGCCGCGCGCCACGAGCTTGTTCGACTCGTGGTAGGTGGTGACCACCAGGTCGGGCGCGCTCTCGCGCAGCTCGGCGCGGGTCTTTGCGTTGGCCTCGTTGCAGGCGTCGACGTAGGACTCGTCGCCGGCCTGGCTGTCGGCGGAGTACGGGCACGCGGAGTGCAGGTAGGTGACCACGCGCCAGCCCCGCTCCTCGGCGACCGTGATGATCGGCTCGGTGAGCACGGCGGCGTGCGAGTCGCCCACCACGGCCACGGTCGCCGTCGGGTTGTCGGTCACGGCGAACTCGCACCTGGTCGTCTCGGTGGCCGACTGCCCCGACTGGCACTCCCTGACCGCGGGGTCCAGGTCGTCGGCAGCCTTGACCGGGTTCGGCGCGATCCCGGTGAGCCCGTCGACGAACGGCGCGAAGCCCTGCTCGATCCCCTTCGGGACCGTCACGGCCGCGTCGACCGCCTGGGCGTTGGCGTCCCACCGCTCGGTGATGCCCTGTAGCTTCCACGGCATCGTCAGGGTGAGCGCGGCCACCAGCAGCATCGCGACGAGGGAGGCGACGAGCAGGCGCCCGTCGGCCCGGAACCAGCGGATCGACCGGACGGGCTGCTCGACGAGGACGTAGCTGGCGATCGCCATGGCGAACGAGGCCAGGAGGATCACCATGACGTCGGTGAACTTGGGGCTACGTCCGGTGTAGACGCCGAAGAACACGATCACCGGGAAGTGCCACAGGTACAGCGAGTACGAGATGTCGCCGATGCGCTGCACGCCCCACGACTCGGTGACCGTGCGCAGCGAGCCCGGGCCTGAGGTACGACCCGCCAGGATCACCGCGCACGCGCCCAGCACGGGGGCGAGGGCGGCGAAGCCGGGGAACGGGGTGCCGTCGTTGAGCACACAGGCCGCCGCGACGATGGTCGCGGCGCCGAACACGGCCATGGTGTTGCGCAGCGGGCCGAAACGCTGCGTGTCCTTGATGAGCAGCGCCAGGATGCCGCCGGCGGCGAGCTCCCAGACGCGGGTCAGCGTCGAGTAGTAGGCCACCGGGTCGCCGGCGAGCGACTGCCACACGCCCCAGACGAAGGAAGCCATCAGCACCGCGCCGAAGACGACGAGCAGGATGCGGCGCAGCGTCTCGGGGTTCTTCACCATCCGGCCGCCGCGCGCGCCACCCCAGATCCCGACCGCGAGCAGCACGAGCAGCGGCCAGACCAGGTAGAACTGCTCCTCCACGCCCAGCGACCAGAAGTGCTGGAAGGCGGTGGGGTCGTTGCTGGCAGCCTGGTAGTCGACGGCGTCGGCCGCGAGCGCCCAGTTCTCGACGTAGAGCACGGAGGCGAGCGCCTGCCGCCACCAGATCGCCACGAGGTTGGGCGGCAGCACGACGAGCGCGATCAGGATCGTGGCCACGGTGGCGACCAGGGAGGCCGGCAGGATGCGCCGGGCGCGGGCCGCCCAGAACTTCTTGAGGCTCACCGAGCCCGTGGTCGAGACCTCGCGCCACAGATGGCCCGTGATGAGGAAGCCGGAGATCACGAAGAAGACGTCTACGCCGATGTAGCCGCCCGGGAGCACCTCGGGGTCGATGTGGTAGATCACCACGAGCAGCACTGCGAGGGCTCGCAGTGCCTGGACCTCGGGACGGAACTTACGGGGGCGGACGGGAGCCTCAGCGGCCCGGTCGTCCGGCGTGGCGGCAGCAGGTGCCGTCGTCATAGCCGTCATAGGGAGTCAGGCTCCTCGTCTCGGGGCCAAGAACGGGGCAACTGTGCCACACATTTCTTGGGTGAAAAAGCGATGGTTGGTACTAGTCCTCTTCTTTGTGCAGAAGCGGTGGCAATCCTGGTCAGGGCGCGTAAGTTGCCCTACGGGCCCCGCTCGGGGACCCGCCTTTACCCACAGGAGCGTGAACCATGCACTTGCACTCCCGTAGAGCAGTCGCCGTCGCCGCGGCGGCGTCGCTCGCCCTCACCGCGCTCGGCGGCGTCGCCGCGGCGGCGGCCGACGAGCCGGAGTCGACCCCGGTCCCGATCGTCACGCCGGACGGCGCCCTGTTCTCCTACGTCGTGAACACGGAGCGGGCCGGTGCGGCCCAGGCAGCGCTGGCCACCAGGGCGGTCAAGCGCGCCGACGGCGTCGTCGTGCAGAGCTGGCCGCAGATCGGCGTCCTGGTGGTGCACTCGGCGAACGGATCGTTCCGCCAGGACGTGGTGCGCGCGGACCGCCTCGGGGCCATCGAGTCGGTGGGGGCCACCCGCACCGTGTCGCCGACCGAGGGCACGCCGGGCGTGGACGCCCCGGAGGGCGCGAAGGAGAGCCGGTCGGTGGTGGGCAAGGGGCAGAAGGACTCCGTGGGCGGCACGGTCGACGGGCCGTCCCGCTCCGCGGCGGACGACCCCGACCCGGGCGAGGTGACGCAGTGGGACATGGAGATGATCAAGGCTGACCAGGCCGTCGAGATCAACCCCGGCTCGTCCCGCGTCACGGTGGGCGTGCTGGACTCCGGCATCGACGCCGCGCACCCCGACCTGGCCTCCCAGGTCGACGTCGACCAGTCCGTGAACTGCACCGACGGCGGCCGGCCCGACCGGTCGGCGGGCGGCTGGCTGCCCACGACGTCGGACCACGGCACGCACGTGGCGGGCACCATCGCCGCTGCCCAGAACGGCACCGGCATCGTGGGCGTGGCGCCGGGGGTCAAGCTGGCCTCGGTGAAGGTCGTGAACGACGACGGCTACATCTACCCCGAGTACGCGATCTGCGGCTTCGTGTGGGCCGGCCTGGAGCGCATGGACGTCACGAACAACTCGTACTACGTGGACCCGTTCATGTACTGGTGCTCGGACCAGCCCGACCAGGCCGCCGCCAAGGAGGCCGTGCGCCGCGCGGTGGAGTTCTCGACCGACCGTGGCGTGGTGCACGCCGCCGCCGCGGGCAACGCGTCGACCGACCTGGCGAACAACACCACCGACAACTCGAGCCCGAACGACTCGGCGGCGGTCCAGCGGACCATCAACTCCGGCTGCGAGGACATCCCGACCGAGTTCGACGGCGTCGTCTCCGTCTCGTCGCTGACCCAGGCGGGCAACCTGAGCTCGTTCTCGAACCGAGGCCTCGGCAAGATCGACGTCTCCGCCCCGGGCAGCTCGATCCTGTCGACCGAGCTCGACGGCACGTGGGGCCTCAAGAGCGGCACCTCGATGGCGTCCCCGCACGTCGCGGGGGTGCTGGCGCTCCTGAAGTCGGCGCACCCGCGCTGGACGCCGGCCAAGCTGGAGGCCGCCGTGCGCGCCCAGGCCGACGACCACGAGTGCACCACCACGACGGCCGGCCCGGCCTGCGTGGGCACGCCGGCGGAGAACAGCTTCTACGGTGACGGCATCGCCGACGCCCTGGACGCCGTGACCGCCCGCAAGTAGGGATCCGGCCGATGTCCACCGGTGGTCGAGCTGGTCGAGACCTGGGCAGGTCCCGACACGCTCGACCACCGGTGCCCGCGCCTCGCGCGAGCGGGCCGAGGGTCAGTACTGCCGGCCGGCGGTGCCGATCATCCCCGCCGCGACCGTCTTGTTGGTCGCCTCGTCCACGAGGATGAAGGCGCCGGTCTGCCGGTTCTGCGTGTAGGGGTCCACGAACAGCGGCTGGGTCACGCGCAGGCGGACGCGCGCGATCTCGTTCAGCTTGATCTCGGTCGCGTCCTCGTCGCGGTGCAGGGTGTTCACGTCGACGCGGTAGTTGATGTTCTTCACCATCGCGCGTGCCCACCGGGTGGTGTGCTTGATCGCGTACTTCTTGCCCTGCACCAGCGCGGCCGACTCGTCCATCCAGCAGATCTGCGCGTCGACGTCCTGCGTGACCGTCGGGGCGTTGTTCGGGCGGCAGATCATGTCGCCGCGCGAGATGTCGATCTCGTCGGCCAGCCGCACCGTCACCGACATGGGCGGGTACGCCTCCTCGACGGGCCCGTCGGCCGTCTCGATGGACGCGATGGTGGTCTCCAGCCCGGCCGGCAGGGCCAGCACCCGGTCGCCCGGCTTCATGACGCCGGACGCGACCGTGCCCGCGTAGCCGCGATAGTCGCGCGCGTCGTTCTGCTGGGGCCGGATCACGTACTGCACCGGGAACCGGACGTCGACCAGGTTGCGGTCTGAGGCGACGTGCAGCCGCTCGAGGTGGCTGAGCAGCGGCGAGCCGTCGAACCACGACATGTTCTCCGACCGCGTCACCACGTTGTCGCCCGCGAGGGCGGACACCGGGATGAAGGTCAGGTCGGGCACCCGCAGCCGGGCCGCGAACTCGGTGAACTCCGCGCGGATCTGCTCGAAGACCTGCTCGTCGTAGTCGACCAGGTCCATCTTGTTCACGCAGACCACGATGTGCGGCACGCCCAGCAGCGTGGCGAGGAACGTGTGCCGGCGGGACTGCTCGACGACGCCCTTGCGCGCGTCCACGAGGATCAGCGCCACGTCGGCCGTCGACGCGCCGGTGACCATGTTCCGCGTGTACTGGATGTGGCCGGGGGTGTCCGCGATGATGAACTTGCGCTTGGGCGTCGCGAAGTAGCGGTACGCCACGTCGATGGTGATGCCCTGCTCGCGCTCGGCGCGCAGGCCGTCCGTCAGGAGCGACAGGTCCGCGTAGTCGTTGCCGCGGTCCCGGCTGACCTGCTCCACCGACTCGAGCTGGTCGGCGAAGATCGACTTGCTGTCGAACAGCAGCCGGCCGATCAGGGTGGACTTGCCGTCGTCGACCGAGCCGGCCGTGGCGAACCGCAGGAGGTCGCCGGTGACGAGCTCGTTGCGCCCCTCCGAGGCGGCCTCGGGCAGAGTCGTCGTCATCAGAAGTAGCCTTCCTTCTTGCGGTCTTCCATGGCGGCCTCGCTCACCTTGTCGTCGCCGCGCGTGGCGCCGCGCTCGGTCAGGCGCACGGCCGCGACCTCCTCGACGACGTCGCGCAGCGTGGCCGCGCCCGACTCGACGCACGCCGTGAGGTTCGCGTCGCCGACGGTCCGGTAGCGCGTGGACAGGACCTGGGCGGTCTCGCCCTCCTTGAGCGGCGTGAAGCCGTTGACCTCGTAGAGCATGCCGCTGCGCTCCACGACCTCGCGCTCCTTGGCGAGGTAGAGGTCGGGCAGGTCGATGTCCTCGGCCTCGATGTAGGACCAGATGTCCAGCTCGGTCCAGTTGGACAGCGGGAACACCCGGATGGACTCGCCCTGGTGGACGCGGCCGTTGTACAGGTTCCAGATCTCCGGGCGCTGGTTCTTGGGGTCCCACTGGCCGAAGTCGTCGCGGAAGGAGAACACGCGCTCCTTGGCGCGGGCCTTCTCCTCGTCGCGGCGGCCGCCGCCGAACAGGGCGTCGAAGCCGTGCTTCTCGGCGGCCTCCAGCAGCACCGGCGTCTGGATCCGGTTGCGCGAGCCGTTGGGCTCCTCCTGCACCAGGCCCCGGTCGATCCCCTCCTGCACGGAGGCGACGACGAGCTGCACGCCCGTGCGCTCCACCCAGCGATCCCGGCAGTCGAGCACGGTCTGGAAGTTCAGGCCCGTGTCCACGTGCATGATCGGGAACGGGACGCGCGCCGGGGCGAACGCCTTGACCGCGAGGTGCAGCATGACGATGGAGTCCTTGCCGCCGGAGAACAGCAGACAGGGGCGCTGCATCTCGGCGACGACCTCGCGCATGATGTGGATGCTCTCGGCCTCCAGGCTGCGCAGCTGGCTCAGAACGTGACTCTTCACGACCGGGCACCTTCCTTGCGATCTGCCCCGGCCACGGACACGACACCCACGGTGTCGAGCAGCTCGCGCAGGCGCGGAGCCAGTGCCGGGGGACATACGAACAGGTCGGGGAGCCAGGGATTCTCCCTGTTGTACTCGAGCTCGGATCCGTCCAGCCGGGTGCAGACGAGACCGCGAGACCGGGCCACGGCCACCGGGGCCGCGGAGTCCCACTCGTACTGCCCGCCCCCGTGGACGTAGGCGTCGACCGTGGCGTCGGCCACCGCCATCATCTTGACCCCGGCGGAGCCCATCGGCACGAGCTCGACGTCGTCGCGCTCGGCCAGCGCGGCGACGAAGGCGGGCGGGCGGCTCCGGCTCGCGGCGATCCGCAGCGGCCGGTCCCCGGACAGGACGGCGGCAGACTCCTCGTCGCGCACCACACCGTCCGCGGTGGTCAGGACCTGCCCGCGGGCGGGCAGTGCGACGGCGCCGGAGGTGAGGCCGGGGCCGCGCTCCCAGAGCGCCACGTGGACGGCGAAGTCGTCCCGCCACTGCCCGGCCTGCGGCCCGTCGGCGTGCCGCTCGGCGAACTCCCGGGTGCCGTCGAGCGGGTCGATGATCCAGACGCGGTCCGCGCCCGTGCGGGCGGCGTCGTCCTTGGCCTCCTCCGAGAGGACGGCGTCGCCCGGCCGGGCCACGGACAGCGCGGCGGCGAGCCATGCCTGGGCGGCGGCGTCGCCCGCGTCCTTCAGCTCTCCGGCGACGAAGGAGCCGCCGGCGGCGTCGACCTCGGCGCGGAGCGCGAGCAGCACCTCGGCCGCTCCTGCGGCGAGCGCGCGGGCTAGGGAGTCGTCGTCGAGCGACGCCGGCGGAAGCGTGGGGGACGGCGCGTTCATCGGTCTCCAGGGTGGACGACTTCTGGCTGATCAGGCCGTCCCGATGCGGCGCTCGACGGGGGCCAGGCTGCCCAAGGTACAGCCCGGCGGAGGCCCTCACGACTAGCATTCCGCCATGCGATCAGGCTTCGATGGGCCAGACGGCATCAATACCGCCCATAGGCAGGGTTGATACCTTCCGATCCGACGAATGTGGTCGGACGACCGCCGACGACCCGACAGAGACGAGCCCGCACAGATGACCGACTCCCCCGCCCGCGTCCTGTCCGACGACGAGCTGGACGTCCTCGAGCTCACCCTCGGCGGGGCGCTCCCGCCGTCGGCCCTGGTAGCGGTCCTGCGGGCCCGCCCGGCGGACGGCGCGCCCGCTGGGCCGGCCGACGTCGGGCCGGCCCGCGTCGTGCTGACCGATGCCGAGAACACTCCGCTGGCCCGCATCACCGACCCACCCGGCGGGACGCCCGCGGTCGAGCCGCTGCAGCCCCTCGCGACGGCGATCGGGCCGCAGTGGGACGCCGCCGTCCGCCGTCCGGCGCGTGACGTGCGGGCAGGCCTCGGTGCCGGCGGCGCCGCCGGCCTCGGCCTGCTCGTCACCGAGGTCCCGACCCGCGAGGAGACCGACGCCGCGGCCGCGCTCGCCGCCGGCGCCGGGCCGGGCACGGGACCGGACGAAGGCGCCCGACCGGGCGACCTGCTGCTGCTCGTGCCGGTCGCGCGCCGCGCCCCTGAGCCGGGCACCGTCGGCGCACCCGGTCTCGTCCGCGCGGCCCAGGGACTGGCCGGCACCCTCGCCGAGCGCACCGGCGCGCGGGTGGCCACCGTCGCCGTGCCCTGGTCCGGGCTGGGCGACATCTCTCTCGACGACGTGGCGGCCGCCTACGGCACGGCCCGCGTCGAGCGGCTCGCCACGCACCGCTCGCCGGCCACGGCCGAGCGCGTGGCGGCGCTGCCCGGCGTGCGGGACGAAGCGTTCCGTGCGCTGTACCCGCCTGCCTCTGCGGCCGAGCTGACCCGCGCCGCGAGCGGCGCCCACCGCCGGGGCGCCGTCGTGTTCTTCACGGGCCTGTCCGGTTCGGGCAAGTCGACCGTGGCGCGTGCCCTGGCGGCCGAGCTGGAGGACGACGGCCTGGGCACCACACTGCTCGACGGCGACGAGGTGCGCCAGCACCTGTCGAAGGGGCTCGGGTTCGACCGCGCGTCCCGGGAGACCAACGTGGAGCGCATCGGGTACGTGGCGGCGCTGGTGGCCCGGCACGGCGGCATCGCCGTGGCCGCGCCGATCGCGCCGTTCGCCGCCGGGCGGGCACGCGTGCGGGCCCTCGCCGAGGAGGCCGGAGCGCTCTTCGTGCTGGTGCATGTCAGCACGCCGCTGGCGGTGTGCGAGGCCCGCGACCGCAAGGGCTTCTACGCGCGGGCCCGGGCCGGCGAGATCGCCGAGTTCACGGGCATCTCGTCGCCCTACGAGGAGCCCGACGACGCCGACCTCGTCATCGACACCACCGACGTCCCGGTCCCGGAGGCGGTGGACCGGGTCCGCCACCACCTGGCAAACCTGCTGGGCTGAGGGGCACTCGATCCGGGCGGTCGGCAAAAGGTCAGGTGGTCGGCAGCTCGGGCTGCCGACCACCTGACCTTCTACCGATCACTCACATGGGCACCGAGGCCCACCGGGCGCCCGCCGGGCGCCGGCAGCATCAGGCCCGCGCCTCCGCCGCCTTCTTCTGCTCGGCCTCGGCCTTCTTCGCCTCAGCCTCCGCGGCCTTCGCCTCGGCCGCGCGCTTGCGCTGGATCGCGCGCCGGCGCGCCGGGGTCATGCCGCCGGGCCGCTGTGCGCGCACGAACTTCTTGTACGCGTCGGCGACCTCGTGCACGGGACCGTCCATGACGAGCTGCCCCTGGTGCATCCACAGCACCCGGGTGCACATGGCCTCGATCGTCGAGATCGAGTGGCTCACCAGGAACACCGTGCCCGCGTTCGCCCGGACCTCCTCGATGCGCGACTTGCTGCGCTCCTTGAAGGCGGCGTCACCCGTGGCGAGCGCCTCGTCGATCATCAGGATGTCCGGCGACGCCGCCGACGAGATCGCGAACCGCAGGCGCGCGCCCATGCCGGACGAGTACGTCTTCATCGGCAGGTAGACGAAGTCGCCGATGCCGGCGAACTCCACCACCTCGTCGAACTTCTCGTCGACCTCCTTGGGCGTGAGCCCGAGCGCGAGGCCGCCGATCATGATGTTCCGCTCGCCCGAGAGCTGCGGCATGAGGGCCGCGTTCACGCCGAGCAGCGACGGCTCGCCGGAGACGTGCACGCTGCCGTGCTTGGGCGGCATGAGGCCGGCGATCGCCCGGAGCATGGTGCTCTTGCCCGAGCCGTTGACGCCGACGATCCCGACGGACTCGCCGTGCCGCACCGTGAAGGAGACGCCGCGCACGGCGTGCACCTCGCTCACCGCGCCCACGTGCTGGCGGCCCGACTGGAGCAGCCGCTTGAAGAACGGCTCCTTGACCTTGATCTCGCGGACCTCGGAGCCCTTCTTCTCGGCCTCCTTGCGCGCGCGGCCGCCGATGACGCGGTAGACCACGTGCAGGTCGTCCACCACGAGGCAGGGGTCGCCGAGATCGGTCTCGAGCGCCTCCTCGCCCTCGTCCTCGGGCTCGATCTCGAGGTCGAAGTCCATGTGCTCGTCGGCCTCAGTCACGTCCGTACCTCTCCTCGCCGCGCCAGAACACGATGAAACCGACCACGAAGAACACCACGGCCCACACGCCGCCGAGCGCCCACATCAGGCCGCTGGGCGGGAACTGCTCCTCCTGCATCAGCACGGAGCGCACCAGGTACAGGTACACCGCGACCGGCTGGTACTCCAGGATGCCGCCGACGACCGCCTTGAACGTCTCGGGGATGTGCAGCTTCTCGAGGTGGCCGACGATCGGGAAGATGACGCCGGACGCGTACATCACGACACGCATGACGAACGGCAGCACGTTCTCGACGTCGGGCGTCGTGGCCACGTACCGGGCCATGATGAAGGCCAGCCCGGTGTTGAAGATCCACATCAGTGCCACGGCGGCGGGCAGCAGGAGCCACCACCAGGTGATGTGGATCATCGCGTAGCCGGGCAGCAGCCCGCTGAGCAGCGTCACGATGCACATGACCACGATCGCGGGCAGCAGCGTGGTCAGCAGCGACAGCACCGTCGACATCGGCAGCACGGCACGCGGGAAGTGCAGGGAACGCAGCAGCTGGGTCTTGCCGCTGATGGACTTGGCACCGCCGGTCACCGAGGACTCGATGAAGCGGTACATGAAGACGCCGATCACGATGAACGCGATCGAGTTGTTCACACCTCGGTTGAGGCCGAGCAGGATGCCGAAGATCAGCACGTACACAGCCGCGTTGAGGATGGGGTTGAGCACGGCCCAGAGCTGGCCCAGATAGTTGTTCTGGTTCTTGGCGTACGCGGTCGACGTGGCCAGGACGCGGATGAAGGCCCAGCGGCCTGCCAGGTCACGGATGTACTCGCCCAGCGGCGGGCGGACGTTCAGGGGGCGCAGCCCGTACTTCTTCGCGAGAGCGAGCCGCTCGGCAGACGTCGTGCCGGGGACGAGCGGCGGCGGTGGCGTTTTAGCATCACCGCTGGCGGCAGGCTTTGCTGGCGCTGCCGCGTCGGTAGTAGGTGTGCTCACGGTTTGGGAAATACCTGTCTGGTCGGGGGCACTGCCGGGGACGATCCGGCCGTTCGATCCTAGCGGGTCACGGACCCTAGCAGTTCGGTCGGGATGCCTGTAGCAGGGCCGGGGACCACGCCCGCCGGACCTCGGCGGACGTCTCCCGTGAGAGACTCCACGCGTGCAGCACCCCCGTCCCGCTCCTCGAACGACCGACCCGGGCACCGCGCCCCCGCGTGCGGCCGGCGCCCTGGTCGAGTCGCCGCTGCAGCTGCTCTGCACGATCGAAGCGCACGCCGCCGGATACGGCGGAACCGAGACGCACGTGCACGTGCGCGACGACGTCCCCGCGCTGGGCGACGCCCTGTCCGGGGTGCGCGAGCTCACGCTCCCCGACGGACTGAGCTTCGACCTGGCGGGCCGCCGCAGCGCCCTGACCGCGCACGAGCCCGTCTGGCTCGTGGGCGACGCCTTCTCCGGCCTGTTCCAGGCCACCGCGCCCCTGCGCCGCCCGGAACGCATGGTGCTGGTCGACGACGGCCTGGCCACCCTCGAGCTGTGCCGCCTCCTGGTGCGCCGCGCGCCCCTGGTCCGGATCGGCCGCCCCGCGCGCGCCCCCCGGCGACGGCTCGGCGCCGTCGCCGCCGGCCGCCTGCGGTCCCTCGCCGCCGACGGCCGCGTCACGATCTTCACCGCCATGCCGCTCACCGCCGACCTGTCCGCCGGCCTGCGGGCCCAGGGCTTCGACGTGCGGCACAACCAGTTCGGCTGGCTCACCGCGCAGCCCGCCGACGAGGCGATGCCCGAGCCCACGATCGTCGTCGGCTCGGCGATGGCCGCGGACAAGCTGATCGACCCGCACCGGTACGTCGACTGGATCCGGTCGCTCGCGAAGGAGAGCGCGCTGCGCTACCTGCCGCACCGCCGCCAGACGCCGGAGCTGCTCGCGACCCTGGCCGAGATCGACGGCGTGACCGTCGACGCCCCCGGGGCCCCCGTCGAGATCCGGCTGCGGGGCCTGCGTGCGGGCCAGCGCGTGCTGAGCCTGCCGTCGACGTCGACAATCCTGTTGACCACTATCATTTCCCCGCTCGGTGTCCCCGTCACCGCGCTCGACGTGCCCGCCGACTGGTGGACCCCGCGCGCGACGGCCGAACAGCGAGCACACCTGACCAGCGTCGTCGAGCTCGCCCGGCAGGCCCGGGCAGCAGCCGACGACGCTTCGGAAACCGACTCCCCGGAGGCGAACGAATGACCATCCGCGTGCTCGCGGTCGCGGACAGCGACTCCTACCTGAAGTGGGCATGCGCGTCGCTGGACAGGCTCGGCCCGGCCGACGACAGCGGCCTGGACCGCTCGGCCGTGATCGTCAAGACGCCGATCGCGCCGACCACCAGTCAGATCGCCGCCGCCGTCGCCGGATCCTCGGTGGTCCGGCCCGCCGTCCTGCTCCTCCGGGACCTCGCCGCGCAGGTCCGGGACACCAGCCCCGACGTCGTGCTCATCGCCGCCACCGGGCCTGTCGCCGAGGTCGTGGCGCGCGCTGTCGTCGCCGCGGCGGGCAAGCGCCGTCCCGCCCTGATCACCGGGCTGCCGGGCATGGCGCTGCCGGCCACCCCGAAGGGCACGGGGTGGCGCCGCTGGTGCGACGCGTTCGTGGTGCACAGCCGGCTCGAGGTCGACGCGTACCGCGAGGCCTTCGCCGCCCACGGGGTCACGCCCGAGGTGCCGCTGGCCCACCTGCCGTTCCTGGAGCACACGGCGGGAAGCCTGGGCGCCGAGCCCGTCAAGCGCGTCGTGTTCGCGGCGCAGGCCAAGGTGCCGGACAACCGGCCCGACCGTGTCACCCTGCTGGACCGCCTCGCGAAGCTGGCCGAGGACGACTTCGAGGTCATCGTGAAGCTGCGTGCCCGCAAGGGCGAGCGGCAGACGCACAACGAGGCCTTCCCGTACGACGAGCTGTGGGACGCCGAGCACGAGAAGCTCGGGCACCGCAGCGACGCGCTGCGGTTCGTGGACGGCCCGATGGCCGAGTGGCTGCAGGCCGGCTCCGCGCTCATGACGGTCAGCTCGACCGCCGCGATGGAATCGCTGTCCCTGGGCCTGTCGACCGTCATCATCGACGACTTCGGCGTGACCCCCGATCTGCTCAACGCGCCATTCGCGGGCAGCGGGTGCGTACTTCCCGTGGCCGACGCCGCCGAGGCGTTCCGCGCGGGCGGGCCGGAGCCCGACACCGCCTGGCTCGAGGACAACTACCTGCACGCCGCGGAGTCCGAGCTGCCGGCGACCGTCCGGGAGCTGGCGGCACGCCGCGCCGCCGGGACCCTCACCGAGCTGGCCGAGGTCAAGCCGTGGCTGCGCCTCCGCTACCTGCGGATGTACTCGCAGATGTACCTGCCCCGGTTCGTCTACGACGCGATCCGGCTGGTGACGCGTCCGGTGCGGCTCCTGTTGCTGGACAAGAAGGCCTGACCCCCTCCTCGCCGACGGAGAACCGCGGCGAGGTAGAACAAGGGCGAGACCGAACCGCAGCGCACCCGCGGTTCGGTCTCGCCCTTGTTCTACCTCGGGGTCAGACGCCGTCGTCGACCCGCACGCGCTCCGTGAGCCCGCGCAGGAACCCCGCGCCCCACGCCATGTGCATGGTCATGAGGGTTGCCGGCAGGGCCAGCGCCGAACGCAGGTCGAGCCGCGGGCGGCGGGTCGCGGCGTGCGCCGACGCCGCCAGCACGCCCAGGAGATAGGTGGCGGGCGGCACGAGGCCCACCACGGTCACGGGCAGCGAGCCCGCGACGGCGCCGGCGATCGCCACCAGCACCGACACGGCGAGCACCACGACGGCGGTCGGCGGGGCGAGGTAGCGCAGGTTCGCCGTGCCGGGGTTGCGGCGCACCACCTCGCGGCGCCACATGCCGGTGCGCCAGAACTGCGTGGCGATGGCACCCAGCGTGCGGCGCGGCTTGTACTCGACCACGAGCGACGGGTCGAACCAGAGCAGGCTGCCGCTGTTGCGCAGGCGCAGGCACAGCTCCCAGTCCTGGGCCCGCACGTAGACGGGCGAGTACCCGCCCACGCGCTCCAACGCCTCGCGGCGGAACGTGCCCAGGTAGACGGTCTCGGCCGGGCCGGCGACACCACCCGTGTGGAACGACGCGGCACCCAGCCCCGCCGGGTGGCTCATGGCACGCGCCACGGCCTTCTGGACGGGGGTGTCGCCGACCGGCAGCATCTGCCCGCCGACGCCGTCCGCGCCCGCGGCCTGGAGGGCCTCCACCGCGCGGCGCACGTACGTGGGCTCGGCCACCGTGTGGCCGTCCACGCGGACGAAGATCGAGTGCCCGTCGGGCATGCGCTCCAGGCCTGCGTTGAGGCCGAGCGGCTTGGAGCCCGTCGGGTTGTCCACCACGGTGACGCGGCCGGTCTCGACCGCGAGCTTGTCGGCGATCTCGCGGGTCCGGTCCTTGGACGGCCCCACCGACAGCACCACGTGCAGCGGGTGGGGATAGTCCTGGCCCAGGACCGAGCGCACCATCGCCTCGAGGTAGGGCTCCTCGTCACGTACGACGGCGACCACCGTCACCAACGGCATGCTCGCCGCCTCTACCCGCTCGGGCACGAGGCCTCCTCTCGTTGACGCGCTGGCAGGACCCACAGGTCCACGATCTCGTGTTCTGGCAGTTCCGGAAACATCGGAGGCGGACGCCGCACACACGCGGCGTCCGCCCCCGACAGGTCGAGCTACTACGCGTCGACGCGGCGCAGGCGCGACATCGGCGAGAACTCGCCGGGCATGACACGCTTCTGGCCGTCGCCGAGAGCCTTCTCGAGGATGCGGATGTCGCGCACCAGGTTCTCGAGGCCCTTGGGCTCGAGCGAGGAGGCGTGGTCCGAGCCCCACATGGCACGGTCGAGCGTGATGTGCCGCTCGACGGCGACGGCGCCCAGAGCGACGGCCGCGATCGAGATCTGCAGGCCGGTCTCGTGGCCCGAGTAGCCGACGGGCACGCCGTAGCGCTCCTGCAGCGTCGTGATGGTGCGCAGGTTCGCCTCCTCGGGGGGAAGCGGGTAGGTCGAGGTGGAGTGCAGGATCACGAGCTTGGTCGAGTCCAGGATCTCCACGGCGGCGTCGATCTGCTCCAGCGTCGACATGCCGGTCGACAGGATGATCGGCTTACCGGTCGCGGCCAGCGCGCGCAGCATCTCGTGGTCCGTCACCGAGGCGGAGGCGACCTTGTGGGTCGGCACGTTCATCTTCTCGAGGAACTCGACCGACGGGGCGTCCCACGGAGAGGCGAACCACTGGATGCCCTTCTCCTTGGCGTACGCGTCGATCTCCGTGTACTCGGGCTCCTCGAACTCGACCTTGTACTTGTACTCGAGGTACGTCATCTCGCCCCAGGGCGTCTGACGGATCTTGTCGCGCTGGTCCTTCGGCGTGCTGATCTCCGGCGTGCGCTTCTGGAACTTCACGGCCTGGCATCCGGCCTCGACCGCGACGTCGATCAGCTTCTTGGCGATCTCGACGTCACCGTTGTGGTTGATGCCGATCTCACCGATCACGTAGACCGGCTGGTCAGCGCCCACCTGGTGCTCGCCGATGGCGACCGGCGTGGGCTGCGCGTTCGTCGCGCTCATAACGAGGTCCTTCCGAAGATGTCTTGCACAGGGTAGTGCTCGTACGGCTTGTCGATGACTACACGGTGGCGGCGGGAGCCTGGGCGGTGCCGGCACCGGGAGCGACTTCACCCGGACGCGAGGCGAGTATACGGTCACAGACCTCACGAACCGCACCGTCTCCGCCGTCCCGGGACAGCACGATCCTGGCCTGTGCCTTCACCTCCGGACGCGCGTCGGCGACAGCGATCGGCCAGCCGACGACCGCCATCGCGGGCAGGTCGTTGACGTCGTTCCCGACGTACGCGACCCGTGCCGGGTCGAGACCGTGCTCCGTGAGCCAGCCGCGCAGCGCGGCGGCCTTGTCCTCGACGCCGTGCAGCACCTCGACACGCAGCTTGCTCGCACGGGAGGCGACGACCTTGTTCGTCTCGGTGGACAGGATCAGGATCGGGATGCCCGTGCGCCGCAGACGGGAGATGCCCATCCCGTCGCCCCGGCTCACCCGGACCTGCTCGGTCCCGTCCTGGTCCACGTAGGCGTGGTCGTCGGTGTGCACGCCGTCGAAGTCGGTCACCAGGGCGTCGACGTCCAGCGGCTCGGGCGAGGCGTCGACGTCCTGGTCGACGAGCTGGCGGGCGAGCCACAGGTCGCGCGGCTCGTCGATCTCGATCGACCACTCCGGGGCGACCGGCTGGATGCCCACGTCACCGAAGAACCGCGTCCCGCTCTCCCGGAACCCGTCCGTGCGCATCACGTAGAAGGCACCGGTCTCCCGGTAGTGCGGGGCCCGCTCCTGACGACGCGGCCGGTACTCGGTGGTGTGACCCACGGGGCTGGCCACGCCGTCGTCGATCCGCCACTGGAAGTCGTGCGTCTCGGAGACGGCGACGACCACGTCCTTCTTCCCCTCGGCGACGGTGCGCACGGCGGCGTCCAGGTCCGCGGGATCGATGAACGGAGAGGTGCACTGCACCAGCACGGTGACCGGCGGGATCTCCTGCGGGGGCAGACCCCCGTCACCGGCCTCGACCCGCTCCAGGACGTGCAGCAGGGCGGACTCCGACGACGCCGTCCCCCCGGCGATCTCCGCGGGGCGGACGACCACGCGGGCACCGTGCGACAGCGCCTCGGCCGCGATCTCGTCATGGTCCGTGGAGACGATGACGGTGCCTACCGACGGGGCCGCCGACGCGGCCTGGACCGCCCGGCCGACGAGCGTGATGCCGTCGACCCGCGCCAGGTTCTTCAGCGGGACCCCCTGCGAACCGCCGCGGGCCGGGATGATCACGATGGCCGACGGGCCGGCTGTCTCTGGCATGCTTTCCTTTGACGGGCTGACTCGGGCGGTGCTCTGGTGGCCAGGCCCCGTCCCGCCTGCGCGTCGCGCGCAGGGCGCGGTCCACTCTAGCGCTCCCCGACTCGCCCCCTGGCACCCCGGCTTCACGCGGTCATCGGGCCGTTCGCGCCCGTCGTACGGGCCCGAACTCCATCTCTGAGAGGATTAACCCATGAAGATCGCTGTTGCCGGAACAGGCTATGTCGGCCTGTCCAACGCCGTCCTGCTCGCACAGCACCACGAGGTGTGGGCGGTGGACGTGGACGCTTCGAAGGTCGCGCTGGTGAACGACCGCAAGTCCCCGATCGTGGACGCGGAGCTGGAGCAGTACCTGGCCGAGGTCGAGCTGAACCTGACCGCGACCCTGGACGCCCCGGCCGCCTACACCGGCGCGCAGGTCGTGATCGTGGCGACCCCGACGAACTACGACGAGGTGACCAACTTCTTCGACACCTCCTCGGTGGAGTCGGTGATCGACCAGGTACTGCAGGAAGCACCCGACGCGACGATCGTGATCAAGTCGACGATCCCGGTCGGGTTCACCGCCCGGATGCGCGAAGAGCACCCCGGTACCGCGATCGTGTTCTCCCCGGAGTTCCTGCGCGAGGGCCGCGCCCTGTACGACAACCTGCACCCCTCCCGGATCGTGGTCGGTGACCGCGGCCCGCGGGGCAAGCAGTTCGCCGACCTGCTGCTGGAAGGCGCCCTGACCAAGGACGTCCCGATCCTGCTGACGGACGCGACCGAGGCCGAGGCGATCAAGCTGTTCGCCAACACCTACCTCGCGCT
>NZ_JBIRYI010000016.1:0-152651 GCF_044389675.1 Promicromonospora kroppenstedtii | reverse complement strand
GGGGGGGGGGGGGCGCGCCGCCTGGGCCCCCCCCCGCCCCCCCCCCCGCGCCGGCGCGGCGCGGGGGGGGGGGGGGGTGGCCCCCCCCCCCCCCCCCCCCCCCCCCCCAACACACCCCGTGCGCGTATCGACTAGCGGCCCGCCACGCGCCGCGGCTCCGAGGTGTACGACGCCGACGTGTACCCGTCCGCGGAGACCGTCACCTCGACCGCGAGCTCCGCGCCCCGGTCCCGTCCGGTCACCAGGTAGCGTGGGCCGGTCGCCCAGCGCACCGGCTCGCCGTCACGCAGCCAGCGGTAGGCCACGTCGACGTCGCCCGGCAGGTACGTCCCGGGCGCCGCGGTCAGGTACCGGCCCACCCTGGCCCTGCCCTCGATCGAGGGCCCCGCCACGTCCGCGACCACCGGGTCGTGGAGCTCGACGTCGGCCGCGTCGACGTACACGTGCCGGTGCGCCAGCCACACCTGGTAGTAGACGTCGTCGCCGCGCACGACCGTGCGGTCGCCCGGCCCCGAGCCGTCGAAGGTGGTTGCCCGGTAGTAGTCGGCGGCCACGTGGTCGTCGGACACGGCGTACGTCTGCCCGACGCCGACCGTGTACTCGATCGGGGTGACGTCCTGCACCGGCACGTCCGGGTGCGCCTCGTAGGCCGCCGCCTCCGGGTACGCCCGGCCGAAGACCGGGGCCGGGGCGTCACCCGCGACGGTGATCGTCTGCGCCGTCGCCGGCACGACCACCGGCCGGTCGGCGGGGTTGTGCAGCCAGACCAGCGCGCCGGCCCACCACACGCCGAGCCAGTCGCCCTCGACCCGGTCGACGACGAGCTTGTGCCCCGACTGCACGCGCGCGCTCACGTCGCTCGCGTAGGTGGTGCCGTCGGCGCCGTCCGGCTTCCAGCCCGGGTCCTTCGCCAGCGCGGCGTCCTGGGAGGGTTCCTGGTAGAGGTACCGGAAGTTGGTGCCCGCACCCTCGACGCAGTCGCCCGAGGTCGGCGAGGCCTCCTCGCAGCCGGTCACCGTGTTCGGGTTGTCGGCGTAGCCCGTGCGCACCTCGACGACGTCGCCGGGCACGACGTCCGTCGTCGCCTCCAGGTCGCCACCGATGGGCGCGCCCAGCAGCTCGAAGTAGTGGTCCCAGTCCCAGTAGGGGCCCGGGTCCCAGTGCACGTTCTTGGTGTAGCCCGGCAGGATGCCCGGCACCTGGTCGTGCCCGATGACGTGGGCGCGGTCGAGCGGGATGTCGTGCTCCTCCGCGAGATACCGCACCAGCGCGGCCGAGGACTGATACATCGCCTCCGTGTACCAGGAGCCCGTGCCGGCCCAGCCCTCGTGCTCCAGGCCGATCGAGTGCATGTTCATGAACCAGTTGCCCGCGTGCCAGCCGACGTCGGCCGGGTCGAGGTGGTTGGCCACGTGCCCGTCGGAGGACCGCAGGGTGTAGTTCCAGGCCAGGTAGGTCGGGTCCTGCACCAGGTTGACCGACGGCTGGTAGGCGGTCTCGGTGTCGTGGATGAGGATGTAGTCGATCGACGGTCCGCCCGCACCCGTGCGGTCGGCCTGGTCGTGGTTGCCGTAGTCCCCGGTGCCGTCCGGGTCGTCGGCGGAGGCTTTCTCGTACGGGGCCGGGAGCCACTCGCAGCCCAGGTCGGCAGGACAGTCCGCCCCGGGGTCGCTCGTCGCTCCGGCCTTCGGCACGACGACGTCCGGGTTGCCGGTGAGGATCACCGCACCGTCCGCGGGGGTGGTGGCGCCCGCGCCGCGGCGCAGCGTCGTGAAGACCCCGGCCGCGAAGCCCTCGATGTCGCTCATGCGGGACACCGCGTCCTCCCAGGCGGTCAGGTCGGCCGTGCCGGCGGCGGGCCCCTTGGCGGCGGGCTCGGCCGCGGCGCCGTCGCGCTCCGCCTGGGCCTGGTACGACGCCAGCAGGGCCGCGCCGCCGCAGACGTTCGCCTGCGCGTCGGACTTCAGGGTGGCCTCGTCGAGGCCGGTCAGCGCGGCGGCCCGGGCGAGCTCGGCGGTGCCCTCGCGGGCGGGGCCCGCCTTGTCGGTCACGGCGGCGAGCGGCAGGCCCTCGCCGTGCGCATGGCCGAGCGCCGGGCCGGCCTCCAGGTTGAACACGCCGTAGCCGCCGTCGGCGCTGGCCTGGCCCGCGTGCTGGTCCCAGCGGGACTCCAGGTACGACACCGCCTTGAGCAGGTCCTCGGGTACCCCCGTGGCCTCGGCGGCCGCACCGAACGCCTCGTCGAGCGAGCCGGCGGCAAGCACCGGGGCGCACGCGACGACGTCGTCGGCGCGCGGTGCCGCTACGGGCGAGGCGGGCGCCGCACCGGCGGCGGCCGCGGAGAGCGGGATGAGCGGAAAGAGCACCCCGGCCGCGGTGGCCAGGGCTGTGACACGTCGTCGAGACGTCACGCGGAGTTCCTCTCGTCGGGTCCGTACAACTCCGGACGAGAGCATCACACCTGATGCGGGTACGCATGAGGAAGGGGTCGCGGGTTAAAAATCCGTTACCCCGACGAACCGTTCCCGGCGCGGCCCACCGAGCGGGGCGTGCTGAGGGGAGGCGCCGGACGCGTCAGAGGCGGACGAGCACCTGGGTGCGGCCCAGGACCTTGGCGCCGTCGACCGTGACGACCAGGTCCACCCGGACCGTGCCGGCGTCGGCGTCGACCACGCCGACCGTGCCCACGACGTCGACCTGGGCGGTGCCCGGGTTGGGCACCTCGACGGGCTTGGTGAACCGCGTCTGGTAGTCGACGACGGCGCCCGGGTCGCCCGCCCAGTCCACGACCAGGCCGACGACGCTGCCCATGGTGAGCATCCCGTGCGCGATGACGCCGGGCAGGCCCGCACCCACGGCGAACTTGTCGTTCCAGTGGATCGGGTTGAGGTCACCGCTGGCGCCCGCGTACCGGACGAGGGCCGCGCGGTCGAAGGTGACGGTGCGGCTGCCGATCACGTCGCCGACGGCGAGCGTCGCGATGTCGGGGCGGCTCATGCGTCCTCACCTCGGATGGCCAGCGTGGAGACGACGGTGGCGACGTGCTCGCCGGGGCCCTCGGCCTCGGGCGACGGCACCTCGACGTGCTGGGGCATCGCGTAGATCTCGCAGCGCGTGGTCACCATGCTGATGGCCCCGCGGACGACGACGCGGTCCACGTGCAGCACCGTCGTGAGCTCGTCACCGGCGACGATCGGGCGGTGGTGCGTGAACCGCTCGTCCGCGTGGACCACGCGCGTGAAGTCGATCTGCGCCTCGGGGTCGCTGATGTACTGCGACTCCGCGCGCTGCGCCACGACCACGGCGAACGTGGGCGGGGCGACGAGGTCCGGATAGCCAGAACCCCGCGCCGCCACGAGATCGTGGTGCGCGGGGTGCGTGGCACCGACGGCAACAGCGAACTCGCGGATCTTTTCGCGGCCTACGGAGTAGGGAGCGTTGGCCGGGTAGGACTGGCCCTCGAAATCAGCGTTCGCCACGTCGGTGTGAAGCTACGGAGAGACTCAGCGAGTCTCGCGGTGCGACGTGTGCTTGCCGCAGCGCGGGCAGAACTTCGCCAGCTCCAGGCGGTCCGGGTCGTTCCGCCGGTTCTTCTTCGTGATGTAGTTCCGCTCCTTGCAGTCCACGCACGCCAGCGTGATCTTCGGGCGGACATCCGCGCTCTTGCTTGCCATGGCTCTCACCTCCGCGCCTCGAGAGGGAGGCGCCATGTGTCTTCTCGTCGCCCGGCAAAAGGAAGCCGGGCGGATGTACTTGCTTGGTAGCGAGGGCGGGGCTCGAACCCGCGACCTCACGATTATGAGTCGTGCGCTCTGACCAGCTGAGCTACCCCGCCGCGCGTGACTGAACGCGAGGCCGTCCGCCGTTGCTCCCCACCGGCTAGCCGGTGGGGTGGGCGTACGACCCCGCGTCGATCACAGAGCCCCGAAAGGGAATCGAACCCTTGACCTTCTCCTTACCATGGAGACGCTCTGCCGACTGAGCTATCGGGGCGGCGAGGAAGACTCTACATGCCCTCCGGCCTGGCGTGAAATCGAATCGGGTGTGAGGTGCGCCGCGCGGGTCGCGAGCCCGGTCTTCCGCTCCAGAACCTGTCGGGCAGACGGAGGGCGACGGCGACAGTACGGCCTCAGCCGGCGCGCAGTTCCGGCACGACCCACGCCCCGTCGAGCACCTCGGAGCGCGGGCGGTAGAGGCGGACGAGGAAGTTCCAGCCCTCTGGAACGGGGATCGTGTTGGGCTCGTCGCCGAGGTCGTCCGCCGGGGCGAACCGGACGGTCACCGCGCCGTCGCCGTCCCGGACAGCGGTGACACTGTTGACGCTGTAGCGTCCTTGCGCGTTGGGCACGAAGAACCCCTTGGCGTCGTACACCGAGACGGACCAGAACGCGTCGACCGGGACGTCCCGCAGCGTCAGCGTGTAGCGACCCGGTGCGACCGACGGACTGACCCCGACGTACGCCGCCTCAGTCGTCGGGAGCCCGCCCCATCCGGCCGCGGTCCCGATGAGGTGCCTGACCGGGTCCACCTGTTCCCGTGATCCGAACATGCGGTCGAAGCCGCGGAGGCCGGCGGCGAGCGCGAGGAGCGCGTCACGCGTCGCATCAAGGCTCGCCGTGTCCCACTCCGGGGGGACGAACGGCTCGGCCGACGCGGCCGTCAGCGTCACGGCGTCCTGCACCGCCGCCACGGCGGCGGCATCCGCGGCGTCGTCCGGGTCGACGAGCGTGCGCACGGCCACGAGCGCGTACCGGCTCCCGACACGATCGGCGTCGAGCTGGTGTTCCCCGGCGTCGTGCAGGACGTCGCTCACGAAGTGGTCGTTGTCGAGGATCATCGCGGAGAGGTAGCGCTCGCCTGCGTCCGGGAGCGTGAGCGTGGCGCCCGCCGCGAGGTCGACCACGGCGAAGCTGTAGAGCGTGTCGCGGTTCATGCGGACGACGGTCTGCTCGTCCACCGACGCCGGCTCCCGGTTGTGCCGGAACCGGTTGATCCCGCCGGCGTCACGCTGCAGGTCGGCGAACATCCTGTCGGACTCGGCGCGGGCGAACGTGTCCACATCGACATGCTGGGCCATCTCGACCTCTTCCCCACCGCCTGGGGCCAGGCGGGACGATTCAGCGAAGCACGACGCCTACGATCCGGCGACCCGAGATCGACAACGAAGAAGGGCGTGACCAACGAGATCGTTGGTCACGCCCTGCTTGCTTCACGTGGCTGGTGAGGGATTCGAACCCCCGAAGGCTGAGCCGTCTGATTTACAGTCAGATCCCTTTGGCCGCTCGGGCAACCAGCCGTGAACGGTGCCAACCATAGCCCCCACGAGCCCCCGGCGAGAAATCGAAAACGGGTCCCGCCTGGTGACGAGCCCCACAGCCGATCCGCGCCGCGCTCGGACGCGCGAGTTCTATGGTGACGCGGTGACACAACAACAGGATCGCTGGGGCCTTCCCCTCGGCATCGGCGCCTACCTGCTCTGGGGCGGGATGCCGCTGTTCTTCCCGCTCCTGGAGCCCGCCGGCCCCCTGGAGATCGTGGCGCACCGCATCGTGTGGAGCCTGCTCTTCTGCCTGGTCGCCCTCACAGCCATGCGCCAGCTCGGCGACTTCCGCACGGCCCTGCGGTCGCCGCGCCTCCTGGGCACGTTCGCCGTGGCGGCGGCCCTGATCGTCGTCAACTGGGTGGTGTACGTGTACGCCGTGCTCAGCGACCGCGTGCTCGACGCCGCCCTGGGCTACTTCATCAACCCCATCGTCACCGTGCTGCTCGGCGTGCTGGTGCTGCGGGAGCGCCTGCGACCCGTGCAGTGGATCGCGATCGGCTTCGGCGCGGCGTCCGTCGTCGTGCTGTCCACAGGGCTGGGCGGGCTGCCCTGGATCTCGCTGACCCTCGCGCTCTCCTTCGGCCTCTACGGGCTCGTGAAGAACCGCGTGGGCCGTACCGTCGCCGCGCTGCCCGGCCTGGCCGTGGAGACGGCCGTCGCCACCCCGTTCGCGCTCGCCTACCTGCTCTGGCTCGGCAGCGCGGGCACGTTCACCGGCGAGGGCACCGGGCACGCGCTGCTGCTGATGTCGGCCGGCATCGTGACCGCCCTGCCGCTGCTCCTGTTCGGGGCCGCCGCCCGGCGCCTGCCGCTGTCCGTGGTCGGCATGCTTCAGTACCTGGCGCCGGTGCTGCAGTTCCTGGTGGGGCTGCTGGTCTTCGGGGAGCACATGCCGCCGGCCCGCTGGGCCGGGTTCGCCCTGGTGTGGGTCGCGCTGATCCTGCTCACGATCGACGGCGTCCGCCAGTCCCGGAAGGCCCCGCGCCTCGGTCTGGGCTGAGCCCGAGGAAGGCGCAGCGCCGGGGGGGGGGGGGGGGGGGCCGGGGGGGGGGGGGGGGGGGCCCCCCGGGGGGGGGGGGGGGCGGGGGGCGGCCCCCCCCCCGGGGGGGGGGCGCCCGCCCCCCCCGGCGGTGTCAGGGTCGACCGGCGGCGGGAGTCACCAGGTGCCCGGGACCTGGCGGGTGGTGACGTTGAGGCGGTTGAACAGGTTGGTGACGCCGACGTGCAGCACGAGCGCCGCGAGCGCCTGCTCGTCCCAGTGCTCCGCGGCACGGTTCCAGACGGCGTCGGGCACCCCGTCCGCGCTGTCGGCGAGGCGGGTCATCGCCTCTGCGAGCTCGATGGCCGCGCACTCGGCCTCGCTGAGGTAGGGCGACTCGCGCCAGGCCGCGACGGACGCGAGGCGGTCCTCCGACTCGCCGGCCTTCCGGGCCTGCCGCATCCCGTACTCGATGCACCAGCCGCAGCCGTTGATCTGGCTGACGCGCAGGTGCACCAGCTCGAGGGTCGTGGCGGGGACACCCTGGCCGTGGGCGAGCTTCCCCAGCTCGGGGAGGGCCTTCATGGCGCCCGGCACCAGCAGCGCCGGGCTCTTCGCCCGGGGTGTGACGGTCCGCAGGTGGGGAGTTCCGGATGCCTGGAGGTCGAGGTGCTGGGCCAGTTCCTGAGCGGTGGTCTCGGTGGTCATCGCGGTCCTCTCGTCGTGGCCGGGTGCCGGCCAGTCACATCGGCGCCCTGCGCGCCGTCACACCGATGACGAACCCCCGAACGAGGATGTGACAGATGACCCCCGACGAGCTCGCCCGCACCTTCGAGCAGCACCGCCCCCGCCTGCGGGCGGTGGCCTACCGGATGCTCGGCAACCCCGACGACGCCGACGACGCGCTGCAGGAGGCCTGGCTGCGCCTGAGCCGCACCGGCGACGAGGGCATCGACAACCTCGCCGGCTGGCTGACCACGGTGACGGGCCGGATCTGCCTCGACATGCTCCGCTCCCGCGGCACGCGCCGCGAGGACCCGCTGCCGTCGGGGGCGCCCGACGACGTCGCGCCCGAGATCCTGGACGACGCCTCCCCCGACCCGGTGCGCGAGGCCGAGCTGGCCGACGTCGTGGGGGTGGCGATGCAGGTGGTCCTGGAGAGCCTCGACCCTGCCGAGCGGCTCGCGTTCGTGCTGCACGACCTGTTCGCCGTGCCGTACGAGCAGATCGCGCCCGTGCTGGGCCGGTCGGTCGTGGCGGCACGCCAGCTCGCGAGCCGCGGACGACGCCGGGTGCAGTCCGGCCCCGGGGCGCAGGGCACCGCCGGGGAGGACGCGGTGGACGACGCCGGCTCTCGCGCCGCCGCGCCGGGAAGGACGGACCGGCAGGTGGTGGAGGCGTTCCTCCTGGCCTCCCGCACGGGTGACCTCGCGGGGCTGCTGGCCGTGCTCGCGCCGGACGTGGTGCTGCGCGCCGACCAGGCCGCCCTCGCGGCCGCGGCCGAGGCCGCGGACCGGGGCGCTCCCCTGCTGGCCCGCGAGGTGCGCGGGGCGGCGGCCGTGGCCCAGGCGTTCCGCGGCCGGGCGGGCGGGGCGGTGCCCGCGCTCATCGACGGCTCCGTCGGGTTCGCGTACGCACCGGGCGGCACGCCGCGTGGCCTGTTCGCCGTGGTGGTGCACGACGGGCAGATCGCGGCCGTCGACATGATGGGCGACCCGGCCACGGTCGCCGGGGCGCACGTGCTGCTCCTCGGCCGAGCTGGAGGCGCAGCCGGCACAGGCAGTGCCTGACGCCCGTCCTTCAGCAGATGGGAGGGTGTGCGCATGAACTCTCCTCGCACCGTCGTGGCCGGGCCCGCGACCTGGAACACCATGGTCCGGCTCGACCGCCTGCCCGACCCGCGCCCGCACACCCTGTTCGCGCGCGGGTCGGTACGCACGCTGGGCGGGACGAGCGCCGGCAAGATCCTGAACCTGGCCGACCTGGGCGTGGCGAGCACGCTCGTGGCCGACGTCGGGACGGATCCCGAGGCGGACCTGATCCTGGCCGCGCTGGGGCGCGCGGGGGGCGCGGAGGTGCTCGCGCGGCGGGTGGCCGGGCCGTCGGAGCAGCACCTGAACCTGATGACCGATGCCGGCGAGCGCCTCTCGATCTACCTGGCGGTGCCCGAGGCGTCGCCGGAGCCGGACGCCACGGCGGTCGCGCGCGTGTCTGCCGCGGAGCACGTGGTGCTGGACCTGAGCGCGGTCGGGCAGGCGCTGCTGCCGGCTGCCGTGGCGGGCGGTGCCACGCTCTGGACCGACCTGCACGACTACGACGGCGTGGCCGAGTTCCACCGGCCGTTCGCCGACGCGTGCTCGTTCGTCTTCCTCAACGACGACGGCACGGACGACCACCGCGCGCTCATGACTGCGCTGCTGGAGCAGGGCGCGAGCACGGTGGTGTGCACGCTCGGCGCGCGGGGCGCCGTGGCGCGCACGGCCGACGGCTGGTTCGAGACGGCGGCGGAGCCCACCGAGGTGGTGGACACCAACGGCGCCGGCGACGCGTTCTTCGCCGGGTTCTTCGCGGCCCACCTGGGCGGGGCGGGCACAGCGGAGTGCCTCGGAGCGGGCGCGAAGCAGGCGACGCGCGCCCTGGGCACGCGCCACCTCAGCCCTCTCCTGGACGAGCCGGCCTAGGCGCGGGCGAGGAGGGTCGCGAGCTCCTCGGCGACGCCGTCGGCGTCGTGGTGCCCGACGACGGCGTCCGCGCAGGCCAGCACGTCCGCGTGTGCGTTGGCCACCGCGATGCCGCGGCCCGCCCAGGTGAGCATCGGCAGGTCGTTCGGCATGTCGCCGAACGCCCAGACGTCGGCGGCGTCGACGCCGAGGCGCGCGCACCAGCGGGCCAGCGCGGCGGCCTTGTCGACGCCGGGCGGCATGAGCTCGGCGAGGCCGACGGCGCCGGAGTACGCCAGGTGCGCGTACTCCCCCACGGCGGCGCGGATGGCGGTGAAGAACTCCTCCTGCGCCAGCCGGATGTCCTCCGGCGGGTCCAGGAGGATGCCCGGCGGCGGTATGCGCGCGGGGTCGAGCGCCAGGATCTTGGACACCGGGCCGCGAGCGCCGAGCGCGCCCAGCGTGTCCTCGACCGGTACCGACCACAGACCGGGGTCCAGCGCGGGCTCCCGCTTCGGGTAGGCCGGGTCGAACGCGACGCCGTCGGGGCGCTCGAAGGCGAGGGCTGCGTGGGGCAGCGCGGTGCGGATGCCGGTCACGACGGCGCGCACGGCGTCGTCGTCGAACCCGCAGGTCTCCAGGGTCTCGCCGGAGGCGAGGTCGAGCACGCACGCCCCGCCGATGCAGATGACGCGGCCGTGGCCGCCCACGGTGTCGGCGAGGTGGTCGAGCCAGCGCGGGGGCCGGGCGGTGACGAAGACGACCTCGACGCCCGCGGCGTCCAGGTCGGCGAGGACCTGGCGGGTGCGGTCGGAGACCTTGCCGTCGCTGCGCAGGAGCGTGCCGTCGAGGTCGGTCGCGACGACCCGGGGCAGGCCGGTCACGGCTCGGCCCGGATGCCGGCGGCGGGGAGGATGACCTGGTCGATGTTCGAGATCAGGAAGTCGCGGTCGACGGGCCGGCCCAGCATGAGCACGCTGTAGGCGACGAGTGCGGGGCCGATGATACAGAGCTTCTCGACGTCGATGTCAGCCGGGATCTCGCCGCGTTCGACGGCGCGGCGGAAGAAGATGCGGTTGGCCCGGGCGCGCGGCTCGACGAGCGCCTCCTGCGCGGCGGCGGCCAGCTCGGGACTGCGCGCGATCATCGACACGATCCCGGCCATCACCTTGAGCTTGCGCTCGCCGTCGCGGATGCTCGGCGTCCGGATCATCGCGACGAGGTCGCCACGCAGGGTCCCGGTGTCCGGCAGGTCGTCGAGGTCGATCTCGCCCTGCTTCATGCACGCGACGGCGTCGAGCACGAGCTCGGCCTTGGACGACCACCGGCGGTAGACGGTCGCCTTTCCCGCCTTGGCGCGGGTGGCCACCATGTCGATGGTCATGCCGTCGTAGCCGGACTCGGAGAGCACGTCGAGCGCGGCGTCCAGGATCTCGGGGTCGCGGGTGTGGTCCCTCTTGCGTCCGAGCCGGGGCTTGGCCTCGGCCTGCTGGACATCCGTCATCGCTGTCGCCCTCCTCGCTGCACTGTCCGACCTTACCTTCGGGTTAATACTGAACCAACGGTATCCGGAACTGGTTAGTTCCGTATATGCTGCGAGACATGTCCCAGACTTCAGCCCCCGCGACGGACCGTCGTCGCTGGATCACGCTCGTCGTGGTCGGGCTCGCCCAGCTGATGGTCGTGCTCGACGCGACCGTCGTGAACATCGCCCTCCCCTCCGCCCAGGCCGACCTCGGCTTCTCGGACGGTCAGCGCCAGTGGGTCATCACCGCCTACTCCCTCACGTTCGCGAGCCTGCTCCTGCTCGGCGGGCGCCTCTCCGACCTCATCGGCCGCAAGCGCACCTTCGTCGTCGGGCTCATCGGGTTCGCCCTCGCCTCGGCCCTCGGTGGCGCCGCCGGCTCCTTCGAGCTGCTCGTGGCCGCACGCGCGCTCCAGGGCGCCTTCGGCGCGCTGCTGGCGCCCACGGCCCTCGCCGTGCTGACCACCACCTTCACCGTCCCCCGGGAACGCGCCCGCGCGTTCGGCGTCTTCGGCGCCATCGCCGGGGCCGGCGGCGCCGTCGGGCTGCTGCTGGGCGGCGTGCTGACCGAGTCGCTCGACTGGCGCTGGAACCTCTACATCAACGTGCTCATCGCCGCGGTCGCCCTGGTGGGCGCGTCGATGTTCATCCCGCGCGTCGCCCGCAGCGGCCCGCGTCCCAAGCTGGACGTGCCGGGCACGCTGCTGGTCTCCGGCGCGCTGTTCGGCCTCGTCTACGGCTTCTCCAACGCCGAGACCGGCGGCTGGGACGCGCCCCTGACCTGGGGCCTGCTCACCGCGGCCGGCCTGCTGCTCGTGGCCTTCGCCTTCTGGCAGACGCGCGCGGCGCACCCCCTGCTGCCGCTGAAGATCGTGCTCGACCGGAACCGAGGCGCCGCATACCTCTCGGTGCTGATCGCCGGCGCGGGCATGTTCGGCATCTTCCTGTTCGTCACGTACTACCTACAGCTCACGCTCGGCTACACGCCGATCCGCACGGGCCTGGCGTTCCTGCCCATGATCGGCATGCTGATCCTCGCCGCGCAGCTCGGCACCAACCTGCTCGTGCCGCGGTTCGGACCCAAGCTGCTCGTGCCGATCGGCATGACGCTGGGCGCGATCGGCATGATCGACCTCACGTTCCTGGACGCCTCGAGCACGTACGCCGGGCACGTCATGCCCGGCCTGATGGTCATCGGGTTCGCGATGGGCACGATCATGCCGGCCTCCATGCAGACCGCCACGCTGGGCGTGGACCGGGAGTTCGCCGGCGTCGCGTCGGCCATGGTGAACACGAGCCAGCAGGTCGGTGGCTCCATCGGCACCGCGCTGCTCAACACGCTGGCCGCCACCGCGGCTGCCGACTACCTCGCGGCCCACGCTCCCGTCACCGAGGTGGTCGCGGGCCAGGCCGCGATCGCCAGCTACTCGACCGCGTACTGGTGGGGCGCCGGCTTCTTCGCCGTCGGCGCGGTGCTGTCGGCCCTGCTGTTCCGACGGCGCGGCCAGGGGCTGTCGCTCGCGCACCCGACGCCCGCCGCGTCGTCGGACGCCGAGCGGATCGCGGAGCCGGTGAGCGTCGGCTGACCGACCCGGGTCGCCGTCACGGAGGGACACACCGTGACGGCGGCCCGGAGCACGCTCGACCTCACCCGATTCGGATGACGCGCCCGGTCGGCCGGCGACGCATGCTGGCCCCGAGAGTGAGGTCGAGATGTGTCGTTGGCTCGCGTACTCAGGGTCGCCCGTGCTCCTGGAGGATCTGCTCTACAAGCCGGAGAACTCTCTGGTGGTGCAGAGCAGGCACTCCCGGCTGGGCGCGGAGACCATCAACGGTGACGGCTTCGGCGTCGGCTGGTACGGCGCCCTGGAGGAACCGGGCATCTACCACAGCACCGAGCCGGCCTGGAACGACCGCAACCTGCGGGAGATCTCGGCCCACTCGGCCGCCGGGCGGGTCTTCGCCCACATCCGGGCCTCGACCGGCACGGACGTGCAGCAGGCCAACTGCCACCCGTTCCGGCACGGCCGCTGGCTCTGGATGCACAACGGGTCCATCGCCGAGTTCCGGGCGGTGAAGCGGGACCTGATGCTGGCCGTCGCTCCCGCCCTCTACCCGGAGATCGAGGGATCGACGGACTCCGAGGTGTTCTTCTTCCTGGCCCTCACGTTCGGGCTCGAGGACGATCCACCCGGAGCGGTGGCCCGAGCGGTCGGCCTCATCGAGGAGACAGGGCGGCGCCACGGCGTCGAGCACCCGATCCAGATGACGGTGGCCACCACCGACGGCGCGACCACGTGGGCGTTCCGCTACTCCAGCGTGGGCGAGTCCCGGTCGCTGTTCCACAGCACCGACATCTCGACGCTCCGCCACCAGTACCCCGACAACCCCGTGCTGCACGGGCTGTCCGACGACGCCCGGCTCGTGGTGTCCGAGCCGCTCGGGGACCTGCGTGGAGCCTGGCGCGAGGTGCCGGAGTCCACGTGCCTCGTCGTCCGCGGCGGCCGCGAGGAGCTGCGCGAGTTCGCGCCCACGCCAGCTCTCGGGTGACCGGAGTTGCACCTCTCGTAGCGGCATGTGGTCCGGTGGACCTACGTCCCGCTCCGAGGAAGGCTCCACTCATGCACCTGTCCTTCGTCCCGCCCCGCCAGGTCAAGATCGGTGACGCGGCGGCCTTCGCCGGCACCACGCCGCGCGCGATCCGGCACTACCACGAGATGGGCCTGCTCCCCGAGCCGGAGCGGGGCGGCGACGACCGGCGCCGCTACGGCTACGAGGACATGATCCGGCTGCTGTGGATCCGCAGGATGGCCGACGCCGGGATCTCGCTCGACGACATCCGTGACGCCTTCGGCTCCACTCCTGCCGGTCCCGACGACGACGGCATCGCGGCCGTCCTGGAACGGCTGGACGAGACCCTGGTCGCCCAGGAGGCAGAGCTGCGCCGGCAGCGGGCGGCCGTGCAGCGCATGCGCACCCAGGGCAGCCGGGCGGGCCTGCTCTCCGACGTCGTCACCAGCCGCCTCTCGGACCTGCCGGAAGGGGCGCTGCGCCAGGCGGACCTGGACACCCTGTTGGTCACCGAGCGGATCTTCGGCCCGCTCGGGGCGGCGGTGCAGGCCGGCCGGTTCCTCGTCCTGGCCGCCGATCCGGAGCTGCGGGCGGAGTCCGACCGGGTCGATGCCGCCGAGGAGGCACTGGACGACACGGTCGCCGTCGACGACCCCCGGGTGCCCCGGGTAGCCGCCGAACGGCACGCGTTCGAACGGGTACTGGCGGCCGCCATGGAGGAGGCCGGGCTGGACGAGAGCGACGACGCGCTCTTCGAGTCCTGGGATGCCGGCGAGATCCCTGACGGCGGGCAGAGGTCGATGAGTGCGTTCGAGGCCGTCGGGAAGATGCCCTACGACTTCTCCCCGGCCCGCCTGCGCTGCATGGAGCTGGCGGTGGAGCTCGGGGCGCGCGACTGAGTCCGCGGAGGCCTGGGCACAGGTGGGACGGGCGGTCAGCCGAGAGAACCGGTGACCGCCCGTCCCGGGAGGTGTCAGCGGTAGTTCGTGAACTGCAGCGCGAAGTCCAGGTCCGAGCCCTTGAGCAGGCCCATGACCTCCTGGAGCTGGTCGCGCGACTTGCTGGTCACCCGGACCTCGTCACCGGTGATCTGCGTCTTGACGCCCTTGGGGCCCTCCTCGCGGATGATCTTGGTGACCTTCTTGGCGGACTCCCCCGCCAGACCCTCCTTGAGGGTCGCCGCGAGGCGGTACTCCTTGCCGGACGGCTTCGGCTCGCGCTCGCCCACGTCGATCGACTTGAGCGAGATACCGCGCTTGACCAGCTTGGTCTCGAAGACGTCGAGGGCCGCGAGCACGCGCTCCGACGAGTTGGCGACGAGGACGATGCTCTCGCCGCTCCAGGTGATCGAGGCGCCGACGTTCTTGAAGTCGTACCGCTGCGAGATCTCCTTGGCGGCCTGGTTCAGCGCGTTGTCGACCTCCTGGCGGTCGACCTTGCTGACGATGTCGAACGACGAGTCGGCCATGTGTGGTGCTCCTTCTGCGTAACAACCCGGGCGCCCCTGCACGCCCGGTCGGAATCTGCTCACCGTATCCGCACCCGCCGACCGCGACGAACGCTTTGCGCGGGTGAGGCGAGAACATTCGCGCGGACAGGCGGGCGGGTGGTCTCAGAGCATCCCGGGCGGGGTGCCCCAGTCCGGGCCGGACGTCGGGCCGCCCGGGTTGTAGCCGCCGCCAGGGCCGCCCGCCATGGCCTCGAGCCGGCGGATGCGGTCCGGCATCGGCGGGTGCGTGGCGAAGAGGCGGCCGATGCCGGCGCCGCGGAACGGGTTGGCGATCATCAGGTGCGACACGTTGGTCAGGTCGCGGTCCTGCGGCAGCGGGGCGCGCTGCGTGCCCTGCTCCAGCTTGCGCAGCGCGGACGCGAGCGCCAGCGGGTCGCCCGTCAGCCGGGCGCCGTCCTCGTCGGCGTCGTACTCACGGGTGCGGGAGATCGCCATCTGGATGAGCATGGCCGCGATCGGGGCGAGGAGGGCCATGGCGAGCGCCGCCAGCGGGTTGCCGCCCTCGCGGCGGTCGCCGCCGCCGAAGAAGAGCAGGAACTGCGCCAGGGCCGTGATGACGCCGGCGAGCGCGGAGGCCACCGACGACGTCAGGATGTCGCGGTTGTAGACGTGCATCAGCTCGTGGCCCAGCACTCCGCGCAGCTCGCGCTCGTTGAGCAGCCCGAGGATGCCCTCGGTGCAGCACACGGCGGCATTCTGCGGGTTGCGGCCGGTGGCGAACGCGTTGGGCGCCTTGGTCGGCGAGATGTAGAGCCTCGGCATCGGCTGGCGTGCCGCCGTGGAGAGCTCACGCACGATGCGGTGCATCTCCGGCGCCTGCAGCTCCGTCACCGGGTACGCGTGCATCGCACGGATGGCGAGCTTGTCGGAGTTCCAGTACCCGTAGGCCGTGGTCACCAGCCCGATGGCCACGAAGATCCACAGAAAGCTCGACCTGGCCCCGAAGAGCGCCCAGAGCCCGAGGATCACGGCCCACATGCCACCGAACAGCGCGGCAGTCTTCAGCCCGTTGTAGTGCCTGTGCATCGCACTCCTTTCCTCCCACCCGAACGCGCCAGCCCGGTCCGGGGTTCCCCGGCGGTCCGGCGCCCACCCGCAACTGTGCCCGGAAGACCTGGGTCTTCCGGGCACGGTTGCTGGATGTCCGCGGTGAGCAGCCTACGAGCGGCGGCTGATGCTGACCATCTCGTCGCGGGGGACGACCTTGATCCGCTCGCGGCCCGCGGCCTCGCCGAGCGCCCGCTCGTGGGCGTCCAGGAGCTCCCAGCCGGACCACTCGATGTAGTCGACGCCCTTGCCGGCGAGGAACTCGGTGACGGCCTCCGGCGTGCCCTGCGGGGCGGTGCGCCCGCCCGTCAGGTCGCCGGGCGCCTCGCCGTCCGCCACACCGGTGACGTCCTCGACGAGGTGCCGGATGGTCTCCGACGCGTCGGACTTGGTGTGGCCGATGAGGCCCACCGGGCCGCGCTTGATCCAGCCGGTCGCGTACACGCCCGGGACCTGGTTGCCGTCGATGTCGACGACGCGGCCCTCGCGGTTGGTGATGACGCCCTTGACGTCGTCGTACGGGATCTCCGGCAGGGAGGAGCCGAAGTAGCCGACGGCGCGGTAGACGGCCTGCACGGGCCAGTCGGTGAACTCGCCGGTGCCCTTGACGGTGCCGTCGCCCTGGAGGGCGGTGCGCTCGGTGCGGAACCCGACGACCTTGCCGTCCTCGCCGAGCACCTCGGCCGGGGCGTGCAGGAAGTGCAGGTGCAGCCGGCGCGACGCCGAGTTCTGCGCGGGGTCCTTGAGGGTCCAGTCCACGAGGGTCTTGACGACCTGCTTGGTCTGGTTGGACGAGTTGATCGCCGCCTCGGAGCCCTCGTCGAAGTCGAAGTCCTCCGGGTACACGACGATGTCGACGTCCGGCACGTGGCCCAGCTCGCGCAGCTCCAGCGGCGAGAACTTGACCTGCGCCGGGCCGCGGCGCGCAAACACGTGCACGTCCGTGACCGGGGACTTCTCCAGGAGCTCGTGCACGTTGGCCGGGATCTCGGTGGGCAGCAGGTCCTTCGCGTGCTTGGCGAGGATGCGGGCCACGTCGAGCGCCACGTTGCCGGCGCCGATCACGGCCACCTGCTGCGCCTCCAGCGGCCAGGTGCGCGGCACGTCGGGGTGGCCGTCGTACCAGGACACGAAGTCGGCGGCGCCGTACGAGCCGTCCAGGTCGATACCCGGGATGTTCAGCTCGGCGTCCTTGATCGACCCGGTGGAGAAGATCACCGCGTCGTAGAACTGGCGCAGGTCCTCGAGCTTCAGGTCCACGCCGTAGTCCACGTTGGCCAGCAGGCGGATGTCTCCGCGGCTGAGCACCTTGTGGAGCGCGACGATGATCTGCTTGATGCGCGGGTGGTCCGGGGCCACGCCGTAGCGTACGAGGCCGAACGGCGCCGGCAGGCGCTCGAACAGGTCGATGCTCACGTCGAGGTCGGTCTTGGACAGGATGTCGCTCGCGTAGATGCCGGCGGGGCCGGCGCCGACGACGGCGACGCGCAAGGGTCGGGTGGTGCTCACGAAAGGGGCGCCTTCCGGTCGAGGACAAGGGAAGCGAAGGCCACTTCCGAGTCTACCGACCGGGTAAGGCCCACCTCACCCCAGGTTCAGGGGGTGGACGTGGGGTTCCTGTGAGAATCCTCGCGTCGCGGGCTCAACGACCCTGTTCGCGCTCCCGCTGGACCTTGGCGGCACGACGGCGGAGCTCGGCCCGGCCGAGCGCGTTGTAGACCGCGTCGTAGCCGGCCATGACCAGGGCGATGCCGCCCAGGATGCCCGCGATCACGGCCACCGGAACGAGCGCCAGCACGCTGCCGAGCACCGCGACGACGACGAGCCCCAGGCCGATCCAGAGGCTCCACCGGCCGAGGCCGCTCATGCCGGGACCAGCTCGGAGGGCAGGGCGCGCAGCCCGCGCGAACCGGTCTCCTGGAGCGTGTACGTCACCGGCGCCCCCTGGGCGTCGTGCTCGGTGCCGCGCAGCACGTGCACGCCGTGCGGGCCCGCGTAGACCGAGGCGTTGAGCAGCTTGTCGCTCCCCCGGGCCACGCCGGAGACGATGCTCACGGCCACGGCCTCGTTGAGCTGCGGCAGGGTCGCGGCAGCGGCCGCGAACGCCTCGGCGGAGTACGTCTTGGGGGCGGTACCCAGCAGCGCGGTCTCGGTGGGGTCGAAGAACTTCTCGAAGCGCTCGCCCAGCAGTGCCTGGGGGTACACCGAGAAGACGTGGTGGCCCTCGCCGGAGATCTCCTCCTCCAGCACCGTGGACCGGCCGTCCTCGTGGTGCACGTAGGCGAACAGCCAGTCCTTGCCGTTGGAGCTGGTGCGCTCGACCGACAGGATCTCCTGGGCCGTGCGGCGCAGCACGAGCGGGCCGGTGATGCCGGGGTGCGCCTTGATCGCGGTCACCCGGCCCTCGGCGTCCGTGCCCGCGGGCAGGACCATCTCACGGGACACCAGGGACCGAAGCGCGACCCGGCCCATGAGGGTCCGGTCCGCCGTGCCCTGTGCGTCGATCCACGGGGTGGGCACGAGTTGCTCGTGCTCCAGACCGTCCAGGATCGTGACCTCCTCGTCCGTGAGGATCACGACACCGACGACCTCGCCGTCGCGGGCCTGCGCGAGCGTTGCCCGCGCGGCCGTCACGTCCTCCGGACCGAACTCCATCGCCTTGTTCTCGCTCATCAGAACAAGCCTCCCACAAAGTCGCCCACGGCCCCGGCAGCGTCGCCGATGGCGCCGCCGACATCGCTGGCCACGTCACCGACGGCGTCGGCGGCGTCGCCGACGAACTCGCCGACCTCCTTGACGCCGTCCGCGAGGTACGGCAGGGGGTCGGAGGCGAAGGCGGAGATGGTGTCCCAGTTGTCGATCACGAGGTTGGTCAGCTCGTAGGCACCGACCACCAGGCCCGCGCCCACGGCGATACCGATGCCGACCGGGCCCGTGAACGCGGCTGCGCCCATGAACATGCCGATCGTCGCCACGCCGCCGACCGCACCGACGCCGCCCATGACACGGTCGAGCCCGCCGCGCCAGCCGTCGTACCGCGGGTTGAACATCTGGTCGACGCCGCCGATCACGCCGAGCGCGCCACCGGCCACGCCGGCGAACTTGCCGAAGGTACCCAGGCGCCCGACGATCCCCATGCCGTCGGCGAGCATGCCCTGCCGGACGAACGCCGTCGCCGAGGCGGCGGCGTCGCCGGCCGTGCCCAGGGCGCGGTTGAGGTTGAGGAGGTTGCGACCGTACTTGAAGGCGGCCCACCCCGCGGTGCCCAGGCCGACGACGCCGGCCCCGGTCTCGATGACGTCCCAGACACTGCCGGGCCGGTTGGACGCCCCGGCGACCTCGGTGCCGCCCGGACCGCCACCACCGGGCACGCCGGTGTAGTCGTTCGACGTCTGCTCCTGCGCGTCGGCGTTCGAACGCACCTTGCCGGCCACGTCGCTCAGCGCGACGGCGGTCTCCCGGAGCCGCACCAGGTGGCTGCCGCTCCACTCCTGACGGAAGCCCTCGGCGTCCGGCCCGCTCCAGCCGTTCTCCTGCGGGACCGCCGACTCCACGGTGGTGACGATGGTCTCGAGCGTCTCGCTACCCTCGTCAAACTTGTCCGCAAGCAGACGCAGCGCCTCGATGTCGGCGCCGACCATTCCCCCGCTCACTTGGTTCTCCTCACGTCCCGCCGGTGACGGCGTCGGGCTTCACCTGGGTACTGCTGGCAGTGCTTTAGTTCTTTACGAGTCAAGGGGTGCGGGCCGTAGTCGGTCCCGCACCCCTTGGTACCGGCCCCGTGCCGGGGCCAGGCCTCTGGAAGAGGCTCGAGCTCGATCAGTACGCGCTCGAGGTCTCGTCCTGCATCTGAGCGTTGTTGTCGGCCGTCGTGCCGTACTGCTCGAGCGCCGCGGCGATCTCGTTGAGCTTGGCGGCGTGGGTGCCGTCCCACTCCTCCTGGAACTGCACGGCGTCCTGACCGTTCCACTGGGTCTGGGCCATCTGGCTCGTGATCGTCGTCACGACCTGACGGACGCCCTCGGCCTGGGTACGGAGCGTGTTGGCGAGGCTCCGGACTGCCTCGACATCAAGACCGAAAACGTTGCCACCCTCTGCGACCATGTCAAGCTCCTTTGTCTGTGGCTGCCCCCTCGGACAACCTCCGTCTCTGCGACGTCACGAACTATTCCATGGCCCGTGACGCGGTGGAATGGGGAGGACTCCCCATGCCCCGTCACCCCGGGAGGGCGACGTGGATCTTGGTTGCCCGGCCCGCCGTGACGAGGAACCCGCGCCCCGGCGGGAAGTCCTTGCGGCGGATGCGGCCGAGCGGGGTGTTCATGAGCGTCTCGCCGTCCGAGTCCCCCGGGGTCAGGAGCAGGCCGTTGCGGCCGGACTTGAACGGACCCGCGAGCGTGAACGCCTTGCTCCAGGTGGACGACTCCGACTCACCGATGACGAGCTGGTCCTTGCGGGACGCGAGCTTGACGAAGGCCTCCATCGGCTTCTCCGCGGGCGTGCCCGTGAGCTCGGTGTAGTTCTCGATCATCACGGTGAGCGTACCGGGGGTCGCCCGATCGCTCTCGAGGACCGTGGTGAGCTCCTTGAGCATCTCCACGATCTCCTCGGGGCTCGGTGCCGTCATGTCCCAGAGGTCCAGCGCGGACAGGCTGGACCGGCGCGAGGACAGGTACACCAGGCGGGTGCCGCCGGCCCTGCGCAGGGCGGTCGCCAGCGTCACGAACGCCGTCGTGCGGCCCGATCCGGGCGGGCCCGCCAGCATGAGCGGGCCACGCATCGGCAGGCCGATCGGGGCGATGTCCAGGTCCCGCAGACCGATCGTGGCCAGCTCCGCCGAGCGCTGGGGCAGCTGCTCCAGCGTGAACGACTCGGGCAGCCGCTCGACGCCGGGCGCCTGCGGCACCCCGCCGACCGAGCGCATGGTCTGCTCCAGTCGCGCGAGCTCGCGCGACTGCACCGCGCCGTTGGAGTCGCCACCGAGCACGGCGATCTGCGCCTCCTGGCCGTACATGATGGCCCGCCCCGGCGCGGACGCCGGGGTCAGGACGTCCTTCGGGACGTTCAGCATCACGTAGTCGTCCTCCTTCGCCATGCGGTGCACGATCCGCTTCTGGACCGTGGAGGCCAGCGACGGCGGCACGGAGACGGCGCGGTCGCCGCTCATGACGAGGTGGATGCCGACGGGGCGGCCGTCGGTCGCGAGCTGCGTGAACGTACCGAAGATCGAGAAGCCGCGGGCCGTGATGTTCTCGTAGGCGTCGCGGAACGCGCCGATGCCGTCGACGAGCACGATGATGCGTGGCTCGTCGGGCTTGTTCGCCAGGCGGCGGTACTCCTCGATGGTCGAGGCGCGCACGGCGGCGTAGCGGTCGGCCCGCTGGTCCAGCGTGTCGCGCAGGCGGCGCAGGAGGCGGCCCACGCGCTCCTCGTCGTCGCCCGCGATGATCGCGCCCACGTGCGGCAGGTTCTCCAGCATCGACAGACCGCCGGAGCCGCAGTCGATGCCGTAGACCTGTACGGGGCCACCGCGGTGCGTCAGGCCCGCGGAGACCGCGATGGTGCGCATCGTGGTGCTCTTGCCGGTGCCGCCGGTGCCGTAGATGGCGAGGTTGCCGTCGCTGTCCGGCTCGTAGTGCACGGTCGGCTGGGCCTGGGCCGGCGGATTGTCCAGCACGCCGAGCACGAGCTGGGAGTCGGTGCGCCGGTTGGGCAGCAGCGCCAGGTCGTACGTGGGCGCCAGCTCCGGCAGCCACGGCTTGCGCGGGGTCGGGACGCCCGCGTCGTTCGCCGCGCGGCGGATCGTGCTGACCACGCGCGCGATGTCGTTGGGGCCGGGGTCGCGGTCCTCGATCACCTCGGGCGCGGGCAGCTCCCAGCGGCGGCCGGTGCCGAAGTCCATCTCCTCGATGTCCAGCGAGGAGCGTTCCGGCTCGTCCGTGGTCCAGCCACCGGCGTAGCCGGTCTGGAACGTGGTGAGCCGGCCGGGGCCGGTCTTCGCGGCGCCGCGGCCCGGGATCGACGGCGAGAAGTGCGCCGCCATCTCGTCGCCGAGCACGTCCTTGGAGTCGTGCTCGTCAGCCATGCGCAGCGCGATGCGCAGGTTCGTGTTGGCGCGCAGGTTGTCCTTGATGACACCGGCGGGACGCTGCGTCGCGAGGATCAGGTGCAGGCCGAGCGAGCGGCCACGCTGGGCGACGTCGACGACGCCGTCCACGAACTCCGGGACCTCGCCGACCAGGGCCGCGAACTCGTCGACCACGATGATCAGGCTCGGCGGCGCCTCGGGGTCGCCCGTGCGCTCCAGGGACGCCAGGTCCTTGGCCTTCTTCCGGTTCAGCAGGTGCTCGCGGTAGTGCAGCTCCGCGCGCAGCGAGGACAGCGCCCGCCGCACGAGGTGCGGCGACAGGTCCGTCACCAGGCCGACGGTGTGCGGCAGGTTGACGCAGTCGGCGAACGCGGCGCCACCCTTGTAGTCCACGAACAGGAACGTCACGCGGTCGGGGCTGTGCGCGGCCGCCATGCCGAGCACCCAGGACTGCAGGAACTCCGACTTGCCGGCACCGGTCGTACCGCCCACGAGGGCGTGCGGGCCCTGGGTGCGCAGGTCCAGGTGGAACGGCTCCACGCCGTCGTGCCCGACGAGCGCGCGCAGGTTGGTCGGCGTCTTGCGCCGGACCGGCGGCGAGCCGTCACGCGGGGTGAGGGACAGGTTCTCCCGCCACCGCTCGATCACGCCGTTCGAGTCCTTGCCGAGCTCGGTGCCGGCCAGCGACAGGTAGGAGACCGCCCGCGGCAGGTCCGACTCGTCGTCGGTGGGCGCACCGATGTCGATCACCGGCGACAGGATGCGGGCCACCTCGCGCGCGGTGCCGAGGTCGGCGACGTCGCAGCGCACCGGGTAGGCGAGCTGGCCGTAGTGCACCTCGCCCGTCATGGCGCCGTTGTCGGTGGAGTTCGGGTCCAGGAGCACGAAGGTGCGGCAGGCCGCGGGGAGCTGCTCGACCGTGGGCGCGATCCAGACCACGTGGACGCCGGCGGCGGCGCCGTGCTCGACCAGCCGGACGAGCCGGGCCCGCTCGACCGGGGCGTCGTCCTCGACGAGGACGACGACGGACGGCAGCACGGGCGGGGGCGGCGGGTCCTTGCGGGTCTTCTCGGCGTCGAGCTCGCCCACGAGGGCCGCGTTGCCGTCGAGGCTGACGCCCCGGGCCTCGACGAGCTCCTCGAGCCGGGTGAGCAGGGAGATGCCGGCCGCCGGGTCGTCGGCCAGGTGGTCCGACGCGCCGAGCGGGCTGTGCGGCGAGCCCGTGTGGGGCAGCCACTCGAGCCACTCCCAGTCGGCCCGCGAGCGCGCGGAGGTGAGCGCGGTGACGACGAGCTCGGCCGGCGAGTGGAGGGCGACGAGCTGCAGGAGCACGGAACGGCCCACCGGCTCGACCACACCGCTCGGGCCGGCGATGCCGACGTTGCCGCCGTGCCGGAACCCGGCGCCCATGGGCACGTCGTGGATGGTGAGGCACTGCTCCTGCAGGTCCAGCACCCGCTGCCAGTGCTCGGGGATCGCGTCGTTCTCGCGCGGCTCGTCGAACAGGGTGCGGGCGGGGCCCGAGCCCAGACCGAACCGCACTGAGAGGAAGCCCCGGTGCTCGGGGCGGTGGGTCCACATGAGCCCGCCGAGCCGGCGTACGGCGTCGAGGGACTCCGCGAGGGAGGGCAGCTCCGCGAGCCGGACGGCCCGCTCGACGGCGTGCGTGCGGTCGATCCGCTCCGACGTCGCGACGACGGCCTGCTCGAACTGCTCGGACGCCTCCTTGAACTGCTTCTTGCCGAAGATCTTCCGGTCCATCCACATCCCGAACATCATCACCGGGCTCATGAACATGAAGATCAGCGAGATCGGGTTGCGGGTGACCGAGTACATGACGGCGCCCATCGCCATCGGCGCGAGCATCATCAGCCATGGCAGACGCTGCGGCTGCGGGGGCTTGGGCGGCTTGGGTGCCTTGATCTTGATCTCGCCGAACCGGGTGACCACGCGCGGCGACCGGTTGAACTCGACGACCGGGCTGGTCGGCGCGATGTTCGTCGACCGGTGCAGCGCCACCACCGACAACGTGGTCTCGCCGAGCGTCACGGTGTCGGACGACGTCAGCACGGCGCGCGTCATCCGCTTGCCGCCCATGACGAGGCCGTTGGCCGAGGCGAGGTCGTGCAGCTCGATGGACTCGCCCACGACGACGCGGGCGTGCCGCTTGGAGACCTGGCCGTCCTGGAGGCGGATGTCCATGCCCCGGTCACGGCCGATGTAGGAGGTGCCGACCGGCAGCGGGAAGTCGCGCCCGGCGTCGGGCCCGTCCAGGACGCGCAGCTGCGCGACGGCGGTGCCGCGGTCCTGCCCCGGGTTCACGAACTGGTCGGAGACCCGCACGATCGAGACCACGGACCCGGAGCGCAGGCCCGCCTGGACCAGGTCGCTGGTGGGGGTCAGCACGCGGCCGCTGGTGAAGCTCGTCGACCCGTCGCCGACCACCTGCAGGGACAGGTTCTCGGGCGCCGGGGCGCCGTTGCGGGTGGGGTCGCCCGAGAAGAGGGCCTCGGCCACGTCGCGCACCGTCGCGGTGGCGTCGGCGGTGACCGCGACGTTCACGCCGGACTCGTCGGGTCTGTTCAGCGTCAGCTTGATACGCACGTCAGGCGTCGTCCTTCAGGTCGAGAAGTGGAAGGTCTGCGGGGGTCACCAGGCGGGAGGCGACCGCGTACTCGACGAGCCGGGCACGCCGGTTCGTGGCGAGCACCCCGGGGCCGCCGCGCAGCCCCTTGACGCCGATGCGGTCGAGCTTCTCGCAGACGTTGTCGAGCTTGCGGTTGAACCGGGTGGTGGCCCAGCCCAGCCGGCGAGCCGCGTCCGCGCTGGACGGGATCTCGCTCAGGCCGGTGCCCTCGCGGCGCAGCATGGGCTCGGCGAGCACCACGATGAGCTGCTTCTGGCTGGTGGTGAAGCTGATGGCGCCGATGGTGGTGGCGCCGGTGTCAGGGTCCTCGGACCGGACCTCGTGGTACGGGGCGTCCGTGAGCTGAGCCGTCAGCTCGTAGGTGGTGGGCCCGGCGGTGAAGACGATCGAGGTGGTGGGGAAGACGATGGGCAGGCGGTGGCCGGGCGGGAGCCACGACTGCACCCCGCCGCCGGCGTCGCACACCGTCGCGGAGATCAGGGAGCCCACGTTCGAGAGCCACCAGATCCCGTCCTCCTGCGTCAGGCGCAGGAAGCGACGGTGCAGGTAGGGGTTGTCATCGATCGCGAGGTCGCCCTCGCGGCCCACGTCGAACCCGTCCGCTGCCTGCGCAGGATCGAACCACTCGCCACAGAACTCCAGCGCGAGATCGCCCACGTCGTCCTCTCCCCTGTCCCTGTCAGCCGGCCGCTCGGCCGGAGCACGTCAGTCCAGCTCGACGCACGCCTGCTCCGGCTGCGCCGACGGCTTGCCCGCACGCACCACGACGACCTCGAGGCACGTCCGCTCGCCCTCGAGCCGGGTCACGGTCACGGTGGTGCCGACGGCGGGCTCGTAGCGGCTCTCCTCGGTGGCCGAGAGCACACGGTACCCGTACTCGTCGCCCTCCTCACTGGATTTCGGCGGCTCCCAGGTGAAGACGGCGTTCTTGCCCTCCGCCTTGCCCACCAGGTCACGGACCGGGGGCACGTACCCGACGCCGGGCGCGGGCGGCGGGTCGCCGGCCACGGTCGTGGTCTGCTCCGCCTCGGGCTCCCCGGCGCCCGGCTTCAGCGCGATCCAGCCGACGACGAGGACGGCCACCAGCACGACGGCGCCGGCGATCAGCGCGACGGTGCTCCACGGGGACGACTTCTCGGGCTCGACCGCCAGCGGCTCCTCCGCGGGGGCCTCGGGCCCGCGCGTCCGGTGCACGGTCTCCTCGACGGCCGGGGCGTTCCACCCGACGGCGGCCACCGGCAGGTCGACCGCGGGCACGGTCGTCGACCGGCCCGGCGCGGTGCCGCCCTGGGGCGCCCAGCCGGACGTGCCCTGGGTGCCCTGCGTGGCGGGCGCGAAGCCGACCGACGACGTCCCGCCCACGGCCGACGACTGCGCCGGAGCAGGCCGCTGCCCCGGGTCGATCGCCGTCACGTTCTTCAGCCGCGTACCGTCGTCGTCCTCTTCCTCCTCCGCGACCGCACCGGTCTCGTCGAGGAGGTCGATGGGGGTCATGTCGCGAGCCAGGCCCACCTGGACCTGCTGGAGGGCTCGGGCGAACGCCAGTACCGACGGGTACCGCGAGGAGGGGTGCTTGGCCATCGCGATGCGGAGCACCTGCTCCAGCGACGGCGGCACGTCGTTGCGCCCGATGGGCGGCAGCGGCGCCTGCTCGATCCGCGCGACCAGGTCGGCGGACGTGTTGGAGCCGCCCGGCACCTCGAACGGGGTGCGGCCGGCCAGCAGCGTGTAGCAGGTGGCGGCCAGCGCCCAGACGTCCGTCGTCTTGCCCGCCACGGGCGGGTCGCCGAACGACTCCGGCGGGGACCACGGGATGGACATGCCCTCCGCGGCGGAGGCCTGGTCGACCGTCGACGAGATGCCGAAGTCGGTGAGCGCCGGGTGCCCGAACTGCGTCACCAGGATGTTGGCGGGCTTGAGGTCACGGTGCAGGATGCCGAGCCGGTGGGCGGTCTCGACCGCGCCGGCGATCTGGATCGTGGTGCGCAGCGCCTCGGCCAGCGAGAAGCGCTCGGACCGGTACCGCGCGCCCAGGTTGGGGCGCGAGCAGTACTCCATGGCCAGGTACGGGCGGCCGTCGTCGGCGACGCTCGCCTCGTACATGGTCACGATCGAGGGGTGGTTGCCGAGAACCGCCATCAGGTCGGCCTCGGAGTCGAACGCGACCCGCTGGGCGTCGCTCGCGTGCTCCTTGAGCAGCACCTTGACGGCGACGAGCCGCTTGGGTCGCTGCTGCTCGTAGAGGAACACGTCCGAGAAGCCGCCGGAACCGATCAGCTTCTTGTACTCGAACCCGGCGATCTGGGGCGGCGCGGAAGGCGCACGCTTGCTGCTCACAACACTCCTTCTTCTTCGATGGTGGGGTACTCGTCGGTCGAGGCCCTCACCAGATGCCCTCGAAGGTCAGGGTCGCCCCGTCGCCCAGGTCCACGACGTCGCCCTCGACCACGATCACCTTCTCGTTCGGGTGCAGCCGCCGGGGCTGCTGCCCCGGGCGCAGGAGGGTGGTCCCGTTGGTGGTCGCGAGGTCCGCGACCAGCACGTGCCACTCCTCGAGGGTGATCTCGACGTGCGACCGCGAGATGTCCTGGTCCGGGCTGGCCACGGTGACCAGGCGCGGGGTGCGGTCCGCCGACGCGTTGCTGGTGCGCGGACGCCGGCCCACGATGACCGGGCGGTCCAGCTCGACCACCTGCGGGCCCCCGATTCCGGGCTGCACACCGCCGGTGACGAGCATCTGCCCGAGCGACGGGCGCGGCACCTGCTCGGCGTCGCCGCCGAGCTCGGCGCCGCAGGTGCGGCAGCGGTCGTGCGTGGGCGGGTTGGGGTGCCCGTCGGGGCACAGCAGGCCCAGGATCTGCGGCCCGCCCGGCAGGATCCCCGCCGAGAACTTGGGCACGACGGCGCCCGCGGCCTTGCGGAGCGCGGCGATGTCGGACGACATCATGGTCTGGCCGTCGTGGTCGTCCAGGGGCACGTCGTCGGCCGGGGAGTCCCCGACGGAGGCGGCCCGCTGCGCGGCGCCCGGGGTCACGCCCGGGGGCGGCTCCGCCGGGCTCAGCGTGCTCGGCGGGGTCCAGCCACCCGGGATCCCGGAGATCAGGGAGTCGCCGGCCTGCTCCGGCTGCAGCGGCGGCTCCGGCACGGGCGGCGGCGACGGCACGGGCAGCGGGGCGGGCGCCGGCTCCGCAGCCGCTTCCTCCTCCGCCTCGTCGTCGTCCTCGCCCTGCCGCACCGCGGCGTCCTCGACCCGGCGCATCACGGTGTCGCCGAAGAGGTGGCCGTAGTCGTCGTCGGCGCCGAACTGCGTGGCCTCGTCGACCTCGGTGCGCGGCGCCTCGGGGGCGCTCACGGTGCCCAGGCCCAGCAGCGGGGCGGGCTCGGGGACGGCGTCGGCTTCCGGCTTCGCGTCCGGCCCGGGCGTGGCGGCCGGCTCCGGCTTCGCGTCGGGCTCACCGCCGAGCAGGGGCACGTCGAGCGCGCCGGGCACGATGGTCTCGCCGGACGGCTGGCCACCGAAGCCGAAGATCGGCACGCCGCGCACGGGCGCGGGGGCCGGCTCGGACTTCGCGGCCGGGACCTCGACCGGGGACGCCAGGACCTCGGCCGCCGGGGCGACCTCGACCAGCGTGCGGCGCAGGGCGCTCGCCCGGACCACCGCGGCCTGCACCGGGTACTCCTCGTCGTCGGGCGCCTCGTCGGTGGTGACGGCGAACGACGTCGGGCCGTCGACGACGCGCTCCGACCACGTGACGACGCCGGCGCCGGTCACCTCGACCGGACCGCCGGCGCCCTCGGCGCTCACCACGACCTTGACACCGGTGCCGCGCACGGCGACGTGCGCCGCCGTCGCCGGCTCGCCTCCGGAGAGCGAGACCACCGCGAACGGGGGCGTCTCCGCCAGACCGCCGGCGGCCAGCACACCGAGGGTCGCGGCGACCCCGCCGTCCGGCCGGTCGAGCGCCGTCCAGAGCGCGTCGACGACGCCGGCGGGTGCGGGCCCGGGCAGCACGACCACCGTGTTGTTGCGGACCACCACCCGCGCGGAACCCTCGCTGTAGTGCACCGTCATGTCAGACCCCCTGGGTTCTTGCTTCGTGCTCTTCTCGCGGCAGGGTGTCCTCGTCCATCTCCGCCCCCGCCCGTGGCGCTGTCGACGAGCCTAAGGTCTCGTGGTCCACGCCGGTCACGTCGACCACGACCACCGTGATGTTGTCCCGGCCACCGGCCTGGATCGCGGCGTTGACCAGGTGCCCGGCGGCTCGCTCCGGGTCCGGCTGCTCCAGCAGGATCGTCGTGATCTGCTCGTCGGTCAGCTCGCCGGTGAGGCCGTCGGAGCAGACCAGCACGCGGTCGTGCAGCGTGACCGGGATGTACCGGAAGTCGGCGCGGACGTCGTCCTGGGCGCCGAGGGCGCGCGTGATGACGTTCCGCCGCGGGTGGATGCGGGCCTGTTCCATCGTGATGGTGCCCGCGTCCACGAGCTCCTGCACCTCGGAGTGGTCCACGCTCACCTGTGTGAGCAGACCGCCCGACAGGATGTAGGTGCGCGAGTCGCCGACGTTCACGAACAGCCAGTACGGCACGTCCTCGCGCTCGTCGACCAGCACGCCCGTCAGGGTGGTGCCGGGCGCGTTGCCCGAGTCCGTCTCGATGGCACGGACCCGCTGCTGGGCGATCTCGAGGAACGCCTCCACCAGGGCCGGCTCGACCTTCTCGATGTCGGCGAGACCGCTGAGCGCGGCCAGCGCCTCCGCGCTGGCCACCTCACCCGCCTCGTGGCCACCCATGCCGTCGGCCACGAAGAACACCCGGCCGGTGGCCAGGTATCCGTCCTCGTTGAGGGACCGACGACGACCCTGGTGCGAGGCCGCACCCCAGATCGTCGTCAGCCCCTGCTCCTGCTGGGTCATGCCCTGGACTCGTCGGCGTGCACGACCAGACGGCGGTCCCCGACGTGGATGGTCGAGCCGACCGGCACCCGGACGCGCGCGCCCGGCTCCGCGACCTGCGGCGAGCGGCCCGGCGCCGAGACGACCGTGCCGTTCGTGGACCCACGGTCCGTCAACCACAGCCCCGCGGAGTCCACGCCGAGCTCGGCGTGGTTCTTGGACACCGACCGGGTCGGGTCGTCCACGCGCACGAGGATGTACCCCGTGCCCCCGGACGCCTGCGGGTTGCGGCCCACCAGCGCGGGGCCGTCGATGACACGGCGCTCGCCCGACTCGAGCTCGATCGCCACCGTCACGGTGGCGGCGGGCTCGAGGATCGGCGCCTGCATCCGCGTGGCGTCCGAGAACTCGTCGGACTGCGGCGGCAGGGTCGGCTGGGCCGGCGTCGGCTGGACGGGTGCGGGCTGGACGGGTGCGGGCTGGACCGGCGCCAGCTGGGCCGGGGCCGGCTGCGCGGGCGCACCGGGCTCCTGGCCCGCGGGCCAGGTCTTGGTCGGCCAGGCCGAGCCGGGCTGCTGCGTCGGCTGCTGCTGAACCGGCTGGACCGGCTGCTGCTGCGCGGGCTGCTGGTACGGCTGCTGCTGAGAGGGCTGCTGCTGGACCGGCTGCGCGGGCGGCGCGCTGGGCGCGCTGCCCGGGATGCCGGTGATCAGGCTGTCACCGCCCGCGACCGGGGCGCCCTGGGCGGGCGCCTGCGGGAACGCCCACGGGTCGGGCGCCGCGACGGCCGGCTGCGCCGGGGGCTGCTGGCCCGCGGGAGACAGCGGGGGCAGCTGTGGCGAGCCGTACTGCCCCTGGGCGGGCGCGGCCGGACTGGTGGGTCGCATCGCGGGCTTGCCCGGGGCTCGCGGGCCGGCCGCCACCGGGGTGAGCCCCGTGCCCGGGACCTGGGGGGCGCGGATGTCGATGACGACCGAGCGGGCCGCCTTGTCCTGCCAGCCCTGCATCTTGCCGCCCTTGTCCCAGAGCGGGCTGAGCAGCACCACGATCTGGCCGACGACGAACACCACGGAGCCGGCGGCGAGCACGAGCACGCGCAGCAGCTCGCGGACGAACCCGATGGGCCCGCGGTCCTCGGCCGACACCGTGCGCAGCCCCATCGCCGAGTTGCCGATGGTGCGGCCGGTCCGCGACTCCCAGATCCACATGGACAGCTGGAACAGGAACGCGACGAGGCCACCGAGGAGGTAGACCCGCATCACCTGGGCGGCGATCTCGGCCGCCTGCTCCTGCGACACGACCACGAGGCCCGACGGGATGTCGATCAGCGAGATGCCGATGGCCGCCACGATCCCCAGGAGCACGCCGGCGATGGCGCCGTCGATGAGCCAGGCCACGAACCGCTTGCCGACACCCGCGTAGGGCGCCACCAGTGGCGGCGGCACGGACCCCGCCTTGGGGATCTGCGTCGCCGTGTACACCTCCACCTCGGTGGTGATCGGCGGCCGGCTCTCCACCAGCGGCACCGAGCCCGAGCCGTTCCGGGCGGCGGCGGCCGCGGCCGCCGCCTGCACCTGTCCCTGCGGCACCGGGGCCGCCTCCGCGACCGGCCGCCCCGTGCGCGGGAACTCCCGGCCGCACGCGGCGCAGAACGGCGCACCCGCTCGCTGGGTCGACCCGCAACCAGCGCAGACCACGTCCGTCATCAGCTCTCCTTCTTCCGCCGGGACCCGAGTCCCCCGAGTGCCGCGAGGACTCCGCGACCACCGCCCACACGCGCCCAGACGGACCGCAGCGACAACGCCGCGCGCACCCTCCGTCGCGTACTCAGGTTGGAGCGTAGCCCGCCCACCAGCTCGTCCACCTCGGCCCAGAACGAATCGACGTCCGCCTGGGTCGGCTCACCGCGCCCGAAGACCGACGCGTCCGCCCGGTGGGCGAGCGTGAGGGTCGAGGGGACCTGGTGCGCACCGGCGATCACGCCGGCACCCTCGCGTCGGGTCGCGCCCGGCGGGACGGTCGTGCCGAGGTCGGTGACGACGTCGACCACCTCGTGCCAGCCGCCGCTGATCCGGTCGGCGGGCTGCTCCGCGGTGCGGCGGGCCGTACGGCGCCGGGCCTTGTAGGCCAGGATCGCGATGATCGGGCCCGCGATGACGAGCAGCGGGATACCGACCGCGAGCAGGATCAGACCGAGCAGACCCCAGTCGAAGGGGTCGTTCTCGGCGTCGTCCTTGTTGTCGTCCTCGACGCTGCCGGCCTTCGCCTTGTCCGGCTCCTCCGGCGGCTCCGGGTCCTGGAGCACCGGCGGCTTGGGCACCTGCTCGCTCTTGGGCTCCGGCTGGATCTGCGGCTTCTCGTCCGGGACGGCGTCGATCGGCACCCAGCCGTACTCCTTGTAGGGCACCTCGATCCAGGCGTGCACGTCCTCGCCGCGCACCGTCCAGGGCTCACCCTCCTGGTAGTCGCTGTCCTTGTCGGGGTAGAAGCCCATGACCACGCGGGCCGGGATGCCGGCCTGCCGTGCCATGAGAGCGAGCGCGACGGCGAACTGCTCGTCGTCACCCACCATCTTCTCCTCCTCGACGAGCGTGTCGATCCGCTCCGCCGAGTGGCCCGGACGCGACGGCACCTCGCCGTCGAGCCCGCTGGACAGCACGCCAGACGCCTGCAGGGCGTCCCGGATGTAGAACAGCTTGGTCGCGGGGTCCGTCTCCTCGCCCGTGAACTGCGCCGCCTTGGCGGGCAGGCCCGCGGGCATCGCGGTCGGCTCGGTCTCCGGCAGGTCCGCGTCGCTGATCTCGGCCTTCTTGAGGATGTCCTCGTCCGGCGTCTCGGGCATCACCACGTTCAGGCGGTACTTGTCGCCCTTCTTGATGCCCGCGGTGGTCAGCGCGGTGAGCGTATCCCGGTTGTAATAGGTGCCGTCCGTCTGCGCCTCGGCGTTCGCGCCGCTCCACTCGATGCCGGTGAGCTTGCCGATCTCCGGGACCCAGACGCCGCTGTAGCCCGAGACGGTGATGTCGATCGGCGTCGGCGTGACGTCCGAGCCCGTCGCGATCTCCTCGCCGACGCGCGTGTACACGCCGGTGTCGCCGCCGTCGCCGGCCGCGTCGTAGACCACGCCGTCGTAGCGGTCGAGGGTCGCGAGCCGCACGCGGCCGCCCTCGGGCAGGTCGCTCACCGTGAACAGCTCGTCCTCGCGGGCGTCCTTGGCGTAGTGCCGGAACGCGACCAGGGGGCTGGTGTACTGGTGGATGTCGAAGGGCGGGACGATCTCCTCGCGGAGCACCGTGCGGGGCTGGTCCGGCATGATCATCGGCGCGGTGAAGCCGGCGGCCAGCGCGGCGACGCCCAGGATCGTGGCGCCCGTGCGGACCCGGTGCCAGCGCAGGCGGCGCGTGGCCTCGCGGCTGGCCTCCGTGGAGATCGAGTGGGTGCCGACACGCGCCTCCATGACGCGCACGGCGCCCCACAGGAGCGCGGCGATGGCGATCACGAGACCCTGGACGATCGGCATGGCGGGGTCGACGGTGCCGAGCAGGATCACGCCGACGAGGGCGACGATGATCGGCACCACGGCCCAGACGGCGTGCTTCGCGCGCCAGGCGATGGTGCCCGCGACCAGGGACACGATCAGCATGAGCAGGAACGGGACCACCCCGAGGTCGGGGAACGACCGCATGGGGGGCGTGGTGGTGATGAACTGCTTCCAGCCCTGCACGGAGCCGAGCAGCAGCTCGCGCACCGTGTCCAGCGTGGGCACCACCCCGGCGATGGTCGTGTGCGGCAGGGCCAGCGCGCCGCCGAACAGGACGTAGGCCAGCACGGCGAGTGCGGTCACGACGACGGCCGGGAAGCGGCGCCAGGCGCCTACCCAGGCCACGACCAGGCCGACGACGGCGCCGCCGACCGTGGGCAGCAGGTAGCCGAGCGAGCCCCACACCGGGCCGAAGCCGACGGCGACGGCCCCGAGCATCACGACGAGGGCCGCGACGTCGACCAGGGCGAACCTGGTCAGCGCGCGCGGCTGCTCGGCCTCCCTGCGGCGGGTGGTGCCCCGGCCGGTGCCGGTCCGGTACCCGGTGCCGGTGCCGTAGGGCGGCTGGTTGCCCTGCGCGGCCCCTCCCCTCGGGAGGTTGCCGCGGGTGTTCTCGTCGCTCATGCGTCGCTCATCTTCTTCAGCGCAAGGGGCAGGTCGCCGAGGCGGCCCAGGGTGAGCACGCCCAGCTCCGCGATGGAGTGCCGGCCGAGGGAGGCCCCCGGCACGCACTGGATGGCCATGACCTGCACGCCGGCGGGCACGCGGGCCGACGCCGCACGCAGCTCGGTGGGCGTGACCATGCTGCCGACGATGAAGGAGATCACCGAGAAGTCGGCGGCGGCCATGCTCGCGGCGCGGGCGAGGTCCACCAGCTTGGACTTGCGGGACACCATCTCGATCCGGGAGAGGTCGTCCAGCAGGCGGGTGCGGTGGTCACCGTGCAGCGTGGCCTCGTTGACGAGCACCGTCACGCCGCGGTCCTCCTTGATGGCCTGCAGGCCCAGGGAGCCGCACACGCTGACGGCGAGCTCGAACTCCTCCTCGTTCGCGTAGTCCTCGGCGCGCGTGGACAGCAGCACCGCGAGGTGCGAGCGCCGGGTCTCCTCGAACTGCCGCACCATGATCTGGCCGGTGCGGGCCGTCGTCTTCCAGTGGATGTGCCGGCGGTCGTCGCCGGGCACGTAGTCGCGCAGGGCGTGGAAGTTCACGTCGGCGTTCGTGATGTCGTTGGTGATCCGGCCCTCGAGGTCCTTGAGGAAGCCCGTGGAGGAGCCCGTGAGGTTCTTGACGCGCGGGTGCACGAAGACCTCCTGCTCGTTCGTCCACGTCATCTCGCGGCGCAGCAGGCCCAGGGGGTCGGCGCGCACGGACTTGACCGGACCGACCGTGATCACGCTGCGGCGCCGGGTCGGGATCGTGAAGATCTCCTCGTGTGTGCCGCCGCCCTTGAGCCGGGGCACGGGGAACGCCGCGGTGCCGGTGCCGACGGGGAGCTCCATCACCGACGGCAGCAGCGGGCGGCTCGACGCGTTGCGCACGTCGAGGCGCCCCACGGCGCGGTCGCCGACGGTCACGCGCGCCTGCGCCAGGTCGAGCACGACGTCGTACTTGAACCGGCCGAGCACGAACACGATGGCGCACAGCAGCGTCACGGTGAGCACGATCGCGGCCACCAGCAGCTCGAGCCAGCCGAGCGTCAGCGCGGCGATCCAGGCACCGGCCGCCACGAGGGTCACCGCGATGCCGAACGTGCTGAACGTGCGGCGGACCGGCGCGAGCGTACGACCGGCCGCCGCCGCCCGCGTGCGGGCGCCGGCGGCGAAGGTCACCCAGCCGCGCCGGCCGCGCTGCGCCTGCGCACGGCCCGCGGCGACGACGCCGGCGAGGCCGGTCGGCTTCTCCTGACGTTTCCCGTACCCGGTACCGGACGCCATGCCCGTGGTCGTCATGCCGAGGCCCGCTCCTGCGGCGCGGCGACGTCGGCCATGATCCGGGCCAGCACGACGTCAGGGCGGGCGCCCGCGAACTCGGCCTCCGGGTCCAGCACGAAGCGGTGGGCCCAGACCGGCTGGGCCAGCTCCTTGATGTCGTCGGGCAGCACGTAGTTGCGGCCGTGCGCGGCGGCCCACACCTTGGCGCAGCGCACCAGGGCCAGCGCACCACGGACCGAGACGCCGACGCGCACCTCGTGCGCGTTGCGGGTCTCCTCGGCGAGGCGGGACACGTACTCCAGCACCGCGGTGTCGGTGTGCACGGTCGAGGCGAGGTCAGCCATCTCGGTGACGGCCTTGGTGGTGATGATGGGCTGCAGCGTCTTGCTGCGGTCCTTCACCGAGGCGCCCGACAGGATCTCCACCGTGGAGGCGTGGTCCGGGTAGCCCACCGACGTCTTCATCAGGAAGCGGTCGAGCTGGGCCTCGGGCAGCCGGTAGGTGCCGGCCTGCTCGATCGGGTTCTGGGTCGCGAGCACCATGAACGGGCGGCCGGTCTCGTGGGCGACGCCGTCGACGGTGACCCGGCCCTCCTCCATGACCTCCAGCAGCGCGGACTGGGTCTTCGGCGAGGCACGGTTGATCTCGTCGGCCAGCACGATCGAGGCGAAGATCGGGCCCGGGTGGAAGTCGAACTTCCCGGTCTTCTGGTCGTAGATCGTCACACCCGTGACGTCGGAGGGCAGCAGGTCCGGCGTGAACTGGATGCGGTTGTGCGTGCCCTGCACCGACGCCGCGATCGAGCGGGCGAGCATGGTCTTGCCGGTCCCGGGGGCGTCCTCCAGCAGCAGGTGGCCCTCGGCGAGCATGCACGTGAGCGCCATGCGCACCACCGGCGCCTTGCCCAGGACCGCCTGGCCGACGTTGCCGACGAGCCGGTCGAAGGTCTGGGCGAACCAGGCCGCCTGCTCAGGGGTCATCGTGGTCATCTCGTCTATCCCTACTGCTCGTTACTGCTCGTTCGTCGGGTGAAATCTGTGTCGATCATGGCGTGCCCGGCCACCGCGTGCGCGGCGGCCGGGCAGGGATGGTTCTACCAGGTCCTGGGTTCGTAGAGCTTGCCGTCGATGCGGACGGCCACCTGCGTCCCCGGGTACCCGTAGAAGCAGCTGAGCTGGCGGCTGCCGTTGCCCGAGAAGCTCATGCTGTAGGAGCGGTCGGGCGTCAGGATGTTGTGCCAGCCCGACTCGTCGGGGTTGCTGCCCGAGTAGCACTCCACGCTGTGGTTGCCGCCGGGGAAGTCCTGCCAGTTGACGACGAAGTACGCGCACGAGGAGTGCGTGCAGTCACCGTTGCTCACGCCCGAGCCCTTGGTCACCCAGGCCCGCGGGTCCGGGGCCTTGTCCGAGGTCGCTTCGGCGCACTTGCTCGCCTTCTGCCCCTCGGTGTCCGTGACCTCGACACAGGCCCGCTTCGTCGTGCTGTAGCCCGCCGACACCGACTGGGTGCCGTTCGTCGCGGTGCTGTTGAACGCACCCGAGACCACGACCGAGCGGATCGGCCGGCCGTTCGTGGCCCGGCCGTCCCAGGTGAAGGTGACCTTCTGGTCGCCGCCGTTGGCGCTGATCGTCGGCGTCGGCACCGGGCCGTACGGCGTCACGGCGTTCGACGCCGCGGACCAGCCCGAGCAGGCGTTCGCGTTGCAGGCGCGCACCTGGAACGTGTACGAGGTCCCGTTGTTCAGGGGCGAGTAGGTGTGCGACGTCGCGTTCCCGGCGTTCTGGCCGTTGGCGCCGTTGGCCTGCACCTCGTACCGGGGACCGCTGCCGCGGAAGTCCCCGATCGCACCCCAGCTCACGTTCGCCTGTCCGCTCGTGTTGGACCCGAGTGCAGCGTTCGGCTTACCCGGGACGTCCGGCGTGCCGAACGGCTCCACCGCGTTGGACTGGCCGCTGACCGGCGACTTGCCGGCCTTGTTCTCGGCCTGGACGGTGAACGTGTAGCTCGAGCTGGTGCTCAGGTCCTGCACGGTCTGCGAGGTGGCCGAGGTGGTGATGGTCTTCACCTTCGAGCCGTCCTTGTAGACGTCCAGGTAGTACGTCTTGACCGCGTCACCGTTGTTGGCCGGGGCCGTCCACGAGACGTTGATCTGCCCGCCGACGGCGGTGTCCACCCGGCTGGCGTTGGGCGCCGCCGGCTGGGCCGGGGGCGCGGCCGGCGTCTCCGGCGCGGACGGCTCGGACCAGTCGGACGGGTCCGGGGCCGCGTTCTTGGCCTGGACGCGCACCGTGTAGGCCGTACCGTTCTCCAGCCCGGTCCACGTGGTGTTGCCGCCCTGGACACAGGTCTTCTGGATCACGCCGTCGGCCGGGGCTGGGCTGATCTCCAGGTTCACGCACTCGATCGGGGACCGGTCCGTGTACGCCTTGTTCTTCCAGGACACCTCGAGGCTCTTGTCACCGAACACGAGGGTCGGCGGGGCGGGCTGGTCCGGCTTCTCGTCCGGGCGGGCCTCCTTGGAGGCCGGCGACGGGTCGGACTCGCCCACCTCGTTGGTCGCGGTGACGGTGAACGTGTACTTCACGTTGTTCTTCAGCCCGTCGAACGTGCAGGTGGTCGTGTTGCAGGCGTGCTCCTGACCGTTCTGCGTCCGCAGCGTGTAGCCGGTGATGTCCGCACCGTTGTTGTTGGGCTGGTCCCAGCTCAGCACGACCGTCTCCGAGCGCACCTCCTCGACGCGTGGCGCCCGGGGCGGCTCCGGCTTGCCGAGGACCGTCAGCTTGGCGATGCCGTCGACCTCGCGGTCGGGGTCGCCGGTGGCGTCCTGCACGCGGTAGCGCACCAGCATGGCGCCGGTGAAGTCCGCGTCCGGGGTCACCACGAGCTGGTCGCCCCGGTACTCGGGGGTGCCCGTACCGGTCTCGACCACCGGCACGCCCGTCAGCTTCAGCTCCTCGCCCGGGAACGGGTTGGTGTCGTTGGCCAGGACGGGGATGGTCGTCGACTCACCCTGGTGGGCGTCGAGCACGACGTCCTGCGTGGTCTGCACCAGCGGCCGGGTCGACGCCACGACCTTGACCGTCAGCACGGTGTCGACGGCGGGGTTCTTGCCGTCCGAGACCGTCATCGCCAGCTCCTGCGCGGTGCCCTTCGAGACGGACGGGTCGACCTCGGCGGAGACCGTGTCGCCCGAGACCGACGGCGAGATCCCCTCGACGCCCTTGACCGTGAAGGTCAGCGGGTCCTTGTCGGGGTCCTTCACGTACCGGGAGAGGTCGACCGAGCTCTCCTCGCCGGCCGCGACCTCCAGCACGGGCCGGCCCGTGATCTTGGGCGGCATGTTCTTGGACGGCGTCACGTCGATCGGCAGGGTCAGCACCGCCGTCAGGCCCTCGGGGTCGTCCGGCCCGTCGCCGTCGGTCACCTCGAAGCTGACCGACGCCGCACCGGCGTAGTCCTCGGCCGAGGTGTAGACGAGCGTGTCCTCGTCCTCGACGACGGCCTTGCCCTCCAGGGCCTTGACCGTCTTCTCCTCGGTGATGCGCGGCTCGGTGCCGTCGCGCACCACCACGTACTCGGCGAGATCGATCGTCAGCGGCTCACCGGAGGTGGCCTTGAGCGGCTCCAGGCCCGGCTTGATGTGCGGCCGGGACTGGTCACCCGGCACGCGCACGAAGGCCTTGGCCTCCAGGCCGTCCATGTCGGTCACGGTGTAGGTGATCACCTGGGCGGACTCGGTGAGCTGCACCTCGAGCAGGCCCTCGTCGGTGATCCGCACGCCCTCCAGGTCGGGGTCGATGCTCAGCTCGAGGTCGGCGGCCACGCCGTCGGGGTCGATGTCGTTGGCCTTCACGTCGACGGTCACGGTCGAGGAACCCTCGACGTCGTCCGAGGTGATGACGTCGTCGTGGGCGATCGGCCGCAGCAGCGGCGCGTTCTGGTCCACGTTCACCGAGATGGCGCCGCTGGCCTTGGCCTTGAAGGTGTCCTGGATGCCGTAGTAGAAGGAGTAGGACCCCTCGTCGTCCGGCGCGGTGACGACCACGTCGTCCTTGACCACCTTGGGGTCCATGTCCCCGGTGCCCTCGAAACCGCTCTCCACCAGGCCGATCTCGTCGCCGTCGGGGTCGGTGTCGTTCTCCAGCGCGCGGACCGCGACCGTGCGGCCGGGCCGCACCGTCGTCTCGTCGTCCGCGGCCTGCGGCGGCTGGTTGGTCGCCGGCTTGGGCGTGATGCCCACGCGGACCAGGCCCTCGCCCACCGCGCCACGGGTGTCCGTGACCTGGTAGGTGAAGGTGTCCAGGCCGGTGCCGTCCTCGGCCGCCTTGTAGTCGATGAACCCGTCCACGATCGTTGCGGTGCCCTGCGTCGGGGCGCCGGAGATGGCGCTCAGCGTGACGTAGTCGCCGTCCGGGTCGGTGCCGTCGAGGTTCAGCGGGATCCGAACGGTTCCCTCGGCGAGCACCCGGGCCGTGATGTCGGGCAGCTGGGGCGCCGCGTTCTCCGGGTCGTCCTTGACGACGATGGTGACCTGGGCCGAGTCCTTCTGCCCGTTGGAGTCCATCACCTCGTAGACCGCGTGGTACGTCCCCGCCTCCTGGCCGGCGCGGAACCGCACCGTGTCCTCGGAGACGAAGGCCTCGCCGGCCTCGGCCGGCGGCGACTCCTGCAGCTCGTCCGTCAGGGTCAGCTCCAGGCCGTCCGGGTGCGTGTCGTTCTTCAGCACCGGGATGGTCACCACGTCGCCCACGTGCACGGTGGCCTCGTCCGGGCCTGCCTCCGGCGGGCGCAGCTGGGCCGGCGCCGGGATCGGCACCACGCGCACCTGGCCCGTGGTGGTACCCGCGCCGTTCGCGACGGTGTAGGTGATGGTCACGGGCTCGTCGAGCCGCTTGACCTCGGAGACCTTCAGGATCTGGTGGTTCAGCACCGCGACCTTCACCGGGGCGTCGTCCGGGACGTCCACGCCCTGGACCACGAGCACGCCGCCCGCGGGGTCGGTGTCGTTCGCCAGCACGTCCACCAGCGCCGAGCCGCCGGTCGGCAGCAGCACCTGGTCGGAGACCGCGATGGGCGGCCCGGCCTCGTCCGGCGGCTCGACGACGTCGACGCGCACCAGGCCCATGGTCGGCTCGGGGCCGTCGGTGATCTGGTAGGTCAGGTCGTACGAGCCCGGGGAGTCGCTCACGACGCGGAAGGTGCCCGCGCCGTAGTTCGGCGTGATCTCCAGGCCCGCCTTCTCGCCGACCGCCGTCAGGCGCAGCTTGTCGCCGTTGGGGTCGAAGTCGTTCTGCATGGGCCGCACGGTGGCGGGCTCGCCGGCCAGTACCGTCACGTGGTCCTGCACGGCGACCGGCGGCACGTTGGTCGCGATCACGTCGACGAGCAGCCGGCCCTGGAACGGCAGCCCCAGCGCGTCGGAGACCGTGATGTCGACGATCTTGCGGCCCGTCGTGGTGCCGCCGTCGCGGAACTCGATGGTGCCGTCCGGCCGGAACCGCACCTCGTCCAGCGGGTCGGCCGTGCTCGCGTTCGACAGGAACATGTCGTCACCGTCGGGGTCCTTGAAGTAGGGCAGCACCTTGATGGTGCCCATGCTGTCCTGACCGACCCGCAGCACGGGCTCACCCGACTGGACGGGCGGGTTGTTCTCCTCGAGCGGCACCACCCGGACGTCCACGGACGCCTGGTCGGTGCCGCCGCGGCCGTCGTTGACCTCGTAGGTGAACGTGGTGGTGCCGGCCGCGTCCGCCGGCACGTCGGCCTGCAGGGCCGCGCCGTCGAGCACCCGGTTGACCTTGATGTCGCCCTCGGCCTCGCCCTTGACCGCGGCGACCATCACGTCGCCGTCCTTGTCCACGTCGTTGCCCAGCACGTTCAGCACGGTGGTGCGGCCCGGTCGCACGCCGAAGTTGTCGTCCTTGGCGACGGGCGGCCGGTTGGCCTTGTCCCGCTGCGCCACGAACTGGTCGACCTGCTCGGGCGTGGTCTGCTCCGACTCGGTCTTCTCGCCCTCGGCGTCCTCGGGCATCTTGAGGTCCCAGTCGTCGACCTTCTCGAACTTGTCGGCGGCCATCCACAGGGAACCGTTCGCGACGTCGTTCAGGACGATGACGTTGCGGTTCACGCGGTAGGCGAGGCTCGTGCTGGCGTCGATGCCCTCGAGCCGCTCGTCCACGTCGTTGTCGGAGCCCTCGCAGTCGCGGATGACCTGGCCCGAGGTCCAGGCGCCGTACACGCAGCCGCTCAGCTGGACCGGCGCGGACGGCGTGCCCTCCGCCGAGCGGGTGGTCGCGTCACCGCCGCCCAGCGGCTGGGAGACCAGACCGCTGGGGGTGGCGAGCACCACGTTGTCGGCCTTGTCGGACGGCTGCTGGAGCATGCCCTGCGACGCGTCCTCGATCTCGACCGAGTCGCCGCCCGGCAGTACGACGTTGCCCGTCGACTGGTTCAGCACCACGGGCTTGTCGCCCACGGCCGTGACCTGGATCTTGGCGTCGGCGCTCATGGGCAGCGACGACTCGTCGGCGTCCTGGGCGGTGCCCTGCGCGCCGGTCGGGACCGTGTACAGCTTGCCGTCCGCCGGGACCGCGAGGAACACCGTGCCGTCCTTGCCGACCGCGAGCGTCCCGCCCTTGCCCACCTTGAGCGTCGGCTTGAGCTTCTTCTCGTCGAACGCGACCGCGCCGTCGAACGGGAGCACCCAGGCCTTGCCGGACTCCTCGTCGTACACGGCCGTGGTGGCGCCGCCGGCACCGACCTGCGCGCCCGCGGAGAACTTCATGGTGCCGCGCAGGGTGAGCTGCGCCGGCTCGATGGGGCTCGCGGACGAGTCGCCCACGCTGTCCAGGAGCACGCGCTGCGCGTCCTGCTCCACGTCGAAGCTCGCCGAGTTGGCGAGCAGGGTGCCGTCGAGGGCCTTGGCCTCGTAGTTGAACCGACCGACCTTGCCGGACGCCGTCTGGGTCACCCAGACGCCCGAGTCGTTCAGCTGGACGTCCGCCGTCGCCTCGCCGTCGTACAGGAGCGCAAAGCCCAGGAGGCCCGCGCCGAAGAGAGTCACCACACCGACCGATGCTGCCGATCTGCGGTTCTCGTACACGCGCGAGACCAAGCTCATGCGTCCTCCTCTTCAACAGTCACGCCACCGAAAATTTGCCCGCCCGGACGGCACACACAGGCGCAACGGGAGCACACTACCGGGGGCAAGGGTGAATCGTCGTGGAATTTCAGTGGGCAGGACTACCCATGCCGCCCGTCCAGATTGTAGGAGTCTGTCTGGTAAGCGGCCGGTGTGTCGCAACCGTGTCGAAGCAAATTTCCCGTGGTCACCAGAGCAGGTGGTTCGACTCCCCCAGCTGTTGCGTCTCGATCCATGTGTACTCACCCGTGTAGCCGTGCATGCAGTCGGTCTGGCCCGACCAGTTGCCGTTGCCGTCGGTCCGCAGCGGCACGCCCCAGGCCTGACCCCACCACTGGCCCTGCTCCCACCGCGGGAAGTAGACCTGGCCGGCGGAGTTGTGCTCGGTGGACAGGCACCGCATGGTGAACGCCGTGTTGGGCTCCCAGCCGGTGATGCTCATGTTGATCCAGCGGCACGCCGAACCCTGGCGGCAGCCCGACGACGTCGACGCGTCGGCGCCCTTGGCGATGGTGAACGAGCGGTTGGCCGGGTTGGAGTTGGTCCGCCCGCTGCCCGACGCCGTCGTGCCGCACCCGGCCGCGTTGCAGGCCTGCGCCTCCAGGCTGTAGCTCGTGTTGTAGGCGGGCCCGACGTCGACGTTGCCGCCCGACGCGGACATGTTCTGCCAGCCGCCGCCGTTGACGCGGTACCGGATCGAGTCCACGGCCCGGCCGCCGTTGCTGCCCGGGGGCGACACGGTGAACCGGCCCTCGGAGGACGAGCGCAGCGTCCAGCTCACGCCCGGGGCGCCCGGCGTCGTGTACGGCGTCACGGGGTTGGAGCTCGCCGTCCAGGCCGAGCACGTGTACTGGTTGCAGGCGCGGACCTGGAACCGGTAGGCCGTGCCGTTGGCCAGGTTCTTGAAGGTGTACGACGTCGCGGTACCGGCGTTCCCCGGCGTGCCCCCGCCGTTGGCCAGCACCTCGTACCGGTGCGCCGGCCCACGGAAGTCGCCCGACGCGATGCCGCTCCAGCGCACGTCGGCCTGGCCGCTCGTGGTGGAGCCGAGCGACGCCGTCGGCGTGCCCGGGACCTGGGGCTTTCCGTACGGCACCTGCGCCGCCGACTGGTCGCTGGCCGGCGAGTTGCCCGCCTTGTTCTCGGCCGTGACCGCGAACGTGTAGGACGCCTCTGCCGACAGGCCCGAGACCACGCGGGAGGTGCCCGTCACCGTCTGCGTCTCGACCTTGGACCCGTTCTCGTAGACGTCCAGGTGGTACTGCTCGACCGGGGCGCCGTTGTTGGCGGGCTCGGTCCAGGACACCGTGATCTGCCCGCCGAGCGCGTTGTCGACGCGCTGGGCGGACGGCGCGGCGGGCTTGGCCGGCGGCGCGGCCGGGGTCTCGGGGGCGGAGGCGTCGCTCCAGTCCGAGGGGTCCGGCGCGGCGTTCACGGCCTGCACCGTCACCGTGTAGGCGGTGCCGTTGGCCAGCCCGTCCCAGACGATCGAGCTGCCGGTGACGCAGGACTTCTGGATCACGCCGTCGGCCGGGGCCGGGCTGATCTCCAGGTTCACGCACTCGATCGGCGAACGGTCGGTGTAGGTCCGGTTCTTCCAGGAGACCGTCAGCGCGGAGTCGCCGAACTTCAGCGACGGCGGCTCCGGCTTGTCGGGCTTCTCGTCCGGCCGGGCGTCCTCGGACGGGCCGGACGGCTCCGACTCACCCACCTCGTTGGTGGCCGTGACGGTGAAGTTGTAGACGACGTCGTTCTTGAGCCCGGTGACCGTGCAGGTCGTGGACTTGCACTCGGTGACGTCACCCTTGCCCGACCGCGCGGTGTACCCGGTGATCTCGGCCCCGTTGTCCGCCGGCGGGTCCCACGTCAGCACCACCGTCTCGGACCGCACCTCCTCGACCTGCGGGGCGCGCGGCGCCTCGGGCCGGCCCAGCACCGTCAGGCGCACCGTGCCCTCGACCTCCCGGCTGACGTCGGCCGTCGCGTCGGCCACGCGGTACCGCACCACCATGGCGCCCACGAAGTCGTCCGACGGCGTCACGACCACCGTGGAATCCGTCGTCTCCACGTAGCCCTGGCCCGTCTCGACAGCGGCGCCGACCACCTTCAGCGGCTCCTCGGGGAACGGGTTGGCGTCGTTGGCCAGCACGTCCACCGTGGCGGCTGCGCCCTGGTGCGCGTCGCGCACCTCGTCCGGGTTGGCCCGCGCGAGCGGGCGCGTCGAGGCCACGACCGTGACGGCGAGCTCGCCGGCGACGGGCGGGTGGCCGCCGTCGGACACGGTGAACGGGACGGTGAAGCGCGTGCCCTTCGGGACGGAGGCCTGCGCCTGCGCGGTGACCGTGGCGCCCTGGGTGCCGAAGGTGACGCCCTCGGCCCCGCCGGTGACCTCGACGGTCAGCGGGTCGCCCTCGGGGTCGACCGCGACGCGCGACAGGTCGAGCGCCGACTCCTCGCCGGCGGCGACCTCGAGCAGTGGGCTGCCCTTGATCTCCGGCGGCTGGTTGCGGCTCGCCCGCACGTCGATCGGGAGGGTCAGCACCGCGGTGCGGCCCTCGGGGTCGTCGGGGCCGTCGCCGTCGGTCACCTCGAAGGTGACCGAGGCCGGTCCCACGTAGTCCTCGTCGGAGGTGAACGTCAGCGTGGTCGGGCCCGTGACGTCGCGCGTGCCCTCGACGGCGGTCACCTTCTCCTCGACGGTGAACCGGGGCTCGTGGCCGTCGGCCACCACGACGTGGTCGGCGATGTCGATCTCGAGCGTCTCGCCCGCGAAGGTGCGCAGCGCCTCGACCGGCTGCTTCAGGTGTGGGAGCGAGCCGTCGCGCGGCACCCGCAGGAACGCCTTCGCCGTCAGGTCGTCCATGTCGGTCACGGTGTACGTGAGCACCTGCGGGTCCTCGGTGAGCGCCACGGTGACCTCGCCGCCCTCGCCGAGGGTGACGCCGGCGGGCTGCTCGCCGTCCTCGCCCAGCACAGCGACCGTCAGGTCGGTCGCGACGCCGTCGGGGTCGGAGTCGTTGCGCAGCACGTCCACGGTCACGGTGTCGGACGTGACGTCCGTGGGCGGCACCACGTCGTCGCGCGCGATCGGCCGCAGCAGCGGCGCGTCCTTGGCGGTCTGTACGGTGATCGCGCCGGTGGCGCGGGCCGCGAAGGTGTCCTCGATGCCGTAGTAGAAGGTCTGCGTGCCCTCGTCGCGCGGCGTGGTGACCACCACCAGGTCCTCGACGACCCGGGGGTCCAGGCCCTCGGCGCCCTCGAACGACTTGGGTACCAGGCCCACCTGGTCGCCGTCCGGGTCGGAGTCGTTGGCCAGGGCGTCCACCGCGACGTCGCGGCCGGGACGCACGAGCGTCTCGTCGTCGCCGGCGGTGGGCGGCTGGTTGACCCCTGGCGGCTGGGCGACGCCGACGGCGACCGTGCCCTCGGCCGTCGCGCCGCGCGTGTCCGTCACCGAGTACCGGAACTCGTCCGCCCCGGCGGCATCCTGGGACGCCTCGTACTCGAGGAACCCGTCGACCACGCGGGCCGTGCCCTGCGCGGGTGGTGCGGAGAGGCCGTCGAGCGTGACGTAGTCGCCGTCCGGGTCGCTGCCGTCCAGCGGCAGCGGGATCCGGGTGACCGAGCCCGCGAGCACGCGCGCCGTGGTGTCCGGCGGTTGCGGCGCCGCGTTCTCCAGGGTGTCCGTGATGTTGATCGTGACCTGCGCGGAGTCCTTCTGGCCGTTGCTGTCGCGCACCTCGTAGACCAGGTGCGCCGTGCCGGCCTCGGACCCGGCCCGGAAGCGCACGGTGTCCTCGGACACGAAGGCCTCTCCGGTGTCCGGCTCCTCCACGAGCTCCGGCGTGAGCTTCAGCTCCAGACCGTCCGGGTGGGAGTCGTTCTTCAGCACCGGCACGGTGACGATGTCACCCGTGTGCACGGTCGTCTCGTCCGGCGTCGCCTCGGGCGGGCGCAGCTTGGTGGGCGCCGCGATGGGCACCACCCGCACCTGCCCGACGGCGGTCTCCGTGCCGTTGGAGGCCGTGTACCGCAGGGTCACGGGCCGGTCCAGGCGCTCGGTCTCCGCGACCCGCAGCACGTGGTGGTCCAGCACGACGGCGGTGACCTCCGGCGGCGCCTCGACCGATGACGCGACCAGCACGCCGCCACCCGGGTCGGTGTCGTTGGCCAGCACGTCCACCAGCGCGGAACCGCCGGCGGGGAGCAGCACGGTGTCGGCCACGACCACGGGCGGGCCCGCGGCGTCCGGCGGCGGCAGCACGTCGACGCGTACGAGGCCCATCGTCGAGCCCGGGCCGTCGCTGACCTGGTAGGTGATGTCGTAGCTGCCGGGCTCCTGGCTCACGAACCGGAACGTGCCCGCGGCATAGTTCTCCGTGATCGTGGCCGGCGCCTGCTCCGAGACGCTGACCAGGCGCAGCCGGTCGCCGTTGGGGTCGGAGTCGTTGCGCAGCGGCCGGACCGTGACGGGATCGCCCGCCAGCACGGTGACGTGGTCGGCCACCGCGACGGGCGGCTCCTGGGTGGCGATCACGTCGACGAGCAGCCGGCCCTCGCCCACCTGGTCCAGGCCGTCCGAGACCGTCAGCTCGACGATCTTCCGGCCGGTCGCGGTGCCGCCGTCGCGGAACTCGACGGTGCCGTCCGGGCGGAACCGCACCTCGTCCATGGGGTCCGCGGTGGCGGCGCTGGAGAGGACCAGGTCGTCGCCGTCGGGGTCGCGCCAGAACGGCAGCACCTTGATGGACGCGTCGCCGCCCTGCGCCACGCGCAGCACGGGCTCGCCGGTCGAGACCGGCGCCTCGTTCTCGCTCAGGGGCACCACGCGCACCTTCACGTCGGCGTCGGCGGTACCGCCGCGGCCGTCGTCCACCGTGTAGGTGAAGGTCGTGGTGCCGGTCGCCGTCTCGGGCACGTTCGCCTGCAGCGCCGCGCCGTCGAGCACGCGGTCCACCGAGACGTCGGACGCGCCGGCACCGGCCACCCGGCCCTCGGGGTCGGCGATCGACGCGGTCATCACGTCGCCGTCGGGGTCGAGGTCGTTGCCCAGCACGTTCAGCACGGTCGTGCGCCCCGGCCGGACGCCGATCGAGTCGTCCTCCGGCTCCGGCGGGCGGTTCGGCTTGTCCCGCTGGGCCACGAACTGGTCGACCATCTCAGGCGTGGTGGTCTCGGACTCGGTCTTCTCACCCTCGGCGTCCTCGGGCATCTTCAGGTCCCAGTCGTCGACCTTCTCGAAGTCCTCCGCGGCCATCCACAGCGTGCCCGCCGAGACGTCGTTCAGCACGATCACCTGGCGGTTGACCCGGTAGGCGAGCTCGCCGTCGGCGCCCTCCAGGGTCTCGTCGACGTCGCGGTCGGTGCCGGGGCAGTCCCGGACCACCCGGCCGGTGCCCGACCAGGCGCCGAAGGTGCAGCCGCCGAGCTGCACGGGCGCCGCCGGGGTGCCCTGGCCCACGCGCGTGGTGGAGCTCCCGCCCCGCAGCGGCTGGGTGACCAGGCCCTTCGGTGTGGCCACGACCACGGCGTCCGCCTCGCCCGAGGGCTGCTGCAGCCGCGCCTCGGCCCCGCCGGCCAGGTCCACGACGTCGCCGCCGGGCAGCACGAGCGTGGCCGCGGTGCGGTCCAGGACCACCGGCCGGTCGCCGACGGCGGTCACCTCCAGCTCGGCACCCTTGCCCACCGGGAGCTCCGAGTCGGTCACCTCGTCGACGGTGCCCGAGCCGTTGGTCGTGACGGTCGCGAGGCGGCCCTTGGCGGGCGCGGCCCCGAAGACCGTGCCGTCGGTCGCGACGGCGACCCGGGCGCCCGGCCCGAGCTCCGCCGTCGGGTCCAGGTCGTCGGCGCTGAACTGGACCGCGGCCTCGAACGGGAGCACCCACAGGCGGCCGTCCTCCGGGTCCAGCACCGCGGTGGTGTGCCCGCCCGAAGCGATGACGGCGCCGGCGGGGGCGCTCATGGTGCCGCCGAGGACGAGCTGCGCCGGGTCGACCGGGCTCGCGGTGGCGGTGCCCGGGTCCGTCATCAGTACCCGGTACTCCACCTGCTGCACGTCGAACGTCGACGAGCCCGACAGCAGCGTGCCGTCGAGCGCCTGTGCCTCGTTGTTGAACCGGCCGAGGAGACCCGCGGAGGTCTTGGTGACCCACACGCCGGAGTCGTCCAGGTCGACCCTGGCCGTGGACTCGCCCTGTTGCAGCAGCGTGAGCAGGATCAGGGCCCCGCCGAAGACGGCGACGACGCCTCCGGAGACCGCCGAGCGCGTCGACACCTTCAATCCGGGCACAGGCTTTCCTCAAGTCTCGATCAGCGGCGGCTGCCGCAGCCTAGCCGTTGCCTCCGACAACCGGAACGTTAGAGGGTCTTCCTGGACGGGTGAATTCCTTAGCCTGGAACGAACTACCAGGTCAGAGGCTTGATCACTCCCGTGACTGTTTACGTGGGCGCACACCGCCCTGGGGGCGGAGCGCTTCGCTCAGGCACCGGCCGCATCGACAAGTCCCCGCGTCAGGGCTTCTACGAGCTCGCGCCGCCGCGGCAGCCCGAACGGCCATTGCAGACCACCACCCACATGGAAGGAACGCCCAAGCAACTCGATGTCACCCGGCCAGCGAACCATGAGTTCGCCTGATCGCTTCGGACCGATGATGTCGACGATGTCCGCAGCGAGGAGGCGTGCTGCCGCGCGTTCCACGTCGAGGTCTTCAGCCAGAAGAACCTCGTTTCCAGTCGCGGTGCCGTAGAGCCGCTCCTGAATGTGGAGGGATTCTGCGTACCAGTAGACGACGAGTGCCAGATCGGAGGCATCCTTGAGCTCCCCCCACTCCGACCGATCCAGCCAAGCGCCCAGCTTCGCTGCCGCATACCCGGCGACATCAGGAATTCGGACCTGCAACGACTCCGAGAGCTCAAGCGTGACTGAAGCGGCGAAGATCTCCTCGAACGCCCATAGGCTGACCGGCTCACGACGTGTCGGTGGATCCACCACTCCTTCAGGGTCCTCGACCGCTCCGAACGGAAGAAGATCGACAGCGATTCCAGCGATGTCGTAACGAATGCCGGTATGCCCAGCACTAGGAAACTGCTCAGTGAGTTCCTTGTAGACGTCCCAGCTCGACAGGGCAAGACCGAGGTCCAGGTCGCGGGTCGCCACCGTGTCGAACGTATGGCCGAGCGCGGCGTGCAGGACATCTCTGCATGCGGCTCCAACGACCATGATGGTCGACGGATTCAGTTCCGGCGTACTCCCGCTCACGGCCGAAACGACGTCAAGAACGACGTCGAGCAGCGAATCAGAGACCCTTGAGAGATCCAGCATGGCGGTCCTTCCAATCTCCCGCAGCCGCTCGTACGCGCGGATCGGTTGAGGCGAGAAGGTCCGCATACACAAGCGGCCACGGCGCCGCGACGTTCTCGCTTCCTGCCGCCCGCCTTCCATGCGGTTCTCTCCAGAAGCTGCGGCGAACCCGAATGTTCGGCGGGCCGTCCGCACGCCAACGGTTGACGAGCGCAAGGCGGGGATCGAGGTCGGCAACATACACAACGAGCGTGGACGGCCTGAGCAGGTCGTCCACTGCGACCTCACCAGAGACGTACAGCCGCTGGTCCGCACCGATGGACCGGATCTTGTCCACAGGGCCGTGGAAGGCCCCGAGCTCCAGTCGGCGCGCCAGTCCCGTCGGATAGGCGGCTGCCCACAGGTCCAGCAGATCTCCGTCTGGCCGACCCACCGCGTCCGGTCCAAAGCCTGCCTGTCTCAGGATCTCCACTACGTCGTGTGCCTTGCCCAACGAAACGCCTGCGGTGTGAGCCAGCTCGCGACGCGTGACCCGCCAGAGCTCTGGCCAGGCCAGCAACACGAGCACCACCTGCGCGCTCCCCGGGCTGAACAGATTGCCACGAGTCGCCCGGGGGCCTTCTTTCGATCCCTGGCGCCGACGTCCCCGAATATCGACCAGCACGGCACCGAAGTTGATCCACGCGTTCCCTGCCTCGTCCAGGTATCGGACGCCTGCCCGGCGGAACGACGCGCCCGTGGCATCCGGTACATAGTCCGTGAATACGAACTGATGCAGGCCACTCCGTGGAAGCCGCGCGAGATCGGCCATCCGGACGCCTCGACCGCAGAGCAGTTCGAAACGCTGCGCGCTGCCTGGGCGCGTGACCGTGACCACTGCCCGCCTGATCACACGGTCAGCTGGCAGTTCTTCATGGACCTCCGCCTCGAACCCCAGGTCAGCCAGGCCCGCGACCAGCGCAGCTGGCAACGGTGGCACCTCGTTCAGATCTGCCATGCGTTCAGTTTAAGTGAACACGGGCACATTATGAACACGACGTCGAGGATCGGAGAACTCTGAGCACGGCAGACGTCTCGCTCCCTGTCCAGGCTTACACCGCCCGGTCCGCCAGGGCCTGCGCGAACTGCTCCAGGGACTCCTTGACCGGCCCGTCCGGCAGTGGCGCGAGCTCCGCGGCCGCCTCGCGCGCCCAGCGCACCGCCAGCTCCCGGGTGTCGGCGAGCACGGAGTGCGCCCGCAGGCGCTGCAGGGCGGCCGTCAGCACCTCGTCCGACGACAGGTCGCCGTCGAGCGTCGCGAGCAGGTCCTTGTCGTCGTCGGTGGCGGAGCCCGAGGCGACGTGCTGGCGCAGCAGCAGCACCGGCATGGTCGGCACGTGCTCACGCAGGTCGGTGCCCGGCGTCTTGCCCGACGTCTCGCCCTCCGAGGCGACGTCGAGCACGTCGTCGGCGAGCTGGAAGGCGACGCCGACCTTCTCGCCGAACGCGCCCACTGCCTCGATCTGCTCCTTCGGCGCACCGGCGAGCATGGCGCCCAGCCGGGCCGACGCCGACAGCAGCGACGCCGTCTTGTCGCTCAGCACCTGCAGGTAGTGGGCCACGGCGTCCTCGCCGTCGTCCGGGCCCATGGTCTCGTGCAGCTGCCCCATGCACATCCGCTCGAACGTCCGGGACTGCAGGATCACCGCCTCGGGCCCGAGCTCGGCCACCCGGGACGAGGCCCGGGCGAACAGCATGTCGCCCACCAGGATCGCCACCGAGTTGCCCCACACCATGTGGGCCGCCGGGGCGCCTCGCCGCATCGGCGCCGAGTCCATGACGTCGTCGTGGTACAGCGAGGCGACCTGCGTCAGCTCGACCACCACGGCGGCGTCGACGACGCCCGGGGCCGCACCGTCGCCCAGCTCACCCGTGAGCAGGGTGAGCAGCGGCCGGAACCGCTTGCCGCCCGCGTCGACGAGGTGCCGGGAGGCGCCGTCGGCCAGCTTGTCGGCACTGGAGACGGCGTCCGACAGCACCTCGTCGACCACCGTCAGCCGGTCCGCGAGACGGGACGCCAGCTCCGGGTCCGTGATCGGCAGGCCGAGCGCGGTCGGGTCGGGCAGGTCAGTCGGAGCGGCCGGGGGTGCGGACGCCGACGTACCCGTCGTCGTCTGGGGCGGCAGCGGTACGGAGGTCACGGCACGAACTTACTTGCCTCTGCCACCAGATTAAGAACCAGAGACGGGAAAACGCCAAGAATCACCGTCGCGATCGCGCAGACGGCGATCGCCACGGCGGCCGGACCACGCGACCGCACCACCGTGACGACGACGCGCTGCGCGGCCGTGACCTGCACCTTGGTCGCGGTAGCGACGCCACCGCCCTCGGTCGAGCCCTCGCCGCCGTCGCCGGTCGAGCTCGTCGGGACCCCGGTTTCGACAGGCTCGACCTGCGAGGCCGGCTCGACGGTCCCCGGCTGGAACACCATGACGACCAGCAGCCGCAGGTAGAACGCCACGGCGACCACCGACGCGAGCACGCCGAGCACCGCGAGCCACCACAGGCCGCCCGACGTCGCCCCGGCGAACGCGCCGAACTTGGCGATGAACCCGGCGGTGAGCGGGATACCCGCCATGGACAGCAGGAACAGGGCGAACGCCGCCGTGAGCCACGGGGCCTTGCGCCCCAGGCCCGCCCACTGCGCGATCTCCGTGGCCTCACCGAGCACGACGCCGTCGTCGGCCACGGGACCGTTGTCCTCCTGCGCCCCGGGCGTGACCCGACGTTCCCGGACCAGCGTGACCACGGCGAACGCGCCGATCGTCGCGATGCCGTAGGCGAGCAGGTAGAAGAGGGTGGACGACTGGACCTGCGGGCCGAAGCCCGCGATGCCGACCAGCAGGAAGCCGGCGTGCGCGATCGACGAGTACGCCAGCAGGCGCTTCACGTCGGTCTGCACGGACCCGATCACGGTGCCGACGGCCATGGTCAGGACGGCCACCACGACGACGACCACCTGGAGCTGCCGCATGATCTCCGGGTCGACCGCCTGCACGCCGATCGAGATCCGGTACAGCACCTCGACCAGGGCCGCGACCGCCGCCGCCTTGGTGCACGCGGCCATGAACCCGGTGATGGGCGTGGGCGCGCCGGTGTAGACATCGGGCGTCCAGGCGTGGAACGGCACCGCGCCGACCTTGAACAGCAGGCCGACCGTCACCAGGAGCACGCCCGCCACGAGCAGCGCGCTCATACCCTCCAGGGGCAGTGCGCCCTGCTGCACCCGCTGGGCGATCTCCAGGAGCCGCACCGTGCCCGCGAACCCGTAGATCAGCGCGACGCCGAAGATGAACAGCGCCGAGGCGAAGGCGCCCAGCAGGAAGTACTTGGCCGCGGCCTCCTGCGACAGGAGCCGGCGCCGGCGTGCCGTGGCGCACAGCACGTACAGCGGCAGCGACAGCACCTCGAGCGCGATGAACATGACGATCAGGTCGTCGGTCGAGGCGAAGAGCATCATGCCGCCCGCGGCGAACAGCAGCAGCGGGTAGATCTCCGTCTGCTCCAGCCCGGACTTCCGGGCCAGGTCCTCGTACGAGGTGCCGGGCACGGCCGAGGCCGTGGGCGCGAACGCGTCCTGGCCGGTGGCGGTGCGGTCGGCCACCACGAGCACGCCCAGGAAGGCGAGCAGGGCGATGATGCCCTGCGCGCCGAGCGCGAACGGCGTCAGCGTCACGCTGCCGCCGACCACCTGGACGGGCTGCGCCACGATCTGCGGCCAGAGGTACACCACGAACGCGAGGCCACCGGCCAGCGCGGCCAGGGTGAGCACGATCTGCGTCACGCGGCGGGCCCTGGCCGGGACGAACGCCTCGAGGAGCACGCCGACCACGCCCGCGCCCAGCACCACGATCAGCGGTGCGAGGGCGAGCCAGTCGATCTCGGGTGCCACGAACTCGTTCACTTGTCGCTCCCCATCTGCGCGGCGGCGTCCGCCGGTTCGTCGACCGCGATGGTCGTCGCCGACTGCTGCGCCGGCGCGTCCACGTAGGTCAGGGCGAGGCCCGGCACCAGGCCGAGCACCAGGAGTCCGACCACCAGCGGGGCCGCGACGATGCGCTCACGCGCCTTGAGGTCGGGCAGCGCCTCCAGCCCTTCGGCCGGCGCACCGGTGAAGATCTTCTGGTAGGTCAGCAGCACGTAGATCGCGGCGAGCACCACGCCCGGGATCGCCGCGACGGTCCAGGCGGCCGAGCCGGCGGGGGCACCGCCGAACGCGCCGATCAGCACCATGATCTCGCTGACGAACGTGGCCAGGCCGGGCAGCGACAGCGTCGCGAGGCCCGCCACGAGGAACGTCCCGGCGAGCACCGGCGTGACCGACCGCAGGCCGCGGTAGTCCGTGATCCGCTGGGACCGCTCCGGGTGCCGGGCCACGAGGAACCCGGCCACCAGGAACAGCGCGCCGGTGGCCAGCCCGTGGTTGAGCATCATGAAGCTCGACCCGGCGGTACCCAGCGGCGTGAACGTGAAGATGCCCAGGATGATGAAGCCGAAGTGGCTCACCGACGTCCAGCCGACCAGGCGCAGCAGGTCGGTCTGCATGATGGCCATGATCGCGCCGTACAGCACCGAGATGACGGCGAGCGCGATCACGAACGGAGCGGCCCAGCGCGACGCCTCCGGGAACAGCGGCAGGCACAGGGTCAGCATCCCGAAGGTGCCCACCTTGTCCAGCACGCAGATCAGCAGGGTGGACGTGCCGGGGGTCGCGTTGCCCGCGACGTCGGGCAGCCAGCTGTGCACCGGGATCATCGGGGCCTTGATCGCGAAGGCGACGAAGAACCCGACGAACATGAGGCGCTCGGCGATGGTGCCGAGGTTCACGCCCACCAGCTCGTCCACGAGGAACGCCTTGCTCGGGTCCACGCCCGCGCCGACCGCGAGAAAGTACAGCGCGATCACCGCGGCGAGCATGATGAGCCCGCCGCCCAGGCTGAACATCAGGAACTTCACGGCCGCCTGACGCCGGCCGGCACCCTGCCCGAACCCGCCGATGAGGAAGTAGGCGGGGATCAGCATGGCCTCGAACAGCACGTAGAACAGGAAGACGTCGCGGGCGGCGAACACCGCCACCATGAACGCCTGGAGCAGCAGCACGAGGCCCACGAACCGGCGCAGGCGCACCTCGTCGCGCCCCTGCTCGTTCCAGGCGGCCAGCAGCACCAGCGGCACCAGCACCACGGCCAGCGCCACGAGCAGCAGGCCGACGCCGTCGACGGCCACCGCGTAGGAGGTGCCGATCTGCGGGATCCAGGCGTGGGTCTCGGCGAGCTGGTGCTCGGCGGCGGCGCCGGTGTCGAAGGCGAGGAACGCCCCGACCAGCAGGACCACCTCGACCAGCGAGAACACCAGGGCGATCGGGCGGGCCAGGCCGGTCCCCGCGTTCGCGGAGCCGGTCCGGGAGCGGCCGAGCGCGCCCAGCGCCACCACCGCCGCGCCGACCAGCGGCCACGCGATGAGGGCGGTCAGCCAGGGAAACATCTCTCCTCCGATCACTGGGCACCACCGAGACCCACCACGAGCCACACGACGACGGCGATGACGAGCACGCCGCCCGCCATGCCCGCCGCGTACGAACGGACGTACCCGGTCTGCGCCTTGCGGAACACCCCGCCGAACCACGAGACCGCCTGCGGCAGCACGCTCCAGCCGCGGTCGACGACGTCCCGGTCACCGACCTGCACCACGCGGGCCAGCCCGTAGCCGGGCTTCATCACGAGGGTCTCGTTGGCGGCGTCCTGGTAGAGGTCCCTGCGAGCGGCCCGCGTGAGGACGGAACCGCGCGGAGCCTCCTCGGGGACGAGCTTGACGGCGTACATCCAGAACGCGAGCAGCGCCCCGAGCACGACCACCACGAGGGTCGTGGTGATGATCAGCCAGACCGGCAGCACGGGCTCGTGGTGCTCGGCGTGGCCGACCACCGGCTCCAGCCACGTGGTGAACGTGCCGCCGATGCCGAGCACGAGGCCCAGCGCGGCGGAGCCGACGCCGAGGAAGACCAGCGGCCACCACATCAGGGGCGAGCCCTCGTGCGGGTGCTGGTTCTCGGTCCAGCGCGGACGGCGTCCGCCGAACGTCATGAAGAACAGGCGCGTCATGTAGAACGCGGTGATCGCGGCGCCGAGCACGGCGACCGTGCCGAACACCCAGGCCCGCCACGGCTGGCCCTCGACCGGGATGAACGCGGCCTCGATGATGCCGTCCTTGCTCCAGAAGCCGGAGAACGGCGGGATCCCGAGGATCGCGAGCCAGCCCAGGCCCATGGTGATCCAGGTGATGGGCAGGAACCGCGACAGCCCGCCGAAGCGCCGCATGTCGGTCTGGTCGCCCATCGCGTGCATCACCGAGCCGGCACCGAGGAACAGGCCCGCCTTGAAGAAGCCGTGCGTGAGCAGGTGGAAGATCGCGAACGCGTACCCGGCCGGGCCGAGGCCCGCGGCGAGCATCATGTAGCCGATCTGGGACATCGTGGAGGCGGCGAGCGCCTTCTTGATGTCGTCCTTGGCGCAGCCGACGATCGCCCCGAACAGCAGGGTCACCGCGCCGACCAGCACGACGACGAGCTGCGCCGTGGGTGCCGCCTCGAGGATGGCCCCGGAGCGCACCATGAGGTAGACGCCGGCGGTGACCATGGTGGCGGCGTGGATGAGGGCGGAGACCGGTGTCGGGCCGGCCATCGCGTCGCCGAGCCAGGCCTGGAGCGGGAACTGCGCCGACTTGCCGCACGCGGCCAGGAGCAGGCACAGCCCGACCGCGGTAGCCGTGGCCTGTGACATCGCACCGACGGAGTCGTCCGACAGGACGGTGCCGAAGTCCAGGGCGCCCGCGTGGGCGAACAGCAGCGCCATGGCGGCGATGAGCCCCATGTCGCCGATGCGGTTCATGACGAACGCCTTCTTGGCCGCCACCGCGTTCTCCCGCGCCGAAGGCCGCCCCGTGTCCCAGAAGCCGATGAGCAGGTACGACGCGAGACCCACGCCCTCCCAGCCCACGAAGAGCAGGAGGTAGGAGTCCGCGAGGACCAGCACGAGCATCGCCGCGACGAAGAGGTTCAGGTAGGCGAAGAACCGGCGCCGGTCCGGGTCGTGGTCCATGTAGGCCACGGAGTAGATGTGGATGAGCGTGCCGACGAAGGTCACGAGCACCACGAAGGTCACCGACAGCGGGTCCAGCCGGAGGCCGAGGTCCACGCCCAGGTCGCCCGCGGACAACCATGTCCACAGGTGGTGGTCCACGCTGCGCTCCTCGACCGGCGTGCCGATCATGCGGAACATCAGGATGAAGGCGACCACCATGGAGGCACCCGAGGCCAGCACGCCGAGCCAGTGGCCCCAGCGGTCGGTGGCCCTGCCACCCAGCAGCAGGATCGCCGCGCCGATCAGCGGGAAGCCGACCAGCCAGGGGGCGAGCCCGATCACTTCGTTCACGTCTCAGCCCTTCAGCAGGTTGACGTCGTCGACCGAGGCCGAGCGGCGGGTACGGAAGATCGTCACGATGATGGCGAGGCCGACGACGACCTCGGCGGCGGCGACGACCATGACGAAGAAGGCGAGCACCTGGCCGGTCAGGTCGCCGTGCATCCTGGCGAAGGTGACGAAGGCGAGGTTCGTGGCGTTGAGCATGAGCTCCACACCCATGAAGACGACGATCGCGTTGCGGCGCAGCAGCACGGTCGTGGCTCCGACGGCGAAGAGCACGGCGGCCAGGACCACGTAGTTGGTGATGTCCATCAGGCCTCTCCCTCACGCGTTCCGGTCGAGCGGGACCCGCCGACCTGGGCCTGGGTCTCGACGAGCTCGGTGCCCGGCGCGTGCGGGGCCGCCTTCTCCTGGCCGCGGATGCGCAGCACCCGCGACACCGACTGCGGCACCTGCTCGCCGTCCGGCCCGAGCGCGGGCGTGTCCATCGCGTTGGACGTGGCGTAGACGCCCGGCGACGGCAGCGGGGTGAGCACCACGCCGTCCGGCAGGGCGCGGATCCGCGCGTCGGCGACGGCGCGCTGGTCCTGCTTGGGCGTGAGCCGGCGCCGGTGGGTGAGCACGAGCGCGCCCACGGCGGCCGTCACGAGCAGCACGCCCACGGCCTCCATGGCCAGCACGTAGTCGGCGAACAGCACGCGGGCCAGGCCCTGCGGGTTCGCGACGCCGCCCGGGTCTCCCCCGTTCAGCCCGACCGCGGGCGGGAACGCCGCGCGCCCGACCACGCCGCCCAGGACGATGGCGAGGCCGATGCCGATGAGCAGGCCGATCCAGCGCTGCCCGCGGATGGTCTCGGTGAGCGAGTCCGACGCGTCGACGCCCACGAGCATCAGCACGAACAGGAACAGCATCATCACCGCGCCCGTGTACACGACCACCTGCACGACGCCGAGGAACGGCGCCTCCTGCGCGATGTACAGGATGGCCATGCTGACCATGACGAACACGAGGCACATCGCCGCGTGCACGGCCCGCTTGACGAACAGCAGGCCCAGCGCGGCGAGCACCATGAGCGGCGCGATCACCCAGAACAGGACGGTCTCGCCGCCGGAGATCTCCAGCCCGGCGGGGGTCATGCCGTCACCCCCGGGCGGCCGGAGCCGGCCGCGTCGCTCGCCAGCACGCGCACGGAGCCCACGGCGGCGGCGCCCGCGGACTTCTCGGCGGCCCCCGGACCCTCGTCGGGCCGCAGCTCGTGCTGCCGGGGCGTCGGCGCGGGCGCGCGGCCCGAGGCGACGGCGTCGGCGGCGTCGAGCGTCTCGTCGTCGGGCCGGTGCTCCCGGACCCAGTCGACCTGGGCCGCTGTCGGGCCCAGCACGTCACCGCTGTAGTAGTTGGTGTCCGTGGTGCCCTCGACCATGGGGTGGGGCGCGGCGAGCATGCCTTCCGAGAGCGGGGCCAGCAGGTCCTGCTTCTCGTAGATCATGCCGGCGCGCGTCTTGCCGGCGAGCTCGAAGTCGTTGGTCATGGTCAGCGCGCGCGTGGGGCAGGCCTCGATGCACAGCCCGCAGAAGATGCAGCGCAGGTAGTTGATCTGGTAGACGCCGCCGTACCGCTCGCCGGGGCTCATGTGCGCACCCTGCGAGTCGTCCGCGTTGACCTGGAGGCCCGCGTTCTCGGGCAGGTCCGCGTTGGACGCGCCCTCCACGTAGATCGCGTCCGCCGGGCACGCCCAGGCGCACAGCTCGCAGCCGATGCACTTCTCCAGCCCGTCGGCGTACCGGTTGAGCTGGTGACGGCCGTGGAACCGGCGCTGGGTGGGCACCTTCTCGCGGGGGTACTGCTCCGTGACCGTGGGCCTGAACATCGACGACAGCGTCACGCCGAAGCCCGCGACGGGAGCGAACAGCTCCGCGATGGGTCCCGGCTGGGGCCGCAGGGGCTGGTACTCGCCCGACTCTCGCTCACTCACCGTGGACCTCCTTTCCGAACCGCTTGGACGGGGGCAGCTTCTCGCCGGGCAGCGGCGGCACCGGGAACCCGCCGGCGAACGCGTCGACGGGCTCCTTGTCGGCGCCGTCGCCCGGCGGCGCCGCCTTCTTGTCGGGCCAGAACCACATGACCGCGATGAAGACGACGGCGACCCCGATGATCACCGGGACGAACTGCTGGAAGGACATGCCCTGCACGCGCTGCAGCCACTGCACGACGGCGAGCACGACGACCCAGGCCAGCGCGACCGGGATGAGCACCTTCCAGCCGAAGACCATGAACTGGTCGTAGCGCAGGCGCAGCAGCGTGCCGCGCACCCACACGAAGAAGAACATGACGGCCCAGAGCTTCACGAGGAACCAGATGATGGGCAGCCAGCCCTCGTTGAGGGCACCGCCCAGGAACCCGTCGGGCACCGGCGCCCGCCAGCCGCCGAGGAAGAGCGTGACGCACACCGCGGAGACGTTGAGCATGTTGATGTACTCCGCCAGGAAGAACCAGGCGAACTTCATCGACGAGTACTCGGTCATGTAGCCGGAGACCAGCTCGCCCTCGGCCTCTGGAAGGTCGAACGGCAGGCGGTTGGTCTCGCCGATCATCGAGATCACGTAGATCACGAACGCCGGCGCGAGCGGGATGAACCACCAGATCTGCGTCTGGCTGGAGACGATCTGGGAGGTCGACATCGACCCCGCCATGATGAACACGCTCACCAGCGACAGGCCCATCGCGAGCTCGTAGCTGATCACCTGCGCCGTGGACCGGACCGAGCCGAGCAGCGGGTACGTCGATCCCGACGCCCAGCCGCCCAGCACGATGCCGTAGACGCCGAGCGACGCGGCGGCCAGCACGTACAGCACCGCGACGGGGAAGTCGGTGAGCTGCGCCGGCGTGGTCCAGTCGGTCCACGGGAAGGGCAGGCTTGGCCCGAACGGGATCACGGCGAACACGAGCAGCGAGCAGAACACCGAGATCATCGGCGCCAGCAGGTACACGAACCGGTCGGCCCGCGTGACCGTCATGTCCTCCTTGAGCAGGAGCTTCATGGCGTCCGCGAGCGACTGGAGCAGGCCGGCCGGCCCGTGCCAGTTGGGGCCGGGGCGCACCTGCATGCGCGCCACGACCTTGCGCTCGAACCAGATCGCGAACAGCACGCTGGTCAGCAGGAAGACCACGATCAGCACGGCCTTCACGATCGAGGCCCAGATGGTCTCCTGCGAGAAGTCCGCGGCTACGCCGGGCGCGGCCTCGGCCAGCAGCACCGGGTTCATCGGGCGTCTCCTTCCGGCGTGACGGTGACGAGGTCGCCCGCGACCGCCCCGAGCGTGTCGTGCACGCGGGAGCCGGCGGACGCGAGCGGCAGCCAGACCACGCCATCGACCATCCCGTCGGTGACCGCGGCGGGCACCCGGACGGAGCCGCGCGCCGTGCTGACGGTGACCGGGCTGCCGTCGGCGACCCCGAAACCGGCCGCGGTGGCGGCCGACATCCGGGCGACGGCCTGCTTGGCCGTGCCGGCGAGGAACTGCTCGCCCTCCTGGCCGGAGGCAGCGTCGAGCAGGAGCCGCCACGTGGCGAGCACCGCCTGCCCCGGGCCCACGGTGGGCGGTGCGGAGAGCACGTCGCTCTCGATGGTCACCGCCTCGCCCTCCCACGCGCCCTGGGTCAGGGCGATCGCGAGGTGCGCCTCGGCGGGCGACGCCGCCTGCAGGTCGACCCCGAGCTGCTGCGCCAGCACGTGCAGCACGCGGTGGTCGGGCAGCGCGCTCGACTCGAGCGCCGCGGCGAAGGACCGCACGCGGCCCTCCCAGTTCCAGTACGAGCCGGCACGCTCCACGGGCGGGGCGACCGGGAGCACGACGTCGGCCCGCTCGGTCACCTCCGAGGCACGCACCTCGACGCTCACGACGAACCCGCCCCGGGCCCGCGCCGCGTCCAGCGCTGCGCGGGCGGCAGCCGGGTCGGGCAGGTCCGCGAGCTCGACGCCGCCCACGATCACGCCGCTCAGGGCACCCGAGGCGAGCGCCCCGAGGATGCCCGCGGTGTCGCGGCCGGGCGTGGCCGGCAGCTCGGCGCCCCAGGCCCGGGCCACCTCGGCCCGCGCCGTGGCGTCGGCGACCGGGCGGCCGCCGGGCAGCAGGCCCGGCAGCAGGCCGGCCTCGACGCCTCCGCGCTCGCCCGCACGCCGCGGGACCCACGCGAGCCGAGCGCCCGTGGCCTCGGCGAGCCCGAGGGCCGCGGTGTACGCGCCGGGCGAGCCCGCGAGGCGCTCGCCCACCAGGATCACGGCGCCCGGCCGGGCCAGGGCGCTCGTGTCGATGTCCGTCGTCGGCGCGTCGGCCGGGAGCAGGCCGCCGCCGAGGCTGGTGGTCAGGCTGGTCAGCCACTCGGCCTCGGTGCCGGGGGCCGCCGGGAGCAGTGTGCCGTCCAGCCGGGTCAGGCCGCGGGTGGCGTAGGGGGCGATCGAGAAGACCTTGGTGCCGGCCTTGCCGCGCGCGCCCTTGCGCAGCCGCAGGAACGTGATGCCGGCCTCCTCCTCGGCCTCCAGGCCGACGAGCAGCACCGCGGGCGCCTGCTCCAGGTCGCCGAAGGTGACGCCCACGCCCGAGCCGGCCACGACACGGCCCAGGAACGCGGCCTCCTCGGCGGAGTGCACGCGCACCCGCTGGTCCACGTCGTTGGTGCCGAGCACCGTGCGGGCGAACCGCGACCAGGCGAACGCGTCCTCGACGGTCAGGCGGCCGCCGGGCAGCACACCCACACCGCCGTTGTCGCGAGCCGCGGCCAGGCCGGCCGCCGCGATCTCCAGGGCCTCGACCCAGGACGCCGGGCGCAGCTCGCCGTTCTCGCGCACCAGCGGCGTGGTGATGCGGTCCGGCGCCGTCTGCCACGTGAAGGCGAAGCGGTCCTTGTCGGTGATCCACTCCTCGTTGACCACCGGGTCCTCGCCGGAGAGCCGGCGCAGCACCTGGCCGCGGCGGTGGTCGATGCGGATCGCCGAGCCGCACGAGTCGTGCTCGGCGATGCTCTCGCTGCTGACCAGGTCGAACGGGCGCGACCGGAACCGGTAGCCCGCGCCCGTCAGGGCACCCACCGGGCAGATCTGCACGGTGTTGCCCGAGTAGTAGGACGAGAACGGCCGCCCGGACGTGTCCGTCGTGGCCTCCCCGACCGGACGGTCCACGGGACCGGTGGACGACTCCGCGCCGGCGAACCCGAGCACGTCCTCGTCGAACCGGCCGATCTGCTGGTGCGCGCCACGGTCCTGCAGCGCGATGAACGCGTCGCCCGCGATCTCCTCGCTGAACCGGGTGCAGCGCTGGCACAGCACGCAGCGCTCACGGTCCAGCAGGATCTGCGTGGACAGCGCGATCGGCTTGGGGAACGTGCGCTTGACGTCGGTGAACCGGGAGTCGGCACGGCCGTTGCTCATCGCCTGGTTCTGCAGGGGGCACTCGCCGCCCTTGTCGCAGACCGGGCAGTCCAGCGGGTGGTTCATGAGCAGCAGCTCCATGACCCCCTGCTGCGCCTTGTCGGCCACGGCGGAGGTGTGCTGCGTCTTGACCACCATGCCGGGCGCGACCGTCATGGTGCACGAGGCCTGCGGCTTCGGCATGGGCCGCACGTTGCCCTCGCGGTCCGGCATGGCGACCTCGACGAGGCACTGCCGGCACGCGCCGGCAGGGGCCAGGAGCGGGTGGTCGCAGAACCGCGGGATCTGGATGCCGGCCTGCTCGGCGGCGCGGATGATCAGCGTGCCCTTGGGGACGCTCACCTCCGTGCCGTCGATCGTGAAGGTGACCAGCTCGACCGGGGCCGCCTCGGCCTTCGGGTTGTTCGTCGTGACGGTCATCGGTGACCTCCCGCGCCGGCGCCCGTGAGGGCACCCGGTGTCCGTGTCTTGGGGGTGTACGGGAACAGCGCCGACGCGCTCGGGTCGAACGGGCAGCCGTGCCCGTCGATGTGCGCCTGGTACTCGTCCCGGAAGTGCTCGATGCTCGACGTGACCGGCGAGACCGCGCCGTCACCCAGGGCGCAGAACGCCTTGCCCAGGATGTTGTCGCACAGGTCGACCAGCAGCTCGAGGTCGCCGTCCTGACCCTCGCCCGACTCGATGCGGTGCAGCACCTGCTTGAGCCAGTAGGTGCCCTCGCGGCACGGCGTGCACTTGCCGCAGGACTCGTGCGCGTAGAAGTCGGTCCACCGGGACACGGCCCGCACCACGCAGACCGTCTCGTCGAAGATCTGCAGCGCGCGCGTGCCGAGCATCGAGCCCGCCGCGCCCACCGACTCGTAGTCGAGCGGGGTGTCGAGGTGGTCCTGCGTGAAGATCGGCGTCGACGAGCCGCCCGGGGTCCAGAACTTCAGCTCGTGCCCGGCCCGGATGCCGCCCGAGAGCTCGAGCAGCTCGCGCAGCGTGATACCGAGCGGCGCCTCGTACTGGCCGGGCGTGGTGACGTGCCCCGACAGGGAGAACAGGCCGTGGCCCTGCGACTTCTCGGTGCCCATCGAGGAGAACCAGTCGGCGCCCCGGGCCACGATGGCCGGGACGGAGGCGATGGACTCCACGTTGTTGACCACCGTGGGCCGCGCGTACAGGCCGGCCACCGCGGGGAACGGCGGCTTGAGCCGCGGCTGGCCGCGCAGGCCCTCCAGCGAGTCGAGCAGCGCCGTCTCCTCGCCGCAGATGTAGGCGCCCGCGCCGGCGTGCACCGTGACGTCGAGGTCGAAGCCCGAGCCCTGGATGTTCTTGCCCAGGTAGCCCGCCTTGTACGCCTCGTCGACGGCGTTCAGCAGCCGCCGGTAGACGTGCAGCACCTCGCCGCGCACGTAGATGAACGCGTGGTCGCAGCCGATCGCGAAGCTCGTGATCGCCACACCCTCGATCAGGTGCTGCGGGCTGGCGAGCATGAGCGGGATGTCCTTGCAGGTGCCCGGCTCGGACTCGTCCGCGTTGACGACCAGGTACCGCGGGCCGCCGTCGGGCGGGGGCAGGAAGCCCCACTTCATGCCCGTGGGGAAGCCCGCGCCGCCGCGGCCGCGCAGGCCGGAGTCCTTGACGGCCTGGACCAGGGCGGCCGGCTCCATCGTCAGGGCCTTCTTCAGGCCGGCGTAGCCGCCGTTGCGCTCGTACGTGGCCAGCCGCCAGGAGCGGTCCTTGTCCCACGTGTCGGTGAGCACCGGTGTGAGGTTCACTTCGCGTCCTCCCCGGGCTTCTTGTCCTTGCCGGTCTCGGTGTCGGACGACGTCGCCGGCTTGCGCTCGGCGCTCGACCCCGGCGTGCCCACGGGTGGGCTCGTCTCGCCGGCGGCACCGCCGCCGGTCTCGGCGGGCTCGGCCCGCGAGGGCGACTCCGGCGCCGTCCAGCCGCGCTCGCGGGCGACCTTGAGCCCGGCCAGCGTGGGCTCGCCGGCGCCCGTGCCCTCGTCGGCGCGGCCGTCGGGGAACCCGGCCAGGACCCGGCTCATCTGCTTGAACGAGCAGACGGACGCGGCGCCGCGGGTCGGCACGACGTCCTCGCCCAGGATCAGCTTGTCCGCGAGCGCCGTCGCCGTCTCGGGGGTCTGGTTGTCGAAGAACTCCCAGTTGACCATCACGACGGGCGCGTAGTCGCAGGCGGCGTTGCACTCGATGCGCTCCAGCGTGATGGCGCCGTCGTCGGTGGTCTCGTCGTGGCCCACGCCGAGGTGGTCGCTGAGCTCGTCGAAGATGGCGTCGCCGCCCATGACGGCGCACAGGGTGTTGGTGCACACGCCCACGGTGTAGGTGCCGTTGGGGTGCCGCTTGTACTGGGTGTAGAAGGTGGCGACGGCGGAGACCTCGGCGGCCGTGATGCCGAGCATCTCGGCGCAGAACAGGATGCCGTCGCGGCTGACGTACCCGTCGACCGACTGCACGAGGTGCAGCATGGGCAGCAGCCCGGACCGGGGGTCCGGGTAGCGCGCCATGATCGCCGTGGCGTCGGCGGTCAGGGACGCCACGGTGTCGGCGTCGTAACCGGTCTTCGTGGCCGCCTGCGGATCTGCGGTCATCGGTCCACACCTCCCAGCACGGGGTCCAGGGACGCGACGGCGACGACGACGTCGGCCACCTGGCCGCCCTCGCACATCACCGACGTGGCCTGGAGGTTGTTGAACGAGGGGTCGCGGAAGTGCGCGCGGTAGGGGCGGGTGCCGCCGTCGGAGACGACGTGCACGCCGAGCTCGCCGCGCGGGTGCTCCACGGTCTGCCAGGCCTGGCCCACGGGGACGCGGAAGCCCTCGGTGACCAGCTTGAAGTGGTGGATCAGGGCCTCCATGGAGGTGCCCATGATCTTCTTGATGTGCTCCAGGGAGTTGCCCTGGCCGTCGCCGCCGACGGCGAGCTGGGCGGGCCAGGCGATCTTCTTGTCGGCGACCATGACGGGCTCGCCCTCGGTGCGGTCGAGCCGCTCCAGGGCCTGCTCGATGATCTTCAGCGACTGGTAGCACTCCTCGATGCGGAGCACGACCCTGTCGTAGCAGTCGGCGCCCTTCGAGGTGGGCACGTCGAAGTCGTAGGTCTCGTAGCCGCAGTACGGGTTGTCCTTGCGGACGTCGTACGGCAGGCCGGTGGAGCGCAGCACGGGCCCGGTGATGGCGAGCGCCATGCAGCCGGAGAGGTTCAGCACGCCGACGTTGGTCAGGCGGGCCTTGAAGATCGGGTTGGCGAGCATGAGGTCGCCGAGCTGCTTGAGGTAGCCGCGCACCTTCTTGAGGGCCTCGCGGGCCTGGGTGGTGAAGCCCTCCGGTGTGTCCACGGCCACGCCGCCGGGGCGGATGTAGGCGTGGTTCATGCGCAGGCCCGTGACGGCCTCGAAGAGCCGCAGGATCTCCTCGCGGGCGGTGAACCCGATGGTCATGACGGTGGTGGCGCCCATCTCGTTGCCGCCGGTGCCGACGCAGACCAGGTGGGAGGCGATGCGGTTGAGCTCCATCATCAGGACGCGGATCACGCTGGCGCGCTCGGGCACGTCGTCGGTGATGCCCAGCAGCTTCTCGACGGCGAGGCAGTAGGCGGCCTCCTGGAACAGGGGCGCCACGTAGTCCATGCGGGTGCAGAACGTGGTGCCCTGCGTCCAGGTGCGGAACTCCATGTTCTTCTCGATGCCCGTGTGCAGGTAGCCGATACCGGCGCGGGCCTCGGTGACGGTCTCGCCGTCGATCTCCAGCATCAGGCGCAGCACGCCGTGCGTGGACGGGTGCTGGGGGCCCATGTTGACGACGATCCGCTCCTCGCCGATCGCCTCGCGCGCGATGTCGTCCCAGTCGCCGTCGCCGTAGGCCTCGAAGGCCCGCACGGTGGACGACATGTCCTCGTTCCCGGCGGCCCGGGTGGCGTGGGGTGCAGTGGTGGGAGCGCTCATCAGTAGCTCCTCCTCGTGTCCGGCGGGGGCACCGTGGCGCCCTTGTACTCGACGGGGATGCCGCCGAGCGGGTAGTCCTTGCGCTGCGGGTGGCCCACCCAGTCGTCCGGCATCTCGATGCGTGTCAGGGCGGGGTGGCCGTCGAACACGATCCCGAAGAAGTCGAAGGTCTCGCGCTCGTGCCAGTCGTTGGCCGGGTACACGGACGTGGTGGACGGGATGTGCGGGTCCGCGTCGGGCGCGGCGACCTCGAGCCGCAGCCGGCGCGAGTGCGTGACCGACGTCAGGTGGTAGACGGCGTGGAGCTCCTTGCCCGCGTCGTGCGGGTAGTGGACGCCGCTGACGCCGAGGGACAGCTCGAACCGCAGGTCCTGGTCGTCGCGCAGCGCCTGGCAGACGGCCACGAGGTGCTCGCGGGCCACGTGCAGGGTGAGCTCCACCTGGCGCGCGTCGGGGCTGTCCGCGCCGTGCAGGTCCACGACCACCTTCTCGACCGCCTGGTCATAGGTGGGCCCGCCGACGCGGGCGCCGTCCGCCAGCACCTCGGCCAGGACGTCGACCACCTGGTCGAACCAGCTCCCGTAGGGGCGGGGCGACGCCGCGGGCATCGCCACGGGCGTGACCAGGCCGCCGTAGCCGGACGTGTCGCCCGAGCCCTGGACCCCGAACATGCCCTTCTTCACCTCGACCACCTCGAAGGTGGCCGCGCCCTCCGGGGGCGTCAGGGCCGAGCCCTGGTCGCCGCCCGGCGTGACGTCGCTCATCGCAGCAGGCCCTTCATCTCGAAGGTGGGGGTGGCCTCCATCGCGGCCGCCTCGGCGGCGCGCGCCGCCTCGATCCGGTTCACGCCGAGCGGCGCGTTCTGGATGTGGTCGTGCAGCCCGAGGATCGCGTTGATCAGCATCTCCGGGCGCGGCGGGCAGCCAGGCAGGTAGATGTCGACCGGGACCACGTGGTCCACGCCCTGCACGATCGCGTAGTTGTTGAACATCCCGCCCGACGACGCGCACACGCCCATGGAGAGCACCCACTTGGGCTCGCTCATCTGGTCGTACACCTGGCGCACCACCGGGGCCATCTTCTGGCTCACCCGGCCCGCGACGATCATCAGGTCCGCCTGGCGCGGCGAGGCGCGGAACACCTCCATGCCGAACCGCGACAGGTCGAACCGCGACGCGCCCGCCGCCATCATCTCGATGGCGCAGCAGGCCAGGCCGAACGTCACCGGCCACACCGAGGCCTTGCGCAGGTACCCCGCGAGGTCCTCGATCGTCGTCAGCAGGAAACCTGACGGCGCTTCCTCGACACCCATGTCCCCTCCTTGCTGCCGGGCCCCGCCCGGCGTCGCTGCCCGACGCCGGGAGGCGCCGCGCGTGAAGTCGCTGTCAGACCCAGTCGAAGCCGCCGCGGCGCCACTCGTAGACGAACGGGACGGTGATCAGCGCCAGGAACGCCAGCATCGCCACCAGCCCGAACGTCGCGAGCGTCGTGAAGTCCACGGCCCACGGGTAGAGAAAGACGACCTCGATGTCGAAGACGATGAATGTCATCGCCACCAGGTAGTACTTGATGGGCAGGCGCCCGCCACCCACCGCGTGCGGCGTCGGCTCGATGCCGCACTCGTACGAGTCGAGCTTGGCGCGGTTGTACCGCTTGGGGCCGATGATCGCGCTCGCGGCGACCCCGCCGAGCGCCAGGACCGCCCCGATCGCCATCAGGATCAGGATGGGTACGTAGGGATTCATGCTGTGCCCTTCGTGGACGACGTGCCCTTCATGGACGTGATGCTCATGCGCTCGGGACCACCCTGGTCAGCCCCGCGATGACGCGGTCGACCCAGTCGCCGCCGTGCGGCTCGTAGCAGTCGGACAGGAGCTTGAGCGTGAACTGCATGACGACCTTGCGCGGCAGCCCGTACCGGACGCAGACACGCATGATCTCGGGGTGCTCGATGAGCCGCACGAACCAGCGGCCCAGGGTGTAGTAGCCGCCCAGGTCGGCCCGCATACGGTCCGCGTAGGTGGCGAGCGTGGCCTCGCGCGCCTCGTCGCTCGCGCGGTGCCGGGCCTGGCTGATCGCCTCGGCGGCGACCCGTCCGGCCTGCAGGCCGTACGCGATGCCCTCGCCGTTGAACGGGCTCACCATGCCGGCGGAGTCGCCGGCCAGCAGCACGCCGTCCGCGTACAGCGGGCCGCGGTTGTAGCCCATGGGCAGGGCCGCGCCGCGGATCGGGCCGCGCTCGGGCTCGTGGACCAGGTCCCAGCCCTCGGGCGCGCTCTTCTCCAGCCACGTCTCCATGAGCCGCCGGTAGTCGATGCCGGCCGCCGACTGCCGCGCCGGGGTCGAGGACACGCTGCCGAGACCCACGTTCACGGTGCCGTCACCGAGCGGGAAGATCCAGCCGTAGCCCGGCAGCAGGTTGCTCCTGCCCGGCTCGCCGTCCCACAGCTCGAGGTGCGACTCCATGAACGGGTCGTCGTGGCGCGGGGTGCGGTAGTAGGCGCGCACCGCGGTGCCCATCGGGCGGTCGTCGCGGCGCTCGCGGCCCACGGACAGCGCGAAGCGCGAGCTGACGCCGTCGGCGGCCACCACGACGGGGGCGCGCAGCTCCTTGACCGGGCCCTCGGCGCGGCCGCGGGCGTCCAGCGGCTGGGCGGTGACGCCGACGACGCGGCCGTCGTCGTCCCGCAGCGGGCCGGTGACCTTGGTGCGCTGCAGGAGCTTGGCGCCGCTCGCCTGGGCGTGCTGCGCGAGGGTGTGGTCCAGGCCCATCCGGGTCCGGGCCATGCCGTAGCCCGGGTAGGTCGTCAGGGCGGGCCAGTCCAGCTCGTAGGAGCGGCCGCCGCCGTGGACGCGCAGGCCGCGGTTGCGGATCCAGCCGTCCTCCTGGCGGGTCGGCACGCCCATGCGGACCAGCTCCGCGACGGCGCGCGGCGTGAGGCCGTCGCCGCAGATCTTGTCGCGGGGGAACTCGCCCTTCTCGAGCAGCAGCACGTCGAGCCCCGCGGCCGCGCACCAGTGCGCGGTGGACGAGCCGGCCGGACCGGCGCCCACCACGATGACATCCGCGTCGTCGCGTATCGCTCTTCGCACGTTCACCCCCGTTGGGAACCCGCTGCCTGGTCGTTGCTGACCTGCTGTGCGGGGTTCGGCAAGGGCTTCATGACAAGCCCTTGTGAACCCTGTCACAACACCGACACCCTAGCCACACTTAGGGGGGATTGTGTAGGAAGGTTCCCCTTACTTGGGGAGGCCACCGGCGCGCAGGACCGCGAGGTCGTGACTTTGCATCGAGATCGGTCCAGCGTTGGACCGATCTCGATGCAAAGTCACGACCTCGCGGAAGGACTACGGGAGGGTCAGGCCGCGCGGACCGCCCGGTGCAGCGCCACGATGCCACCCGACACGTTGCGGTAGGCGGCGTGCTCCCACCCGGCCTCCAGCATCAGCTTCGCGAGATCGACCTGGTCGTGCCACCCCCGGATGGACTCCGCCAGGTAGTCGTAGGACCCCTTGTCCCGGGTCACGGCGTTCGCCACCACGGGCAGCGCGCGCATCAGGTACTCCTGGTAGACCTTCCGGAACGGGGCCCAGGTCGGGGTGGAGAACTCGCAGATCACGATCCGGCCGCCCGGCCGCACCACGCGCCGCATCTCCTTCAGCGCCGCGCTCGTGTCCACGACGTTGCGCAGGCCGAAGCTGATCGTCACGGCGTCGAACGACTCGTCCGCGAACGGCAGCCTGGTGGCGTCGCCCGCGACGAACGGCAGGTCCGGACGACGCCGCTTGCCCACCTGCAGCATGCCGATCGAGAAGTCGGACGGGACCACGAAGGCGCCGTCGGCCGCGAAGGGCTCACTGCTGGTGCCGGTGCCCGCGGCGAGGTCGAGCACGCGCTCGCCCGGCATCGCGGCGACCGCCTCGACCGTGAGGCGACGCCAGCGGCGGTCCTGCCCCATCGAGATGAGGTCGTTCGTCAGGTCGTAGCGGGCAGCGATGCCGTCGAACATCGACGCGACCTCGGCCGGCTTCTTCTCCAGGCTTGCACGGGACATAGCCGCCATCGTTTCACGCCGCAGGGTCGCCCGGGCGTTACGGACCACCCGCTGTGACCTCCCTTACCGACGGCAGGCGCCCGGGGCCCGCGCGCTTATGCTGAAAGCGATGATCGCTTCACCTTCCGGCGGCACCCCCGGCACACCCACCGGCTCCCCCTCCGGCATCAGCGTGTACGACTCCTGGCCGGCCGAGGCGCCGACCACGTCCGACGAGGCGCCGCCCGGCGCTCCGAACGGCCCGCTGCTCGTGGTGCGGACCGTGGCGACGGACGACCTGCCCGGCACGCCGACGGCGCTCGTCGACCGGCTGCCCGACACCAACGCGCTCGCCTGGGTACGGCACGGCGACGGGCTCGTGGGCTGGGGCGAGGCGCTGCGGTTCGAGACCTTCGGCCCCGGCCGGTTCGCCGACGCCGACGAGGCGTGGCGCCAGGTGCTCGACAACGCCGTGGTGCACGACGACGTGAACCTGCCCGGCAGCGGCCTGGTCGCGTTCGGCAGCTTCGCGTTCGACGACGTCTCCCCCGGGGACGAGGCCGAGGACCCCGCGCGGGCGAGCGGCGTGCTGATCGTGCCGCGCGTCGTCGTCGGACGGCGGGGCGAGCGGACCTGGATGACCACGATCTCCCTCGTGGGCGACCGGTCCGCGCCCGTGGGCGAGGACCTGCTGTCCGCCTACCCGCGGCAGCCGGTCACCGAGCCGGGCCGCGTGACGCTGGCCGACGGCGCCGTCGGCGCGGCGGACTGGCCCGCCGTGGTGGCCGAGGGCATCGCCCGGATCCAGACCGGCGAGCTGGAGAAGGTGGTGCTCGCCCGCGACGTCGTGGCGACCGCCGAGCACCCGCTGGACACCCGGCACCTGCTGGGCCGCCTGGCGTCCGCGTACGACGCCTGCTGGGCCTTCAGCGTGGACGGCATGGTGGGCGCGACGCCGGAGCTGCTGGTGCGCAGCGAGAAGGGACTGGTGGCCTCCCGCGTGCTGGCCGGCACGATCCGGCGCGAGCACGGCATGGCGGACGCCGACGACGCCGACCTGCTGCGCGCGGCCCAGCTCGCCAGGTCCTCCAAGGACCTGGAGGAGCACGAGTTCGCGGTGCGCTCCGTGGCCGCCGCCCTGGAGCCCTACTGCTCCTCGATGAACGTGCCCGAGGCGCCGTTCGTGCTGCACCTGCCGAATGTCATGCACCTCGCCACCGACGTGACCGGCGTCCTGACCGACCAGCGGGGCGGGCGCGCCCCGTCGTCCCTGTCGCTGGCCGCGGCGCTGCATCCGAGCGCGGCCGTGTGCGGCACGCCGACGACCGCCGCGCGCAGCCTGATCCGCGAGATCGAGGGGCTGGACCGCGCCCGGTACGCGGGTCCGGTGGGCTGGGTCGGCGCGGACGGTGACGGCGAGTGGGGCATCGCCCTGCGGTCGGCGGAGATCTCCGCGACCGACCCACGGCACATCAGGCTGTTCGCGGGCTGCGGCATCGTCGCGGCGTCGGACCCGCAGGCCGAGCTGGCCGAGTCCGAGGCCAAGCTGGAGCCCATGCGCTACGCCCTGGGCACGGTGTCCTGACCGCCAGTTGAGTCACCCACACCCGTTGAGTGCTGGATATTTGTTGGTCGGAGGGGGTTCCGGCGACAAATAGCCAGCACTCAACGAGTGGCGGCGGTCAGGGGGTGCCCGCCGTCGGGCCCTTGCCGATCGGGCGGGCCGGGTCGCCCCAGACCTGCTCGCGGAAGTGGTCCCACACCTGCCGGTCGGACGTCGCGCCGATGAAGCCCATCCGCGCGTCCGTGGCCGTCAGCAGGATCTCGATCAGCGAGGCGCCCTCGAGCACCTTGGTCGCGACCTCCAGGAGGTCCTGGCCGTCGGGCAGGTTCGCGTGGATCGACGACACGTACATGTGTGCGTCGCCCTCGAGCGACACGGAGTCCGCCCGGGTGTCCGTGCCCGCGACCGTGCCCTTGTCGTAGGCGTACGACTTGAGCCAGAAGCCGTCGACGACCACCTTGTCGGCCGAGATCTTGATGGCGTCGCGCCGTGTGCCGTCATTCTTGACCGGCACGTTCGCCAGGCCGATCCCGTTGATGCCGGTGAGCGGGATGGTCAGGTCGCGGCTCTCCAGGTCGGCGGGGAGCGAGAAGACGGAGCCGTCCTCCTTGGCGCCGCACTGGCCGGGCAGGTCGACGTTGAGGTCGTACTTGCCGCCGAAGCTCACCTTCACGCAGGTGCCCAGCTCGGTGTGCAGGGCCTCCTCGATCGTCGCCTGCGGGTCGATCTCGCCGCAGGGGTCGCTCGGGGCCTCGTCGGCGGCGTCCGCGGGGACCTCGCCGTCCTGCGTGGGCTCCTGGCACTCGGGCTCGTCGCCCTCGTCCGCCGCGCCCTTGCCGCCATTCTCGTCCTTGCCGCCGGAGCCGGAGCCTGCATCGTCGGCCGGGTCGGTCCCGCCGCCGGTGACGTCGTCGACCGCGTCGCCGACCGGGTCCTCGTCCTCCCCCGCGGTCTCGGACGCGCTGGGCGACGGCGTGGGCGACGCGGACGGCTCGGCGTCCCCCTCGTCGCACGCCCCGAAGACCACGCACCAGAACGAGTCGTCCTGCCCGGCCTCGGCGCCCGACGTCGAGGCCGGCAGGCTCATGCCACCGACCGCCATCGCGCCCGCCACGACCACGGCCGCGGACTTCTGCGAGAGGGCGCGTAGCGCGCCGCTGAGCGACTCCGCCCCTGGGGTCGCCCCGGTGTCGGTCCCGGATCCGGGGGCGGACGACGGGGCGGCGTCCGGCTCCGGGGCGGCGTCCGGCTGCGGGGCGCCGGTGGCGGGCGTCGCGGACCTCGTGTCCGGGGCCGCGTCGTCCGGCTGCGCCTGCTCGTCCGCCGCCCCAGCCGCGGCCGGGGAGGCCTCGGCCTCAGGATCCTCAGCGGCGTCGGGCTCCTCCGCCGGAGCGGTCGCGTCCGCCGTGCCGGACTCCTCCTCGGGTGCCCAGGACACGACGATGATGCCGCCGACCACGCCGAGCAGGAACCCCACGACCCAGCCGCCGAGGTTCACGCCGGCGATCGAGTAGACGGAGATCGCCAGCGAGATCACGCCGTAGAAGATCCGGTGCACCGGCTGGGCGATCACCAGGACCCCGAGCAGCACGAGCGCGAGCGGCAGGATCGTGGCCTGCGCGCCCTCGACCCCGAACTGCAGCACGATGTTCATGCCGAGCTGGTCCAGCTTGATGGGGCCGGACAGGAGCATCTCCAGGCCCGCGAGAACTACCAGCACGCCCCCGGCGAACGGCCGCTGCCGGCGCCAGGGGCCGAAGTCCCTGCGCCAGTCGGCGAACCTCGCGCGAAGTCCGGGGCGGCCGGCGTCCGCCGGGCCGTCACCCGGACTCAGAAGCACTCGGTGCCGTCCGTGATCTTGAGGCTGAGGTCCGTCAGCTGGAAGACGGCGGCCTGCGTGCTCCACGACACCTGCTGGAGACCGTCGATGTCGATCGAGTCGGAGTCCATGGCGAAGTCGCCGGCGTCGCCCTTCTTGGTCGTGTTGACCGTCGATGCGTCCACGCCGATGCGGATGTTCTTGAAGATCGCGGTGCCCGACAGGTCGTTCATACCGATCTGCAGGTCGGTGGCCTTCGCGGGCTCGTCACCGGTGCCCGCGGAGATCAGCAGGCCGACCTTGCCGAGCGGGGTGTCCTGCACGACCGACTGGCAGAGGTTGAAGAGCTTCGCGTCCTTGATGTTGGCGATGGCGGCCGGGTGCTGCGTGCCGTCCGAGGCGGTCGCGACGCCCGCGTACTGCGAGAAGCCCACACCCTCGAGCTTGTCGGCGCCGATCTTGAACTGGCTGCCGGAGATGGCGAACGAGACGGGCACGGCGCCCTGCGCGACCCCGCCCAGCAGGATGCTGGCGGCAACGGTGACCGGGATGACGGCAAGGGCCACGCGACCCTTACGCGTCCCCGTGAGCTTGCTGAGCTTCATTGGTTTTCCCCTTGTGCCAATGTGAGGGCGACGGCATCGTCGTCCCGCCGCGACGTTAGCGCGACTACTGACTCACCGTCAATTGACTCGCTGACGGCGGCGCAAAGCTTGCCGGATATGCTCGACGCATGGCAACAGCCCGACGCACGCGACTCCGTCCGGAGGAACGCCGCAACCAGCTCGTCGCACTGGGTGTCGCAACTCTTGCGGACCGCCCGTTGGCCGAGGTGACCGTCGAGGAGATCGCCGCCGAGGCCGGTGTCTCGACGGGGCTCGTGTACTACTACTTCGGCTCCAAGAACGGCCTGCACCACGAGATCGTGCGCCGCGCGCGCGACTCCATGCTCCACGCCTCGGAACCCAAGCCGGAGCTCCCGCCCGCCGAGCGCCTGGCCAACACGCTGAGCCAGCTCGTCGCGTACGTCCGGGAGCACGGACCCACCTTCTACTCGCTCGTGCGCGGCGCGGCCAGCGGCGACGAGGAGGTGCGGGCCGTGATCGAGGACGCGCGGCGCCAGCAGACCGAGCGCGCGATGGCCGTGCTGCTGGAGCTGGGCGTGGAGGAGACCGAGCTCCTGCGAATCGCGGTCCGGTCCTGGGTGGCCCTCGCGGAGCAGGCCCTGGTCGACGGCGGCATCAACTCCGACCTGGCCGACGACGAGCTGGTCGGCTACCTCGAGCGCAGCCTGGGCGGCGTCGTCGCCGCCGTGGTGCCGGGTGCCGCGGAGGCCCTGTTCGGGGCACCTGCCAAGGCCTGAGCCCGTCGGGGCTCAGAGGGCCTTGACCATCAGCAGGCAGGGGTCGTCGGCCCACAGGTCGGGGAACTCCTCGACCGGGTGGAAGCCGCAGGCGCGGTAGAAGGCCCGGGTCTGGTCGAACCCCGGGTCGTACGCCGACGGCCCCAGCGTCTTCACGCTCAGGAGCCGCACCCCCTGGGCGCGGAGGTCTTCCTCGACGCGCGCCATGAGAGTGCGCCCGATGCCGGCCCGGTGGTGCTTGCGGCGCACCGCGAGCAGGTGCACCTCGGCCGACGTCGGATAACGCTGGTCCAGGAGCAGCACACCCAGCACGTCGTCGGCCGGGATGGCGCCGCCGTCGACCCCGGGATCCTCGGTCGCGACCGCCACGTAGTTGGGGAACCTGGCCGCGGCGTCGACGTACTCGTGCGTGAACCTGTCGATGCCGAACCATTCCGGCAGCTCCTCGAGGATGTCGTGCGCGGCATCCGACCGGCCGAGGGTCCTGACCACGGTGTATGTCCCAGACACGCGGATCAAAATAGTCCGGACGGGCGAAGTTCACCCGTCGAACGCGAATATGGCGGCGGCACGGACCCGCAGGACGCGAACGAGGCGGGGCAGGACGCCGTTCCGCGTCCTGCCCCGCCCCGCTGCTCTCCCGCCAGGGCACTCCCCCGAGGGAATGGAGAGGGTCAGCCCTGGTTGTCGAAGAACTGCTGCAGCCAGTCCGGGATGTTGTTCGGGTTGGTCTGGTCCGAACCCGAGCCCGAGCCGTCCTGCTGGCCCTGGTCCTGGCCCGGCAGCTGGCCCTGCTGGTCCTGCGAGGAGGTGGCCGCCTCGTCCTTGACCGCGAGCGTGACCGTGATCTCCTGCGTCTTGCCGTCGCGGACCACGGTCAGCACCGACTTGGCACCGGCCTCCTTCTCCCGGACGAACGCCGTGAGCGACTCCGGGCTGTTGACCGCCGACCCGTCGATCGCGACGATCACGTCGCCCTGCTTGATGCCGGCCTTGCCGGCCGGCGAGTCGGCGACGACGTCCTCGACACCCGCGCCGCGTCGGGTGACACCGTCCGCCGTCGCGGTGGCGTCCGACATCGAGACGCCGAGGAAGGCGTGCTGAGCGGTGCCGTTCTCCTTGAGCTGGTCGCCGATCTGCGACGCCAGGTTGCCCGGGATCGCGAAGCCCAGGCCGATCGAGCCGGAGCTGCTGGACGCCCCGCCACCACCGCTCGACAGCGTCGCGATCGAGGACGTGATGCCGATGACCTCGCCCGACGCGTTGAACAGCGGACCACCCGAGTTGCCCGGGTTGACCGCGGCGTCGATCTGGATCGCGTTGGTGACCACCTGGTCGGACCCGTCCTCGGCGCTGGCCGTGACCGGGCGGTCCAGGGCGGACACGATGCCGGTCGTGGCGGTGTTCGCCAGGCCCAGCGGGTTGCCGAGCGCCATCACGGGCTCGCCCACCACCACGTTGTCCGAGTCGGCGAACTTGGCCGGCTTGAGGTCCGACGGCGGGTCGGTGAGCTGGACGACGGCGAGGTCGGTGGTCGGGTCGGTGCCGACGATCTTGGCCTCGTACACGCTGCCGTCGCTGAGCGTGACCTGCACGGTCTGCGCCCCGGAGACCACGTGGTTGTTGGTCAGGATGCGGCCCTGGCTGTCGAGCACGACGCCGGAACCCTCAGCGCCACCCGCCTGGGTCTGCACCTGGATGGACACCACGGACTGCTCGACGGCAGAGGTGACCGCCGTCCAGTCCGGGTTCTCCACCGTGGAGCTCTTCACCGGGACGGTCTGGCTGTTCGACTGACCGACGTCCGCGAGGGAGGCGCCGTTGTCCGCACCTCCGGTCAGCGTGATCAGGCCCGCCGTACCCGCGCTGGCCAGCACCGCGGCGGCCGCGGCCGCGGCGACCACGGGAACCCAGGTGCGGTTCCTGGTCCGGGGCTCGGCCGCGACCGTCGCGGGGGCCGAGTACGGGTTGACGTAGGCCGGGGACGGGCCTGGGCCGGCGCCGGGGGCCACGGTCTGCAGCGGGGTGGTGTGGTGCTGCTGGGGCTGGGCCGGGAGCTGCGCGGCCGGGAGCTGCGCGGGCTGGTGCTGCTGCGCGGGCTGGTGCTGCTGCGCAGGCTGGTGCTGCTGCGCGGGCTGGTGCTGCTGCGCGGGCTGGTGCTGCTGGGCGGGCTGGTGCTGCGGCGCGTGGTGCTGCGCCGCGGGGTCCTGCGGAGCGTGCTGCGCACGGGCGGCCTGGGCGGGCGTGACACCCGGCGCGGGAGCCGGAGCCGGGCTCGGTACCGGCGCCGCGGCCGGGGCGGGCGTGGCCCCCTGCGGCTGCGCGGCGTCGGGCTGCGCTCCCTGCGGCGTCGCGCCGTGGTCCGGCGTCGGTACGGGAGCCGTCGACTGCGCGGGGGTCGCGGACTGCTCGGCGCCCGCGCTCGGGACGGGAGCCGAACCGGCGACCGGCAGCTGCTCGGTGGGCTGCGTACCGGACGGCTGCTGCTCCGGCTGCGGCGTGGTGCTGTTCTGGTCGGTCATCGTGACCCTCCTTGAAGTCAGAACTAGTTGACACCCCGTTCCTTGTCCCACGCTTAAACGAGTCTGTGAGTTCCCTGCATATCCCGAGACCGCGCTGAGCGCCGGGTCTCCGCCCTGCCGAGCCGCCCGGAAGGCTGCCCGGCAGGGCGGAGGACCGCCACTCAGCCGAGGCCGGTGCGGATCCGATCAGCCAGGGTGTGTACCTCCGCCAGGCGGTCGACGCGCGGGACGCGCACCTCGATCACCTGGACGCCGTGGCTCGGCGCCTGCAGCGCGTGCCGCAGCGTCGGCACGTCCTTGACGAGCTGGTGGTCCACCCCGTAGCCCGCGCACAGCTGCGCCAGGTTCGCGCCGTGCGGCGTACCGAACACCCGCTCGAAGGTGGCGCTCGCGGCGTCGCCGGTCGCCGCCAGCGCGCCGTGCTCCAGCGTCGCGAAGATCGACCCGCCGTCGTCGTTCACCACCACGATCTCCAGGTCGACCGGCGGTTCGTCGGGCCCGCGGAGCAGGCCGCCGACGTCGTGCAGGAACGTGAGGTCGCCCAGCAGGGCGCGCGTGCGCAGCCCGCGCCGCGCGGCGGCGAGCGCCACGCCGACGGCGGTCGACACGGTGCCGTCGATGCCCGCCAGGCCGCGGTTGGCGAGGACGGCGGGGCCGGGGCCGTCGAGGCCCAGCACGAGCTCGAGGTCGCGCACCGGGTTGGACGAGCCAACGACGAGCAGGTCGGCGGGGCCGAGCACGCGGGCCACGGCACGAGCCACCGACAGCGCGGTCGGGCCGCCGAGCACGGCGTCGTCGCTGGTCGCCTCGTCGAGCACGATCGCGGCCGACGCCCCGGCGGCCTGCCATCGCTCCAGGAACGGCGTGGTCGGCCGCTCGGCAGGCTCGAACCAGACGGGCGCGAGGCCCGGGAGCACGACGGCGGCGTTGCGGGCGGCGTCGGGCCACGGGCCCGCGCCGGGAGTGACCACGGTCACCGCGACGGACGGGCGGCCCAGCAGCCGCTGCACCGGGCGCGAGAGCGTGGGGCGTCCGAGCACCACCACGTGCTCGATGCCGCCGGCGAGCTCGTCGGCGCCGAGCAGCATCCGGTAGCCGGCGATCGCGTTGGGCCCGCCCGTCGCGCCCGACGACGGCTCGGCGAACAGCGGCCAGCCCTGCGCCTCTGCGAGCTGCCTGGCCTCGGGTCCGGCGTCGTCGCCCGCGACCACGACCGTACGCTCCGGGTCGCCGGGCAGCGCGGGCGAGCCGAGGTGCTGGTGCACGGCGGGCACGACCAGCGGCGCGTCGGGCTTCGGGTGCCCCTCGTCGGCGTCGCGCGCGGGCAGCCCGGGCAGCGGGGCCGACGGCGCCAGCGGGTCGCGGAACGCGAGGTTGAGGTGCACCGGGCCCGGGTGCCCGGACCGGAACCCGAGTGCGGCGGCGACCGCGCGACCGGCGACGCTCCGCAGGTCGCGCAGCGCCGCCGCGGCGTCGTCCTCGCCGGCCGGGGCGACGGGCGCGGGGACGTCCACGGCGTAGCGCACCGCGGAGCCGAAGATGCCGACCTGGTCGGTGGTCTGCGACGCGCCGGTCCCGCGCAGCTCGTGCGGCCGGTCGGCGGTGAGCAGGATCAGCGGCAGACCCGCGTGGTTCGCCTCCAGCACCGCGGGGTGCAGATTCGCGACGGCCGTCCCCGAGGTGGTGACGACGGCGACCGGCGCACCCTCCGCGCCCTTGGACAGGCCGAGCGCGAGGAACCCCGCGTCGCGCTCGTCGATCCGGACGTGCAGGGTGAGGTGCCCGGCGTCGGCGGCCTCGGCGAGCGCGTACGCGAGCGGGGCGCTGCGCGAGCCGGGCGCGAGCACGGCGTCGCGCACACCCCGGCTGACCAGGTCGGCGATCAGGGCGCGGGCGGTGGCCACGGCGGGCGGGATGGTCATGCGTCCTCCAGGATCCGGATCAGGCGGTGGTACCGGTCGAGCCAGCGCCGCGTGGTCGCCTCGTCGGCGGCCGCGGCCGCGAGCGCCTCGGGCGACGGGGCGGGGCGGCGCACGGGGAGCGCGCCGCCCGTGGGCAGCAGCGGCTGGGCGACGACGTCGTGCGTCAGGAGCTGCGACGTCGCGAGGCCGCACGCGTACGGGAGCTCGGGCAGCGCGGCGGCCAGCGCCACGCCGGCGGCCAGCCCCACGGAGCTCTCCAGCGCGGACGAGACCACGACGGGCAGGCCGACCTGCTCCGCGAGGTCGAGGCAGGCGCGGACGCCGCCGAGGGGCTGGACCTTGAGGACCACGATGTCGGCGGCCTCCTGGCGCACCACCCGCATGGGGTCGGAGGCGCGACGGATGGACTCGTCGGCGGCGACGGGCACGTCCTGCTTGCGGCGCACCAGGGCCAGCTCGTCGACGTCGGCGCAGGGCTGCTCGACGTACTCCAGCCCGCCGGCGGCGCGGTCGATCTCGGCGAGGTGGGCCAGGGCCTCGTCGGGGGTCCAGGCGGCGTTGGCGTCGACGCGGATGGCGCCGTCGGGCCCGAGGGCGTCGCGGACGGCGGCGACGCGCTCCGCCTCGGCGGCCACGGGTTCGAGGGTGCCGTCGGGGCCGCGCTGGGCGACCTTGACCTTGGCGGTGCGGCAGCCGCCGGAGGCCAGCACGATCTCACGTGCCCGTTCGGGGCCGACGGCGGGGACGGTCACGTTCACGGGGACGCTGTCGCGGACGGCCTCGGGCCAGCCGGTGAAGGCTGCCTCGTGCGCGGCGCGCAGCCAGGTGGCCGACTCCTCGTCGTCGTAGTCCCAGAACGGGGACAGCTCGCCCCAGCCGGCGGGGCCGCGGAGCAGGACGCCGTCGCGCACGTCGATCCCGCGAAAGCGGGTCCGCAGGGGCGTGGACCAGACAAGAGGTTCACCGATCAGCAGCACGGGTCCAGGCTATCGACCCGCCCGCCCCACGGCCGGGGCCGGTCTCCTGAGGTGACGCCAGCAGGCCCCGGAGGCCGTCCCGGTGCTCCCGACGGTCAGATCCGGCCTGCCGAACGGGAGTCAGTCCGACGTTCGCACGGCTTCGTCGTCGCGGTGCGCGCCGTAGAAGTCCGACTGGCGGCGCATGAGCTCGCGCATCGTCACGTCCCGGCCCACCCCGTAGACCGTGCCCGGGAAGTCGAGCTCGCGCTGGATCGCCCAGATCTCCTCGTGGCGGTCCGGGGACAGGACCGTCGCCGGGTCGCCCACGGCCACCCAGCCGATCGGGACGACCTGCCCCGGGGCGATCCTCGTGTTGACCTGCACCACCCCGTTGATGCGCACCTCCGCGCCGGCACCGATGACGCTGCCGGGGAACAGGGAGGCACCGGTCGCGACGAAGACCTCGTCCTCGACGGTGCTGCCGTTGATGTGAGCGTGCGGGCCCACCAGCACCGCGGAGCCGATCCGGGCGGGGTGATCCGCACGGCCCCGGACCAGGGCGTTCTCCATCACCACCGTGTCCTCGCCGATGACGACGGCGCCGTCCTCGGCGGTGAGGACCGCGCCGTGCAGGATCCTGGCCCCGGCGGCGATGCGGACGTCGCCCACGACGGTCGCCGACGGGGCGACGTACGCGGACGGGTCGACCGACGGTTCGAGACCGCGATGACGAACGAGCATGTGGGGCTCCTCTCTTCGCGATCACCCTAGGGCCGCGCGCAACCACGAGCAGCATGCTTCGCCCTTCGCCCTTCGCCCCTGAGGTTCTGTTCGGACCGCGAGCCTCTGCCCGTAGGCAAGGGCTTGAAACGTCGCAACATCGTGGCTCGAACAGAACCTCGGGAAGTCGGCCGGCGGCAACGGCAGCGACACCGACGTCGCGCCGCGCACCGGACACCTGGCCGCGGCAACCACTGAGCGCTCGGCGCCGTCTCGCCGAACTAGGCTGGGCCGCGTGAGCACGAGCACCGAACTCCCCCGTCAGGTCTCCGAGACGTTCGACCCGCAGCGCTGGCGCACGGTCGCCGGGTTCGAGGACCTGACCGACCTCACCTACCACCGCGGCGTCGACCGCAGCGGCCCCGAACCGCGCGACCTGCCGGTGGTGCGCATCGCGTTCGACCGCCCGGAGGTGCGCAACGCGTTCCGCCCGCACACGGTGGACGAGCTGTACCGGGTCATGGACCACGCCCGCATGACGTCCGACGTCGGCACGGTGCTGCTGACCGGCAACGGCCCCTCCCCCAAGGACGGCGGCTGGGCGTTCTGCAGCGGCGGCGACCAGCGCATCCGCGGCCGCGACGGCTACCGCTACGCCGAGGGGGAGAACGCGGACTCGATCGACCCCGCCAAGGCCGGGCGCCTGCACATCCTGGAGGTGCAGCGCCTGATGCGGACCATGCCCAAGGTCGTGGTCGCGGTCGTGGACGGCTGGGCCGCCGGCGGCGGGCACTCGCTGCACGTCGTGGCCGACCTCACGGTCGCCTGCCGCGAGCACGGCAAGTTCAAGCAGACCGATGCCGACGTCGGCTCGTTCGACGCCGGGTACGGCTCCGCCTACTTCGCCCGCCAGCTCGGGCAGAAGCGCGCCCGCGAGGTCTTCTTCCTCGCCCGCGAGTACTCCGCCGACGACGCCGAGCGCTGGGGCTCCGTCAACGAGGTGGCCGAGCACGAGGACCTGGAGGGGCTGGCGCTGGAGTACGCGCGGATCATCGCCGGCAAGTCGCCGCAGGCCATCCGGATGCTCAAGTTCGCGTTCAACGCCGCCGACGACGGCATCGCCGGCCAGCAGGTGTTCGCGGGTGAGGCGACGCGGCTGGCGTACATGACGGACGAGGCGGTCGAGGGCAAGGAGGCGTTCCTGGAGCGCCGCGACCCGGACTGGTCGGCGTTCCCCTACTACTACTGACGCGGCGCACCCCCGCGGGTCGGGTTGTCCGCCGGACCACCCGCACCGGTAGCCCTCGCTCGCTACTCGCCGTCGTCGTCGGCCGCCCGGCCGTCAGGGGTGACCGGGACCGGCTCCGCGGTCAGCCGGAACTCCCGGGCGCCCAGCGCCTCCGCGAGCTCGTCGGGCCCCGCGAACAGCACCACACCCGGGTACGCCGCGAGGACTCCCGCGAGCCGGCCGCGGCCCTCCTCGTCCAGGTCACGGTCGAGGTCCGCGACCAGGAGCAGCGGCGGCTCGCCGTAGATCGCGCGGGCCAGGGCGAGCCGCGCGCGCTCGTCGACGGTCAGCGGCTCCCCGCCGGCCCGCAGCACGGTCCGCGGCCCGTCCGCGAACCGGTCCACGCCGAGGCCCACATCGGCGAACGCCTCGTCGGCCGTGGCGTCGTCCAGGTCTGGACGGCGGTAGCGGAGCGCGCGCCGCAGCGTGCCGCGCTCGAACACGGTGCCGCGGGTCGCCAGGCCCACGAGCTTGCGCCCGTCCGCGGGCGCCACACCCCGCAGGTTGCGCCCGGCCACCCAGATCTCGTCGGTCGTGCCGGACGGTGCGAGGTCGAGCCCGACGATCCGCCGCATCAGGCGCAGCGGGGCGTCCGGGTCGTCGCCGGTCAGGCGGATGCGGGCGCCCGCACCGGCGCTCAGCGGAGCATCGCCCGGCACCAGCCCGGGCACCACCACGTGCACCCGGCCGGGCTCGTCCGCGCCGTCGGGCCGGTCGGCCGACGCCGCCGCGCTGCTCGCGCGCTCGTGCTCGACCCGCCGGCGGGCGGCGTCGGCCAGCGCGGGGACGAGCACCGCACGGGCGGCCAGGAAGGTCTGCCGGTACTCGACGATGCGCCCGAGATCGACGATCGGCGTCGAGGCGAGGCCCGCCATGGCCATCGCCGCGACCGTGATCGCGGGGTCGAGCCCGCGCACCACACCGACGGCGGCAACGGCGAGCGTCGCCAGCAGTGCGGCGACCGTGCCCCCGGCCCGGAGCGCGCCGACGGTCGCCGACCGGTCGACGGCGCGGTCCACGACGTCGGCGGACGCCGAGTCGATGTGGTCGAGCTCCCGGCCCGCCCCGCGCGCCGCGATGATGCCCTCCGACGCCCCGACGGTGTCGGCGATCCGCGTGGCCATGCGCCCGCGGGCACGCCGCAGCCGCCGCGACTTGAGATACGCGGTGCGCGCCCACGGCACCATCACGGCGGCGAGCAGGCCGAGCGGGAGCAGGAATCCGATCCCGAGGTACGGGTCGAGCACCGTGAGCCCCACGGCCGACCCGGCGATCAGCGGGATCCCGGCCGCCAGCGGGCCCACGCCCTGCGACACCCAGTTGCGCACGCTCGCGAGGTCGTTGGTGGTCCGGGCCACGGTGATGCCCAGGTGGGTGCTGCTGCCCGGCGTGAGCTCGGACTCCACGAGCTCGCGCCGCAGCTCGCGCACGTAGTCCTGGCCGAGCCGCTCGGCGACGACCCGCTCCTCGATGCGCAGCCCGCCGATCGCCACCGCGGTGGCCACGATGCTCAGGATCGCGACGACGATCGGCCAGGTGCCGCCCGGGCGCAGCTGGGTCAGCGCCCAGGCGCCCACGGCACCGAGCGCGCCCTGGCCGACGCCGAGCGCGGCGAGGCCGACCACCCAGCGCCGTCGGGCGCCGACGTAGACCCGCGGCAGGACGCCCGGCTCGGCCGGTTCTGCCGGCCGCCCGGTCCCGGCCGACCTCGCCGGCTCAGGCGACCGCATGGCCCTCGCCGACCTGGGTGTCCCCGACCGGCCCGAGCGACACCTCGCCGAGGGAGCCGGGCTGCACCTGGTCGACGGGCAGGATCGACCCGACGGGCGCCGCGCCGGTGAGCCCCGCGGCGGCCCACGCGACGGCGGGCAGGCACAGGTCGTAGGTCGGCACCACGCTCACGTCGAGAGCTCGACGGGCCTCGGCGGTGGCGATCGGCGAGGCCGTGAGCACGCCCGAGACGACCGACGGCTCGCAGCCCAGGGCCCGCAGCGCCGCGACGCCGCCGCTCGCGCCGAGCGCGTCCCCCGCGGCGAACACCACGCGGTCCACCACGGACCGGAAGGCGTCGTCGACGAGCAGGCGGCCGGTCTCGCCCTGGTAGACACCGTCGGCGATCTCGATCAGCACCACGTCGGGCGCGGGCGCCCCCGGCCGGGCCGGGGCGGCGAGCACGTCGGCCATCGTGGCGAAGACGTCGCGCACGTCCTCGAAGGGAAGCCCGAACGTGCTCGGGAAGCCGAAGTCGGTGAAGTCGACCACGTGGTCAGCGCCCGCGTCGACGAAGTGGTGGGCGTCGTTGCCCGCGCCCGTGCCCGTCGCCTTGCCCGCGTGCACCGTGAGGCCGGCGGCGGCCAGGCCGTGGGCGAGGCAGGCCAGCGTGGTGGACTTGCCGGAGTTCATCGACGTGCCGATGACGGCGACCACCCGGACACGCGTGGCGTTCCCGGCCGCGCTGCCCGCCGCGCGCACCTGGTGCGGCGCGTGGGTCGCGAGGTTCACCACCGCTCCCCCGGCCGTCAGCAGGCCGACGGGCTCGATCACCGTGGCGTCCTTGATCGCGGCGTGCCGGTCCACGACCCGCGAGGCGAGCCCGCCGGCGGCGGCGAGGTGGCACGGCCCGAGGTCCTCCGGGAGCACGGCGAGGAACTGGTCGGCGGCGTACCGCGACCCGTACGCCACGACGATCTCGTCGCCCTCGAACAGGATCTGTCGGCGGGAGTCCGGCGACTCCAGCCGACGGTGCTGGCCGATCGTCACGACCCGCGCGAGCACCACGTCACCGGGGCGCGGTGCGCCGGACAGGTCCGTGACCAGCCCGAACGCGGCGGGGTCCCGCTCGATCGCCGCGGCGACGAACCGGGTGGAGTAGGCCTTCTTGGCCCGCAGCAGACGGCGCGTGGCCGGGTCCGGCGTCAGCGCGGGTACGGCGCCGCCGACCCGCAGCGGGGTGGCGACGGGATGCGGGTCGAGCCCGCGCAGCTCCGATGACGTGTCGAGGATGCTCATGACGGCCACGCTTTCTTGTCGAGGGACGCGAGGGTGCGACGTCGCTATTCGACAAGCCCGCCATGAACTCGTGATGAGACCCGGATGAAAGCTCTCTCATCAGCCACGACGGCCGTACGCCGTCGCCGTGCGGGAAGAATACCCGCGCCGGCGACGTCGGCCGGTCAGCCCAGCTCCCAGCTCCCCTTGCCCCGCGGCACGAGCTCGACCCAGGTGTTGCCAGGGTCGAGCTCGGCGGTCCTGCCACCGGGTACCTTCAGCACGATCGGGGCGTTCAGGCTCTTCTTGGACCAGCGCACCGAGATGGCGTGCCCCATGGAGAGGAGCACGCCCTTGCCGTCCCTCTTCGCGAGCTTGTGCTCGGGCACCGGCGCCCCGGCGGGGTCCACGAACTTGGTGTTGACCACCTCGGTGGACAGCACCAGCACGTTGCGCGCGCCGTGCCGGCGGCCGTCGGCGGAGACAGACTTCGTGGTGCCCTCGCTGCGCAGGTAGCGCTTGCTCTCCCGGTCCCAGAGCCAGACGGTGCGCTGGAGCGACGACAGCCGCACGTCGACCGACCGCACGTACCGGCCGGCCTGCGGCGCCGAGCCCTGGCCCGGCTTGGCCGCGTACTCGAACTGGGCCGGCGGCGGGGTGGTCCGCTCGCCGTCTGCCTGCTCCAGGAACGTGGACATGGTGCCGATCACGTTGTGCGGCGCCTCGCGGGCGGGGTCGCGCCGGAAGCCGGGGTCGCCGTCGTCCATGATGATCGTCTGGGTACCGACCCGCTTGGTGGCCTTGATGAACGGGCCCTGCCCGCCGGAGAACACCAGGATGCCGTCGAGCGGCGCGACGATCGCGGGGTCCATCGGCCGCACGGAGCGCACCGGCTCCACGGCCTCCGGGAGCTTCGAGTGGTAGGTCGCGACGAACCGGGTGATCCCGCCCTCGACGACCTCCTCCCACACGATGTCAGCCTCGTTCAGCCCGCGCTGCGGCCGGGCCGCGGTCGCGTTCTCGATCTTGACCGACACTGCCGGACGCGCCGCGATCTTCTCGGTGCGCACCCCCGTGAGCGGCCACACCAGCGGGACGTCGGGGTCGGGCGGGGCGCTCCGGTCCGTCCGGACCTCGGCCGCGACCGTCGTGGTGGGGGCGGGCATGGCCTCCGCCCGGGTGCCGCCGCCGCAGCCGGTCAGCACGAGTGCCGTCGCCATGGCCGCACCTGTGGCACGAACCGCCGTCGTCCAACGCGTCATCGGTTCTCCTCCGCGAGCGATCGATGCCGAGCCCCCGAGGGGTCCGTGTGGCGCACACGTTACAGATCCGCCCGCCGCCCGGCCCGTCGGACGCGCTTACGCTCAGGAGGTGACGCTGACCGACCCGACGAGCGCCGTGGTGCGCGCCGTCCGGGACGCCCTCGACGGCGGCCCCGCCTACGCCCCGCAGCCCCGCCTGTCCGACGCCGTCGCCCCGCCCGGGACCGCGCTCGTGCTCCGGACCTCCGGTTCCACGGGAAACCCCCGTGAGGTCGCGCTGAGCGCTGCCGCCCTCCGGGCCTCGGCCGAGGCGACCCACGAGCGCCTCGGCGGGCCCGGCCGGTGGCTGCTGGTGCTGCCGCCGACGCACGTGGCCGGTGTCCAGGTGGTCAACCGGACCGTCGTGGCGGGCACCGAGGTGCGCGTCGGTGACCTGACCCCGTTCACCCCGGCGGCGTTCGCGGCCCTGGCTCGCGACTTCCTGGCCGGCCACGAGGGCGAGCGCGCCTACGTCTCGATCGTGCCCACCCAGCTGCACCGGCTCGTCGCGGCGGCGGACGGCGAGGACGACGGGACCGGCGGCGGCGACGGCCTGGCGGAGCTCGCGCGGTTCGACGCCGTGCTGGTCGGCAGCGCCGCGACGCCCGCCGCGCTCCTGGGCCGCGCGCGGGCCGCGGGCGTGCGCGCCGTGACCACCTACGGCATGTCCGAGACCAGCGGCGGCTGCGTGTACGACGGCGTCCCGCTGGCGGGGGTACGGGTGCGGCTGGCCGGCCCCGGCACCGGTGCGGACGACGCTCCCCGCCCCGACCCCGACGACGCCCCGCGCACCGGTGTCGTCGAGCTGTCCGGACCCGTGCTCGCGGAGGGCTACGTGGGCGACGCCGCGGCGACGGCCGCCGCGTTCCGCACCGACCCCGACGGCACACGCTGGTTCCGCACCTCCGACCTGGGCCGCCTCGACGCGGGCCGCCTGACGATCCTCGGGCGGGCGGACGACGTGATCCTCACCGGCGGCGTCAACGTCGCCCCGGCCGCCGTCGAGGCCGCGATCGCCGAGCACCTCGCCGGGCTGGGCACGCCGGGCGAGGCGTGCGTCGTCGGCGTGCCCGACGACGAGTGGGGCCAGGCCGTGGTCGCCGTCCTCGCTCTGCCGGGCCACGCGGACGCCGGCCCCGCGCACACGGCCGCCGGCCCGGTCCTCACCGACGGGACCCCCGAGCTGCTCGCCGGGCTCCGTTCCGCCGTCGGGCACGCGCTCGGGGCACCCGCCGCGCCCCGGCGGGTCTACCTCGCCGCGGCCCTGCCGACCCGGGGCCCGGGCAAGGTGGACCGCCGGGCGGTACGCGACGCCGTCGTGCGGGCGGGGCGGGAACCCGTGCGACCATGACTTCGTTCCTCCGCCAGGACCGCGCGCAGGCCCGGTCCTGGTGTCTCGAGAACCCAGGCACACCCCACGAACGAAGGACGCACTGATGGCCACTGCCGCCGAGTGGATCTCCGGGGCCCGGCCCCGCACGCTGCCGGCGGCGGCGGCACCGGTCATGGTCGGTACGGGCGCGGCCGCCCAGGTCGGTTCCTCCGCGGCGCTGCCCGCGCTGCTGGCGCTCGGCGTCGCCCTCGCGCTGCAGGTGGGCGTCAACTTCGCCAACGACTACTCGGACGGCGTGCGCGGCACCGACCTGGACCGCGTGGGCCCCATGCGGCTGACCGCCTCGGGTGCCGCGGCGCCCCGTGCGGTCAAGACCGCCGCCTTCGTCGCGTTCGGCGTCGCCGCGGTCCTGGGCCTGGTGCTGTGCGCGGTCTCGGGGCACTGGTGGCTGCTCGCCGTCGGCGCGGTGAGCGTGGTCGCCGCCTGGTACTACACGGGCGGCAGGACGCCGTACGGGTACCGGGGCCTGGGCGAGATCGCGGTGTTCGTGTTCTTCGGCCTCGTCGCGGTGCTCGGCACCACCTACACGCAGGCCGACACCATCACCTGGCCCGCGGTGCTCGGTGCGGTGGGCGTGGGCCTGATCGCCTGCGCGCTGCTCATGGTCAACAACCTGCGCGACATCCCCACCGACGTGCTCGCCGGCAAGCGCACGCTGGCCGTGCGGCTGGGCGACTACCGCGCGCGCCGCGTGTACATCGCGATGATCTGGGTGCCGGTGCTGCTCGGCGCGGTGTGCGCGTTCTGGGCGCCGTGGTCCCTCGTGGTCCTGCTGCTGCTCGGCCCGGCGGCGCTGCTGTCGATCCCGATCCTCGCCGGGGCGCGCGGCAAGCTGCTCGTCCCGGTGCTGGCCGGCACGGGCCTGTACGAGCTGGGCTACGGCCTGCTGCTCTGGTTCGGCCTGTCGCTCTGAAACCCCGTGAACGTGTCGGACGCCCAGGTCACCAGAGTGGCCTGGGCGTCTGACACGTGCGCGAGGTTCAGTCCGTGCGGAGCTTCTCGTCGACCTGCGCGTCCTCGTGGGCGGCGTCGGCGTCGACCTTCGGGGTGGCGGCGCGCTGCGCGGCGCGGCGCTCGGCCCGGTCGGCCATCCACCGCGTCGCGGCGTCCCGCGGCCTGCCCAGGGTCAGGTACGACACGGCCAGCGCGACCACGACGGCGACCACCGGGAGCAGCCAGCCCCGCAGGCCGACCAGGTACAGCACGCCGAGTGCCGCGGCGACGAGCGCGATGCGGAGCAGGGAGTAGATCACGAGGGGCACCCACCCATGGTAGGCCGGGCGGGCGTCACAACGGCACGACGGCGGCCCCGCGGGCAACATCGGGGCGAACGTCACGTCAGAGGCTGCCCTGCCCGCGCCAACCCACCGTAGGCTGGGGGTATGCCTCGCGTACTCCTGATCTTGGTGATCGTCGGACTCATGGCCTACGCCCTGACCGATGTCTGGGGCGCGGACGAGGACGAACGCGCAGGTCTGCCCCGTTGGCTCTGGGTACTCCTCATCGTCCTCCTGCCGCTGCTCGGCGCGATCTCGTGGATCGTGGTGCGGGTCAGCCGGCGGTCCGGCGCCGGCCCCGCCACGGGCCCCGGTTCCGGCGGCAGCCGCCCGACGCCGCCCCCGCGTCCCGGCCCGCGCCGCCCCTCCGGCCCCGTGGCCCCGGACGACGACCCGGAGTTCCTGTGGCTGCTGGAGCAGGAGAAGCGCAAGCGCGAGCGAGAGGCCCGCGGCCGCCAGGAGGCCAAGGACGACGACACCGAGTCCAGCTGACCGGCTCCCGCCGCCGCTGACGCAAGAGGGTCCGCCCCGAGAAGAGTTTCTCAGGGCGGACCCTCTTGCGTCAGCGGCTCCGGGTCAGCGGACCGTCACAGGCCCGAGTACGAGTGCTTCCCGTTGAAGATCAGGTTCACGCCGGTGAAGTTGAACAGCACGCACGCGTAGCCCGCCACGACGAACCAGGCGGCCCGGCTCCCGGACCAGCCGCGCGTGGTGCGCGCGTGCAGGTAGGCCGCGTAGACCACCCACACGATGAAGCTCCAGACCTCCTTGGGGTCCCAGCCCCAGTAACGGCCCCAGGCGTCCTCGGCCCAGATGGCGCCACCGATGAGCGTGAAGGTCCACAGCACGAACGCGACCGAGTTCAGGCGGAACGAGAGCGACTCCAGAGCGCCCGGCGTCGCGGTGTGGTCGAGCCAGCCCCAGCGCCGGCTGCCGAGCATCGCCGAGCCGTTGTCACGGGCGTCGCGCAGGAGCTGCAGCACCGACGTCACGAACGCGACCGTGAAGATACCGGTCGCCACGATGGCGACGCCCACGTGGAGCACGAGCCAGTACTTCTGCAGCGCGGGCTGCACGCCCATCGCCGCGACGAAGAACTTCTCCTGGGCCAGCACCAGGAACAGCACGCCCAGACCGGCCACGAACGCGCCGAGGAACCGCACGTCGCGGCGCGTGTTCACGCCGACGAACACGGCGACGGCCACGAAGGTGCCGACCAGCGCGAACTCGTACATGTTGGCCCACGGCGTGCGGCCGGCCGCGATGCCACGCAGCACGATGGCGATCAGCAGCAGCGCCGCCGCCAGCCAGGTCACGGACATCCCGATCCCGGCGAGCTTGCGGCTGACCGGCGCGGCCGGGCCGGCGTCGTCCACCGGGGCGTCGACGGGCGCGTCCTCCACGCCCGCGCCGACGGCGACCTTCGCCCGGCTGCGGGCCGCGTCCCGCGCGTCCACCTTGGCGCCGGACAGGCGCGACAGGTCCACCGCGAACGCGATGAATCCGATGGCGAGCGCGGTCGCCGCCCCCCAGACCAGCAGCACGCTGAGGTTTGCCAGCTCCATGTTCAGTCCTTTTCCGATCTGGTCGCGATGCGCGGTTGCTGAGGTTCTCGACGAGTGGCCCCGGGTTCGGGCTCGGTCCCGGTGACGGCCGCCAGCGCCCGGTCGACCTCGGCCTGGAGGCCGGCGTCGTCGCCCCGGGCGAGTCCCGCGACCTCGACCACCGTAGCGCCGTCCGGCCCGGGGTACGCCCGGGCCCAGACGCGGCGGCGCGGCGTGAAGAGCGAGACGCTGAGCCCCGCGAGCGCGAGGAGCGCGAAGACCAGCACGAACGCGAGCGAGGGGTCGTGCCGCAGGTCGAGGGCGACGTAGCGCGGCAGCTCCTCACCGAGGGTCAGGGTGCCGAGCCCGTCCGGGAGCTCGACGGTCTCGCCGGGGCGCGCGAGCACCTTGATGCGCTGCCCCTGGTCGTCGACGGCGGCCGTGAGGTTCGCCGTGTCCAGCTCGTACACGTTCTGGGGCGAGCCGTCGTCGAGGCCGAGGTCGCCCGTGTACACCTCGAGCACGAGCAGCGGGTCCACGGGCTGCGGGAACGCCGAGCGGGCGGACCCGTCCTCGTTCACCTCGGCCGTGGGCAGGAAGTAGCCCACGAGCCCGATCTGGTCGAGCCCGGACGACACGTCCGGCACCTTCACGACGCCGCGGGACGTGTACATCGTGTCCTCGGGGATGAAGGTGACCCGCCCGGAGAAGGCGACCGCGCCGTCGGCGTCGTGCACGGTGATCTCGGGCGCGAAGCCGTTGCCCTGGAGGTAGATCTTGGCGCCGTCGACGACGATCGGGTGGTTCACCTTGATCTGCTCGCTCCGCTCCGCGCCCGACGGCTCGGCGACGGTCACGTGCGCCGTGAAGTCGCGGGCCTGGGCGAAGGCGACGGTGTCGCTCGCGAACTCGGACTCGAACTCGTCGAGCGTCATGGAGAACGGCACCAGGGACTCGGGGCGGAACCACGAGCCCTTCTCGAACGTGTCGTAGTCCACCACCGCGTTGGCGAAGCCGCGGCCCTCGGTGACGATGGCCTGGCCGCGGTAGTGCAGCATCTGACCGGTCGCGACGGACACGAGCAGGCCCACCAGGGCCAGGTGGAAGACGAGGTTGCCGGTCTCGCGCAGGTAGCCTCGCTCGGCGCTCACGGTGGCTGCCGCGGGACGCGTGCCCCGCGCGGCCTCCTCACCCCGGTCCACACGGAACAGGGGCAGCCAGGAGAGCTTGCCGCGCAGGCGGGCGGCGACGGCGTCCGCCGCCTCCTCGGGCGTGGCGTCCGTGGTCGCGGTGGCCTTGGCCGGGAACCGGTTGAACCGGGACGGGACGCGCGGCGGGCGGCCGCGCAGGGCGCGGTAGTGCGCCGCCGACCGCGGCAGGATGCAGCCGACGAGCGAGACGAACAGCAGGATGTAGATCGCGGAGAACCAGACCGACGAGTAGACGTCGAAGAAGCCGGCCCTGTCGAGCCACTCCCCCGCGGTCGGGTGGTCGGCGAGGTACTCGATGACGCCGGCGGCGTCCTGGTTGCGCTGCGGCAGCACCGACCCGGGCACGGCCGCGACGGCGAGCAGCATGAGCAGCATGAGCGCCACGCGCATCGAGGTGAGCTGGCGCCACATCCAGCGCAGCGTGCCCACCAGGCCCAGCGCGGGCGCGTTGGGCCGCTGCGGCTTCTCGCCCGGCGACGGCGCCTCCGCGGGCTCGCCCTGCGTGAACTCGTCCGCGATGCCCTCGGGGACGTACGTGCCTTCCCTGCTGTCGCTGCTGCGGGTACGGCCGGCCATCAGATCACCGTCTCGAATCCACCGATCCAGAGCTGCATGGCCCCGGTGAGCTGCGTCCACAGCCCGGTGACCAGCAGCAGCCCGACCAGGACCAGCATTCCGCCGCCGATGCGCAGCGCCGCCAGGCGGTGCTTGCGCAGGAAGTCCAGCATGCGCTCCGAGCTCTGCAGCCCGAGGGCCACGAGCAGGAACGGCACGCCCAGACCGATGCAGTAGGCGACGCCCAGCAGTGCGCCGCGACCCGCGGACGCCTCGTCGATCGCAAGCGCCTGCACCGCGCCCAGGGTCGGTCCGATGCAGGGGGTCCAGCCCAGCCCGAAGACGACGCCGAGCAGCGGCGCGCCCCACAGGCCCGCGCGCGGCGTCAGGTGGAACCGGGCCTCGCGCTGCAGGAACGGGACTGCCCCGAGGAACCCGAGGCCGAGCAGGATCACCACGGCGCCGAGCACACGGATGATCACGTCCTCCCAGCGCACCAGGTAGGCGCCCAGGCCGCCGAACGCGGCGCCGAACGAGACGAACACGACGGTGAAGCCCAGCACGAACAGCGCGACCCCGCCGACCACGCGGCCGCGGGCGGGCTTGGTGCGGGTGCTCACGATGCCGGGGGTGGTCCCGGCCGACGCGGCGGCCATGCTGCTCACGTACCCGACGTAGCCGGGCACGAGCGGCAGCACGCACGGCGAGGCGAACGAGACGAGGCCTGCGAGCAGCGCCACGGGCACCGCCAGCAGCAGCGACCCGCTGAACGCGGTGCTCGCGAAGCCGCCGCCGACGGCGGTCGCGATCGAGCCGGCGAGCATCAGGCGGCCTCCGCCAGGACCTCGTCGATGAGCGCTTCCAGGGTGGACCCCTCGACCTGTCCGATCACCCGGGCGGCCACGCCGCCCTCCTGGTCGAGCACCACGGTGGACGGGACGGCCTGCAGCGGCACGACGCCGGACAGGCCCGCGATGACCTTGCCGGTGCGGTCCTCGATGCTCGGGTACGGCACCTCGAAGGTGCGCTCGAACGCCTGGGCGGCGCCGGCGTCGTCCTCGGTGTTGATGCCGAGGAACTGCACGCCGTCCTTCGACCCGGCGAGGCTCACGAGCTCGGGGGCCTCCGCACGGCACGGTGCGCACGAGGCGTACCAGGTGTTGACGACCACGACGTCGCCCGCCCAGCCGGAGGTGTCGACGTCGTTGCCCTCGAAGTCGGTGCCCGTGATGGTGACGGGACCCTTGCGCTCGCCGAGGTCGTACGTCTGGACGGAGCCGTCACCGGAGACGTACCCCTGTCCGACGACGTCGCCGGCGCCCGAGTCCTCGGGGCTGCACGCCGCGAGCGAGACGACCAGGCCGAGCACGATGCCGACGACCACTACCCATTGGACCGCCTTGACGGTCTTGCCTCGCATCACGCGCCGGCGACCTTGCTCGCGCCGTCGTAGAGCTCCGCGGCGGGCTCCGTGTAGTGCAGGCCGACGAACCGGTCGTCCTCGAAGTGCAGGGACGTCAGGGACGCGAGGTTGCACTGCCGGTTGCGCGGGTCGTGCCAGAGCGTGCCGCCCTCCAGGGCCCGGCGGGTGAGCCAGATGGGCAGCTGGTGGCTGACCAGCACGATCTCGTGGCCCTCCGCGGCTCGGCGGGCGTCCTGCACGGCCAGGCGCATGCGCTCGACCTGCTCCGTGTAGGGCTCACCCCACGACGGGCGGAACGGGTTCCACATGTGCGGCCAGTTGCGAGGGTTCTTCAGCGCACCGCCGCCGGGTCCGGACACGGCCAGGCCCTCGAACCGGTTGTCGGCCTCGATGATGCGGTCGTCGGTCGCGAGCTCCAGGCCGAAGCCCTGCGCGACGGGGGCGGCAGTCTCCTGCGCCCGCTGCAGCGGGGACGCCACCACGTGGGTCACGTCCCGGCCGGTGCTGGTCAGGTGGTCGGCGACGATCTTGGCCATCGCCTGGCCACGGTCGGACAGCCGGTATCCGGGCAGGCGCCCGTACAGCAGGCCGTCGGGGTTGTACACCTCGCCGTGACGCAGCAGGTGAACCGTCGTGGAAACCATGACCCACAGTCTCCCATCCGACCCTGGGTGCCCGTGACCTCCGGCGAGTGTGCATTACGTCATCTCGCGCCGATCCGGTGTCGCCGACCTACATTCGGCGGAAAGGTTTCGCCACGAAACCGTCAGATGCAAGCAAGGGGGCTCCACATGAGTGAGACAGCATCGCCTGCCATGTATGCGCGCCTGGGTGCCGAGGCACTCGGCACCTTCGTGCTCGTGCTGGGTGGTTGCGGTACCGCGGTGTTCGCCGCCAACTTTCCCGACGCCGAGACCAACACCGTGGGGGTGGGCTTCCTCGGCGTCGCCCTGGCCTTCGGCCTCACCGTGGTGGTCGGCGCGTTCGCGCTCGGTCCCATCTCCGGCGGGCACTTCAACCCGGCCGTGACGCTGGGCCTGGCGGCGTCGGGCCGGTTCTCGTGGAGCGACGTGGGCGGCTATGTCGTCGCGCAGGTCATCGGCGGTGTGCTCGGGTCCAGCGTGCTCGCGCTGATCGCACTGGGTGGGCCCGACGGCTACTTCGACGCCGCGCGCGAGTCGGGCTTCGCGGCGAACGGGTTCGGCGAGCACTCACCGGACGGGTTCGGGCTCGGTTCCGCGATCCTCACCGAGACCGTCCTGACCGCCGTCTTCCTGTTCGTCATCCTCGGCGCGACGGCGCGGATCGCCTCCCCCGGCTTCGCACCGCTGGCGATCGGCCTGTCGCTGACACTGATCCACCTGGTGTCGATCCCGATCACGAACACCTCGGTGAACCCCGCCCGGTCTCTCGCGACCGCGATCTACGCCGGCGGCTGGGCGTGGGGCCAGCTCTGGGTCTTCATCGTGTTCCCGATCCTGGGCGGACTGCTCGCCGGGTTCGCGTACCGGCCGATGTTCAGCCGCGTCCTGACGGAGTAGGGCCAACCCATCCCCACCACCCGCGTGTCAGACGCACGGATCCCTCGGGTGACCTGTGCGTCTGACACGTGCCGCGGGACCTGGTCAGTCGCAGAAGGCAGTGAGGCCCTGCTCCGTGCCGCCCGAGACCTTGGAGGACGCCGCGACCTTGGCCATGATCCTGCCGAGCGCCGCGAACTCCTCGGGGTCCAGAGCGTCCACCATGATCCGGCGCACCGCGGCGACGTGCCCCGGCGCCGAGGCCTCGAGCGCCGTGAAGCCGGCGTCGGTCATGGTGCAGTTGACCCCGCGCCGGTCGCCCTCGGCTGCCTGCCGCGCCACCAGACCGCGTGCCTCCATCCGGGCGACCGTGTGCGTGAGCCGGCTGCGCGACAGCACCAGGCCGTCCGCGAGCGTCGACATCCGCATGGTGCGCTCCGGCGCCTCCGAGAGCTGCACCAGCAGGCTGTACTCGCCGAGAGTGAGGTCGAGGGACCGGTCGTGCACCGCGCCGAGCGCCTCCACGAACCGGGCGGTGCCCTCGAGATAGTGCCGCCAGGAGCCCTGCTGCTCCTCCGTCAGCCAGAGGTCGGACTCCTCGATCGTCTCCGCTGCCACTTCGCCCACCGCCTTCGTGCTCGCCGAGCTGCCAGGAGGGTGACCCGGCGCCCCGGTGCCGACGTCCCCCGGCCCCGATGTGATCTGCGACGCTCCGAGCGCCCTCTAGGAATACGTTACGGGACCCGTTATGTTGGAACGCATCAGATCTAGTTGATCCCTCAACTATCTACCTCAACCGCCGCACCCACAAGGAGTCCCCCTGATGGCCACCCCGCTCCCCGCTGGTCTCACCGCCGGCACCTACGACATCGACCCCTCCCACACCGCTGCCTCCTTCTCCGTCCGCCACGCCGGCATCGCGAAGGTGCGCGGCAGCATCGCGGTCACCTCGGGCACCATCACGGTGGGCGAGGACCTGGAGTCGTCGAGCGTCACCGCCGAGCTGGACGCGGCCTCCGTGAGCACCGGCGACGCCGGTCGTGACGGCCACCTGAAGAGCGCCGACTTCTGGCACGCCGACGAGAAGCCGACCTGGACCTTCTCCTCGACCAGCATCAAGGCCGACGGCGACGACTACGTCATCCTGGGCGACCTGACCATCAACGGGATCACCAAGGGCGTCGAGCTCGAGACCGAGTTCACCGGCACCGCCAAGGACCCGTTCGGCAACGACCGCGCCGGCTTCGAGGCCAACCTCGAGGTCAACCGCAAGGACTTCGGCCTCACGTGGAACGCCACGCTGGAGACCGGCGGCTTCCTGGTGGGCGACAAGGTCAAGATCACGCTGGACGTCAGCGCGATCGCCAAGGCCTGAGCGACTCCCGCCGTCGCCGGGTAGGCGGCGCTCCTGATCCTGGTTCAGCAGACTCGTGGCGACCATCGTCCTTCGGGACACGGTCGCCCCGAGCCTGGTGAGCCAGGATCAGTCGTTTCCGGGCGGGGTCAGACCGCGGCGGCGCGGGTGGCCGCGTGGAACGCCAGGATCTGCAGCTCGCCGCCGACGTCGACCGAGCGGACCACCACGTCGTCCGGCACCTGGAGCGCCACCGGCGCGAAGTTCAGGATCTCCCGGACGCCGGAGCCCACCACGGCGTCGGCCACGTCCTGGGCACCGTGGCCGGGCAGGGCCAGCACGACCATCGAGACGCGCTCGCGCTCGATGACGTCGGCCACCTCGCGCACGTGCTCCACGGTCACGCCGGCCACGCGCGTGCCGACCACCTCGGGCGAGGCGTCGAGCAGCGCCACCACCTGGAAGCCGCGGGTCGCGTACCCGGAGTAGTTCGCCAGGGCGTGACCGAGGTTGCCGATGCCGACGATCGCCAGCCGGTGCTCGGTCTCGAGCCCCAGGGCGACGGTGATGTACGAGGCGAGCGACTCGACGTCGTACCCGACGCCGCGCGTGCCGAACGAGCCCAGGTACGAGAGGTCCTTGCGCAGCTGCGCCGAGCTCACGCCCGACCGCTCGGCGAGCTCCGTCGAGGACGTGAGGCCCACCCCCTCCGCCGCGAGGTCCCGGAGGGCACGCAGGTAGTAGGGCAGCCTCCCCACGGTTGCCGCGGGGACTGTCCCGTCACTGAGCTCGACCACGTGCTGCTCCCCTCCCCGCGACCACTGTGTCGCGGGCGTACGCACACACTGCCTGGACGATCATGCCAGGAGGCGGGCAAGGCGCGCACCGTCCACGCGCCAGAAACCTTGCTGTATCCCGTCCACCTCGAGCACGGGCACGTACTCCCCGTACCTGTCCCGGAGCTCGGGCGTGCTGTCGATGTCCACCTCGCGCCACCGGGCCCCCGAACTGTCGCACACCTGCGCGACGACGGCACGTGCGTCCTCGCACAGGTGGCACGCCTCGCGTGTGTACAGGACGACCCGGGTGTCGGCAGCGGTGGTCACGCCCCCGAGGTTACGTCACACGCGGGCCGCCGAACGGTCGGTGTCCGGCAGCCGCTCGTCCGCCCAGCGCACGCCCCAGGCCAGGACGAGGAACACGACGGCGACGACCGCGGAGTTGGTCACGGCGCCGGCGTACCCGAGCACGTTCACGTCGAGGAACGGGTACGGGTACCAGCCCGTGACGGCCCCGCGGACGAACGTGTAGACCAGCCACGCGATCGGGTAGACGACGCACCACCACACCGTCCGCGCGCTCACGCGCGGCCGCGGCCCCACCAGCAGCCAGGCGACGACGGCGAACACCGGCGCCAGCACGTGCAGCATCACGTTCGACACCATCCCGGCGCCCGTGAGCTCCACCAGCCCCCGCAGCACCGTGTTGTAGACGATCCCGGTGACCGTGATGCACAGCAGGGCGTCGAGCCGCAGCACGCGGAACAGCGGACCGTCGCGTCGCGGGTCGAGCGCGAGCGCGAGCGACACCCCGCCGATCAGCAGGTTCGACTGGATCGTGAAGTAGCTGAACAACCGGACGATCCGCTCGGCGTGCGTGGGGGCAAGGCCGGCGCCTCCGGTGAGGGCCACGACGAGCTCGATGCCGAAGCCGCCGAGCGCGAGCACGGCGACCAGCAGGTGGAGGAATCGCGCGAGCCCGGCCCCGTCGGGAGCCCCGATGTTCTGCGTCACTCCCTGGTTCTACCAGCGCTTCTACCGGGGTGCCCGGCGAGGACTTGCGTCCTGTGGCACGCCGATAGAGTGACCTCCATGCCGTCGACGCACCCTTCGTCCGCCACCGCGGCGTTCTTCGACGTCGACAACACGATCATCCGCGGTGCGAGCGCCTTTCACCTGGCCAAGTCGGCGTACCAGCGCAAGTTCTTCGGTACGCGGGACCTGCTCAGGTTCGGTCTGATCCAGGCCCGCTACCTGCTGTTCGGTGAGAACAAGGACGAGATCGACGTGGTCCGCGACCGCGCGCTCTCCCTCATCGCCGGCCGCAGCCTCGCGGAGGTCGCCACCCTCGGCGAGGAGGTGTGGGACGCCGTCCTCTCGCTGCGCATCTACCCCGGCACCCGCAGGCTGCTCGACGAGCACATCGCGGCAGGCCACCAGGTGTGGCTCATCACCGCCACGCCGGTGGAGATCGCCCGGCTCATCGCTCGCCGGCTGGGCGCGACGGGGGCGCTCGGCACCGTCGCCGAGCACAAGGACGGCTTCTACACCGGCCGGCTGGTGGGCGACCTCATGCACGGCCAGGCCAAGGCCGAGGCCATCGTCGAGCTCTCCGAGACCGAGAAGATCGACCTCGACGAGAGCTACGCCTACGGCGACTCGCTCAACGACCTGCCGATGATGCGTTCCGTGGGGCACCCGTGCCCGATCAACCCGGACCTGCGGCTGCGCCGGCACGCCCAGGAGGTCGGGTGGCCCATCCGCGAGTTCCGCGGGCGGTCGCAGCGCGCGGCCGGGCGCGGGGTCCGGACGGCGTCGTGGGCCGGCGCGGCGTGGGTGCTCGGCCTGGTGCTGCGGGCCGCCCGACGCCGGCTGCGGGGACACTAGCCGCTCCCAGGTTTCGAGACCGGTCCCTTGCATCGAGACCGGTCCATCGGCGGACCGGTCTCGATGCAACGGACCGATCTCGACAAGACAAAGAGGCCCAGCCCCTGAGGGGGCCGGGCCTCTCGTCACGCGCCCGACGGCGCGCGCGTCACTTCTTGTTGCGGCGCTGGTGGCGCGTCTTGCGAAGCAGCTTGCGGTGCTTCTTCTTGGCCATGCGCTTGCGGCGCTTCTTGATGACGGAGCCCATAGGTCCTCGCAATGTTCGGTCGGTCGGTCGGCGGCGGCCCGACGACGGGCCGCGCGGCGAAATGGTCCACGGTTGGTCCGGGACAGTGACGCCATAGTGACGATGGCCGACCAACACGAAAAGGAGTCCGCTACCTAGGCTACCTGCTCTGCCGCGCGCCCCGTAATCGACAGCGGTGTGAGGTGCGCCGGAGCCGCCCGGAGGACGACGTCGGCGCAACCCCTCACGGCCTGGCCGCGAACCGCTCCAGCAGGTCGGCGTGGCCCGAGCAGACGAGCAGGTCGTTGGCCGAGACCCGGGTCTCCGGCGTCGCGTACACGAAGTCCACGCCCGGCGACTTCACCCCGATCACCGTGATGCCGTACCGCTTGCGGATGTTCGACTGCGCGAGCGTGAAGCCCTGCGCCTCCCGCGGCGGGCGCATCTTGACGATGGTGAACCCGTCCTCGACCTCGATGTAGTCGAGCAGCTTGCCGCTGACCAGGTGGGCCACGCGCGAGCCGGCGTCGGCCTCCGGGAAGACGACGTGGTGCGCGCCGATCCGGGTCAGGATGCGGCCGTGCTCGGCGGAGATGGCCTTGGCCCAGATCTGCGGCGTCCCGAGGTCCACCAGGTTGCCCGTGATCAGCACCGACGCCTCGAGCGACGAGCCGACGCCCACCACCGCGACGCCGAAGTCCTTGGCACCGAGCTGCTCCAGCGCGTCCGGGTTGGACGCGTCGGCCTCGACCAGGGGCAGCCGCCCCGACCACTGGGCCACCAGCGTGGGGTCCTGCTCGACGGCCAGCACGTCCTGGCCCAGCCGGTCCAGGGTGGCGCCGATCGCCGACCCGAACCGGCCCAGGCCGATCACCAGCACACCCGCGTCCCGCTCGGGCTTCTTCTCCGGCACGGTAGTCCTCTCCTCGACGTGTCAGACGTACAGGTCACCCTAGTGACCTGTACGTCTGACACGTCGTCAGCCGATGTTGTCTGTCGCGTGCGGCCTGTGTTCCGTTCCGGGCGTGTGCCTCGTTCCTCGGCCCTCACCCTGCACTGCACTCCGGCCTCACCCGATGATGGGGCGTTCCTCCGGGAAGCGTACGATGCGCCGCCGGTCGCGCAGCGCCAGCACCGCCACGACGGTCACGGCACCGGTGCGCCCCACGAACATGAGGGCGGTCAGCACGTACTTCCCGGCGTCGGGCAGGTCGGCCGTGATACCGGTGCTCAGGCCGACGGTCGCGAACGCCGACAGCACCTCGAACAGCACCTTGGACAGGGGGAGGCCGGTGACCTGCAGCAGCGCGACGCACGAGATCAGCACGATGCTGGCACCCGTGAACACGACCGCTATCGAGAGGCGGAGCACGTCACGCGGGATACGCCGGCCGAACGCCTCGATGTCCCGGTCACCCCGCGCCTCCGCGATGATGGCCAACAGCATGACGGCGAGCGTCGTCACCTTGATGCCGCCGGCCGTGGACGCCGAGCCGCCGCCCACGAACATCAGGGCGTCCTGGATGAGCCAGCTCGACTCGTGCATGGCGCCGGTGTCCACGGTGCTGAACCCGCCAGAGCGCGGCATGATCCCCGCGAACAGTGCGGCGAGCAGCTTGTCCCCCACGCTCAGTGGGCCGAACGTCCGAGGGTTGGTCCACTCCAGCACCAGGAGCAGCAGCGCGCCCGCCACGAGCAGCACGGAGCTGGTCACGAGCGTCAGCTTGCTGTGCAGCGAGAGCCGCTTGGTCCAGCCGTGCCAGCGGTGGCCCGGCCGGGGCAGCGACCGCTGCAGGTTGAGGATCACGGGGAAGCCGAGCGCCCCGATGAACACGCCGAGCGCGATCGGCAGCAGCAGCGTCCAGTCACCCACGTGCGGCACGAGGCCGTCCGGGGTCGGCACGAACCCCGCGTTGTTGAACGCCGAGATCCCGTAGAACAGGGAGTGCCAGGCCGCGGTGCCCACGTTGTCCTCGAGCACGAAGAACCGAGGGAAGAGGAGCAGCGCGATGGACAGCTCCAGCGTCGTCGCGGTGATGATGATGACCCGGACCAGCGAGCCGACGTCGCCCAGCCGGCTCGTCTTGGTCTCCGAGGCGGTGAGCAGCTTCTGCGTCAGCCCGATCTTGCGGGAGACGATCATGCCGAGCAGCGAGGCGACGGTCATGATGCCGAACCCGCCCACCTTGATGCCCGCGAGGATGACGACCTGCCCGTAGAACGACCAGTAGGTCGCCGTGTCCTGGACCACGAGGCCCGTGACGCAGACGGCGGACACCGCGGTGAACAGCGCGTCGACGAAGCTCGCGCCCTCGCCGTCGGCGGTCGCGAACGGCATGAGCAGCAGGATCGCGAACAGCCCGATCACGCCCGCGAAGACGGTGACGGCGAGGCGGGCCGGAGCCCGGAAGGCCAGCTCGTCCACCAGCTCCCGGATGCCGAACAGCCTGTGCCGGAAGATCGGCATCAGCCGCGCTCCCTCCTCGTTCCGGTGTCCCAACGATTCGGGGCCCAACTCTGCCACGCCGGAGGGCCGCTGCCAGGCAGAAGTCGCCGGCGGGACTCACCGCCCGACCACTAGATCGCCGTTGCGTATGAGCAAGGGCATCTGAGCGCGCATGGCCATGCTTTCTACGACATGATCCACCGGTGAAAGAGGAGCACGCCCCGTTGGATGTTTTCGCGCTGCACGCCTGGGTGGACGAGTCGATGCAGATGCCGGGCCAGGAACGCGAAGGGCTCTACCTGCTGGCAGCTGCGGTAGCCAGCCCGGCTACGTGTGACCCCGTGCGAGAGAACCTTCGCGAGCTACTGCTCAAGGGAGCTGAGCGCCTGCACTGGCGAGACGAGTCGGCCCCGCGTCGCGCGAAGATCGCGTCCGCGATCGCGAACCACGACCTGGTGCACGTCGTAGTCGTCGGTGCACCAATCGACGCGCGGAAGCAGGAACGGGCCCGCCGCCAGTGCATGGAACGCCTCGTCTTCGAGCTTGGGGTCCTGGGGGTGTCACAGGTCTGGCTCGAGACCCGGACCAGCTCCCTGAACGAGCGCGACCGGCGGATGTTCGCCGCGCTGCACGCGAAGAACGCGATGCCCGCCAGGCTACGCATCGACTTCGCTCTACCGACGGACGAACCGATGCTGTGGGTAGCCGACGCCGTCGCCGGTGCGGTGGGCCAGGCCCGCCGGGGTTTTGCCCTGGACGTCCGAGACGCCCTCGGGCACGGGATCGACGAGATCGACATCTCCCTCTGAACACGCGAAAGCCGGGATCCCGTCGTCCGGCGGGAGTTCCCGGCTTCACTTCCTGGCCCCCCGCAGGGGGTGGCACTCAAAGCGTACCGTGCGAGCCCCTTGCGGGCCATGCCACGCTCCGGTCGTGAACCACGGCGGCCCTCACCGGCGCGGTCCGTTACCGTGGGCGGGTGCACCTCGCCCGGCTGGTCTGGAGTCCGCGACTCCTCGAGTACGACTTCGGCCCAGGGCACCCCATGGCGCCCGCCCGCCTCGACCTGACGATGCGGCTCATCGAGGCACTCGGCCTGCTCGACCGGCCCACGCTCGAGGTGGTGGGCGCCGAGCCCGCCACGGACGCCGTCATCGAGACCGTGCACGACGCCGACTACGTGGCCGCCGTCCGGCATGCCGGTAGCACGCTGGAGCCCGACCTGATGCGTGGCCTGGGCACCGACGACGACCCGCTGTTCGCAGGCATGCACGAGGCCGCCGCGCGGCAGCTCGGCGGGTCCGTCGCGCTCGCCGACGCCCTGTGGCGCGGCGAGATCACGCACGGCGTCAACGTCGCGGGCGGCATGCACCACGCGATGCCGGGCGCGGCGTCCGGCTTCTGCGTCTACAACGACGCCGCCGCGGCGATCCAGCGCCTGCTGGACCTCGGCGCGGAGCGCGTCGCCTACCTGGACTTCGACGCGCACCACGGCGACGGCGTCGAGGCCATCTTCTGGGACGACCCGCGCGTGCTGACCGTCTCGATCCACGAGGACGGCCGCACCCTGTTCCCCGGCACGGGCGCCTCGTCCGACGTCGGCATGCCCGGCCCCGCCGAGGGCACCGCCGTGAACATCCCCGTACCGGCGCGCACGTCGGGCGCGGCGTGGCTGCGCGCCATCGACGCCGTCGTCCCCGCGCTGGTCCGCGAGCACCGCCCGCAGGCGATCGTCTCCCAGCACGGCTGTGACGCCCATGGGCGCGACCCGCTGTCGAACCTCAACGTCTCCGTGGACGCGCAGACCACCGCGCAGCAGTGGGCGCACGCCCTGGCGCACGAGCACGCCGACGGCCGCTGGCTCGCCCTGGGCGGCGGCGGGTACGCCGTGTCCGACGTCGTCCCGCTCGCCTGGGCGGCGCTCGTCGCCGAGGCCGCGCACGAGCCCCTGGAGCGCGGGGCCGCGCTGCCCGCCGTGTGGTGCGAGGCGGTGGAGGCCCTGGACCTGGAGGCCGCGCACACGCTCGGTACGGCCGAGGTGCCGTTCCGGAGCTGGCGCGACGGCTACGACCCCGCCGACCCGGTGGACCGCGCGACCCAGGCCACCCGCCGCGCGGTCTTCCCCCTCTGGGGCCTGGACCCCCTGCTGGACTGACGCGGCGCGGCCGTGGACCCGGATGATCGGTAGAACGTCAGGTGGTCGGCATTCCGAACTACCGACCACCTGACGTTCTACCGATCACCTGGCGTACCGCCGATCACCGGCCGCCGTACACGCTGCGTTCACTCCCGTTCGGGATCGTTCCGGACATGCGACGTCGCCTCGCCGGCCTGTCGGCCGCCCTGCTGCTCCTGCCGCTCCTCGCACCCGCCGCGGCGTCTGCCGCCGCCGGGCACGGGCACGGGGACCACCGGACCGCCACCGTCACCACCTCGGTGGAGACTCCCCCGCTGTACGACGACGAGGCCGGCGGCAACGCTTCGGGCGACGACCCCGCGATCTGGGTGCACCCGGACGACTCGGACCGTTCGCTCGTGGTCGCGACGGCCAAGGAAGGCGGGCTGCGCGTCTACTCCGTGGCCGCGGCCGAGCTGCAGTCGGTCGCGGCCACGCCGGCCCCGCGCGCGGACGGCGTACCCGGCAGGTTCAACAACGTGGACATCGCCTACGGCCTGCGCGTCGACGGCCGGGCGACGGACGTCGCCGTCGTCTCGGACCGGTACAACGACCAGATCCGCTTCTTCGCGATCGACCCCGCGGGGGCGGACGCCGCGGCGCCGCTCACCGAGGTCACCGCGCCCGAGCTGGAGTTGCTGTTCAGCCCGGACCGGGCGACCGTCGCCGAGGACCACACGGCCTACGGCCTGGCCGTCTACCAGCCGCGGCGTGGCGCGGCGTACGCCGTGGTGACCCAGGAGGGCAGCACCACCATCGCCACGGCTCGCCTCACGACCGGCCCGGACGGCGTCGGCTACACCGACGTCGAGCACCTGTCGATGCCCGGCGAGTTCGCCCTGCCCGACGGCACCACCTGGGTGCCGTGCGAGGAGCCGGGCGTCGAGCCGCAGCTCGAGGGGGTCGCGGTCGACCGGCGCACCGGCACCCTGTACGCGACGCAGGAGGACGTCGGCCTGTGGCGGGTGCCGCTCCCGCTCGGCTCGGGCGCGCCACGCCTCGTCGACAAGGTCCGGGACTTCGGCGTGCACGACGTCTATGACCCCGAGACCGAGGAGTGCGCCCCGGTGGACCCGGCGGCGCCGTCGTACGGCGGGACGAACCTGACCGCTGACGCCGAGGGCGTCGACATCTGGTACGGCCCGGGCCGCACGGGCTACGTGATCGTCTCCAGCCAGGGTGACGACACCTACGGCGTCTACGCCCTGACCGGCCGCAACCGCGCGCTCGGCACCTTCCGCGTGGCGGGCGACGGCGTGGACGACGTCAACGGCTCGGACGGGCTGGCGGTCTCCAACGCGCCCGTGGGCGAGTACGGGTCCGGGCTCCTGGTGACGCACGACGAGCCCGAGACCGGCCCCGACGTCGACCCGGACCGGGACGCCACGGGCTTCTCGTACGTGCACTGGGGCGACGTCGCGCAGGCCCTGAACCTCCACTGACGACGTGTCAGACGTACAGGCCACCCGAGTGACCTGTACGTCTGACACGCGTCACGCGGTCCGGCGGCGGAGCGTGGCGATCCCCAGCACCACCGCGCCCACGATGAACAGCACGATCACGCCGACGGCGCCGCGGACGTCGGCCCACTCGTCTCCCGCGGCGAGCGACGTCATCGCCTCGATGGCATAGGTGAGCGGGAAGATCCGGGACAGCCACTCCAGGACCTCGGGCATCTGGTCGCGCGGCATGAGGAGGCCGCAGGTGATGAGCTGCGGAAAGATGATCGCGGGCATCATCTGGACCGCCTGAAACTCGCTGCGCGCGAGCGCCGACGCGGCCAGGCCGAGGGTGCAGCCGAGGATCGCGTCCAGCAGCGCCACCACGACGACGAGCCAGAGCGGACCCGCCACGTCCATCCCCACCAGGAGCGCGAACCCGACCACCACGAACGCCTGCACCAGCGCGAGCGTCGCGAAGGCCAGACCGTAGCCCGCCACGAAGTCGCCCTTGCGGATCGGCGTCGTCATGAGGCGCTCCAGCGTGCCGGACTGCCGCTCGCGCAGCGTCGCCACGCTCGTGACCAGGAACATCACGATGAGCGGGAACAGGCCCACCAGCATCGGGCCGAACTGGTCGACCACCTGGGGCTGGTCGTGGAACATCCAGGCGATCAGGCCGATGAGCAGGCACGGCAGCAGCATGATGAGGGCCACGGTGCGGTGGTCGCCGCGCAGCTGGGACAGCACGCGGCCGGCGGTGGCGAGGGTCAGGGTCATCGTGCGGTCTCCTCGTGCGTGCCGGCGGGACCGGCGTCGGCGGTGGCGGAGCCGGCGTCCGCGGCGTCGATCAGGGCGAGGAACGCGCGCTCGGCGTCCGGCGCACCGGTGCTGGTCAGCAGTTCGTCGGGCGTGGTGTCCGCGACCAGGCCGCCCGCGCGCATCAGGAGCAGCCGGTCGCACTGCGTGGCCTCGTCCATGACGTGGCTGGAGACCAGGAGCGTGCGGCCCTCGGCCGACAGCCGCCGGAACACGGCCCACAGGTCGCGCCGCAGCACCGGGTCGAGGCCGACCGTCGGCTCGTCCAGGACGAGCAGCTCGGGATCGCCCACCAGGGCGGCGGCCAGGGAGACGCGGGACCGCTCGCCACCGGAAAGAGTGCCCACGCGCTGCTTCTCGTGCCCGCCGAGGTCGACGACGGCGACGGCGTCCGCCACGGCCTTCCCGGGGGACGGGACGCCGGCCAGCGCGGCGAAGTACCTGAGGTTCTGCACCACGGTGAGGTCGGTGTAGACGCTGGCATCCTGCGTCATGTAACCGACCCGGTGGCGCAGGGCGGGGCTCCCCGCGACGTCGTCGAGCACCTCCACCGTGCCCGTGACCTTGTCCTGGACTCCCACGACGGCGCGCATGAGCGTGGTCTTGCCCGAGCCGGACGGCCCCAGCAGCCCCACCACGGACCCCGCGGGCACGTCCAGCCGGAGCCCGTCGATGACGGTCCTGTCGCCGCGGACGACCCGCAGGTCCCGGATGACGACCGCGTTTTTCCTCATGTGAGGAATTATGCTCCCGGCGCGGGCTACGGCGCAAGACCTCCGGCGTCCGGGAGCGCCCCGGTGAGGTAGCGCTGCAGGGTGGGGCCCACGAGCCGTGCGACGTCGGCCGGGGCGAGCGAGGCCAGCGGCTCCACCGGGATCAGGTAGCGGGTGAGCAGCACGCCCGACATCTGCGACGCGACGAGCGCGGTACGCAGCGCGGCGTCGGGCAGGTCGAGGGCGCGCATCACGGGCGCCAGGATGGCCGCGCCGATGAACTGCGGCAGCAGGCCGCGCAGCTCGGCGTCGGACATGACAGCGGGGATGACCACGCGGACGGTGTCGCCGCCGTCGAAGTCCCAGATGCCGACCACGGCCGCGGCGAGGCGCTCCCCCAGCGACTCCACCGGGCCGGCGGCGACCTGCTCCACGACCTTGTCGGGCTCGATCCCCGCGACCCCGAGCGTCGCCGTCAGCAGGCGTGCCTTGTCGGGGAACCAGTGCCGCACCGTACCGGGGTCCACGCCCGCGCGGCGCGCGACGGACCGGAGCGACGACGCCTCGTACCCGCGCTCGACGAACTCGTCCCGGGCGGCGGCGAGGATCTCGGCGCGGGCGTCCTGCCCGGCGGGACGGCGGCCGCGGCGGGACAGGGGTGCGGACGGAACCATCCGCTCATTCTCGCCCACCCTCTGCGAGCGCGAGGTAGAGCTCTGGCGAGACAAGACTCCGGCGAGACGGAACGGCAGGCTCGCTGCGTTCCGTCTCGCCAGAGTTTTATCTCGCCAGAGCTCTACCTCGGCGGGGCGGGGTCAGCGGGTGGCCGACGCCCGCTTCTTGTTCCAGACGTCGAACGCGACGGCCAGCAGCAGCACGATGCCCTTGACGATCTGCTGCGTCGACTGGTCGACGCCCATGAGCGACATGCCGTTCGAGATCACCGCCATGATCAGGCCACCGACCATCGCGCCGGTCACGGTGCCGATACCGCCGGTCACGGCGGCGCCACCGATGAAGCACGCCGCGATGGCGTCGAGCTCGAACATGTTGCCAGCGGCCGGCTGGGCGGCGCTCGACCGGGCCGAGAACACGATGCCCGCGATCGAGGCCAGGAAGCCCATGTTCACGAACATCCAGAAGTTCACGCGCTTGACCCGGACACCCGAGAGCTGCGCCGCGGCGAGGTTGCCACCGATGGCGTAGACGTGGCGGCCGAACACGCTGTGCTTGGTGACCAGCGTGTAGGCGATGACCAGCACGGCCAGGATGATCAGCACCGCGGGCAGGCCGCGGTAGCTGGCGAGGTTCCACGCGAACCACATCACGACGGCGGCGACCACGACGATCTTCAGCACGAACAGAACCGGCGCCTCGACCGTCTGGTTGTAGGCGATGCGGGCTCGGCGGTTGCGCCAGGAGTTGTACGCGAAGCCCAGCACGCCGACCGCGAAGATGACGAGCGTGAAGGTGTCGTAGCCGTAGCCGCCGAGCAGGCCGTTGAGGAAGCCCGAGGCGATGGAGGTGTACTCCGCCGGGAACGGCGAGAGCGAGACGTTGTTCAGCACCTCGAGCGTGAGGCCACGGAACAGGAGCATGCCGGCCAGCGTCACGATGAACGCTGGGATGCCGACATAGGCGACCCAGAATCCTTGCCAGGCGCCGACCAGCAACCCGGTGCCGAGGGCGGCGAGCACGCCGACCCACCAGGGCATCCCGTTGCGGATCACCAGCACGGCGGCGACGGCGCCGGTGAGCGCGACCACCGACCCGACCGACAGGTCGATGTGCCCGCCGATGATGATGATGACCATGCCGATGGCGAGGATCAGGATGTACGAGAACTGCAGCACGAGGCTCGTCAGGTTGCGCGAGCTCAGCAGCAGTCCGTCGGTGAGCACGGAGAACAGCACGACGATCGCCACGAACGCGATGTAGATGCCGCTGGTCCGGATGTTCCGGGTGAACAGGTCCCGGATGTTGGCGATGCCGGTCATGCCTTCGTCTCCTGCGTCTCGCGCGTGGTCTCCTGCGTCATGAGGGCCATGAGTCCTTCCTGGGTGGCGGAGGGCACGTCGACCTCGCCTGTGATGCGCCCGAAGGCCAGGGTGTAGATGCGGTCGCAGATGCCGAGGAGCTCGGGGAGCTCCGAGGAGATGACCAGCACGGCCTTCCCTGCCGCGACCAGCTCGTTGATGATGGTGTAGATCTCGTACTTGGCGCCGACGTCGATGCCGCGCGTGGGCTCGTCGAGGATCAGCACCTCAGGGGCGGTGTACAGCCACTTGGACAGCACGACCTTCTGCTGGTTGCCGCCCGAGAGCTTGCCCACCTCCACCAGCACGTTGGGGGTGCGGATGTTCATGGACGCGCGGTACTCCTCCGCGACCTTGAGCTCCTCGTTCTCGTCCACGAAGCCGTTCCTCGACAGCTTGCCGAGGCCCGCCGCGGAGATGTTGCGCCGGATGTCCTCGATGAGGTTGAGCCCGTACTGCTTGCGGTCCTCGGACACGTAGGCGATGCCGGCCCGGATCGCGTCCGGCACGTTGTGCACGTCGACCGGCTTGCCGTGGATATAGGCCTGACCGGTGATGTCCCGGCCGTAGGAACGGCCGAACAGCGACATCGCGAGCTCGGTGCGCCCGGCGCCCATGAGGCCGGCGATGCCGACCACCTCGCCGGCGCGGACGTTCAGGTGGGCCTTGTCGACGACGACGCGCCCGGTCTGGGTCGGGTGGTACACCGTCCAGTCCTCGATGCGCAGCACCTCCTCGCCCGGGTGCGACACGCGGTCGGGGTACCGGTTGTCGAGGTCACGGCCCACCATGCCCCGGATGATGCGGTCCTGGACCGCGTCGGACGAGGCGCCCGCCGTGGCCATGTCGAAGGTCTCGATCGAGCGGCCGTCCCGGATGATGGTGGTGCGGTCGGCGATCTCGGCGATCTCGGCCAGCTTGTGGGAGATCATGATCGACGTGATGCCCTGCTCCTTGAACTGGCGGAGCAGACCGAGCAGGTGCTCGGAGTCGTTGTCGTTCAGCGCCGCCGTCGGCTCGTCGAGGATGAGCAGTCGCACGTCCTTGGAGATCGCCTTGGCGATCTCGACGAGCTGCTGCTTGCCCACGCCGAGCGCGGAGATGGGCGTCGTCGGCGACTCGCTCAGGCCCACCCGCGCGAGCAGGGCGGCGGCCTCGGCGTTGGTCCTGTTCCAGTCGATGGCGCCGCCGGCCCGGGTGCGTTCGTTCCCGAGGAAGATGTTCTCGGCGATGGACAGGTACGGGACGAGGGCGAGCTCCTGGTGGATGATCACCACGCCTCGCGCCTCGGAGTCGTTGATCGTGCCGAACTCGGCGGTCTCGCCGTCGAGCACGATGTCACCCTCGTAGCTGCCGTGCGGGTAGACGCCCGAGAGCACCTTCATGAGGGTGGACTTGCCCGCCCCGTTCTCGCCGCAGATCGCGTGGATCTCGCCCCGGCGGACGGTGAGGTTGACGTCCTGGAGCGCCTTGACCCCAGGGAATGTCTTGGTGATGCCGCGCATCTCGAGGATGTCGGTCGGCGCCGAATCGGCCATGCCAGTCCTTGTCGCGTGCTTGTCGCCAGTAGAGATGTTGCTGTGTGCGACGCCCGCCCGTGGCCCCGGGCCGGCCGGTCAGGACACAGGGGTGTCCTGGCCGGCCGGCCCGGAGGCCGGAGCGGTGTCGCGCCGGTCCCGCGAGGAGGTCAGACCTACTCGTCGACCTGACCGGAGGCGACCTCGTCCTCGGTGAGGTAGCCGGAGTCGACCAGCTCGGCCTGCAGGTTGTCCTTGGTGACGATCACCGTCGGGAGCAGGTACGACGGCACGACCTTCACGCCGTTGTCGTAGGTCTCGGTGTCGTTCGCCTCGGGCTCGTTGCCCTCGAGGAAGGCCGTGGCGGCGGTGACGGCCTGCTCGGCCAGCAGACGCGTGTCCTTGAAGATCGTCGAGTACTGGTCGCCGTCGACGATCAGCTTGGCGGACGACGCCTCGGCGTCCTGGCCGGTGACGATCGGCGTGGCGAGGTCGCCCTTGCCGTAGCCGGAGTTCTTCAGGGCCGTGATGATGCCGCGCGAGATGACGTCGGCCGGGGCCAGCACGCCGTCGACGGTCACGTCACCCTTGGTGTACGTGGCGGTCAGCAGGTCCTCCATGCGCTTCTGCGCACGCTCCTGCTCCCAGCGCTGGATGGCGACGGTGTCGAAGTCGACCTGCTTCGAGGGCACGACGAGCGTCTTGTCGTCGATGTACGGCTGGAGCACCGACATCGCGCCGTCGAAGAAGAACCCGGCGTTGTTGTCGTCGGGCGAGCCGGCGAACAGCTCGATGTTGAACGGGCCCTCGGGCGCGTCCGCGGCCTCCTCGCCGTTCTCGTCGAGGATGCCCAGGCCGGTCAGCAGCGAGGTGCCCTGCTGCACGCCGACCTCGTAGTTGTCGAACGTGACGTAGAAGTCGACGTTCTCCGAGTCGCGGATGAGGCGGTCGTAAGAGATGACCGGGATGTCCGCGGCAGCGGCGGCCTCGAGCTGGCTGCCCAGCGCGGTGCCGTCGATCGAGGCGATGATGAGCGCCTCGGCGCCCTTGTTGATCATCGCGTCGATCTGCTGCTGCTGGGTGGGGATGTCGTCGCCCGCGAACTGCAGGTCGACGTCGTAGCCGGCGTCCTCGAGGCCGGTCTTCACGGCGTCGCCGTCGGCGATCCAGCGCTCGTACGTCTGAGTCGGCATGGCCACGCCCACGAGGCCGCCGGCCTCGCCGTCGCCCGCACCGTCACCGCCGCCGGCGCCACCGCCGGCACCGCCACCGCCGCACGCGGCGAGAGAGACGGCCATCGCGCCCGTTGCCAGCGCGGCCAGACCGCGCGTTGCCCACAGCTTCCTTGCCATGACTTCTCCTCTTCGAGTGTTGCCCGGGCAACGTCTCTGCAACCCGGCCGACTTCACTTTGTGAACGCAACAGATTGTGAACGCTCACAAGCCCATTGGTCAAAACCGTGTCGGCTGAGAACCGCCACGATCGTTCGGTGACGGGGATCACCGTAGCCGTGGTCGCGGGTAAGTAAGGAGAACTTCTTGGATGGTTACGGCATCGATACAGTCAACTCTTGAATCCGGCGCGCCCGGTCCGGGCGCGCCGGACCTCAGCGGACGCTGCCGAGCGACAGACCGCCCTGCCAGTACTTCTGCAACGAGAGGAACGCTGCGACCAGCGGGACCACCGACAGGAACGAGCCGGTGACGATCAGGTTCCAGACCTGTTCGCCGCCCGCGCCTGCGTTCGAGAGGGCCTGCCAGTTGTAGATGCCGACCGTGACGGGCAGCAGGTTCGGGTCCCGGAGCACGGCCAGCGGCAGGAAGAAGTTGTTCCACGTGGCCACGGTGGTGAGGAGCAGCACAGTCACGATGGCGGGGCGCAGCAGCGGCAGGACCACCTGGAAGAAGAGCCGAAGTTCACCCGCTCCGTCGACCCGGCCGGCGTCGAGCACCTCCTCCGGGACGGCGTCCTGGGCGTAGACCCGCACCAGGTAGACGCCGACCGGGCTCAGCAGCGACGGCAGGATGACGGCCCACATCGTGTTCAGCAGGCCCATCCCGCTGAGCAGCACGAAGGTGGGGATGACCAGCGCCGTCATCGGCACCATCACCGAGCCCAGGAGCAGCGCGAAGAACACGGAGCGCCCGCGGAACCGGTACTTGGCCAGGCCGTAGCCGGCGAGCACCGAGAGCACTGTGGCGCCCACGCCACCCGCGACCGCGTACACGAACGAGTTGCGGAACCAGGTCCAGTAGATGCCGCCCTGGTGGGTGAACAACCCCGTGACGTTGTCCCAGAGGGCGAAGTCGGAGCCGAACCAGAGCGCGTCCCCGGCGAACAGGCCCGCGTTCGTCTTGGTGGACGCCACCGCGAGCCACCACAGCGGCACCACGAAGTAGATCGCCAGGATGACGAGCACCACGTGCGAGCCGATGCGTCGGCCCTGGCCCACGGGGGCCGACGGCTCTCGTTCCGTGCGGTCGGTGCGGGACTTGGAGGTCAGGATCGAGGTCGCCATCACTTGAGCCCGCTCTGCTTGCGCGTCAGGAACAGGAACACGTACGAGCCCACGAACACCAGGAACCCGAGGGCGAACGCCAGGGTCGAGGCGTAGTTGAACTGGCTGTAGTTGAACGCCGTCGCGAACGCGTACATGTTCGGGGTGTAGTCGGACGGGATGGCGCCCTGCGCGGACGAGCGCAGGACCTGCGGCTCCGTGAAGAACTGCAGGGTGCCGATGAGCGCGAAGACCACGATCATCACCATCGACGACGAGATCATCGGCACCTTGATGCGCAGCGCGATCTGGCGCCCGTCCGCGCCGTCGAGCACCGCTGCCTCGTAGACCGAGGGGTCGATCGAGCGCAGGGCGGCGTAGATGATGATCATGTAGTAGCCCACCCACTGCCAGGTCACGATGTTGACCAGCGACCCGAAGATGTTGGCGGAGCTGAGGAAGTTCGGCGCCGTCAGGCCGAGCAGGCCGAAGACGTCCTGCGCCGGCCCGAACCGGGGGCTGTACAGGAAGCCCCACATGAGCGCCCCGATCACCGCCGGGATCGCGTACGGCACGAAGATCAGCAGGCGCGTGGCGCGGCTGAGCCGGGTGGCGAGCGTGTCGAGCAGGAGTGCCGCCACGAGGGCGACCACGATCTGGACCGGCACCATGACCAGCACGAACCGCAGCACCCGCCACAGGCCCTCCAGGAACACCGGGTCCGTGAACGCCTTGACGTAGTTGTCGGCGCCCACGAACACGCTGCGCCCGGCCGTGGCGATGCCCTTGTTGTGCAGGCTCATCCACAGCGCGTAGCCCAGGGGCAGCACCAGGAACACGGCGAACACGGCGGCGAACGGCGCCACGTAGACGTATCCCCAGCGCTGCCGCCGGCTGGCGATCTTGCTGGTGGGGCGGGCGGTGCCCGCCTCCACCCGGCTACCGAGGCTCATTCGGAGACCGTGAAGCCCTGCTCGGTGGCGTACTGCACCAGACCGTCCTGCACGGTGCCGAGCGCCGTGGCGGCGTCGGTGCCGTTCTGGACCATGTCGTACAGGGCCTGCGTCTGCTGGTCGTAGGCGTAGACCTGGAACGGGCTGAACGAGAAGCCCTCGTACCCGTTGGCCGCGTCGAGGAACACCTCCTCGTTGATCTTCTGCCCGCCGAAGAACGGCGCCTCGAGGCCCGTGAACCAGTCCGACTCCAGCATCGGCTTCCACTGCGGCCACAGGGCCGCCTCCTCGACGCCGAGCTTCCATGCCTCGTCGGTGTCGAACAGCTCCTTGGCCACGGTCGCCGCGGCCTCCGGCTGCTCGGACTGCGTGGTGACGGCGAAGGTGGAGCCGCCCCAGTTCACCTGCACCGGGTTCTCGGGGTCCCACTGCGGCAGCGGGGCCGCGCGCCACTCGGCGTCGGCGTCGGCCTCCGACAGGCCCTGCAGGTAGCCGGGGCCCCAGGCGGCCGCGAGGTAGACGGCGTAGGTGCCGTCCACGAGCGCCGCGTTGTAGTCGGTCGTGAACGCGTCCTCGGTGGCCACGAGGTCGTCGTCGATCAGGCCCTTCCAGTAGCTCAGGACCTCCTCGGCCTCCGGGCTGTCGACGGTGATGCCGACCTCGGTCGGCTTGGCGGCGTCGTACTGGAACGGCTCCCAGCCGTTCTGGGCGAACAGCGCGTAGTTGAGCGCGTTGCCGTTGGTGGGGAAGTCGGTGATGTGCCCCTCGAAACCCGCGTCGCGCAGGTCCTGGGCCGCGGTCGCGAACTCGTCCCAGGTGGTCGGCACCTCGACGCCGTACTCCTCGAAGATGTCGGCGCGGTAGAGCATGCCCATGGGACCGCCGTCCACCGGGATCGCGTAGACCGCGTCACCGTTCGAGACGTCCGACCAGGAACCGGCCGTGTAGTCGCCCTCCAGCTCGGCGGCGCCGTACTCGGACAGGTCCACGAGCGACTCGAGGATCGTGAAGGTGGGCAGCACCTCGGCCTCGAGCATGATCACGTCGGGCGCGCCGGTGCCGGCCTCGATCGCGGTCTGGAACTTGTTGTACTCGTCCGCGCCCTGGCCCGCGTTGGTCCAGCAGACCTGCAGGTCGGTGTGGGTCTCGTTGAAGTTGTCCACGACCGACTCGAACGCCGGGTACCACGCCCACACCGTCACCTGGGCGGCGTCCGGCTGCTTGATCTCGTTGGTGCAGGTCGCCTCCGCGGCGCTCCCGCCTCCGCCGGAGCAGGCCGTGAGGCCGACGGCGGATACGGCCACGGCGGCTGCGGCAGCCACGCCTCGGCGTCGGGCTGAAGTACGCATCCGAGTCCTCCTTGATTCGGTGCTCCGCGGTCGGGGACCGCGGAGCACCCGGCATCGTCGCCGGGTCACTTTTCAACGTTGTAGGAACGCCGGGCACCGTTCTACCGGCAACCATGCCGCCGTGGCAAGAGGTAGTGCGGTGATCGGTAGTTCGTCAGGCCCAGGTCATGTCGACGGCGACCTGCTCGGTGCCACCCGGCTGGACGTCCACCACATCGCCCGGCTCGCCCGTCGACTCGCGCCCCACGATCCTGGAGTCCGGCACGACCCTGCGGAACGGCGCCGGATCACCGGACGCACCGATGCGCTCGAGCAGCAGCTCCACCGCGGTGTGCGCGATCTGGTCGCGCCCGGGGTCCACGGACGAGAGCGCAGGCACGGAGTACTTCGCGTCGTCGACGTCGTCGAACCCGATGAGCGCGACCTGGCCCGGCACGTCGATCCGGTGCGCGTGCAGGGCGTGCAGCGCGCCGAGCGCCAGGGCGTCGTTGAGGGCGAAGACGGCGTCGATCTCCACCCCGTCGTCCAGCATCCGGCTCATCGTCTCTGCGCCCGTCGAGCGGTGCCACAGGCCCGCCTCGCCCACCAGCTCCGGGTCGAAGGGCAGCCCGGCCTCGGCCAGCCCCGCGCGGTAGCCCTCGGTGCGCAGCGCGGCGGAGCCGACCTGCTCCCCCTCGTGCGCCCCGATCACCGCGATCCGACGTCGCCCGAGCGACGCCAGGTGGAGCGTCGCCGCCTTCGCCGCGGCCACGTTGTTCATGGTCACGTGGTCGGCGGGCGCGCCGAACACACGCTCGCCGAGGATCACGAGCGGGAAGTCCACGGAGAACAGGCCGATGTCGTCGGGGCCGAGCGCCAGCGGCGAGAAGATCAGCCCGTCCGTGAGGTGGCGGCGGCGCCCGGAGAGCACCTCGGTCTCCCGCTCGCGGCTCGCGCTGGTCTGCTCGATGAGCACGGTCCAGCCGGCGGCGTCGGCGGCGGAGATGACGGCGTCCGCGAGCTCGGCGAAGTACGGGAGGGACAGCTCCGGGACGGCCAGGGTGATCAGACCCGTGCGGCGCGTGCGCAGGTTGCGGGCCGACATGTTGACGCGGTAGCCGAGCTCGTCGATCGCCGCCTCGACGCGCTCCTTGGTGGCGGCGCGGATGTACGGGTAGCCGTTCACCACGTTCGACACGGTCTTGATCGAGACGCCGGCGCGTTGCGCCACGTCGTGCATCGTCACGGCCACGCTGCCAGCCTCCGGTCGGCGAGTTTTTCCACAGGGTAGAGGACGGACATCGCTACCGCGTCGTCCATCCGCTAGTGTGCAACGTTGTAGAACCACCGACCGACCAGCGAGGAACAATGACGACCTCCCGCACCCGCGTCCTGCTGCACCCCGACTTCACCGTAGGCACCGTCGACCGCCGCCTGTTCGGCTCGTTCGTGGAGCACCTGGGCCGCGCGGTCTACACGGGCATCCACGAGCCCGGCCATCCGACGTCGGACGAGCACGGATTCCGCCGTGACGTCGCCGACCTGACCCGCGAGCTGGGCGTCACTACCGTCCGCTACCCCGGCGGCAACTTCGTCTCCAACTACCGCTGGGAGGACGCCGTCGGCCCGGTGGAACAGCGCAAGCCGTTCCTCGACCTGGCCTGGCGCACCGTCGAGCCCAACCTGGTGGGCACCGACGAGTTCCTGCAGTGGGCCGAGCGCGAGGGCATCCAGCCGATGATGGCGGTCAACCTCGGCACGCGCGGTGTGGAGGAGGCCGTGGCGCTCCTGGAGTACTGCAACGGCGAGGCCGGCACCCGCTGGGCCGACCTGCGCATCGCGAACGGTCGCGAGAAGCCCTACGGGGTCAAGCTCTGGTGCCTGGGCAACGAGATGGACGGCCCGTGGCAGATCGGCCACAAGGACGCGCACGAGTACGGCAGGCTCGCCCGGAACGCCGGCGCCGCGATGAAGCTCGTGGACCCGTCGATCGAGCTGGTGGCGTGCGGCTCGTCGTCCATGCAGATGGCGACGTTCGGCGAGTGGGAGCGCACCGTCCTGGAGTACACCTACGACCTGGTGGACCACATCTCGATGCACGCCTACTACGAGGAGGTCGACGGCGACCGCGCGTCGTTCCTCGGCTCGGGCACCGCGATGGACCGGTTCATCGAGCGGGTCGTGGCCTCGGCCGACGCCGTGGGCGCGCAGCGCCGCTCGGACAAGCGCATCACCATCTCGTTCGACGAGTGGAACGTCTGGTACCTGACGACCCGGTTCCCCGGCGAGGAGAACCTGCCGATCCAGCGGGACGCGCCGCGCATCATCGAGGACGTCTACTCCGGGCTCGACGCCGTCGTGGTGGGCGACCTGCTGGTCACGCTGCTGAACCACGCCGACCGCGTGCCGGTCGCGTGCCTCGCCCAGCTCGTCAACGTGATCGCGCCGATCATGACCGAGCCGGGCGGCGAGGCCTGGCGGCAGCCCACGTTCCACCCGTTCGCGACGACGGCGCGGCTGGCCCAGGGCGAGGCGCTGGACCTGCGCGTGACGACGCCGGGCATCACCACGAAGGCGCACGGCGAGGTGCCGTCGGTGACGGCCGCCGCCACGCTGTCGGACGGCACCGTGGCCCTGTTCCTGACCAACCGCTCCCCCGAGCCGGTCGAGGTCGAGCTGGCGCACCCGGGTGCGGCGCTGGACGTCACCGAGGGCTGGTCGATGACCGCCGACCACGAGGCCGCCGTCGCCGGCCCGGAGCACGCCGAGAAGGTGGCCCAGGCGCACTGGGGTTCGTTCGACGTCGCCGGCCGGGTCGCCGGGGGCGTCGGCACGACCACGACGGTGACACTGCCGCCGGAGTCGTGGACAGCGCTGTCGGGCACCCTCACGTCCTGAGGACCGGTCAGACGTACAGGTCACTCCGGTGGCCTGTACGTCTGACACCTCGGCAGGGGGTCAGGTCTCGCTGTCGAAGCCGAACCCGCCGTCGGCCTCCGCAGCGCGCCAGAAGTCGCGCAGCATCTCCTCGGGCGTGTGCAGGTTGTGCCGGCTCGCGACCGGCTCCTCGTCGCCCGAGATCGCCTTGACCTCGTCGTGGATGCGTTCCATCGAGGTGTCGAGCGACCACGCGACGTCGGAGGCGAGCTTGAGCGAGTCGGTGAGGTGCCGGGGCACGTCGCCGTCGTACTTGTAGTAGATCTTGTGCTCGAGGCTCGCCCAGAAGTCCATGGCGATGGTGCGCAGCTGGATCTCGACGATGACCTTCTCCACCCGGTCGGACAGGTAGACCGGGATCTGCACGATGAGGTGCAGCGACTTGTAGCCGGTCGCCTTCGGGTGCTTGATGTAGTCCCGCTCCTCGAGCAGCGTCAGGTCGGACTGCGCCAGGAGCATGTCGCGCACCAGGTAGATGTCGTTGACGAAGCTGCAGGTGATCCGCACCCCGGCGATGTCGAACATCTGGTCCCGCACGCCGTCCGGCGTCAGCGGGATGCCCTTGCGCCGGCACTTGGCCACGATCGACTCGAACGACTTGAGCCGCGACCCCACGTGCTCCACGGGGTTGTAGTTCTGCATGTGCCGGAACTCGTCCCGCAGGATCGAGATCTTGGTCATGACCTCGTCGATCCCGAACTTGTAGGTCAGGACCAGGCGGCGCAGGTCGGCGACCAGCTGGCGCAGCTCGGCAGGGTCAGGCATGGGGCGTTCCCGGACGTCCTCGGGCAGCTTGCTCACGGGACCACCGTACGGGCAGACGGTGGTCCCGTGGGCGTGAAAGCCGCTAGCGCTCGTGAAGCCTCAGGAAAGTGATCGAGTGGGCCGGGAAGTCGTACGTGAACGCCGAGCCGCCGCCCGAGCGGGACACGTCGAGCCGGGTGCGGGTCTCGACGGGTACCACCCGTTCGGGCTGCGTCTTGGTGTTCCGGGCCGACGGCGCCCCGCTCATCTCCGTGACGGACGCCCGGGAGTCCACCTTCGCCCCGGCGAGGGACACCGAGGTGCGCGCGACCGACTCGTACGGGTTGACCACCTTGAGCACGAGGTCACCGGTGCGCTCGTCGCGCGTGACCACCTGGTACAGCGACTCGGTGGCCGGCTCGGTGTAGGTCATCTGCAGCTCGCCGTCGAGGTAGAGCTTGATGGTGCGCCCGGAGACCACGACCTTGACGTGGTAGTCGCGGCCCGTCTCCATCGAGTGCCCCTCCACGGCCGCGACCTCGTTCGCCGAGCTGTTGTCGGCCCGCTGCAGCGCCTGCCGGGTGTTGTTCCACCCGCCGAGGTTCCACCAGTAGAAGTCGTCCCGGCCGCCGGCGGCGAAGCCGATCAGGAACGCCTCGCTGCCGCCCAGCTTCCGGGCGTCCAGCTCCAGGGTGTAGTTGTCCCAGTCCTTCGCGTAGGCGTCGGTGATGATCGAGCGCGCGTCGGTGACGTCGCCCGCCGACTGCACGTACTCGCCGTCGGCCACCGCCCACGAGCCGGCCTGCGGGTCCCAGCCCGAGGCGTCGTCGAACGAGTCCGAGAACAGCACGTCGCCGGACGCGTTGTCGGTGACCACGACGTCGTCGTACGCCGCCCGGGTGTTCCACGTGGACAGGAAGACGCCGCCCGAGATGTCGGCGGGGGTCTCCTCCGGGCCGTCGTGCGTGGACGGGACCACCCGGTCGCCCGTGTTCGTCATGAACATCTTCTGCGTCCAGTACGACGTCGAGCCCCAGGACTCGTCGTTGTCGAACCACATCATGTCCGGGGACCACTGGACGTAGTCCTCGTTGGCGAACATCGGCGCGTACGAGGCGAGCTCGACCACGTCGGCGTTGCGCTCGATCCCGGTCATGTACGCGGCCTCGGACAGCGCGTTCGACCACGCGTTGCCTCGTGAGGCGTACTCGCCGAGGAACACGTGCGGGCCCTCGCGGTCGTACGAGTCGTACCGCTCGGTGTTCGACAGGAACCACGACGGGTCGTTGTAGTAGTGCTCGTCGACCATCGCGACGCCCTGCTCGCGGTTGAACTCCCACAGCTCGTCGAACCGGGCGCCGGCGTCGTCCGGGCCGGAGTTCGAGATCACGGTGACCTCCGGGTGCGCCGCCTCGACGGCGTCGCGGAACCGCGGGAAGTTGGCCTGGAACGTGTCCGTGTTCTCCTCGTTGCCCAGCCCGATGTACTTCAGGCCGAACGGCTCGGGGTGGCCCAGCGCGGCGCGCTTGGCGCCCCACTTGGTGCGCACTGACCCGTTGGCGAACTCGATGAGGTCCACCGTGTCCTGCACCCAGCGGTCGATGCGGACGTCGTCGGTCATCTCGGGGATGGTGCTGCCGCAGCCGTTGGCACCCACCGAGAGCACGGGCAGCGGCGTGGCGCCCAGGTCCTCCGCGAACTCGAAGTACTCCAGGTAGCCCAGGCCGTAGGTCTGGTTGTAGCCCCAGAAGTTCCAGTTCGTGGGCCGCTCCTCGACCGGCCCGATGGTCTCCTTCCACTGGTAGGTCCGACGGCGGTCGGCGCCGTCCGACTCCAGGTACGTGTCGAAGGTGCCGACGTTGGTGACGCAGCCGCCGGGGAACCGCAGGAAGGACGGCTCCAGCTCGGCGACCTTCTGGGCGAGGTCCGCGCGCAGGGGCGACCGCCCGTTGACCGGGCCCACCCACGTGTCGCGCGGGAACAGCGAGACCATGTCCAGGCGCAGGGTGCCGCGAGCGCCGCCGGTGACCACGAGCCGGGCGTCGTTCACGGTGCGGTTCGCGGTGAGGGTGGCCGTGTGCTTCTTCCAGCGGTCGGAGCCGTTGACGGTCACCGTGGTGGACGCGTAGGTCGTCGCGCCGTCGGGGGACTCCAGGCTCACGGTGAGGCGCTGCCCGCGCTCGGCGCGGGCGAACACCGAGAAGTCGTACTTCTTGCGCCTCTCGATCGCGAAGCCCTCGTTGTAGCTCGCGTTCCGTACGCCGACGCCGGGGCCGTCGGCCTCGACGGTCAGGTAGGCGCGGTTCGACTCGTTGAGCCACGCGCCCCGCTCGGACTCCACGACGGCCGTGCCCGTGGACCCGCGCTGCACCACGTCCCAGCCGGTCATGCCGGTGAAGCTCGCGTTGTCCGTCGGCGCGAACTCGAAGGACCGGTTGCGGACCAGCTCGGCGTACAGGCCGCCGTCGGCCGCGTAGTTGATGTCCTCGTAGAAGACGCCGTACAGGTCGTCGCTCATCTCGGTGCCGGCCGTCGCGGCGTCGACGTCGAGCGTGTGCTCCTGGACCGGGGCCTCGGCGGGCGGGTACGCGGCCAGCAGCCGCTCGCGCTCCTCGGCGGTGATCGGCAGCACGGTGCCGTGCCGGGGGCTGGCCGGCAGGATCGCGTCGAGGTTGGCCGTCCACTCCCCGCTGCTCAGGTCGTCGGTCTCGAAGAGCATGTAGCCCTGGCCGCCGTGGTAGCTCGGCTGGTCCTGGAGGAGGAACCAGCGGTCGTCGGTGAGCGACGGGAACAGCGTGGGGCCCTCGCCGCCGGTGAACGTGCCGCCCCACGGGTTGGGCTGCCCGAACCCGACGCGCTCCTTGATCAGGTCCCAGCCGTCGCCCTCGGTCACGCCCTGGGTGCGGCGCAGGTCGGTGGACGACTCCTGCCGCATACCCATGTACGACTCGTCCTTGGTGAGGCGGTAGTAGACGCCGTCCTCCTCCTGGACGGTGGAGTCGATCATGCCGAGGCCGTCGCCCTGCGGTTCGTCGATCCAGGGCCGCGGCTCCGAGAACGTCTCGAAGTCGGTGGTGGTCGCGTAGAGCATGCGCTGGTAGGAGTCGCGGATGTCGCGGTCGGCGGGCGGGACGTCCTCGGGGTAGAGCGCCGAGGCCCAGTAGACGACGAACTCGCCCGCCGCCTCGTCCCAGTACGCCTCGGGCGCCCACAGGTTGCCGGCGTTCTCGGGCGCGAGCTCGATCTCGCGCTGCTCACCCCAGTTCACCAGGTCGGTGGACTCCCAGACCATGATCGAGCGGCTGCCGGTCTCCTGGGCGTCGCCGAAGTTGCCGCCGCCGTAGATCCGCAGGTCGGTGGCGAGCAGGTAGTACGTGCCGTCGCCGCCGCGGATCAGGAACGGGTCGCGCAGCCCCTTGGTCCCGAGGTCGGACGAGAGCACCGGCTCGCCGCCGTTCAGCGTGGTCCACTCCAGCGGGTCGGGCCCGTCCGAGACGGCGAACGAGATGGTCTCGCCGTCCGCGGTGGACTCACCGGTGAAGTAGGGGAAGAAGTAGGCGGCGTGGTCGCCGTCGGCCGCGCTCCCGGAGGCCACGGCGCCCGGCGCCGTGGTCGTGGCCGCCGCAACCGCGGGGGCCACCAGCCCCAGGCTCAGGGCGGCCGCCACCAGGGCGGTCCTGCGTCTCGTCGATCTCTTCATCGTTGTAATTCCTTTCGTCACGTCGTTGTGGCTGTCGGATGGGTCGGACCCCGCCCCTGACTCGGCGCACCGGGTGCGGCAGGTCAGGGGCGGGGCACGTCGTCAGGTGCGGCGGAGGCTCAGCACCCGCTGGAGGGCCACGAAGATCAGCAGCAGCACGCCGATGACGATCTTGGTCCACCAGGAGCTGAGGGTGCCCTCGAACGTGATGATGGTCTGGATCAGGCCCAGCACGAGCACGCCCAGCACGGAGCCGAGCACGAACCCGGTGCCACCGGTCAGCAGCGTGCCGCCGATGACGACGGCAGCGATCGCGTCGAGCTCCATCGCCACGCCGGTCAGCGAGTAGCCGGACCGGGAGAACATCGCGAACAGCAGGCCGCCGAGCCCGGCGCAGGTGCCGCTGACGACGTACGCGAGCACCTTGGTGCGGGCCACGGGCAGGCCCATGAGCAGGGCGGACTGCTCGCCGCCGCCGATCGCGTAGACGGTGCGGCCGAACCGCGTGAAGTGCAGCACCAGGAACCCGAGGCCCACCACGATCAGCGCGATGAGCACGCTGGACGTCATGCGCCACTCACCGAAGATCTGCACCCAGCTCGCGAGCGCCACGAACGACGGGTCGTCGATCGCGATGGACTCGGGCGCGATGAGGAAGCACAGCCCGCGCGCGAGGAACATGCCCGCGAGCGTGGCCACGAACGGCTGCACCTGGAAGTAGTGGATCATCACGCCGTGCGCCAGGCCGATCACCGTCCCGGCGCCCACGGCGAGCGGGAGCACCACGGGCACGGGCAGGCCGGCCTGGAGCAGAGCCGCGGTGATCACCGTGGACAGCGCCAGGACCGACCCGACCGACAGGTCGATACCGCCCGTGAGGATCACGAAGGTCATCCCCACCGCCAGCACGATGAGGTGCGCGTTGTTGATGAACAGGTTGGAGATCACGGCGGGCGTCAGGAAGTTGTCGTACCGGGTGCCGCCCACGATGAGCATGAGGGCGAGCACCACGAACGTGCCCAGTACCGGCAGGTAGCGCCGGTCCAGCCGGACAGGGAGCTTCCGGGCGCGGGCCGTGCGGGCCACGGGCTTCGTGGGGGCCGCGCCGGGCGCGGGGGCCGACGTCGTCATCAGGCCTTCACCTCCGTCGAGTCGGGGGTCGAGTCGGGGCGCGCGGTGGACGGCGGCTCGGCCGGCGCCATGACCTGGCGCCGTCTTGCGGTCGTGAGCCGTTCCCGCATCCTGGGCGACTGCAGCAGCGTCACCGCGATGACGACCAGGGCCATGAACAGGGGCGTGACCAGCGGCGAGATGCCGAGCACGGTGACGGTCCGCTCCAGGGTGGCGATCACCAGCGCGCCGACCAGGGTGCCCGACAGGTTGAACTTGCCGCCCGAGAGCGCCGTCCCGCCGATGACCACCGCGAGGATCGCGTCGAGCTCGATGAACAGGCCGGCGTTGTTGGCGTCGGCCGCCATCGTGTCGGCGCTGATCAGCAGGCCCGCCAGGCCCGCGAACAGGCCGGACGCCGCGTACACGGTCCAGGTCAGGGTGCGGGAGCGGACACCGGACAGCCGGCTCGCCGCCGGGTTGATGCCCGTGGCCTCCAGCAGCATGCCGAGCGCGGTGCGCCGCACGACGAACGCGACCACGGCGAACACGCCGAACGCGAGGACCGCCGCTGCGGGCAGGCCGAGCCAGAACCCGGAGCCCAGCACCTTGAACGGCGCGCTGTTGACGGTGGTGATCATGCCGCCGGTGATGAGCATGGCGACGCCGCGGCCCGCCGTCATCAGGATGAGCGTCGCGATGATGGGCTGGATGCCGAGCACCGAGACCAGGAACCCGTTCCACACGCCCAGCAGCAGGCAGAGCACCAGGGCCAGCGCGATCGCCGTGAGCACGGTGACCGGCGAGTCCGGGTTCGGCGACGACGCGATGTGCGACAGCGCGACCGCCCCCGAGACCGCGACCACGGCGCCGACCGAGAGGTCGATGCCGCGCGTCGCGATGACCAGGGTCATGCCCAGGGCGACGAGCAGCAGGGGCGCCGTCGTGCGCAGGATGTCGATCGGGGCACCGAACAGGTGCCCGTCGCGGACGGTGACCGCCAGGAAGCCCGGCCGGGCCACCGTGTTGGCGACCAGCAGCGCGACCAGCGCGGCCACGGGCCAGAACAGATGGTGCCGTAATACGTCCCTCACGCTGCCCCACCTCCGGCGATGAGCTCGACCACCTGGTCCATCGACGCGCGGTCGCCGTCGATCTCCGCCACCTTGCGGCGGTCGCGCAGCACCGCGATGCGGTGCGAGATGCGCAGCACCTCCTCCAGCTCGGCGGAGATGAAGACGACGGACATGCCGTCGGCGGCCAGCTCGGCCACCAGCTTCTGGATCTCCGCCTTGGCGCCGACGTCGATGCCGCGCGTCGGCTCGTCCAGCACGAGCAGCTTGGGGGCGGTGGCGAGCCACCGGGCGAGCAGCACCTTCTGCTGGTTGCCGCCGGACAGGTTGCGCAGCAGCGCCTCCGGGTCGGCGGGGCGGATACCGAGCTGCTGGATGTACTTCGCGACCAGCTCGTCCACCTGCTTGCGAGGCAGCGGCCGCATCCAGCCGCGCTCCGCCTGGAGGGCGAGCACGATGTTCTCCCGCACGGTCAGGCCGTCGACGACGCCTTCGCCCTTGCGGTCCTCGGACGTGTACGCGATCCGGTGGCGCATGGCCGCGCGCGGGTTGCGCAGGCGCGTCGGCACGCCGGACACGCGAGCCTGTCCGGCGTCGGCGCGGTCGGCGCCCGTGAGCAGGCGCGCCAGCTCCGTGCGGCCCGAGCCGAGCAGCCCGGCGAGGCCGACCACCTCGCCCTCGTAGAGGTCGAGGTCGAACGGCTGCACCGAACCCTTGCGGCCCAGGCCCACCACCTGCAGCAGCGGGGTCGCGTCGGCGGGCCGCTCGGCCTGCTCCAGCACCTCCTCGGCGGCCTCCAGCACGTCCATGGACCGGCCGATCATGTGCTGCACCAGCTCGGAGGCGGGCAGGTCGGCGGTCACGAACTCCCCGACGAGGGTGCCGTTGCGCAGCACCGTCATGCGGTCGGAGACCTCGTAGACCTGGTCCAGGAAGTGGCTCACGAACAGGATCGAGACGCCGTCGTCGCGCAGGGCGCGCATGACGGTGAACAGGTGGGCCACCTCGTCGGTGTCCAGGCTGGAGGTGGGCTCGTCGAGGATCAGCACCTTGCAGTCCCCCACCGTGGCCCGGCAGATCGCGACGAGCTGCTGCACCGCCAGCGAGTGCGCCCCCAGCGAGGAGCTCGGGTCGATGTCCAGGCCCATCCGCTCCAGGTGCGTCGCCGCCTGCCGGCGGATCGCCCGCCAGTTCAGGCCGCCCAGCACGCGGGGCTCCGCGCCGAGCATGATGTTCTCCGCGACCGTGAGGTTCTCGCAGAGGTTGACCTCCTGGTACACGGTGCTCACGCCATGGGCCCGGGCGTCGGCGGGGCCGGAGAACCGGCGCTCGACGCCGTCCACGCGGATGGTCCCCGCCGTCGGCGAGTGGATGCCCGTGAGGGCCTTGATCAGGGTGGACTTGCCCGCGCCGTTCTCGCCCATGAGGGCGTGGATCTCGCCGGGGCGGAGGCTGAAGTCGACACCGTCGAGGGCCTTGACCGGCGGGAACTCGACGCTGATGCCGGTCATCTCGACGACGGGTGGTGTGGTCTGCTGGGTCATCCTCGACCTTCTTACGTGCGTGGCTCCCGGGCGGCGAGCCCGTGCGCCGGGCGAGCAGAGCTCGACCGGCGCACGGGGCGCGCCGACCACGAGCGGCCGGCGGCGGGGGTCAGTACTCGCGGGTGGGCAGCGCTTCCTTGGCCGCCGCCTGGTCGAACGCCTCGTCCTTGACGACGATGCGCTTCTCGACCTCCTCGCCGGCGAGGACCTTCTTGGCGATGTCCGCCAGGTCCGGGCCGAGCAGCGGGTTGCACTCGACGATGTAGTTGATCTTGCCGTCGGCGAGCGCCTGCATGCCGTCCTTGACGGCGTCGATCGTGACGATCTTGATGTCCTCGCCCGGCGTCAGGCCGGCCGCCTCGATGGCCTCGATCGCGCCGAGCCCCATGTCGTCGTTGTGCGCGAACACGAGGTCGATGTCGTCGTGGGCGTTCAGGAAGCCCTCCATGACCGTCTTGCCCTCGGCGCGCGTGAAGTTGCCGGTCTGGCTGTCGATGAGCTCGATGTCGGTGCCCTCGATGGCGGACGCGAAGCCCTCCTTGCGGTCGATCGCCGGAGCGGCACCGGTGGTGCCCTGCAGCTCGACGGCCTTGTAGCCCTCGCCGTCGTACTGCTCGGCCACCCACTCGCCGGCCATCTCACCCTCCTTGACGAAGTCGGAGCCGATGAACGACTCGTAGAGGGTCTCGTCGCTGGAGTCGACGGCGCGGTCCGTGAGGATCACGGGGATGCCCGCGGCCTTGGCCTCCTGGAGGACGGCGTCCCAGCCGGTCTCGACCACCGGGGAGAACGCGATGACGTCCACGCCCTGCGTGATGTACGAGCGGATGGCCTGGATCTGGTTCTCCTGCTTCTGCTGGGCGTCGGAGAACTTGAGGTCGAAGCCGTTCTCCGCGGTGAGCGTGTCCTGGATCGACTTCGTGTTGGCGGCGCGCCAGCCGGACTCCGCGCCCACCTGGGAGAAACCGAGCGTGATGACGCCGTCGTCAGCGGCGGCCGTCTCGCCGCCGCCCGCCGCCTCCGTGCCGGCGTCCGAGCTGCACGCACCGAGGGCGAACAGCGAGGCTGCCGACACTGCGGCCAGAACGGTACGGGTCAGGGTCGTGCGTGCCATGTCTCCTCCTTGAGATCTCGCACGGCATCGTGCGAGTGCTTGTGGCTTCGTGCCCGGTTGGAATGTTAGCGCTCACAATTACCAGACAGACAGGTGGACACGTCACATTCCGGTAACGAGTCCGCCGCTTTCGCCCCGTTAGGGGAACGAAACCCCCAAGTCCGGCCAATCCCGAACTGTGCGCCGGACCGCCCTCGGCGGGCGCGGCTCCGCCCTGCGGCGGGCCGCTGTCATCCCCGCGGCGGATCCCGCGGCCGCGCCGCCCGTGGTCTGCTGGTTCCGAGGGCACAGTCCCCACGACACCGACGACCGGGAGACCGCGATGGAACTCAGCCTCGCCGAGGAGTACCTGCTCCTCGCGCTCGACGACGCCTCGGGACGCCCCCTGCTCAGCGGGCAGCACCTGCAGTTCGCACTCGCCGGCGCTGCCGTCGCGGGGCTCACGCTGCGGGGCGCGCTCGGCGTGTCCGACGGCGTCGACGGCGGTCAGAAGGGCCGGTTCCGCGCGACCGGCCGGGCCGCACCGTCCGATCCGCTGGAGCGCGAGATCCTGGACCTGCTGGATGGCCGCAGGCCCAAGGAGGCGATCCGGAGGATCGGTCAGGGCAGCTTCGCCCGCACGCTGCGCGACGCGCTGCAGCAGGGGCTGGCGGCCCGAGGCGTGCTCCGCGAGGAGCAGGTCAAGGTGCTCGGGCTGTTCCCGAGCACCACCTGGCCGGCGCACGACCCGGCGCCGGAGACCGCCGTCCGCGAGCGGGTGCTGGCGGCACTGACCGGGAGCGCGGACCTGGACGAGGCGACGGCGGCCCTGGTCTCGCTGCTGCACGCGACCGACCTGACCCGCAAGGTCTTCCCCGACCAGGACCGGCGGGTGCTCAAGCGGCGCGCGAAGGAGATCTCGGAGTCGCAGTGGGCCGGCGACGCGGTGAAGCGGGCGATCGACGAGGTCAACGCGGTGATGGTCGCGACCATGGTGGCGACGACGGGCGCGGCGACGGCGGGCAGCACCTGACCCTGCCGAAGCAGGACCGGGGCGAGCAGAACCGCAGCGCACTGACGCGTGCGCCGCGGTTCTACTTCGGCAGGAAGGGTCAGAGGCCCTGGGCCAGGCGGTAGTACGCCTGGTTGTGGCGCACCTGGTCGGCGAAGCCGCGGCGCGTCGTGTCCTCGTCGATGACCAGCAGCTCGGTGCGCGCGATGTTCGCGAACACCTCGAACGCCTCGATGCCCGCGGCCGTCGACATGACGGTGTGGTGCGCCCCGCCCGCCGTCAGCCACGACTCGGCCGAGATCTCGAACGACGGCCGCGGCGCCCACATCGCGCGGGCCACGGGCAGGTTCGGCAGGTCGCGCGGCGGCGTGACGACGTCGACCACGTTCGCCGTCAGGCGGAACCGGTCCCGCATGTCGGCGAGCGACACCACGACGGCGCCCTCGACGGCGTCCGCCGAGAAGACCATGCGGACCGGGTCCTCCTTGCCACCGATGCCGAGCGGGTGGATCTCGATGCGCGGCGTCGAGGTGGTCAGCGACGGGCAGACCTCCAGCATGTGCGCGCCGAGGATCAGCTCGGAGCCCGGCGTGAGGTCGTAGGTGTAGTCCTCCATGAGGCTCGCGCCCCCGGGGAGCCCCTCGCCCATCACCTTGGCCGCGCGGACGAGCACGGCGGTCTTCCAGTCGCCCTCGGCGCCGAAGCCGTAGCCCTTCTCCATCAGGCGCTGGACCGCCAGGCCGGGGAGCTGGCGCAGCGCGCCGAGGTCCTCGAAGTTGGTGGTGAACGCCTTGGCTCCGGCCGCCTCCAGGAAGCCCTCCAGGGCGAGCTCCTGGCGCGCCGCGTAGCGCAGCGAGTCGTGCCGGTCGGCACCGGCCCGCAGCTCCGGGGCGACGTCGTACTTCTCCTCGTACTCCGCGACCAGGGCGTCGATCGCGGCGTCCTCGACGGCGTCCACGGCCGCGACCAGCTCGTTCACGCCCCACGTGTTCACCGAGACGCCGAACCGCAGCTCGGCCTCGGTCTTGTCGCCCTCGGTGACCGCGACGTTGCGCATGTTGTCGCCGAACCGGACCAGCTTGAGCTCGTGCGTCGCGGCCCAGCCGGCCGCGCCGCGCACCCAGGTGCCCACCCGGCGGGTGACGGCCGGGTTGGAGACGTGCCCCACCACCGTGGTCCGCGCGACGCCGAGCCGCGTGGCGATGTACGCGTACTCGCGGTCGCCGTGCGCGGCCTGGTTGAGGTTCATGAAGTCCATGTCGATGTCGTCCCAGGGGAGCTCGACATTGGCCTGCGTGTGCAGGTGCAGCAGCGGCTTGCGCAGCGCGTCCAGGCCCGCGATCCACATCTTGGCGGGGCTGAAGGTGTGCATCCAGGTGATGACGCCCAGCACCTTGTCGTCGCCGTTGGCGTCCAGCATGGCGCGGCGGATCGCGGCCGAGTCCTTCAGGACCGGCTTCCAGACGACCTTGACCGGCACGTCGGACGACGCGTCCAGCGCGCGGGCGACCTCCTGGGACTGCTCCGCGACCTGGGCCAGGGTCTCCTCGCCGTAGAGGTCCTGGCTCCCGGTGAGGAACCAGACCTCACGGTCCGCGTAGGGCTTGGTGCTCATGCCTGTCCTTCCGTGCTCGTGGCGGCCTGCTGGCCGTAGACGTTCTGGTAGCGGTCGTAGAGGGCGTCGATGTGCTGCTGCTCGATCGGCAGGGGGTCGCCGAGCTGCCGGGCGACGTGCACCGTGCGGGCCACCTCCTCGACCATGACGGCGGCCTTGACGGCAGCGCGCGCGTCCTTGCCGATGGTGAACGGGCCGTGGTTCTGCATCAGCACGGCGGGGCTGCGGTGGCCGCTGAGGGTCTCGACGATGCCGCGGCCGATCGAGTCGTCACCGATGATCGCGAACGGCCCCACCGGGACCGGCCCGCCGAACTCGTCGGCCATCATCGTCAGCACGCACGGCACCTCCTCGCCGCGCGCGGCCCAGGCCGTCGCGTACGTCGAGTGGGTGTGGACGACGCCGCCCACCTCGCGCATGTGCGTGTACACGTAGGCGTGCGCCGCGGTGTCGGACGACGGCGCGCGCGTGCCGTCCACCAGGTTGCCGTCGAGGTCGCAGACCACCATGTCGGCCGGTGTCAGGTCGTCGTAGGAGACGCCCGACGGCTTGATGACGAACAGGTCGGCGCTGCCGTCCGGCACGTCCGTGTTCGGCACGCGCTGCGACACGTTGCCCGCCGTCCAGACCACCAGGTCCCAGCGCGGCAGCTCGGCGTGCAGGTCCGAGACGACGGCCCGGACGCGCGCCACCTCTTCCTGGACCGCCTGCGAGTAGTCGGTCAGTGTCTTGCTCATCGGTCGCTCTCCTGCGTCGTGTCTCGGGTGCGGAGCTCGGCGACGGCGGCACGCTCGATCGCCAGGCCCGCGCTGTAGCGCTCCAGGAAGGCGGTGAAGCCCGCCAGGTCGTCGGCGTCGGGCTCGACGACGTCGAGCGCGGCGTCCGCGAAGATCTCGGTACCCAGGTAGGTGCCCAGGTCCTGCGCCGGGGTGGCGCCGCCGGCCGCGGAGGCCCGGTAGGCGGCCAGCACGGCGATGCCCCAGGCGCCGCCCTCGCCCGCCGTGGTGCCCACGGCCACGGGGGCGCCGAGCGCGGCGGCCAGCAGGCGCTGCGCCACGCCCGCGGTCTTGAACATGCCGCCGTGCGCGAACATCGCGTCCAGGCCGACCTGCTCCTGCGCGAGCACGCGCATACCCAGGGCGAGGGTGCCGAACGCGCTGTAGACCTGCGTCCGGGCGAAGGTGGCCAGCGTGAGCCGGCTGTCCGGGGTCCGGGTGAACAGGGGGCGGCCGGCCTCCAGGCCGGTGATCGGCTCGCCGGACAGGTAGTTGTAGGCGAGCAGGCCGCCGCCGTCGGCGTCGCCGTCCAGGGCGGACCGCAGGAACGCCTCGAAGACGGCGCCCGGTTCGGCGGGCTGCCCCAGGGCGGACGCGAACTGTCCGAACACCTCGGCCCAGGCGCCCAGCTCACTGGCGCCGTTGTTGCAGTGCACCATCGCGACGAGGTCGCCGGAGGGGGTGGTCACGAGGTCGAGCTCGTGGTGCACGCGCTCCAGCGGACGCTCCAGCACGACCATCGCGAAGATGCTGGTGCCGGCGCTGACGTTGCCGGTGCGGGGCGCCACCGAGTTGGTCGCGACCATGCCGGTACCGGCGTCGCCCTCGGGCGGGCACAGCGGGATGCCGGCCTGGAGGGTACCGGTCGGGTCGAGCAGGGCGGCGCCCTCGGCCGTGAGCGCGCCGGCGTCGGCGCCCGCGGGCAGCACGCCGGGCAGCAGGTCGGCGATGCTCCGACCGAACCCGTGACCTGAGGCCACCTCGTCGAACTGCGCCAGCATCCGCCGGTCGTAGCCGCCGGTGGCGACGTCGATCGGGAACATGCCGGAGGCATCGCCCACGCCGAGCACCTGCCGCCCGGTGAGCCGCCAGTGCACGTACCCGGCCAGGGTGGTGACGTGCCGGACCGACGGCACGTGCGCCTCCTCGTCGAGGATCGCCTGGTACAGGTGGGCCACCGACCAGCGCAGCGGGATGTTGTGCCCGAACAGGGGGCTCAGCTCGGCGGAGGCCCGTTCGGTGGTGGTGTTGCGCCAGGTCCGGAAGGGCACCAGCAGCTCGTCGGCCTCGTCGAACGCGAGGTAGCCGTGCATCATCGCGGAGACGCCGATCGCACCGATCGTGGTGGGGCGCACGCCGTACTGCCGCTCGACGTCGCCGAGCAGCTCGGCGACGGCGTCGCGCAGGCCCGCCCAGACCGCCTCCAGCGAGTAGGTCCACACGCCGTCGACGAGCTGGTTCTCCCAGTCGTGGCTGCCGCCGGCGAGCGGCTCCCCACCCGGGCCGACGAGGCACGCCTTGATCCGGGTGGAGCCGAGCTCGATGCCGAGGGCGGTCCGACCCTGGTCGATCGCCTCCCGGTACCCGGCGAGCCGCTCCGCCCCTTCGTCCTGCCGCTCCACCATCGTGGACCGCTCCGTCCTGCCCGCACCGTCGCGAGGCGTAGCTCGTTCATCCGTGGTTCGGCCGTGGTGATGAGCGACCCGCTCGCCGCCACGGCGATGTTAGCGCTCACACGATACCGGTCTACAACGCTGTACCCAAGCCGACCCCGGGCACGCACCCACCACGCACCCCGGAACGCGCCGGACCCCCAGGTCACCGGGGTGACCTGGGGGTCCGGCACGTGCGGGGCGGCGGTCCGTCAGCCGCCGTTGACCGTGAAGCCCTGCTCCGTGCCGTACGACACGTTCTCCTCCTGCCAGGCGGCGAGGCCGTCCATCAGCGACGTCTTGTCGAGGTAGGACTGACCCACGGTGTCGGCGAAGATGCTGTTCGCGTACGACTGCCAGGGCAGGTACTGCCAGCCCTCGTTGACGTCGGACGCGCCCGCGGCGAGCACCTCGTTGATCTTCTGCCCGCCGAAGTACTCGGACTCGTAGCCCAGGAACTCAGGGGACTCCAGCTGCTTGACCGTGGCGGGGAAGCCGCCCGTCTCCATGAACGCGTCGATCGACTCGTCGCTCGAGTTGAGCCACTTCAGGAACCCGGCCGCGAGCAGCTTGTTCTCCGCCGCACCCGGGATCGACTCCGCGCTGCCGCCGTTCTCGGCGTTGGTCGGGGTGCCGTCGTAGGTCGGCATCGGGGCCACGCGCCACTTGCCCTTGCCGTCCGGCACACCGTCCTCGAGGATTCCGGGCATCCACGCACCCAGCGCCACCGAGCCGATGGTGCCGTCGTTCAAGGCCTGGTACCACTCGTCGCTCCAGCCCGGGAGCTGGCAGAGCAGCTCGTCGTCGATGAGTGGCTGGTACATCTCGGCCCACTTGGTGGTGCCCTCGTCGGCCAGGTCGATGGTGACCTCGCCGTTCTCGGTGTGGAACGGCGTGCCGCCCGCCTGCCAGATCATGCTGGTGGTGAAGCCGGCGTCACCGGTGTCGTTGCCGATGCAGGTCTCGGGGTCGTGCTGCTTGATCTTGGCCGCCGCCTCCTTGTACTCGTCCCAGGTGGTCGGCACCTCGACTCCCGCGGCGTCGAACACGTCCTTGTTGTAGAAGAACGCCATGGGACCGGAGTCCTGGGGCAGGCCCCAGATGCCCTGCTGCGAGACCGCACCCCACGTGGACGGCGTGTACAGGTCCTCCAGGTCGGCGAACCCGAACGCGGTGAGGTCCACGAGCTGGCCGGGCAGCTGGAACTGGGGAATGGACTGGTACTCGATCTGCACCACGTCGGGCACGCCGTCGCCCGCCGCGATGGCGTTCTGCAGCTTGGTGTTGGCGTCGCCGGCACCGACGGTGTCCACGAGCGTGACGTCGACGTTCGGGTATGCCTTCTCGAATGCCGCGACCTGCGTCTCCGCCTGCGGCGTCCAGGTCCAGTACGTCATGCTGCCGCCCTCCTGGAGCGCGGCCTCGATCTCGTCGGCGCTGGCACCCTCCGTGGCGCCACCGCCGCCGTCGTCGCCCCCGCCGCCCGAACAGGCGGTGAGCGAGGCTGCCATCAGTGCGGCCAGGGCGCCGAGCGCGACCCGGCGGTTACGGGTGATGGTCATGGTCTTCCTTCTTCCACATCGTTGTAGTTCAGGTCTCTCGACGTCGGCGGGGCCGACCTCACCTAAGCCTTGACGCTGCCCGCGTTCAGGCCGGACTGCCAGTACCGCTGGAGCACCAGGAACACCACCACGATCGGCACGATCGTCAGGAACGACCCGGTGATCACGAGGTTGAACACCGGCTGGGCGCCGATGCCCGAGGCGTCCGCCAGCCACTGGTACAGGCCCAGCACCAGGGGATACAGGTCCGGGTCGTTGAGCATGATCAGCGGCAGGAAGTAGTTGTTCCACGTGGCCACGATCGCGAACAGCGCCACCGTCACGATGCCCGGCGCCAGCAGACGCAGCGAGATCGTGAAGAAGGTGCGCCACTCCCCCGAGCCGTCGACCCGGGCCGCCTCCAGGATCTCGGTGGGCACGGCCTCCGCCGAGAACACCCACATGAGGTAGAGCCCGAAGGGCGAGACGAGCGACGGCAGGATGACCGCCCACATGGTGTTGGTCAGCCCCCACTGGCTGAACAGCAGGAACGTGGGCACCGCGAGGGCGGTGCCGGGCACGGCGATCGCCCCGAGGATGACGGCGAACACCGCGTTGCGGCCGCGGAACCGGTACTTGGCCAGGCCGTACCCGGCGGCGGTCGCGAGGACCGTGGCGCCACCGGCGCCCACCACGACGTAGACCAGCGTGTTGGCGAACCACTTGAGGAAGACGCCGTCGTCGTGCGTCAGCACGTCCCGCACGTTGTCGAAGAACGCGAAGTCGCCCGAGAACCACAGGCCGAACGAGCTGAGCAGCTCGGGCTGGGTCTTGGTGACGCTGAACAGCATCCAGGTCAGCGGCAGGATCGAGTAGATCAGCAGCGCGCCCAGCAGGACCGTCAGGGTGATCGACTTGCGCGGTCGGTGGTACGAGTAGCCGGCCATCAGATCTCCCTCCGGGTCCCGCGGAGCTGCACCACGTACGCGACGACCGCGGTGACCAGGCCCATCACGATCGCGACGGTGGCGGCGTAGCTCACCTGGTTGCCGACGAAGCTCAGGTTGTAGGCATAGATGTTCGGTGTGTAGTAGGTCGAGATCAGGGCCGGCTCGATCTGTTTCAGGATCGTCGGCTCGTTGAAGAGCTGGAAGCTGCCCAGGATCGAGAAGATCGTCGCGATCACCAGCGCCCCGCGGACGGCGGGGATCTTGATCGACCGGACGATGCGGAACTGGTTGGCGCCGTCGATGGCCGCCGCCTCGTAGATCTCGAGCGGCACCGTCTTGAGCGCCGCGTACAGGATCAGCATGTTGTAGCCGACGAACTCCCAGGTCACGATGTTGCCGATCGCGGTGAGGATCCACTGCTTGGTGTACGGGTCGATGAGCGGGAAGCCCACCAGGTCGTTCACGCTGCCGGTGAGGCCCAGCCGGTCGTCGTACATGAAGCCCCACATCAGCACCGCCACCACGCCCGGCACCGCGTACGGCAGGAACAGCGCCACGCGGAAGAAGCTCTTGCCGTGCAGGCGGCCGCTGTCGATCGCGAGCGCCGCGATCAGGGCGATCCCCAGCATGATCGGCACCTGCACCACCAGGAACAGGCCTACGCGGCCCACGCCGTCCCACAGCTTGGGGTCGGTGAAGGCGGTCACGTAGTTCGCGAACCCAGCGAAGGTGGTCCCGCCCATGAGCTGGTTGCGGAACAGGCTCAGGTACATCGAGTAGACCAGCGGGGTGACGATCATCAGGGCGAACGCCACCAGGAAGGGCGTCACGAAACTCCAGCCGGCCGCGGATACGCGGCGACTCGGCGGGCGGCGACCGGGCACGGTCACACCCCTTTCCCCGGACGACGTCGTCCGGACTCTCCTGGACGGCAATGTCCTCGGATCACGCCGGACGACACTGCCCGACACCAAGAATGTGAACGTAAACATCCTTGTGCGCGGTGACTCTGCCACTGCCTCGCGGACGTGTCAACGCCCCCTCCGGCAACGTTCTCATAAAGGTATACGGGGTCCCCGCGAGGGGTCAGGCGAGCTGTGCGACGGCGGTCAGGCGCACTGCGCGACCGCAGCAGTCAGGCGCGCGGAGCCGCCGCGCTCCTGCGCACCACCAGCTCAGGCGCGATCAGCTCGGCGGCGGGCCTGCCACCGTCGACGGCCGCGAGCAGCAGCGCCACGCTGCGCCGGCCGAGGTCAACGAAAGGCTGGCGCACGGTCGTGAGCGGCGGGATGAAGTGCCCCGAGCCGTCGACGTCGTCGAACCCGACCACCGAGACGTCGTCGGGCACGGAGACGCCGCACTCCCAGAACGCGCGCAGCAGACCGAGCGCGAGCTGGTCGTTGGCGGCGAAGACCGCCGTCGGCCCGTCGCCGGACCTGACCCGCTGGGCCAGGTCGAGGCCCACCATGTAGCCGCGGTCGGCGGTCCAGCCGGCGATCACGGGCTCGGGCACGGGGATGCGGTGCTCGGTGAGCACCGCGCGCCAGGACTCCTCGCGCTGGACGGCGTCCAGCCAGTCCTGCGGTCCGGCGACGTGCAGGATCCGCCGGTGCCCCAGCTCGATCAGGTGCTCGACGGCGAGCCGCGCCCCCGCCCGCTGGTCGACGGAGAGCGGGATGGTCGGCACGTCCGGCTGGAGCTCGCGAGCCGCGATGAGGACCACGGGGACGGGTGCCTGGAAGGACTCCACGGCGTCGGCCACGTCGCTGTGCGGCGCGATCACCACGATGCCCTCGACCGCCTGGTCCATGAAGTGCTCGAGGGCGTCGTGCATGGTGGCGGTGTCGTACTGCCGCAGCGTCGCGACGCTGACGTACCAGCCCTGCTCCCGCGCGGCCTCCTCGACGGCGATCAGCGTGCTGGACGGGCCGAACAGCGGGGACCCGGTGGTCACCACGCCCACCGTGGCCGAGCGGGCCGTGACCAGGGCTCGCGCCGCGCTGTTGCGGCGGTAGCCGAGCTCCGCGATGGCCTCCAGCACCCGCTCCCGGGTGGCCGGCCGCACGCTGCGGTGGCCGTTCAGCACGCGCGAGACGGTCTGGTGGGACACGCCGGCGAGCGCGGCGACGTCGGCCATGGCCGGCGGCCGCGTCGTCGCGGGTCGAGAGATGGTCACGGGAGGATCATCCACCCAGCTGTTGCGCGCGGTCACGCGCGGCGGCAGCGGCGCTCAGGAACGAGGCGCGCACGCCGCCCTCGTCCAGGGCCCGCAGAGCGGCGGCCGTGGTGCCGCCGGGTGAGGTGACCTTCTCGCGGAGCACGACCGGGTGCTCCCCCGACTCGTCCATGAGCCGGGAGGCGCCGAGCAGGGTCTGGGTCGCGAGCCTCCGCGCGACGTCGCGGGTCAGGCCGAGCAGGACCCCTGCCTCGGCGAGCGCGTCGGCCACGTAGAAGACGTACGCGGGGCCGGACCCGGAGATCGCCGAGACGGCGTCCAGGTCCTTCTCCGCGGCGCGGACCACCGCGCCCGTGCCCGCGAGCAGGTGCTCGACCGCCTCGAGGTGCGTCTCGGTGGCGGCCGCGCCCGGCGCGATCGCCGTGATGCCCGCGCCGATGGCGGCGGGCGTGTTGGGCACGGTGCGGACCACCGCGACGCCGGCGGGCAGCCGACGCTCGTAGAAGGCGGTCGGGTGGCCGGCCGCGACGGTGACGACCACGGCGTCCGCGTCGATCGCTGGCGCGATCTCGTCGAGCAGCGCGCCCACGTCCTTGGGCTTCACGCCCACGAGCACGATGCCGGCGCCGCGGACCGCCGCCACGTTGTCGCTGGTCGTGGCCACCTGGTAGGTCTCGCGGAGGTGCTGGGCCTTGGCCTCGGTACGCACGGTCGCCACCACGTCGGACGCGGCCCAGCCCGCCGAGAGCGCACCCGCGAGCACCGCCTCGCCCATGTTCCCGGCCCCGAGCACTGCAAGTCGCTGGTTCACCGCACCATTGTCCCCCGGCGCGCCGGAGCGCTCGCCATCACAGCGGGAACGCCGTGTAGAAGTCCTCCATGCGGTCCGTCGGACCGGTCGCCTGCAGCACGACCGTCCCGTTCTGCCACACGACGACGGTCTTGCCGCCCTCGACCGGGACGAACGCGTACTGCCCCACGACCTTCTTGCCGACCTTGACGTCGCCGGTCCGCTCCGCCTCGCCCGCGGACGAGGTCCAGGCCGTGGCGGCGGTGGCCGCCTCGTCGGCCGAGGACCACTGCCCGGCGACGACCGCGACCTCGATCGCGTCGCCGTCGGAGTACTCGGCGTTCCAGGCCTCCAGCGCACCCTCGCCCTTGGGCTCCTTGGCCTCGTCGAGCGAGCCGAGCGCGAGCTGCAGCACCGCCGACGGGAGGGCCTTCTGGAAGGCGGTCTCCTCACCGCTGCGGTCCATCGCCTTGACGGTGGGGGTCGGCACCGGCGCCGTGACGGTCACGGTCGGCACGGGCTCCGGTGTCGCCTCGGCACGCCAGAAACCGGGCCAGGCGAAGCCCATCAGCAGCACCAGCGCGAGCACCACGACGAGCACGCCCACGAACGCGACGAACCGACGACGCCGGTACACGGCGGGCGATGCCTTCTTCGCGGTCACCGATGCTGTCGCGCCGGTGCGCGGCGAGTTCACGCGCTGGTCGGTCATGTCTGGCTCCCCCGTGCTCGGTCCACCGGATACGTCACGATGGCTCAGCTGAGACCTTATGTCGCGCCACTGACATCGGCAGGGAGGCACGCCCGGAGGGCCGGGTGAGGGGCCTGCTACCGGGGGCGCGCCGCCGCCTGGCTCAGCGGGAGCAGCACCGCGAAGGCCGCGGTCGCGATCGCGACCGCGGCGAGGAGGCCGCCCGCGTAGACCGTGAGCCCGGCGTCCCAGGGCAGCACGGCCCACAGGTGCCCCTCGGTGGCCGCGGCGGCCAGGGCCGACAGCCCGGCAGCCGGGACCGCCACCACACCGAGCGCGACGGTGACCAGCCGTGTCGGCACGTCGGCGCGCGCGAGCGGGTCGTCGTGCGGCCGGTCCGCCCACCCGGCCGGAGCGACGGCGCTCACCAGCCCCACCCACAGCACCACGACGAGCACGGCCGCGACGACGTCGGACGGGCGGTGCCAGCGGTCCGCGATCGTCGCGAGGCCCATCGCGCAGGTCGCGGCGCAGCCCGCGAGCGCCGTCGCGGGGCGCCAGCGGCGAGGCACGACGAGCAGGAGCGCCGCCCAGGCGGCCGCGACCACGGTGACGTGGCCGCTGGGCAGTGTGTTGACGTCGCGGTTCCAGTCCCCGACGAGCCCGGTGCGGTGGAGCACGCCGTCCTTGACCACCTGCGTGGTCAGGTTCGAGCCGACGACGACGGTGGCGGCCAGGGCGGTGGCACCCCACCGCCGGCGCGCCAGCCCGACACCGCACACCGCGAGGAGGCCGGTCACGAGCCACGGCGGCGAGCCGAGCAGCAGCACGGGCTCCACGGGCCGGTTGACGACGTCCTGGAAGAGGTCGGCGGTGACGAACACGAGCTCCTCGACACGCTGCCCGGGCCAGGTGGTGACCATCACCCACCAGACCAGCCAGATGCCCAGCGCCGCGGCGAGGGCGACGACGGCACCGGCGAGCCGGGCCCGCCCGCGGCCGGCACGGCCGGCGGGGCGGGCGGGGACGGTGGGCAGAGGGACGGTCGGGTGTGCTGGGCCGGTGCGCGATCCGTCCTGGCGCACCCTGCGCCCGTCGGTGGCCGGCATGGTCGCAAACTACCTGCCGGAGGCGGTCCGCGCGGCGTGGTCGGAGGGCTCGCGGGGGGTGATCTTCGGGCCCGTGTCAGTGGTGCCACGTACGGTTCCCTCGTGACCTCATCGACCTCCAAGAAGGCCCGGCCCGCGTACCGGTGCTCCGAGTGCGGCTGGACCACCGTCAAGTGGGTCGGCCGCTGCGGGGAGTGCCAGGAGTGGGGCACGGTGGTCGAGGACGGAGCGGCGACGACCGGCCCCCGCACGGCCGCCGTGTCCCCGGCACGGGCGCCGGCGCGCCCCATCGCCGAGATCGACGTGGAGTCCGCGCGCGCCAACCCGACGGGCGTGGGCGAGTTCGACCGCGTCCTCGGCGGCGGCCTGGTGCCCGGCGCGGTGATCCTGCTCGCCGGCGAGCCGGGAGTGGGCAAGTCGACGCTGCTGCTCTCGGTCGCGAGCAACGTGGCCGACGGCGCACTGGGCCCCGACGGGTTCGAGTCGCCCCGCACCGTGCTGTACGTGACGGGCGAGGAGTCGGCAGGCCAGGTGCGGCTGCGGGCCGAGCGGATCGGCGCGCTGTCGCCCACGCTGCTGCTCGCGTCCGAGACCGACCTGGGTACGGTGCTCGGCCACCTGGAGGCGAACCAGCCGGACATGCTCATCGTCGACTCGGTGCAGACCATCGCGTCCGCGCAGGTGGACGGGGCCCCGGGCGGCGTCTCGCAGGTCCGGGAGGTCGCGGCAGCGCTGATCGCCGTGGCCAAGGAGCGGCAGATCCCCACGATCCTCGTGGGGCACGTGACCAAGGACGGCTCCGTGGCCGGCCCTCGCACGCTCGAGCACCTGGTGGACGTGGTCTGCCAGTTCGAGGGCGACCGGCACTCCCGCCTGCGCATGATCCGTGCGGTGAAGAACCGGTACGGCCCCACGGACGAGGTGGGCTGCTTCGACCTGTCGGAGGACGGGATCGTCGGGCTGGCCGACCCGTCCGGGCTGTTCCTGTCCCACGCGGGCTCGGGGGTCGCCGGCTCGTGCATCACGGTGACGCTGGAGGGGCGGCGCCCGCTCGCCGTCGAGGTGCAGGGCCTGGTGGCGCCGAGCCCGCTGAACAACCCGCGCCGTGCCACCAGCGGCGTGGACTCCAGCCGGCTGGCGATGATCCTCGCCGTGCTCCAGCGGCACGGCGGCCTGCGACTCGCCGACCAGGACGTCTACGCCTCGACCGTCGGCGGCGTGCGGATCACCGAGCCGGCGTCGGACCTCGCCGCCGCGCTGGCTCTGGTGTCCGCGCGGACGGGCAAGCCGCTGCCGGGGGCCACCGTCGCGCTCGGCGAGGTGGGCCTGGCCGGCGACCTGCGCCCGGTCGCCGGGCTGGACCGGCGCCTGGGCGAGGCGGCCCGCCTGGGCTTCGCGAACGCCGTCGTGCCGCACGGGACCGGGGTCAAGGCGCCCGAGGGTCTCCAGCTCGTCGAGGCGGTGCACATCCGCGACGCGGTCGAGTGGGCACAGGCCATAGGCCGCGGGGGCGACGGCGAGGCGTCCGGGAGATGACCGCTTCATGAAACGAACTACTTGTGACCCGGGGCACAGCGTAGGATTTCTTCGTGGCCACGACCTCCTCGCACACTGACGAGCTGCTCCGTGAGACCCTGGCCGCCGTCGCGCCCGGGACCGAACTCCGCGACGGGCTCGAACGCATCCTGCGCGGCCGCACCGGCGCGCTCATCGTGCTCGGCCTCGACCCGGTCGTCGAGCAGATCTGCTCCGGCGGTTTCTCGCTCGACGTCGACTTCTCGGCCACCCGCCTGCGCGAGCTGTCGAAGATGGACGGCGCCGTGGTGCTCGACCGGCATGCCACCCGCATCCGCAAGGCCGCCGTGCAGCTGCTGCCCGACCCGACGATAGAGACCACCGAGTCCGGCACGCGCCACCGTACGGCCGAGCGCGTCGCCAAGCAGACCGGCTTCCCCGTCATCTCGGTCAGCCAGTCCATGCGCATCGTCGCTCTCTACGTGGGCGGTCAGCGGCACGTGCTGGAGGACTCGGACACGATCCTCGGCCGCGCCAACCAGGCGCTCGCCACGCTCGAGCGGTACCGCGCCCGCCTCGACGAGGTGTCCGGCACCCTGTCGGCCCTCGAGATCGAGGACCTGGTCACGGTGCGCGACGTCTGCTCCGTGGTGCAGCGACTCGAGATGGTGGGGCGCATCTCGGACGAGATCGCGGGCTACGTGATCGAGCTCGGTGTGGACGGCCGGCTGCTGGCGCTGCAGCTCGACGAGCTGATCGGCGACGTCGGCTCGGACCGCGAGTTCGTGATCCGCGACTACGTGCTGAGCCGCAAGGACCGCGCGCTGACCGACGTGCAGGCCGAGCTGTCGGCGCTCACCTCCCAGGAGCTGCTCGACATGAGCCAGATCGGCAGGATCCTGGACCTGCCGGGCGGCGGGGACGCGCTCGACGCCGCCGTCGCGCCGCACGGCTACCGGCTCCTGTCCAAGGTGCCGCGCCTGCCGAACGCGACGATCGAGCAGCTCGTCGGACACTTCAGCAGCCTGCAGAAGCTCCTCGCCGCGAGCGTGGACGACCTCATGTCGGTCGACGGCGTGGGCGAGCAGCGCGCCCGGACCATCCGCGAGGGCCTGTCCCGGCTCGCCGAGTCCAGCATCCTCGAGCGGTACGTCTGATCCGAGGGGTACGTCCGCGAGGAGCAGGTCGCCTGGGAAGAGCGGTACGCCTGAGGAGAGCGCCCCGCCGGTGACGCCTCAGGACTCCTTGCCCGAGCCGTCCCCGGCGTCCTGACCGTCCGTCGCGTCCCCGCCCTTCGCGTCCCCGCCGTCGTCCGGCTTCTCGTCGGCCCCCGACCTCCCCCCGGCCTGCCCCGACCCGCTCGGGTCCGCGTCCGGCTCGTCCGACGCCTTCCCCGAGGGGTCGCCCGACGGCTCGCCGGACGGGTCTCCGGACGACTCGCCGGAGGACGACGGCGACGGCTGCGGCACCGTGTACGTCAGCCGCACCACGTCGCTGCTCGCACCCTCGACGTCGGCCAGCGTCACCTGGGCCGTGTACTGGCCGGCCGTCAGCTTGGGCTGGCCGCCCGGGCAGTCGGGCGCCGAGCGGGAGTCGGACCAGCTCACGCTGGTGGTGTCGACGTCGCCGGGACCGAGGAGCAGCAGCCGCTCCTCGTCCTGGTCGGCGCAGTCCGCGGACGACCAGGCCCGCTCCGCCGTCTGCTCGCCCACCTCGCCCTCGTAGACCGTCACGGCGAGGCTGCGCCGGGGCGCGTCGACCAGGCACTGCACCTGGCCGGTGTTGCGCACCGACACCGTGAACCGGACCGGCACGCCGGGCGTGACCGCCGTGCGGTCGGCCGCGAGGCCGACGTCGAGGTCCTCGGGCGCGCAGGGTGCGGCCGCGGCGTTCGGGTCCACGGGCTCGGGCGGCTGCACCTTCGCGGCGGCGATCGGCGGGTCCGCCCTGGGCCATGTCGCGGCGACCCCGATACCGCCCAGCGCCAGCACCACGAGGACCGCGATCAGACGCCCTCGCCGGCGCGGCCGGGGACCGGTCGCGCTCCGCTCCGCCGCGGCCCGACGAGCGGACCGCCCGGTCCGCTCCGGCGCACTGACCACCTGCTCGACCCCCTGAAAGCTGCTGGATGCCACGGCCTGACGTGCGATGACGGCCGTGCGGCACCAAAGTACGACGCCGCGCCCGGACCGGGCCGCAGCCGCGCCGTCGAGTCGGTCACATGTCCCACTCGGCACCCGCGCGGCGTCTCGCCCGGTGTCCGGCACCCGGGGCGTGGTCGGCCCGGACACCCGCGGTGCGGCAGGATGAGTCCCCGTGAAGACACCGGAGGCGACGCGACGTACCGAGGTGCGCTCCGGCGTCGTGCAGTGGTTCGACGGCGCCGCGCGTGACCTGCCCTGGCGCGCCCCGGACCGTACGGCGTGGGGCGTGCTGGTCAGCGAGGTCATGCTCCAGCAGACCCCCGTGGTCCGGGTGGAGCCGGCCTGGCACGCCTGGCTGGAGCAGTGGCCAACGCCCGCCGACCTCGCCGACGCCCCGACGGCCGACGTGCTGCGCGCCTGGGGCCGGCTGGGCTACCCGCGCCGCGCGCTCCGGCTGCAGGAGTGCGCCCGCACCATCGTCGAGCGGCACGACGGCGTGGTCCCCCGCACCGAGGCCGAGCTGCTCGCGCTGCCCGGCGTCGGCGAGTACACGGCCGCGGCGGTGCTGGCGTTCGCGTACGGGAAGCGGTCCGTGGTGGTCGACACGAACGTGCGCCGGGTGCTGGCCCGCGCCGTCGGCGGGTCGGCGCTGCCCGCGCCGTCGTACACGGCCGCCGAGCGCGCCCTGGCGACCGCGCTGGCCCCGGAGGACGACGCCGACGCCGCGCGCTGGGCGGCCGCCTCGATGGAGCTCGGCGCTCTGGTCTGCACGGCGAAGGCGCCGAAGTGCGGCGTCTGCCCGGTCGCCGGGCTGTGCGCGTGGCGCCGGGCCGGTTCACCCCCGGACGCCCACGCCGACAGGCGCCGCACCCAGGCCTGGGCGGGCACCGACCGGCAGGCGCGCGGCCGCGTGATGGCGGAGCTCCGGCAGGCGGACGAGCCCGTGCACCGGGCCCTGCTCGCGAGCCTCTGGCACGACCCGGCCCAGCTCGACCGCGCGATCGCCGGCCTGGTCGAGGACGGCCTGGCGGAGCAGGACGACGCGGGCCGCCTCCACCTGCCGGGATAGCGCCGGCAGGCCCGAGGCGGGCCGGGTCAGAGCTCGAGCAGCATCCGCGAGTTGCCCAGCGTGTTGGGCTTCACGCGCGCCAGGTCCAGGAACTCGGCCACGCCCTCGTCGTAGGAGCGCAGCAGTTCGGTGTACACCTCGGGCGTCACGGGTGTGCCGTCGATCTCCCGGAACCCGTGCGCAGCGAAGAAGCTCACCTCGAACGTCAGGCAGAACACCCGGCGCAGGCCCAGGGCGCGGGCACGCTCGACCAGCGCCTCGAGCAGCGCGTGCCCCACGCGGCGGCCGCGCCAGTCGCGGTGCACCGCCAGGGTCCGCACCTCGGCCAGGTCGTCCCACATCACGTGCAGCGCCCCGCAGCCGACGGCGTCCCCCCGCTCGGCGGCCGGGTCGGTCGCCACGAGGAACTCCTGGACCGCCTCGTAGTACCCGACCATCTCGTACGGGCGCAGGATGCGCTCCTGGCTGAGCGGCTCGACGAGGTCGCGGATGGTGCGCACGTCGGCGGGCAGGGCGGGGCGGATCACGGGCGCGGCCGGCGCCTCGGGTGTCGTCACGGCGACACACTACGGCGGCCCGCCGATGCGGCGCCCGCCGCGTACGACAGGCGGTCGCCACCAACAATCACCCACGGGCGCACGTCGGCCTTCACCAGGGGAAACGAATGGCAAATCGGAAAGTGAGCGAGAGAACATCCCAACACACCCGCGCGGCGAGGGCAAAGGTCTTGCCAAGTCGCGGAATGCGTGGTGAGTTTGGCGCATGGCATCAACTCGCCTGACCGCAGAAGCAAGGACCCAGGCTCTGGCTGCGCTCGAGGCCAGTGTCAGCCCCTCGGCCGAGCTCGATGTGCTGGTGATCGGCGGCGGGGTCACCGGTGCCGGCATCGCCCTCGACGCGGTCACCCGTGGCCTGTCGACCGCCGTCGTCGAGGCACAGGACTGGGCGCAGGGCACCTCCAGCCGCAGCAGCAAGCTCGTCCACGGCGGCTTGCGTTACCTGCAGATGCTCGACTTCGAGCTGGTCCACGAGGCGCTCACCGAGCGCGACCTCCTGCTCCGGGACCTCGCACCGCACCTGGTGCGACCGGTCCCGTTCCTGTATCCGCTGGAGCACCGCGTGTGGGAGCGCGCCTACGTCGGCGCCGGCATCGCGATGTACGACGTCCTCGCGACGCTCACCCCGGGCCGGCGGCCCATGCCGTTCCACCGGCACCTGAGCCGCAACCAGATGGAGGCCAAGTTCCCGGACCTGGCGCACGACGCCGCCGTCGGCGCCGTCCAGTACTGGGACGCCTCCGTCGACGACGCCCGCCTCGTGGCCACCCTGATCCGGACCGCCGCGAGCTACGGCGCGCACGCCGCGAGCCGCACCCAGGTGGTCAGCCTGACCCAGGGCGCGACGGGCGCGGTGAACGGTGCCGTGGTCGTGGACCTGGAGACGGGCAAGGAGATCACCGTCCGGGCGCGCGCGGTCATCAACGCGACCGGCGTCTGGACGGAGGACACCGAGGCCCTGGCCGGCTCCGAGGGCGGGCTGCGCGTGCTCGCCAGCAAGGGCGTGCACCTGATCGTGCCGCGGGAGCGGATCCGCGGGCATGCCGGGCTGATCCTGCAGACGGAGAAGTCCGTGCTGTTCGTCATCCCGTGGAGCCGGTACTGGATCATCGGCACCACGGACACGCCCTGGAGCCTCGACCCCACGCATCCCGTGGCCACGAGCACCGACATCGACTACGTGCTCGACCATGCCAACGCGGTGCTGGCGCACCCCCTGACCCGCGAGGACGTCATCGGCACCTACGCCGGGTTGCGCCCGCTGCTGCAGCCGGGCACCAAGGCCGGCACCAGCAGTGCGAAGGTCAGCCGCGAGCACACCGTGGCCTCGCCGACGCCGGGCCTGACCGTCGTCGCCGGCGGCAAGCTCACGACGTACCGGATCATGGCCAAGGACTCCGTCGACTTCGCAATCGGGCAGCGCGCCGCCGCACTCCCCTCGATCACGCACCAGATCCCGCTCACGGGCGCCGTCGGGCTGCGTGCCGTGCAGCGCCAGGCGCGCACGTGGGGCAAGCGGTTCGGCTGGTCGCCCCCGATGCTGGACCACCTGCTGCACCGCTACGGTGCCAACGTCGCCGAGATCGTGGAGCTGTGCGACGCCGACCCGTCGCTCGCCAAGCCGCTCGAGCACGCCTCCGCGTACCTGCGCGCCGAGGTGCACTACGCGGTGAGCCACGAGGGGGCCCTCCACCTGGAGGACGTGCTCGGGCACCGCACGCGGCTGGTCTACGAGGTGCCGGACAGCGGCACCGCGGCCGCCGAGGAGATAGCCGCCGTCGTCGGCCCGCTGCTCGGCTGGGACGCGGCGGACGCCGAGCGCGAGATCCACGCCTGGCAGGCGCGGATCGACGCGGAACGTCAGGCCGCGCAGGAGCCTGACGACGAGGGCGCCGAGCGTACGCGCCTGACCACCCCCGACGTAGCGGCCATGCAGCCGCTCCGAAGCTAAGGAAAGCGAAGGACCACACCTACTCACAAGCCGACGGGTCGCCGCGAGGGACCGCCGGGATTACCTCCGTACGCCGACAGAGCGGTCGGCAGAAAGCGAGTCAGCGATGAACGCATTCACGGACATCATGGTGCCGGAGTTCCTCGGCACGATGATCCTGCTCCTCGGCGGTGCCGGTGTCGTGGCGAACGCCATCCTCCCGAAGAACAAGGGCTTCAACGGCGGCTGGCTGATGATCAACTTCGGGTGGGGCCTGGCGGTCTTCGCCGGTGTGTTCGTGTCCCTGAAGTCCGGCGCGCACATCAACCCGGCCGTGACGCTCGGCATCCTCTCCAGCGGTGCCGAGGAGTTCGCTCCGGGTGTCGCCGCCAGCTTCCCCAACATGCTCATCTACTGGGTGGCGCAGCTCGCCGGCGCCTTCGTCGGCGCGGTCCTCGCGTACCTGGCCTACAAGCAGCACTTCGACCAGGACGCCGACCCGGCGGTGAAGCTGGGCGTCTTCTCGACGGGCCCGGCAATCCGCTCGTACGCGTGGAACTTCATCACCGAGCTCATCGGCACGTTCATGCTGGTCTTCGTCATCCTGTCCTTCGCGAACTGGCCGGGAGACATGGGCCCGCTGGCCGCGGCGCTCCTCGTGCTCGGCATCGGCGCCAGCCTCGGTGGGCCGACCGGGTACGCCATCAACCCGGCCCGTGACTTCGGGCCGCGCATCGCCCACTTCGTGCTGCCCATCCCGGGCAAGGGCGGGAGCGACTGGGCGTACTCGTGGGTCCCGGTGCTCGGCCCCCTGGCCGGCGGTGCGCTCGGCGGCCTGCTCATCGCGGCCCTCTGAGCCGAACCCCCAGGCAGACCTCGACACAGACAAGGGAGTCAATTCCGATGGCTGACTACGTACTCGCGATCGACCAGGGCACCACGAGCACCCGGGCGATCGTGTTCAACCACGGCGGGACCATCGTGTCCACCGGCCAGATCGAGCACGACCAGATCTTCCCGAAGGCCGGCTGGGTGGAGCACAAGCCGGACCAGATCTGGGACAACACCCGCCAGGTCGTGGGCCTGGCGCTCACCAAGGCGAACATCAACCACACCGACCTCGCCGCGGTGGGCATCACCAACCAGCGCGAGACCACGGTGGTCTGGGACAAGACCACCGGCAAACCGGTCTACAACGCGATCGTCTGGCAGGACACGCGCACCCAGGCGATCGTCGACGAGCTCGCCGGGTCGGAGGGCGCGGACAAGTACAAGGCGATCGTCGGCCTGCCGCTGGCCACCTACTTCTCCGGCCCCAAGGTGAAGTGGATCCTCGACAACGTCGAGGGGGCACGGGAGGCCGCGGACCGCGGCGACCTGCTGTTCGGCAACACGGACGCGTGGGTCCTGTGGAACATGACCGGCGGGGTCGACGGCGGCGTGCACGTCACCGACGTCACCAACGCGTCCCGCACCATGCTCATGGACCTCGACACCCTGTCCTGGCGCGAGGACATCGCGTCGGACATGGGCATCCCGCTGTCGATGCTCCCCGAGATCCGCTCCTCCTCGGAGGTGTACGGCACGGGGCGGCCCCGTGGCATGGTTCCCGGCGTGCCCATCGCGGGCATCCTCGGCGACCAGCAGGCGGCGACGTTCGGCCAGGCGTGCTTCGACGTCGGTACCGCCAAGAACACCTACGGCACCGGCAACTTCATGCTGCTCAACACGGGCACGGAGAAGGTGCCCTCCGAGAACGGCCTGCTCACCACGGTCTGCTACAAGATCGGTGACGCCGCCGCCGTGTACGCGCTGGAGGGCTCGATCGCCGTCACGGGCTCGCTGGTGCAGTGGCTCCGCGACAACCTGGGCCTGTTCGCCGACGCGCAGGACGTCGAGTGGTTCGCCCGCAAGGTCGACGACAACGGCGGCGCGTACTTCGTGCCGGCGTTCTCCGGCCTGTTCGCACCGTACTGGCGGCCCGACGCGCGCGGTGCGCTCGTGGGTCTGACCCGGTACGTCAACCGGAACCACATCGCGCGGGCCGCGCTGGAGGCCACGGCGTACCAGACCCGCGAGGTCATGGACGCCATGAAGGCGGACTCCGGCGTGGACCTCACGGAGCTCAAGGTCGACGGCGGCATGGTCGCCAACGAGCTGCTCATGCAGTTCCAGGCCGACCAGCTCGGCGTCGACGTGGTCCGGCCGGTCGTCGCGGAGACCACCGCGCTCGGCGCGGCCTACGCGGCGGGGATCGCCGTCGGGTTCTGGAAGGGCGAGTCCGACGTCACCGCCAACTGGGCCGAGGACCGGCGCTGGTCGCCCGACATGGACGAGAAGGAGAGGGACCGCCTGTACCGGAGCTGGAAGAAGGCGGTGACCAAGACCTTCGACTGGGTCGACGCCGACATCGGCTGACCTGCGCCACCGCACGTGTCGGACCCCCAGGTCACCATCGTGACCTGGGGGTCCGACACGTCTTGGGACAACGTCGTCAGGGCGCCAGGAAGCGGCGCGCCGTCTCCACGAGCGTCTCCGTCTCGCCCTCCACCGTGAACTCCTCGTCGACCGCCACGCGCCCGAGGAAGCCATCGGTCAGCAGGTACAGCCACGAGGTGATGCGGCCGGGCGTCAGGTCGGTCCGGATCTCACCGGCCCGCTGTGCCCGCTCGACCCAGGGCCGGATCAGGTCCTGCTGGACGCTCGCGTCCTCGTCCAGCTTGGCCGCGACCTCCGGCAGGTGCATGACGCCCCCCACCGCGCGCACGAACCCGGGCATCCGGGGGTCCGCGGCGTCGTCGGCGCCCTGCCGCACGATGTCGAGGACGACGCCGAGGGCGTCCGGCCGGCCCGCGTACCGTGCACCGGCCTCGCCGACCTCCTGGATGCCGAGCGCCAGGATCGCGAGCAGCACGTCGAGCTTGGTCGGGAAGTAGTGGAAGAACGTGCCCGACCCGATGCGTGCCTGCTTGCAGATCGCCGCGGTGGTGGCGCCGTCGTAGCCGCGCTGCGCGAAGACCGTGAGCGCGGCGTCGATGATCACCAGCCTGCGCGCCTCGTGCCGCTCGGGGTCAACGGTCCGCGCCACGTGCGCCCTCGGTCGTCGCCGTGCGGCGCACCTGGATCCGGTCGTCCCGGACGCGGGCCACCAGGCCGAGCGCAGCCAGGTCCTCGTCCGCCTGGCGCCGGGCGTCGGCGTCCTTGCGCTTCTCCAGCCGGCGGCGGAGCGCCTCGTGCTCGGCGGTCGTGAACCCCGGGCGGCCGTCCACCCAGCGCTCGTAGCCCTCCTCGTGCGGGTCGGCGTCGTGCCAGGGCCAGCCGTGCCCGTTCAGCGCGTCGCGGACCCGTGCCGCCGACAGGGTGTCGGTGTCGAGGCGCGCGCGCAGGGCGCCGTCGGGCCGCAGGAGCACCAGGTCCGTCCGGTCGGGGAACGCGGCGCCGACGTCGGTCCGTTCGATCCAGACCTCGCGCTCCTCCTGCCTGTGCTCGAGGTGGTCGTCGGCGACGGTGAGCACCGGCGCCTCCCCCACCGTGACGAAGGCGATGAAGCCGCCGCCGAGCAGGCCGAGCCCGCCCAGGATGCCGAGCGTCCAGGGCAGGGTCAGCGACTGGATCAGCGTGACCAGCCGCGGCACGGGCAGCGGTGTGGCGTCGATCAGGCCGGCCAGCCCGCCGGCCAGCGGCGCGGCGAACCAGCCGAGCACGAGGCCGAGCGCGAGCACGCCCAGGCCGAGCACGACGGGGAGTGCGGGCGGCTGGCGTACCTCGGTGGTCGTCATGACTCAATTATTAGAGCGGTCACTCCACTAATGCAATCAATATCGCGAACACGGCGCTGCGGTGGCCCGTCGTGCGGCCGTAGGCTCGGCGCGTGCCCATCAGCTACACGCTCCCCGGTGTCCATGTCACCGACCACTCCGTCGACGTCCCGCTCGACTGGTCCCAGCCCGACGGCTCCCCCACGATCTCGGTGTTCGCGCGCGAGCTCGTGGACCCGACCCGCCGCACCGACGACCTGCCGCTCCTTGTGTTCCTCCAGGGCGGCCCCGGTGGCAAGGGCCCCCGGCCCACCGGTCCCGACGGCTGGGTCGGCGCAGCCCTGAAGCGGTTCCGCGTGGTGCTGCTGGACCAGCGCGGGACCGGGCGGTCCACCGCCGTCCGGGCGGAGTCCCTGACCTCGATCGGCACGCCCGAGGAGCAGGCGGAGTACCTCGCGCACTTCCGCGCCGACAACATCGTGCGCGACGCCGAGCACGTCCGGAAGACGCTGTTCGACGGCCGGCGCTGGACCTCGCTGGGCCAGTCGTACGGCGGCTTCATCACCATGACGTACCTGTCGTTCGCCCCCGAGGGCCTGAACGCGAGCCTCGTGACCGGCGGTCTGCCGGGGCTGACGGCGTCGGCCCGAGAGGTCTACGAGCGCACCCAGCCGCGCGTGGTCGCCAAGAACGAGCGGTTCCGCGCGCGCTACCCGCACGTCACCAAGGCCCTGGGCCGTATCGCCGACCGCCTCTCGACCGGCGAGGTGACGGAGCCCGGCGGCGACGTCCTGACGACGCGGCGCTTCCAGACCCTCGGCATGGACTTCGGCATGCAGCCCGGCTTCGAACGCGTGCACTGGATCGTCGACGAGGCGTTCGACTCCCCGCACGGCGGCCCGCTCAGCGACACGTTCCGTGCGACGGTCGCGGCCGAGACCTCGTTCGCGACCAACCCGCTGTACGCGCTGCTCCACGAGTCGATCTACGCCCAGTCCCACACCGGCCCCACCGCGTGGGCGGCCCAGTCCGTGCGCGACGCCGACCCCGCGTTCGGCGAGGACGCCCGGCCGCTGCTGCTGACCGGCGAGATGATCTACCCCTGGATGTTCGCCGAGATCAGCGCCCTGCGGCCGTTCGCGGCCGCGGCCGATGCCCTCGCCCAGCGGCAGGACTGGGGCGACCTGTACGACCTGCACCGGCTCGCGGACAACGAGATCCCGGTCGAGGCCGCGGTGTACTTCGACGACATGTTCGTCGACGCGTCGCTGTCGCTGGAGACCGCGGCGCACGTGGGCAACGTCGAGCCGTGGGTCACCAACGAGTTCGAGCACGACGGGCTACGGCTCGGCGACGTCCTGCCGAAGCTGCTGGACCGCCTGGACGCCCGAGGCGGCCCGCTGCCGTCGTCGAGGTAGCCGCTGCTCGGAATCGAGGTGCCACCACTCCCCTTTGAGGCCTAGGTTTCTTCGCTTTGCGGTTCCGCAAAGCGAAGAAACCTAGGTGTGATGTTCAGGGAGGTTGTTCAGTCGGGTGATGGGTGGTTGGTTGCCGATCGCTGTGTGGGCTCGGTGGTGGTTGTAGTAGTGCAGCCAGCC
>NZ_JBIRYI010000015.1:0-153750 GCF_044389675.1 Promicromonospora kroppenstedtii | reverse complement strand
GGGGGGGGGGGGGGGGGGGCGGGCGCGGGGGGGGGGGGGGCGGGGGTGTGGGCGGGGGGCCCCCCCCGCCGCCCCCCCACCACCTGACATCCTGCCGACCACTCAGTTTCGGGCGAGCCGCTGCCCCGGACCGACGGCGGCGCCCCTCAGCCGTAGACCGGCGGGTAGCTGATCGCGCCGCGCAGGGTCGCGTCCGCCGGGTCGTAGGCCGGCAGCAGGTGGACCTGACCCACCTCGGGCGGGGCCCAGTCCGGCAGCCGCAGCTCGATCCCGTGGTCGCGGGCCGCGACGAACCCGAGCGCGCCGTAGTACGCCGGACTGCCCTCCAGCACGACGAACGGCTCGCCCGCCTGCCCGGCACCCGCGAGCACGGCCCGGACCAGGGCCGATCCGATACCACGCCGCTGATGCTCCGGCAGGACGCCGAGCGGGGTGAGCATCGCGACCGTGCGCTCTCCCGTCTCGCCCGTGAGGGTGCAGCCGGTGACCATGGCGTGGCCCACCACGGCGCCGTCGGACACCGCCACCAGCGACAGCGCCGGGCGGTAGATCCAGGACTCACGGATGCGGTCGACGCCGTCGGCGACCCGGTCCTCGCCGAACGCGGCGACCTGCACCGTGCGGATCGCGGGAAAGTCCTCCGGTGCCTCGGGCCGGATCAGCCAGTCGCTCACGCGCCGGCCGGGTCCGGGGTGCCCGCGGTGCCGACAGCACCTGCGCCGTCGGCCAAGCCCGCTGCGCCTGCGCCATCGGCCGGACCAGTGGTGCCCGACCCGTCGGCCGAGCCCGCGCCGTCTGCCGTAACGCCCTCGGCCGCCGCGAGCTCCGCCCGCGAGCGCAGCACGCAGAACTCGTTGCCCTCCGGGTCGGCGAAGGTCACCCAGCCCGACCCCGGCCCGTAGATGCCGCGGTGGTCGTTCACGACGGTGGCGCCGAGCCCCTTGACCCGTTCGATCTCGACGTCGCGCAGGTCCGCGCGCGGGCGCAGGTCGAGGTGCACCCGGTTCTTGACCGTCTTTGCCTCCGGCACCTCGATGAACAGCACGTCGACCCCCTCGCCGTCCGGGTCGACGATCATGCACTCCTCATGACCGGGCAGGTTGGGGTCGCCGGGCACGTCCTGGTATCCGAGCACCTGCTTCCACCACTCGGACAGCGCGTAGGGGTCGGACGAGTCCACGGTCACGTGCGAGACGAAAGAAGCCATGCCCGGGACCCTGACACAGCCGCCCCGGACAGGCCCAACGCATTAGGACGCGAGGGTGGTCGGCAGGACGTCAGGTGGTCGGTAGCTCGGAATGCCGACCACCTGACATTCTGCCGATCACCGTGCGGCCGCCTTGCGGGCCGGGCGGACCGGGGCGGGCGGGACGACCGGGTGGTGAGGCGGCGGCGGGAGGAGGTGCAGGGGTGTCAATGCCTTGCGGGTGGCAGGCGAGAGGCGGCGGAGGACGCGGTCTTCCGCCTCGGCGGGTGTGTCCGACGACGTCACGCGGACGACGCCCCAGTCCTCCTCGCGGAGGTGGTCCTCGCGGCGTTTCTCGTCGAACAGCGCGCGGTCGGCGTCGTGACCGGGGCCCAGGGCGCCTCGGGTGTACTTCACGCGCCCGTCGAACTCGGCCAGCAACCGGAACTCGGCCCAGCCGAGATCGGCACGGTAGTCGCCGTGCGGCGTGTGCACCTGGAGCTGTGTGGTCGGTCGAGGCAGGCCGGCCCGCAGCACGATGTACCGCAACCAGGTCTCCCACGCGGACTCCGCCCCCGGGTCCGCCAGCTCGAGCACCAGCCGTGCCCGACGCCGCCCGCGTGGGTCACGCCGAGCGTCCAGCACGGCCAGGGCGGCGGCCCGGTCCGTCCCGAGCGCGAGCGCGTGGTCGGCGATGACGAGCGCGAGCAGCGGGTGCAGCGCGACGCAGCAGTCGACGACCGTACGCTCCCGACTCGTCGTCGCGACGCCGTCGATCACGACCTTCTCGTCCTCGGTGAGGCCGAGAAGGTGGCGTGCGATGTCGCCGGCCGAGGCCGACGACGCACGGTACTTCTGCACGACGTGGACGCGGTCGGGCGGCTGCCACAGCCGGAGCCCGTGCAGCAGAGCGGCCGACTCGTGGCTCACCCACGCATCGCGAAGCTGCGCGGCGACCGCCAGCGTGCGCGCCAGGGCCCGGTCGTCGGCATCACGGAAACGGTCGCCGGTCGACGGCTGCCGAGCGCGATAGGCACCCCGGCGGATCTTCTCCGCCCGGTTGGCGCGGAGCGCTCTGCGCAACGCCTCTCGGTCATGGTGGCGAGCTAGGACGATCCCGGTCTGGTTCATGCCTCGACGGTGCCGTACATCCGCACGCCGTGGCGGGCGTCATGCCTGCGCCTGTGCACGAACCCCGAGAACCGGCACCTGTGGTCGCGCTCCCCGCAGCCCGGCCCCTCACTGAGGGTCTCGCTGCGCCGCGAACGATCTGCCCTGCACCCGGCACGGGCGTCAGCGATCAGCACGTGGTCGACCAAACATCGAGCGGCCGGAGCGGGCCGGGCGCTCGGCGAGGCGAGACGGTCGGCAGAACGTCAGACGGTCGGCAGAACGTCAGATGGTCGGTAGCTCGGAATACCGACCATCTGACATTCTGCCGACCACACGGAAGTGCCCCGACACCAGGCCCCAGCACCCGGCCCGCCCGGCGGAACTGTCAGCTCGGGGCGGCCTTCCCGTGCCGCCAGTAGCCCACGAAGTCGACGTGCGACTTGGGCACCCCGCGCTCGCCCACGAGGTGTCGGCGCGCACCCGTGGCCAGGGCCGACTCGCCGATCGTGAAGGCGTAGACATCGCCGCCGTGCGCCGACAGGTCCAGGGCGCACAGGTCCGCGAGCGCCGCCTGGCCCGGGACGGCCTGCGCGCCGTCCTGTCCGGCCGCGCCGTCCTGTCCGGCCGCGCCGTCCCCGGCAGCCTCGGACCGCACCACCCAGCGCACCTCGACGCCGGCCGGCGCGCGGAACTCCTGCTTGTCCGCGGCCGTGGGCACCTCGACGACGGCGACACCGCGCGCGTCGTCGGGCAGGGACTCGCAGATGCCCGCGACGGCGGGCAGGCCGGACTCGTCGGCGACCAGGAGCGTCCAGTCGTGGTCGTGCCGCGGGTTGTAGGCGACGCCCTGGTCGAGCAGGCCGACGCGCAGGCCCTGCTCGGCGGCCTGGGCGAACCCGGCCCCCGGCCCGGAGGCATGCCCAGCCGCATGCCCAGCCGCATGCCCAGCCGCTGGTCCGGCACCATGCCCGACGTCGTGCCCGCCCGCGGCGTCGTCGTCGCCCGCGTGCAGCACGAAGTCGACGTCGAGCTCGTTCAGGTCGGGGCGCGCGGCGCGGACCGTGTAGTTGCGCACCCAGGGGCGGCGGGCCCGGGGCGTGGTGAGGTACTCGGCGTACCAGAGCCCGGAGGTGCGCGTCGGCAGGCGGAGCATGTCCTGGCCTGCGCGCGGCAGGAAGAGGCGGAACCACTGGTCGTAGCCGGCGGGCGTGAACCGGTCGAGCTCGTCGCCGCCCAGGGTCACGCGCATCATGTTCGGCGAGACCTGCTTGGTGCTGATGACCTCGGCCATCACGACGTGCGGGTCGACGGCCCTGCGTCCCTTGAATGCCATGCACTGAGGTTAGGTATACCTAACTGGTTTTGACCAGGTTTGCGTCCGGATCTACTCCACGCACGTTGCGGATGCCCACCAGGGACAGCAGTCCGCCGAGCACGAGCAGACCCGCGGTGACCAGGAACGCCCGGTGCAGCGAGGCGACGTCGAGCACGCCGCCCGTGATGATGCCCGCGAACGCCACGGTCACCAGGCCCGCCACCCGCGCGACGGCGTTGTTCACGGCGGAACCGATGCCGGCGTCGTGCGTCGGGACGGCGCCGAGGATGGCGGCCGTGAGGGGCGCGACCGTGATCGAGAGGCCGAGCCCGAACACGAGCTGACCCGGCAGCACCTGCGTGACGTAGGCGGCGGTCTCGTCGATCGAGAGCATCAGGAGGAAGCCGATGCCGGCGATGATCGGCCCCACGGTCATGAACAGCCGCGGCCCGTACCGGCCGGCGAGCGTGCCGAACCACGCGGACAGAGCGATCATCGCGATGGTGGTGGGCAGCTGCGCCACCCCCGACCACGTGGCGGAGTACCCGGCGACCTGCTGCAGGAACAGGGTGAGCACGAAGCCGCCCAGGGACAGCGCGCCGTAGATGGCGGTGGTGGCCAGGTTGCCCCAGGCGAAGTTGCGCGCGCCGAACAGGCGCAGCGGCAGCATCGGGTCGGCCGAGCGCCGCTGGTAGAGGACGAACGCCACCAGCAGCACGGCACCCCCGATGATCGACGTGAGGATCAGCGGCGACGTCCACCCCAGCCGCGCCCCCTCGATCAGCCCGAACACGACGCCCGCGAGGCCGAGCGCGGCCAGCACCGCGCCGGGCACGTCGATGCGCCGGCCGGGCTCGCCCTCCGCGGCGGGCACCCCGCGCAGCAGCCAGAGGGTCACGATGATGACGGGCACGTTGATCCAGAACACCCAGCGCCAGGACACGAAGTCGACCAGCATGCCGCCCACGAACGGGCCGACGATCATCGCGCCGGTGGTCAGCGACGTCCACCGGCCGATCGCGCGCGACTGCGCCTCACCGCTGAACGTCGCGATGATGAGCGCCAGGGAGCTCGGCACCAGCAGGGCGCCGCCCACCCCCTGCAGGGCACGCGCGAGGACGAGGAACGGCCCGGTCGGCGCGAGCGCGCACAGCACGGAGGCGGCCCCGAACCCGACGAGCCCGATCGCCAGCACGCGCCGGCGACCGTAGACGTCGGAGACCGAGCCGGCCACCAGCATCAGCGCGCCGAGGGTAATGAGGTACGCGTCCACGACCCACTGCTGCAGAGGCAGCGCCTCCATGCCGGGACTCGCGAGCTCGTCCGCGATCGAGGGCAGGGCGACGCTCACCACCGTGCCGTCGAGAAAGGACACGAAGGAACCGAGGACGGCGACGACGAGGACTCGTCTCTGGAGCGTGGTCACGGCATCACGCTATGCCCGGCCACCCACATCCGCCCCGGGCGTCGCGAGGATTTCGCCCACCCATTCCTGCGCCGCTCACTACGCCGCCCCGCGCATCGGGCACGATCGGCACATGGACCTGACCATCCGCCCCGGGACCGCCGACGACGCGGCCGCGTGCGCCGCCATCTACGCCTTCTACGTGCGCGACACCCACATCAGCTTCGAGGCCGAGCCGCCGGACACCGCCGAGATGGCGCGGCGCATCGCGAGCTGCTCGGAGCGCCACGCCTGGCTCGTCGCCGTCGAGGCCGACACCGGCGCCGTCGTCGGCTACGCCTACGCCGCGCCCTACTCGCCGCGCGAGGCGTACCGGTGGGCGGCCGAGACGAGCGTCTACCTGGAGCAGGGCCGACGCCGGACCGGCGCGGGCCGTGCCCTGTACGAGGCCCTCTTCGAACGGCTCGCCGAGCGGGGCTACCGGCGGCTGGTGGCCGGCCTGGCCCTCCCGAACGAGGCGAGCATGGGTCTGCACACCGCGCTCGGGTTCGAGGTGGTCGGCACGTTCCACCAGATCGGCTGGAAGCACGACCGCTGGCACGACGTCGCACGCCTGCAGAAGGACCTCGCGCCCACCCTGGGCGAGGCCCCGCCGTCGGGCGAGCCGGGCTGATCTACCTGGTCAGACGGTCGTCGTCAATTCCGCGCTGCGATCATCGCGCCCGTCCGGAACACGAAAGGATCCGGGCATGGACAGCATCGTCCGCGTCGCGACTCCCGACGACGCCGCAGCCTGCGCCGCCATCTACGCCCCCTTCGTGGCCGACTCGGCGGCGACGTTCGAGACCCGCCCGCCGGACGCCCGCGAGATGACGCGGCGCATCGAGCGGTTCTTCGGCCGCGAGACGTGGCTCGTGCTCGAGTCGCACGGAGAGGTGGTGGGGTTCGCCTACGCCAAGCCTTTCGCGGACCGCCCGACGTTCCGCTGGACGCTCGAGACCAACGTGTACGTGGCGACCGACCACCAGCGCGTGGGCGGCGGGCGCGCCCTGTACGAGGCGCTCCTGACGCGGCTCGCGCGCCGTGGTTACCACCGTGTCGTGGCCAGCATCGTGCTGCCGAACGACCCCGCGATCGCGCTGCACGAGGCCGTCGGGTTCCACCGCGCGGGCGCGTTCGAGAAGATCGGCTGGAAGCTGGGCGCGTGGCGCGACGCCGTCCTGTTCCAGCGCGACCTGGTGGCCGACGACGGCCTGGCCCCGGGCAACCGCACCGCCGACGCCGAGCTGCAGGGCCTGCTCACGCCGGAGCCCCTGGAGGTCACGCGCACCCCGCTGCTGCGCCCGCACCCTGCGGAGGACCAGGTCGCTTATTTCGGCGACTAGTTCTCGTTGCCGCTTCTGCATTTGCGCTCGCCCCGTCCCCCGCCGGTTGCCTAGGGTCGCCTGCATGACTCCCACCGTGCGCCGGATCGAGTACACCGACCAGCCCGACTACACCCGGCTGGGCGGCGAGGCGTTCGGCGTGCCCGCGGCCGGCCCCACGGTGCCGACGAGCGAGGAGTGGGCCGCGTCGGGCTTCCGCGAGTGGGGCGCGTTCGACGACGACGGGCTGGCCGCCCGCCTGCGGGTCTACGGGTTCACGTCGTGGTTCCACGGCGAGCGCGTGCCGACGGCGGGTGTCGCGGGCGTGGCGGTGGAGCCCGAGCGGCGCGGTTCGGGGCATCTCGCGCGCCTGTTCGGCGCGGCGCTCGACGAGGCCAGGGAGCAGGGCGACGTCCTCTCCACGCTGTTCCCGTCGGCGCCGGGCATCTACCGGCGCCTGGGTTACGAGGTGATCGGCTCGTTCGACGACGTCGACGTGCCGCTGCAGAACCTGAACCGCGTGTCCGCGCCCGCCGGGGTGACGACGCGCCGGGCCGGTACCGCCGACTTCGACGCCGTCGTCGCCGTGCACCGCCGCTGGGCTGCCGTGCAGAACGGGCCGGTGTCGCGGGCGGAGAAGCCGTTCTGGACGCCGCCGGAGAAGTTCTTCGCCGACTACACGGGCGTGACGCTGGCCGTCGACGCGGCGGGCGAGACGGTCGGCTTCGCGAGCTGGAACCGCGGCGAGGGGTACACGCCGGCCACGACGGTCATGGAGATCGACGACCTGATCGCCCTGACCCCCGACGCGGCGCGAGCCCTGTGGCGCACGCTCGGCACCTTCTCGACGGTGGTCGGCACGGCGCGCGTGGCGACGTCGGGCCTGGATCCCGCGTGGCTGGTGCTGCCCGACCTGTCCACCAGCGTGCACGCCGCGCACCCGTACATGCTGCGGGTCCTGGACGTCGCGGGTGCGCTCGGCGGCCTGTCGTCGGTGCTGGAGGGCGCGCGCGTGCCGTTCGCCGTCCGCGGCGCGGCGGGCCTCGCGGGCGCGTGGACGCTCACGGTGTCGGACGGCGTCACGCACCTGGAGCGCGACGCCGTCGCCGTCGAGGACGCGCACCACGAGCGTCCGGTGCTCGGCCCGAACGGCCTGGCGCTGCTGTACGCGGGCGCGCAGTCGGCGGCGAACCTGCGGATCGGGGGCCACCTGACCGGCCCGGCCGACCACGACGCCGTCCTGACGGCCCTCTTCGCGGGCCGCCAGCTCCACGTCCGCGACTACTTCTGACGGGGCCCGCCCGGGCCGGGCGGATAATCAGCACGTGGAGATCCCTGTCGCCTGGTCCGTCGTGCTCATCGTCACCGCCCTGTGGAACCTGCTCATCTGGCCACGGTTCTGGCAGCGCATCGTCGCCGACCCCCGGTCGCGGGACGCCGACGGCCGCCCCACGACGTTCCTCACCGTGCACTCCGTGCTGATCGCCGTCTCGCTCGTCCTCGGGCTGGCGGTCGGCGTCCTGGGCGTGCTCACCCTGCTCTGACCCGCCGCGTCCCGGCACGTCACCGGCCTTTTTCGGTTGTAACCATACCTGGAGGTAGGTATGGTGCGGGCATGAGCACCACCACCTCCGCGCGCGACCGCCTCGTGGGCGCCGCCCAGGACCTCTTCGCCGCCCAGGGCGTCGGGCCGACGAGCCCGCGCGCCGTGCTGGCGGCGTCGGGCGTGGGGCAGGGCAGCCTCTACCACCACTTCCCCACCAAGCACGACCTGGCCGTGGCCGCCGTCGGCGCCACCGTGGACGACGCGCTCACCCGCGCGCTGCGCACCCTCGGCGGCGACTCCCCCGCCGTCGAACGCCTGGTCGCCTACCTGGAAAGGCCGCGCGACGCGCTGGCCGGCTGCAAGATCGGCCGCCTCACCTCCGACCAGGCGGTGATGGACGACGATGGCCTGCACGACGTGGTGACCGCCTACTTCGTGCGGCTGCTCGGCACGCTCACCCAGGTCCTGCGCGAGACCGGGCTGCCCGACGACGCGGCCCGCGACCGCGCGCACGCCGCCCTCGCGATCATCCAGGGCGGCTACGTCCTGGCCCGCGCCACGCGCGACCCGGACGCCCTCGCCGCCGCGGTGCGGGGTTTCGTCGGCCTGTTGACCCACGACCTGCCGAACCAGAACCCACCGACCCAGGAGAACAACTCATGACCTTCCGCGAGCGCCTGCGCGCGCTGCCCGCCTTCGCCCGCACCGGCCTGCCGGCCTTCGACACCGCGGCCGCTCCCGACGCCCCGCACGACCTGTTCGTGGCGTGGCTGGAGGGGGCGATCGACGCCGGGATCCTGGCCCCGCAGGCCGCGACGCTGTCGACGGCGGACGCCGCCGGGCGGGTGCACGCCCGCACGCTGGTGCTCAAGGACGTGACGGCGGACGGCTGGTGGTTCGCCTCCCAGTCCTCGGGGCCGAAGGGGCGCGACCTGGCGGCCAACCCGCACGCGGCGCTGACGTTCTTCTGGCCGGAGCTCGGCCGGCAGGTGAAGGTGACGGGCACGGCGGCGTCGGCGGGGCCGGAGGCGAGCCGGGCCGACTTCCTGGCACGGTCGGACCTGTCGCGCGCGTCGGGCCTGGTGAACCGGCAGAGCGAGCCGCTCGGCTCCGAGGAGGAGTACACGGACGCGTTCGCCGAGGCGCTGCGCGCCGTCACCGCCGACCCGGAGCTCGCCGCCCCGGACTGGACCGCGTACGTGCTGGCCCCGACGTCGGTCGAGTTCTGGCAGGCGCCGGACGACGGCCCGCACACCCGCCTGCTGTACACGGCGGAGGCCGATGGCTGGTCCAAGGGCCTGCTCTGGCCCTGACCCCCTCTACCACCCGACGAAGGGAACCCCTGTGACGACCCCCAGCACGCCCTCCACCGCCATGCCCGACGCTTCCGCACCCACCGGCGCCGACCTGGTCGACCACGCCCGCACCGACTCGGCGGCCGGGCTGGACGACCTGCTGCTCGCCGTCGGGCGGCTGACCGCCGCCGACCTCGCCGGCCCGTCGCCCCTGGAGGGATGGACGCGCGGGCACGTCCTGTCGCACGTCGCGGGCCTGGGCGCGGCGATGGCCGGGCAGGCGCAGGCCGCCGGGCGCGGCGAGGTGGTGCCGGTCTACGCGAGCCCGGAGGCGCGCACCGCCCTGATCGAGGCGGGCGCCGGGCGCACCGTCGCCGAGCACCTCGCGGCGCTGAGCGCCGTGCGCGACGACCTGGCGCGGGCCTGGCCGCAGGCAGGCTCGCAGCTGTGGGACGCCCCGAGCGGGTACCGCGGCGGCCCGCTGTCGGGCTGCGTGCTCGCCTGGTGGCGCGAGGTGCGGATCCACTCGGTGGACGCCCTGCAGGGCACGGCCCAGGAGGTCGGCTACGACACGTGGGACGACGCCCTGTGCACGCACCTGCGGGACTTCCTCGCGGTCCGGCTGCCCGCCGGTGTGACGGTGGGCGACGTCGCCGGCGACCCCCGCGACGTCACCGTCTGGCTGGCCGGCCGGGTCCCGGCGACGCCGCTGCCGGGCGACGTGCCCGAGCTCGGCCCGTGGCCGTCGGCGACGCCGGCCCGCTGAGCCCCGGCGAGCCGCCCCGGCGCACCGTGTCAGACGCTCGGTTCACAGAGTGTTCCGAGCGCCTGACACGTCCGGGGCGCTCACGGGCGCTCCCCCACGCCGGCGTCGAGGCTGACCCCGGTGAGGCGCTCGGAGAGCTCCCACACCCGCGCGGCGTCCTGCGGGCTGCGCAGCGGCGCGTACATCCGCTGCTCGGCGGGCGCGCCGCCGAGGTTGCCGGGTCCGCCCGGGCCGTAGAGCGCACCGGGCCGGGCGGCGGGGTCGGTCGCGGCCATCAGCGCGGGCAGGCCGGCGGTCCGGGCGGTGCCGAGCAGGATGCCGTGCTCGGACAGCCACCGGATCAGCCGGATCTGCGGCGTGTCCTCGCTGCGCCCGAGCTCGGGGCGCGCGGCGAGCAGGCTGGTCGGCGCCACGCCGGGGTGGGAGAGGTTGCTCGTGATGCCCCAGCCCGCCGCCGCGCTGCGCCGCTGCAGCTCCAGGCCGAACAGCCCGAAGGCGATCTTGGACTGGCTGTAGGCGCGCATACCGTCGTACCCGCGCTCCCAGTTCACGTCGTCCCAGTTGATCGAGCCGCTCCGGGCCGCGACGCTGACCTGCGAGGTCACGCGGGCACGGCCCGCGCGCAGGAGCGGCAGCACCGCGCCGACCAGGGCGAAGTGGCCCAGGTGGTTGGTGCCCGTCTGCAGCTCGAACCCGTCGGCGGTGGTCTGCCGGCTCGGCGGCCGCATCACGCCCGCATTGTTGATCATGAGGTGGATCGGCTGCCCGTCGGCGCGCAGGGCCTGGCCCAGCGCGGCGACCGAGGCCAGCGAGGACAGGTCGAGGCTGCCCGGCACGAGGCGTGCGTCCGGCACGGTGCGCCGGATCGTGGCCATCGCCGCCTCGCCCTTGCGCTGGTTGCGCACGGGCATGAGCACCTCGGCTCCGGCCGCGGCCAGACGGGTGGCCATGACCAGACCCATCCCGTCGCTCGCGCCGGTGATCAGCGCGCGCTTCCCGGCCAGGCTCGGCACGGTGATGTCGATCGGTGTGCGTGACATGGTCCCGCTCCTTCGTGTTGGCGACGTTGGACTCGATCCTCAGCGGCCGGCCGGGACCTATCCAGGGCCTGCCGATCACAGGCTCGCCGGGTCACGGGTCGGCCCCCTAGAGGGGGATCGGCGGGCCGTGGCTCCGCCGTCGCGCACACGGTAGAAAGAGCGGGACTCAACACAAGGGGGCACCGTGATCGATCGCACCGGGCTGGCGGAGTTCCTCCGCCGACGCCGCGAGCTGCTGCAGCCCGAGGACGTCGGGATGCCGCGCGGCCGGCGCCGTCGTACCAGCGGGCTGCGGCGCGAGGAGGTCGCCGTGCTGTGCAACATGTCGACGGACTACTACTCCCGCCTGGAGCGGGAGCGCGGGCCGCACCCGTCGGAGCAGATGATCGCCTCGATCGCGCAGGGGCTGCACCTGTCGCTGGACGAGCGTGACCACCTGTTCCGGCTGGCGGGGCACCGGCCGCCGGTGCGCGGCACCACCAGCGAGCACATCAGCCCAGGCCTGCTGCGCATCCTGGACCGCCTCGACGACACCCCGGCGGAGATCGTCACCGAGCTCGGCGAGACCCTGCGCCAGACACCGATGGGTGTCGCCCTGACCGGGGACACGACCGGATTCACCGGGCCGGAGCGCAGCATCGGCTTCCGCTGGTTCACCGACCCCGCCACGCGCGAGCTCTACGCGCCGCAGGAGCACGAGTTCCTGACCCGCATGTTCGCCTCGGGCCTGCGGCAGGTCGCGACCGTCCGCGGGCCAGGCTCCCGCGCCGCGCACTACGCGGAGCTGCTCCTGGACCGCAGCGCGGAGTTCCGGCGGGTGTGGGAGGAGCACGAGGTCGGCGTCCGCCCGCACGAGGTGAAGCACTTCGTGCATCCCGAGGTCGGGGCGCTGGAGCTGACGTGCCAGTCCCTGCTCGACCCGGACCAGTCGCACCGGCTGCTCGTCTACACGGCCCTGCCCGGCAGCGAGAGCCACGAGAAGCTGCGGCTGCTGTCCGTGCTCGCCCCGCAGGCGGTCCGATGAGCCACGTCGCCGCCCGTGCCCATACCGTGAGCGAGGTCACGGGACACATCACGTGATTCATGCCACAGCGCTCGTTCCTCTTTTCACAAGCGCGCTATCTTTCTGAGCGTGACTTCTTACCTCCAGACAGCCCCTCGTCCCTCCGAAGAGGTCGACGTCGCGCTGATCGGCGGAGGGATCATGAGCGCCACCCTCGGCGCGCTGCTCACGATCCTCGAGCCGACCTGGCGTGTCGGGATCTACGAGCGCCTCGACGAGGTGGCCCTCGAGTCGTCGAACCCGTGGAACAACGCGGGCACCGGCCACGCCGCCCTCTGCGAGCTGAACTACACCCCGGAGCGCAAGGACGGCTCCGTCGACATCTCCAAGGCGGTGAAGATCAACGAGCAGTTCCACACCTCCCGCGAGTTCTGGAACCACCTGCTCACCGCCGGGCTGATGGAGGGCACCGACTTCATCAACGTCACGCCGCACATGACGTTCGTGCGCGGGGCCGAGAACGTGGACTTCCTGCGCCGTCGCTATGACGCGCTGAGCGCCCACCCGCTGTTCCGCGACATGGAGTTCAGCTCCGACCCCGCCGTCATCGGCTCGTGGGCCCCGCTGATGACGCTGGACCGCGACGCCGACGAGCCCATCGCCGCCACGCGCGCCACGGCCGGCACCGACGTCGACTTCGGCTCGCTCACCAAGAAGCTGATCGGCTTCGCCACCTCGGGCAACACCGAGCTGCACGTGAACCACGAGGTGCGCGGCCTGAAGAAGCTGCGGGACGGCCGCTGGCGCCTCACCCTGAACGACCGCTCCTGGAACGCCGGCACCCGGCGCCGCACCGTGACCGCGAAGTTCGTCTTCGTCGGTGCCGGCGGCGGCGCGCTGCCGCTGCTGCAGGCCTCGGGCATCAAGGAGGCCCGCGGGTACGGCGGCTTCCCGATCTCGGGCGAGTTCCTGCGCACCGCGAACCCCGAGATCGTGGCCCGGCACAACGCCAAGGTCTACGGCAAGGCCGACGTCGGCGCCCCGCCGATGTCCGTGCCGCACCTGGACACGCGCATCGTGGACGGCAAGAGCTACCTGATGTTCGGCCCGTACGCCGGGTTCAGCCCCAAGTACCTCAAGAAGGGCAAGTACCTGGGCCTCATCACGTCGCTGCGCCTGCACAACGTCTTCTCGATGCTCGGCGCCGGCGTGAAGAACCTCGACCTCACCGGCTACCTCGTCGGCCAGGTCGCGGCCGCCCCGGAGACCAAGTTCCACGAGCTGCAGCGCTTCATGCCGACGGCCCAGCCCGCCGACTGGGAGAAGATCACCGCGGGCCAGCGCGTGCAGGTCATCAAGTGGGTCAAGGGCAAGGGTGGCGTGCTGGAGTTCGGCACCGAGGTCGTGGCCTCCGCCGACGGCACCATCGCCGGCCTGCTGGGGGCCTCCCCGGGCGCGTCGACCGCCGTCGCCGCGATGACCGGCCTGCTGGAGCGCTGCTTCCCCGCCGACTACGCGAAGTGGAAGCCGCAGCTCACCTCGATGATGCCGAGCCTCGGCGGCGTCGACTACGACGCGGCCCAGCTCGCCCAGGCGGAGACGGTCCCGGCAGGCGCCTGAGGCCGCGCCGGAGCAGTCGAACGTAGGGGTGGTCGCTCTCTCAGCCCCGAGAGAGCGACCACCCCTACGTTCGTCGGGATCGGCGAGGCCGACCGCGGCAGCGGGACCGGTCAGCCGCCCAGCGGGCCCACCGGGAGCTCGCGGAGGCGCGCCAGCGGCGAGACCAGGATGCTCCACGTGGCGAGGCAGTGGATCGCGGCCATGAGCAGGATGGTCTCGCGGACCCCGAGCACCCCGCCCAGCCAGCCCGCGACGACGCCGGCCGCCGGCATGGTGCCGAAGTTGACCACCTGCATCACCGTCATCACGCGCCCCCGCAGCCCCGCGGGCACGTAGCGCAGGCGCCACGCGTTGCGGACCACGTTGCCCGAGACCACGCACAGGCCGACCAGGAAACCGCCGGTCCCGCTGATCGCCGCGCCCCACCCCGGCAGGCCCGCGCCCACGAGCAGCGCCGTGGGACCGGAGGCCACGAGCAGCACGGTGGAGGCGCGCCCGCTGCCCAGGCGCGCGCTCAGGTACGGGGCTGCCACCGCGCCGACGACACCACCCGCGCCCGCCAGCGCGAGCACCGCACCCACCCCGGCCTCCGAGAGCCCGAGGTCGCGCACCAGGAACAGCACCAGGAGCGCCCCGTAGCCGGTGAGCCCGAAGTTCGACGCGCCACCCATGCCCACGAACCACGGGAGGTAGCGGTCCCGGCGGACCAGGTCGACGCCCTCCCGGATGCGCGCCGCGAGCGGCTCGGCCGGGCCCGCTGGCCGGGCCGCCGGGTGGGCCGGCCGGATGCGCCACAGGCACACCGCCGACCACAGGAACGTCACGGCGTCGAGCGCGAGCCCGAGCGCCGCCGTCAGCCACTGTGCCAGCAGACCACCCAGGCCGGGGCCCGCGACGTTCGCCGCGGACTCCGTGCCGAACAGGCGCGCGTTCGCCGGCTCGAGCTGGTCCGCGGGCACCACCTCGGGCAGGAACACCTGGTAGGCCGTGCGGAAGAACACGGTGCACACCCCGCCCACCATGGCGACCACCGTGAGCTGGACCAGGGTGAGGACCCCGAGCGCGAACGCGACGGGCACGCTCGCGAGCGAGACGGCGGCGGCCAGGTTGGCGGCGATCATCACGGCCCGGGCGGGGAGCCGGTCGACCCAGGCACCCACCGGCAGCCCGACGACGAGCCAGGGCAGCCACGCGGCCGCGGTGATCAGGCCCATCCAGGCCGGACCGGCGTCGAGCTGCGTCACGGCGAGCAGCGGCAGCAGGGCCGACGTCGTCGCGTTGCCGACGACGCTCACGCCCTCCCCCAGCCAGAGGAGTCCGAAGGCCCGGTTGCGGGCCAGGGGGACGGCAGGCTCAGTGGGCGCGGTCGACGTCGTCATGCCAGCAGGCTATATGTACAAGCGCTCTTGTACAATGGTCCTTGCAGGATTGCTCCCGGACCGGACTACGGGCGGGACGGGAAGGCCCGCGCGAACAGGAAGACGTGCTCGGCGCGCTCCCCGGCCGCCTTCTCGTCCGGCGCCGCCGCGCTTCCCCGCTCCTTCCAGCGCAGCACCACCTCGTTGATCTCGGCGCTCAGCTGCTCCAGCTCACCGGGGGTCAGGCGCAGCCAGCTGTCGGTGGAGAGCTCGGCCCGGCTCCACTCGTCGTCCTGCTCGGACCGCTCCAGCCAGGCCCGGGCCCGCTCGACCTGGCGCGCCAGCATGAACTCCTCGGCGGCCACCGCCTGCCGCTGGCTCTCCGCGTCCGGGGGCAGGGTCGACCGGCCCCACGTGATGGACCGCGCCGCCCGCCGCCACCAGCGCTCACGCCGGTCGCGGGCCAGCTCCGGCGCCTCCTCGACGAGCTCGGCGGACGCCAGCACCCGCATGTGGTGGCTGATGCTCCCGACCGCCAGCCCCGTGCGCTCCGCCAGGGTCGACGCCGTGGCCGGCCCGTCGGCGGTCAGCGAGTCGAGCAGGCGGGAGCGGGCCGGGTTGGCCAGGGCCGTGACCGCCCTGGCCTCGGTGAGCGTGCGGACGTCGTCGGTAGCCATGCAGGCAGGGTAGGACGGCGCCACGGGCGGCGTCGCCCCCGGCACCCTCGCCCCGGGCGCCGCGCGGGTTCAGCCCGCCAGGGCCGTCAGCAGCTCCGACCAGCGGGCGAGGACGGCGTCGACCGTGGCGACCGCCGTCGGGGTGCGGGGCATGCGGGCGCGGACCACGATTCCGTCGTCCGTGCGGGACACCCAGACCTGCAGGTCGTCGGCCCGGGTCGCGGCCGAGACGTGGTGCGCGGCCCGCCCGGCCGACGCCGTGTGCCCCGGCAGCCGCCGGTAGTCCAGGTAGGACACCTGGAAGATGTCGACGCGTGGGAACCGCAGGGGGGCGGGCAGCGTCTCGACGACCTGCTCGAGCGGCACGGCGGCCAGCTCGCGCGCGGCCCGTAGCGCCTTGCCCGTGGTGGCCAGCGCGCCGTCGGCGCCGTCGCCGGTCTCGATCCGCAGCGGCACCGTGGTGGTGTGCCAGCCGACGGCGCGACGGGCGGCGGCGTCCTCACGGGTGTGCACGGGCAGCAGGGTCTCGAGCGTGGCGGGCCCGCCCAGGTCCGCGACGGCACAGGCGAGGGTGACCAGCACGGCCGCCGACGTCGACGCGCCGGCCGAGCGGGCGCGCGCCGCGACGGCGTCCGCGGTCGCGGCGTCGGCCAGCGGGCGCACGACGGTGCGCTGCGGCGCCCGCTCGCCGTCCGGCACCCCGAGGGGCAGCGGGAACGTGGGCAGCGCCCAGCCGCGGTCCCGCAGGAACCCGTGCCAGGTCGCCAGGCGCGGGTCGTCGGCGGCGACGAAGGGCGGTCCGGCGACGTCGGCCGGGTCGGACGGCGCGGCCTTGCCGGACGGCGCGGCGAGGTCGGCAGGGTCGGCCACGATCGCGGCCGCACCCGCGGGCTCGGCAGGTGCGGAACCACGGCGCCGGGCGGGACCGGCCTCCGCCGCGTGCTCGGCGTACCGCGCCGCCAGCTCGTCGACGACGACGGTGGTGGACCAGGCGTCGGTGTGCAGGTGGTCCATGCCGAGCACGACGGTCGACCGGTCCGGGCGGCTGATCGCGGCGGGCAGGAACGCGGGGTAGCCGAACGGCGCGCACCGGCGGGAGAGCTCGGCCACGAGGAGCTCGCGGGTGTCGTCGGCCGTCCGGGTGACGGGGCCCTCCTGCCGCCGCCACGCCAGCCCGGTCGCGGCGTGCCGCACCAGGCCCACGGTCCGCGGGGCCGGCCGGCGGACGGCCTCGACCCGCAGGCCCGGGTGGGCGGCCACGAGGTCGCGGAAGGCAGCCTCCAGGGCGTCGCGGTCCACGGGCCCGTCGACGTCGAACGCGGCGGTGATCCATACGCTCGGCTCGCCGTCGTGGGCGCCCAGCAGGTGGTTGCGCTGGTTGTAGGTGAGCGCCGACGGCGTCGCCACGAACCCCGCGCGCGGCGTGACGTCCCAGGTGATCACCTGGCCCGGCGCCGGCTCCCAGAGGTCAGCCGAGAGGACCCGCACCGGCCGCCTCCAGGCGCTCGTCCCGGACGGCGACCGCCGCCGCGAACGTGGCCCGCAGCTCGGCGAGGTAGCGGTCCACGGCGGCCTGCGCCGCGGGGGTGTCCGGCGTCTGCGTGACGACGTACAGCCGCTCGTGGTCGCGGTTGACCCACAGCGACGCGTTCGCGGTGCGGCCCTCGCCCGTGAAGTGCAGGCCGTTGTCGTAGGCGGGCCGTCCCACGCCGGGGAACCGCCGCAGGTCGAGGTAGCTGATGAGCTGCGGGCTGCCGAGGGAGGCCGGGTCGAGCACGCCGCCGGCCAGCATGACGCCGAGCGCGGCGTGCACCGGCACCTCCGCGACCTTCCTGGCCTGGCGGAACGCCGCGTCCGCGACCGGCAGGACGGCGGCGAACGAGGCCGGGCCGCCGTCGGGCACGGGGACGGTGACCGGCGCGAAGTTGCACAGCCAGCCCTGGGTGGTCTCGAATCCGGGCCCGCGCGTGCCGACCACGGTGACGCCGAACCAGGCGTCCGCTCCGGTCAGCCGGGTGTCCGTCAGCGCGATCCCCGCGAACACGGCGCCGGTGAACCGGGCGCCCCGTTCGGCGGCGAGCTCGTCCATGCGGGCGAGGCCGGCGGCGTCCAGCAGGGTCGCCGACCGGATCTTCACGGGCGCGGTCTCACCGGGCGGCAGGCCGAGGTCCAGCGCGAACTGCGGCAGCTTTCCGCCGTGCGCGGTCACGGCGTCGGACCAGGCCTGGATCTGGGGCGCGTCGGCCGGGGTCGCGGCGGCGAGCTCGTGCTCCGCGCGGGCGTGTGCCAGGAACGAGCCGGCGGTGGGCGGCGGCTCGGGTCTCGACGGGCCCGGCCCCCGGGAGGCGCCGGGCTCACGGGCCGCGCCCGGCTCGGCGAGCTCCTCCGTGTACAGCTCCTCGATCTCGCTGAGCACCATGAGCTGCGACCCGCCGTCGGTGAACGCGTGGTCGCAGCCCCAGAACAGTCCGAACCCGTCGTCGGTCACGACGGCGCCGAGCGCGAACGGCGCCCACGAGTCGGGGCGGCACGCCGCGTCGAAGGTCGCGGTGAGGTGCCCGGTGACCCATTCGTCCCACGACAGGCCGGGGGCCGGCGAGAGAGCGGGCACGGGCTCGGCCGTGAACCCTACGGCCTCCGCGGGGACCAGGTGCCGCACCGGGGCGCCGCCGTCGGCGCAGGGGTCGACGTCGAACCAGGTGCGCAGGCCCTCGTGCCGCCGCACGAAGCGGGTCAGGGCGCGGGCCAGGGCGGCGCCGTCGAACGGCCCGTCGAGGTGGGTCGCGGTGCCGGTCCAGGCCCGGTGCGTGCCGCCGGACGCGCGGCGCGCCGCGAACGCGCGCAGGTGGTCGCCCTGCAGGAACGACGGCGGCCCGGGGTCCACCGGGGCCGTCTGCGCGGCGGCGAGCGCCTCCGGCGTCGGCCGTAGGTGGACCACCCGCCCGGGGCGGGTGGTCCAGGTGCCCATGGCGCCGAGGATCATGCGACCGCTCCGATCGTGCCGGCGGTGCCGAAGGCCCGGAAGGCGGCGCGCAGCTCCTCGATCAGGGCGTCCATGGCGGCGTGCGCCTCGGGGGTGTCGGGGTGGCGGATGGAGACGTTCAGCCCGTCGTGGGTGCGCAGGAACCAGAGGTAGAGCTCGTCGGTGCCGTACGCGGGGCTGCGCAGGGTGCGGGCGTCCCAGGCGCTCCAGCGTTCGGCGCCGGGCACGAACCGGGTGTCCACGTACGAGACGGCGAGGTGCGGGCCGTCGGTGATGCCGCCCAGCTCGGCGATGCGCGCGAACGAGTAGCGCACCAGGGGCTTGCCCGCCGCGACCGCGGCGTGCACGCGCTCGACGGCGGTGGTCAGGGCGTCGCCGTCGACCATGCGGGCGGGGCCGCCACGGCCGTCGACCTCGCGCAGCAGGGGGTCGGTGCCGGTCAGGTCGAGGTCCACGGGGCACAGGCCCACGTACCAGCCGACGGCGGCGGCGTGCTGCGGCGCGTAGCGGGTGTGCATCGGCAGCACGAACCGGAGCCGGTCGAGGCCGTGCACCCGGCGCGCGGCGTGCGCGAACGCGGCCAGCACGCCGGACTGGGCGGAGGCGCCGCGGGCCCGGCTGCGGGCGCTGAGGTCGTCGGTCTGGTCCACGGTGGCGAGCCACGCGGAGCGGGACGCCTGCGGACGGGCGGCCTCGGCGGCGTCGGCGGCGGGGCGGGTGACGGCGCCGTAGCGCGGGAAGGTCGCGTCGGGGCCGAGGAAGTCGAGCCAGCGGTGCACGGGCTCGCCGTCGGCGGCCAGCGTCATGGCGAGCTTGCGGTCGTCGGCGGAGAAGTCGACGTGGGAGCCCACCTCGAGGGTGCGCAGCTCGGCGTCCCGCACGCCGCGGCGGGCGGCGTCGTACAGCGAGACGATCTCCTCGAACCACAGGAGCTGGGAGTAGGCGTCCATGACGGAGTGGTCGGCGCCGAAGGCGAGCACGAAGCCGTCGGCGCCGGCCGGGTCGTCGCCGGCCGGGTCGCTGCCGCCACCGGGAGCGGCGGGCACCACGGTGGCCAGCACGCAGTGCGGCCACGCGGTCGGGGAGACGTCGGCGAGCAGGCTGGGCAGGAGCGCAGCGACCTGGTCGGCGCTCAGGTCGCCCACCACCAGGTCACGGATGGCGACCGCCTCGGCGGGGGCGGTCACGCGCCGCCAGCCGGCTCCGGCGTCGCGCGTGACGGTGGTGCGCAGCACCTCGTGCCTGCTCACCCAGGCGTGGATCGCGCGGCGCAGCGGCTCGGGCTCGTACGGTCCGGGCACCCGCAGCACCGACCCGATCCAGGACCCGGGGGCGGAGTCGCGCAGGTGCGCCTCGTGCCCCGGGGACAGTGCGCGGGGGTCCTGCTGCCACCGCCCGGCGTCGGCGCGCGGCGTCCAGGACGTCACGGTTCCGGCGGGCAGGTCGTAGGCCGACAGCTCGGTGTATTCCATGCGTGCGCGTCCCTCGATCGGTCTGTGGGCACGGCCAGCACGACGTCGGACGAGTTCCGCGGTCCCCTTGCGGCGACCTTTATACCGGATTCGCCGGGTGAAAGTTAGTCCCCCCGTAATGCCCGGTATGGTCACGTGCTGAAGCCCACGGTCCCCTCGGGACCGGTATCCGACCCGGGAGACGAGCGTGACGGACCCGCCACCCGCACTGCGCCTGCAGTTCGCCGACGACATGTTCCTGCGCCGCCACGAGGGCGCCACGAGCCCGGCCGTGAACCAGGTGCTGTGGCGCCTGGACGGCCCGTTCGACGCCGACCGGCTGCGTGACCTGGGCGCCCGCCTCGCCGCGGGGTCGCTGCACCGGCGCGTGGTGCGGTCCCGCGTGCCGGGCGCGCGGCACCGCTGGGCGCCCGCCGGCACCCTCCCGGTGGTCGACCTGCAGACCACCGCCGTGGCCGAGGACCGTATCGGCGACTGGGCGCAGACCCAGGCCGACGTTCCGCTCGACCCGGCGCGCGGGCTCTCCTGGCGCATCTCCGCCGCGGACGTCGTCGCGCGGGCGGGCACGGGCGCCGCCGGAACCGTCGTCGGGGGCATCGTCTCGCTCACCTGCGCGCACGCCGTCGCCGACGGCGCCGCGCTGATCGATGCCGTGGTGCGCGCCGCCACGAACGCCGCGCCCATCGTCGTGCCCGCGCCCGAGCGCGGCACCCGCGCCCTGCTCGCGGACGCCGCCGACGCCGCCGCCCAGGCCGCCGCCGTCGGCCGCTGGGCCGGGGCCAAGGCGCGGGCGCGGGCGCAGTCCGCCGCGCGCGAGATCGCCCCGCAGGGACCGCGGGCCTCTGCGGGCACGGTGCACGAGCCGGTGCCGCCGCCCCCGCCGGAGGCCGGGGAGGCCGCGGGTCCCGCCGGGGTCGCCGGGGCGGGGCCTGCCACGCGGGTCATGCCCGCCGTGGTGGAAGCCCCTGCCGCGCCGCAGCCCGCCGACGACGCCGCCTGGCGCGCGCCCGTGCTGCACGTCGAGCTCCCGTCCGACCAGGTGACCCAGGCCGCGGCCGCGCACGGCGGCACGCCCAACACCTGGTTCGTGGCGTTCCTCGCCCGCCTGGTGCACGCGACCGGCCGGTTCCCGGGCGAGCCCGTGCCCGTGGCGCTGCCCGTCTCGACCCGCGACGCCGACGACCCGCGCGCCAACTCGACCAAGATCGCCCGGGTCACCATCCCGGCCGACGTCCTGGCCCACCGCGACCTCGGCTGGGTGCGGGCCGCCGCCAAGGAGGCCTACACCGCCGTCGGGCAGGCGGAGCCCGGGCTGGCCCCGGTGCCGCTCGAGCTGGTCCAGATGCTGCCCGACACCCTGGTGAGCCGCCTTCCGCAGCCGCCCGTCGCGGCGGCCCTCGCGTCCAACCTGGGCCGCCCGCCCGAGGGGTACACGCACGCGGCGGGCAGCGCGGTGCGCTCCGTCGCGACCCTGTCGCACTACCAGGGCGCGACGGCGGCCGAGCTGCGCGCGGCGGGCGGCGGACTGGTCGCCTTCTGCACGACCGTAGGCCGCACGACGACGCTCAGCGTCGCCGCCCTCGACCCCGACCGCATGGCTGACGCCGCCACCCTGCGCCGCCTGGTGCTGGCCGAGGCCGAGGCCTGGAAGCTCCCGGCGGCGCCGTGGTGAAGGGCTCTGCCGTCGGCTCCGGCTCAGCCGCCCAGGATCGCGTCGGCAGCCGCGGCGACCGCCCGGTCCGGGGGCACCAGGCGCGCCCCGAGCGCGGCGGCGCGGGCCGCGGTGGTCTCGTCGAGCACCTCGGCCAGCGCCCGGGTGAGCACGCCGGGCTGCGTGAGCGTGCTCGCCCGGCGGGCCACGCCCACGCCCGCACCGCGCAGCAGGTCGCCCCACATCGGCTGGTCGGCGGAGTACCAGCCGACGACGGCGGGCAGGCCCGCGCGCAGCGCCGCCGGCGTCGTACCGGCTCCGCCGTGGTGCACCGCGGCGCGGCAGCGGGGCAGCACGGCCGCGTGGTCGACCGCTCCGACCAGGCGGACGCGGTCGGGGTCCCGCCCGGCACCACGGGCGCCGCCGTCCGACCCGGCGCCGTTCGACCCGGCGTCCGCCCCGGAGAAGTCGTTCCAGCCCGCGCTGACCAGGGCCCGCACGCCGAGCTCGGCGCAGGCCGCGTCGACGGCCGCGAGCAGGGCGCGCGGGTCGGCCACGGGCATGGAGCCGAAGCCCACGTAGACCGGCGGCTCCCCGCCGTCGAGCCAGGCATCGAGGCCCGCCGTCGCGCCGGCCGAGGCATCAGCGCCCCCGTCGGCCCCCGATCCGGCCTCCCCGAGCCGCGCCCGGGCGGCGCCGTCGAGCGCGAGAAAGCCCGTGAGCGGACGGCGCGGCCCCCACTCGTCGACCAGCCCCGGCGCGAGCGCGGGGTCGTAGGCCTGGACCTCGACCGCCCCGGCGTCCCGCAGCCGTGTGGGCAGGTGCACGCGCGTACCGCCGAGCCCGAGGGCGGCGCGCTGCTCGTTCTCGGCGCGGCGGGTCAGGCCCCAGCGCACCCGCTCCCCCAGCGTCCAGACCGCCCGGGTGGTGCGCGGGCCGCGCACGCCGCTCACGGGCGAGACCACGCCGTTAGCCCGCACCGGGCAGTAGTGCAGCGCGGCCATCCGCAGTCCGCGCCGCTCGGCCACGGCGGCGGCCACCTCCTGGCCCAGCAGGCCCGTGACCACGGTGTCCGCCCCGCCGACGTCGTCGAGCAGCGCCGCCAGCCCGGTACGCAGCTCGTCCCAGCCGGCCGACGCCACGGCGCGCAGCGCCCGCACCCGGCGCACCGGGTGGGCCGAGCGCATGTCGCGCCGGACCAGGTCAGAGCCCAGCAGGGCCGCGGAGTCGATACCCAGCGGCACCGCGTCCAGACCGAGCCGGACGGCCAGCGGCACCAGGTTCGGGGCCACGCCGGTCACCACCTCGTGCCCGCGTCGCCGCAGGTCCAGGGCCACCGCGAGGGCCGGCTGGACATCTCCTCGACTGCCCACCAGGGCGAAGACATGACGCACGCGCGCACCCTACCCACCAGCCCGGCACCGGAGATCCCTTGACCAGCCCAGTGACCAGCCCGCCGACCAGCCCGCCGTCGACCGGCTCCCCCGTGACGAGCAACCGCCTGACCTACGACGACGACCTTTTCCTGCGCACCCGCCGGGTGCTCGGGGTGGCCGTGGTCAACCAGACCGTCTGGCGCATCGCGGCGCCCCTCGACCCCGACGCGCTGCGCGCCCTGCACCGCGCCCTGGCCGAGGGCCCGCTGCAGCGCGTGGTGCGACCGGGCCGACTGCCGGGCGCCCGTGCGCGGTGGTCGACGTCGACCCGGCTGCCCGACCTGCTCATCGGCTCCGCCCCCGTGCCCGAGCCCGCGGTGCTGGCGTGGGCCGAGCAGCAGGCGCAGGTCAGCCTGGACCCGGAGACCGGGCCCACCTGGGCCCTGTCGGCGGCGCGGACCACCAGCGGCGGGACCGTGCTCAGCTTCGTCACCTCGCACGTCGTGGCCGACGGCGGGATGCACGTGGGCGCCTTCGAGGCCGCCGCCGCCCGCGCCGCGGCGCGCGGGGCGTTCGCGGGCGGGTACGCCGAGGGCGCGCCGTCGTCGTCGGGCCGCCGTCTGCCCAAGGAGGGCGAGCGGATCCGTACCGGCCTCGTGGCCGACCTGCGCGACGCGACCAGCCAGGCGCGCGCCGCCGTGGGCGGGCTGCGCAGGATGGCGCGGCAGGGTCCCGTTCCGCCGCTCATAGCGCAGCAGTCGGCGGACCGGCCCCGGCCCGCCCCGCGGCCCGACGACGCCGAGCTCGCCCACCCGCCGATCGTCGTCGTCGACACCGACGCCTCGACCTGGCACCGCGCGGCCCACGCCGCGGGCGGGACGGCGAACAGCCTGCTCATCGCGGTCTGCACGGAGATCCTGCTCGCCGCCGGTGCGGCGACGGCCGGGATGCCGGTGCGCGTCTCGCTGCCCGTGAGCCTGCGCGTGCCCGGCGACCTGCGGTCCAACGCGACCTCGGGAGTGTCCATCGCCGTGGACACCACGGTGACGCCCGCGCCCGAGCGGGCCGGCGTGATCGCCGACATGACCCAGATCCGGTCCCGCGCCAAGGCCGAGTTCGCGGCCCTGACGTCGGGCACCCGGGTGGACACCCTGGGCCCGCTCAAGCCGCTCATGCAGATGGTGCCGGACGCCGTCGCGAAGCTTGCCGCGCGCGACGGCACGGCACCGCTGTGCCTGGCCTCCAACCTCGGGCGGCTGCCGACGGCGTTCGCGGCCCCGATGGGCACGCCGGCCTCCAGCGTGCTCATGCGCGGCGTGACGCAGGGGCTCACGCGCGGGCGGCTGCGTCAGATGCGCGGCGGGCTGGACTCCTGGTGGTCCGAGCACAACGGCGTCGCGACCCTCGCGGTGCTCGGGCTGGACGACGCGCGGCTCGGCACCCCGGCCCAGGTGCGCGCGGCCGTCGAGAGCGTGTACGCGCGCCACCGGCTCCCGGTCCGCTTCTGGTGAGCGGGACCTCTGGCCTCGCTCCAGGTGGGCCGGGGCTTCTGACGGGCCCAGTCGTACATCCTCCGGGGGGTCGTCCCCTTTGAGGCCTAAGTTTCTTCGCTTTGAGCCGGCTCAAAGCGAAGAAACTTAGGCCTCAAAGAAATGGGGTCCCGGGGAAGCCGCCCGGCCGACGTCGGCCGGCGGCCCCGTCAGGCGACCGACGCCGCCAGCCGGTCCACCGTCGCCGTGAGCACCGGCAGGTCGATGCCGTGCCGACCGCCCGCGCGCAGGATCGCGCCACCGATGGCGTCCAGCTCGCCCGGCCGCCCGGCCGACAGGTCGGCCTCCAGCGAGCCGACCGTCAGCGGCGGCATCCCGCCCAGGAGCGTGCGCAGCTCAGCGCCGGTCGACGGCACGCCCTCGGCCGTCGCGACGGCGGCGATCTCGTCCAGCAGGGCGGCGGTGAGCGCCGGGTCGCGGTCCAGGGCGTCGGCGATCCCGGTGCTCCACGTCGAGGTCAGCAGCGACAGGGCCGCCAGGAACCGCAGCTTCTTCCAGAGCACCTCGGCCTCGGTGCCGCCGGTCTGCAGCAGCGCGCCGGTGTCCCGCAGGGCGGCGGTCAGACCGAGGTCCGCGGCGTCGGCGGGCACCACGATCGTGAGCAGGTCGAACGAGTGCGTGACCGTCGCCGGGTCCGGGCCGCCCACGGGGGTGCGGCGCGTCTGGCCGGCGATCGTCGCGCCGACGACGCGCGCACCGGGCGCCGCCGCACGCAGCGCCGCCATGTGCTCGACGCCGTTGAGCAGGGCGATCACCTCGGCCGGTGCGGCGTCGCGCAGCAGGTCGGCGGCCGCGGCCACGCCGTCAGCCTTGACCGCGACCAGCACCTGGGCGCCATGCGGCACCGTGGTGGACGCCGCCAGGGGTGCGTGCCACGAGCCGAACATGTCGGAGACGACGTCGAGGCCGTGCTCCGCGATGTGCGCGGCGGTGGCCTCTCGCGCGACGACGGTGACGTCGTGCCCCGCGCGCTGCAGGAGCGCGGCCATCAGCCCGCCGATCGCGCCCGGCCCGATCACCGCGACCGGCACGTCGCTCACGCGGCCATCCGCACCGGAGGGTGCCCCTTGGACTCGGGGAGCGCTGTCGGGTCGGCCGCTCTGCGGCGGCGGATCGTCACCAGTACACCGGCCGACGCCGACGCGAACGCCAGCACGCCGAACCCGGTGGACCAGGCGTCGAGCTCGACCGAGAGCGTGAAGGCGACGATCGCGCCGACCGGCGCCAGCATGCCCACCAGCACGGACACCCGCGTCAGGCGCAGGGCCCGCGCGATCCGCGCTACCCCCCAGCCGACGACGGCCCAGGTGAGGACGGTCAGCGCGGCGCCACCGACGGAGGCGAAGATCTCACCGGCGTTGTGCGCGCCGGAGGGCGGCCCGAACCAGAAGAGCTCCGTGGTCGCCACAAGCACCAGGAACCCCACGATCGCGGCCGTACCGGTCACGAGAGAGCGTGTCAACACTCGGCCTCCGCACTGAGGGACTGCGCCGGACTTTCCTGGCGCGCCCCTTTATACCAACTTGTTACCGCGCGGTGTCAGCGCGTCACCGTCAATTCACCCACAGATAACCACCGAAATGCAAAAGGTGCTGGTCGCGGCGAATCACAGCGCCTGGACGATCAGCTCCACCTGTTCCTTCGCGTCCCCGAAGAGCATGGCGGTGTTCTCGCGGAAGAACAACGGGTTCTGCACGCCCGCGTAGCCCGTGGCCATGGACCGCTTGAAGACGATCACCTCGTGGGCCCGCCACACCTCCAGCACGGGCATGCCCGCGATGGGCGAGGCCGGGTCGTCCTGCGCGGCCGGGTTCACGGTGTCGTTGGCACCGATCACGAGCACGACGTCGGTGGCGGGGAAGTCGTCGTTGATCTCGTCCATGCCGAGCACCTGGTCGTAGGGCACCTTCGCCTCGGCGAGCAGCACGTTCATGTGCCCGGGCAGCCGGCCGGCCACGGGGTGGATGCCGAACCGCACGGCGGTGCCGCGCGCCGTGAGCCGGGACACGAGGTCGGCCACCGGGTACTGGGCCTTCGCCACGGCCATGCCGTAGCCCGGCACGACGATCACCGACCGGGCGGCGGTGAGCCGGTCGGCGACCTCGAGCGCCGTCGTCTCCCGGTAGGTGCCCGGCTCGGCCGGGCCGCCGGCCGCCGCGGCCGGGGTCTCGGCGCCGAACCCGCCCAGGATCACGCTGACGAACGAGCGGTTCATCGCCTTGCACATCAGGTAGCTGAGGATCGCACCCGAGGAGCCGACCAGCGCGCCGGTGATGATGAGCAGGTCGTTGCCCAGCATGAACCCGGCAGCCGCGGCCGCCCACCCCGAGTAGGAGTTCAGCATGGAGACGACGACGGGCATGTCGCCGCCGCCGATCGCCGCCACCAGGTGCCAGCCCAGGGCGAGCGCGACCACGGTCATCAGCAGCAACGGCACCAGGCCGGCCGCGCCGTCCGCCAGGAACCACCAGAGCAGGCCCGCGCAGGCGACGAGCGCGGCGAGGTTGAGCCAGTTGCGGCCCGGCAGCAGCAGCGGCGACGAGCGCAGCCGGGCCGACAGCTTGCCGAACGCGACCACCGAGCCGGTGAAGGTGACGGCGCCGATGAGCACGCCGAGGAACACCTCGACCAGGTGGAGGGTCTGACCGGCGCCGGCGTCCGCCCCGCTGGTGGCGGGCTCGGAGAGGTAGGAGGCGAAGCCCACGAGCACGGCGGCCGCGCCGACGAACGAGTGCAGCAGCGCGATGAGCTCGGGCATCTGCGTCATCTCGACGGTGCGCGCCCGCCACGTGCCGACGGCCGCCCCCACCAGCAGCACGAGCAGGATGAGCCCGGCCGTGACGCCGACGGGCCGCTCGGACCGGTCCAGGGCCAGCGCGATCGTCGCCACCAGCGCGAGCCCCATGCCGGTCATGCCCAGCAGCACGCCGCGCCGCGCGGTCTCCTGCCGTGACAGCCCGGCCAACGACAGCACGAACAGCACCGCCGCGACCAGGTACACCGCCTGGACGGTCGACTCGACGCTCATCGCTCGCCCCCACCCCTCGTGTCAGGCCCACGCCTGCCTCGGGCGACCTGCACGTCTGACACGTCGGCGGGACTGCGGTGGAACATGCCGAGCATGCGGTGGGTCACCAGGAACCCGCCGAAGATGTTGATGCTCGCCACCGCGGAGGCCAGCACGGCGAGCGTGGTCACCACCGGGTCCGCCGAGCCGATCTGCAGCACGCCGCCCACCAGGATGATCCCGGAGATCGCGTTGGTCTGGGACATGAGCGGGGTGTGCAGGGCGTGGCTGACGTGCGAGATCACGTAGAACCCGACGACGACGGCCAGGGCCAGCACCGTGAAGTGCGCGGCCTGGTCGGGCGGCGCCGCGGCCACGGCGAGCGCGGCCAGGACGGCGCCGAGGGCGAGGAGCACGGTCCGGGCGAACGGCGCCCGTGCCGCGCTCCCCGCCGGCCGAGGCGGTCGAGACCCTGGTGAGGCCTCGACGGGCTCGACCGGCGGGGCCGGGGTCCCGACAGGCTCGACCGGCGCGGGCTCGCCCGGCGACTGCGACACCGAGACCGCCACCGGGGGCGGCGGCCAGAGCACCTCACCGCCGGCGGCCACGGTCATGCCGCGCACGACGGCGTCGTCCGGGTCGAGCGCCAGGACGCCGTCGCGCCCGGGCGTGCCGAGCTGGACCAGGTTGGCCACGGCCGTGCCGAGCAGCTCCGAGGTGTGCCGGGGCATGCGGTCGGGCAGGTCGGTGTACCCGAGCACGACGACGCCGTTGTCACTGACCACGCGCTCGCCCGGCACGGTCAGCTCGCAGTTGCCGCCGCCCGGGGCCGCGAGGTCCACGATCACGCTGCCTGGCCGCATGCCGGCGACCATCTCGGCGGTGATGGTGGTGGGCGCCGTCCCGCGCACGAGCGCCGTGGTGACGACGATGTCCGCGCCGGCGGTCTCGACGGCGTACGCGCGCAGCGCCGCGGCCTCCTGGTCGGCGGTCAGCGCGGACGCGTAGCCGTCGGCACTGACCTGCTGCGCGGCGTCGTCGGCCCGGACCACCGTGGCGCCCATGGACTCGATCTGCTCCGCCACCTCGGGGCGCACGTCGAAGGCGCGCACCCGCGCGCCCAGGCTGCCCGCCGCACCGATGGCCGCGAGCCCGGCCACGCCGGCGCCGATCACGAAGACGTCGGCGGGCGGGGTGGTGCCCGCGGCGGTGACCTGGCCGGCGAACATGCCACCGAACTCGGCCGCGGCCTCGACGACGGCCCGATAGCCCGCGACGTTCGACAGGGCGCTGAGCACGTCGAGCGACTGCGCCCGGGAGATGCGCGGCACGGCGTCCAGGGCCAGGGCGGTGACGCCGCGGTCCGCGAGCGCCCGCACCAGTTCAGGCCGCGCCGCTGGCATGACCTGCGCGACGAGCACGGCCCCCGGACGCAGCGCTGCCGGTCCGGGTGCGGTCAGGTCGTCGGGCGCCCGCGTGGCGACCACGATGTCGGCGCCCCACGCCTCGGCATCGGGCACGACGGCGGCTCCCGCGGCCGCGTAGGCCGCGTCGGGGAAGCCCGCCCTCGCCCCGGCTCCGGCCGCCACGGCGACCTCGTAGCCGAGGCCGACCAGCCGGCCGGTGGTCGCGGGGGTGGCGGGCACGAGCGGCCCGCCGTCGTCCGGTACGCCTATGCGCATGTGACCCTCCTTGCTCACCCACGCAACCTACCGCCGGGACCTCGCCGTCGGGCACTACCACCTGCCCAGGGGCCACGTGTTATGTCTCGGGCCCGGCCTTCTCGACGGGCACGGGGAAGGTTACGGGGATGCTCGCGGGCTGGCGGATCCACAGGGTGGGGTCCCAGCGGACGTCGGCGGCGGGGATGCGCAGCACCACGTCCAGCCGGCGCAGGATCGTCTCGACGGCGATCCGGGCGATCACGCGCGCGGTGCGCGGGGCCGGGCAGGCGTGCGGGCCGGTGCCGAACGACACGTGTGCCCGGCTGCCCACGTGGTCCCAGGGGTCGCCGGTGTCCATGCGCGGGTCGGTGTTGGCGGCGTGGATCGCGAGGATCAGGGGGTCGCCCGCCGCGACGAGCTTGTCGTCGAGCACGACGTCCTGGCGGGCGAACCGGGGCAGGCTGTGGATGGTGGGCGTGGAGCGCCACAGCACCTCGTCCATGGCGCTGTCCAGGTCGATGCGGCCGCCGTGCAGGCGCCCGGAGAACCGGGTGTCGGTGAGGGTGAGCAGCAGGGTCTGGGCCACCCAGGCCGTCAGCGTGAGGTTGCCCGAGTAGGCGACGGTGAGCAGGGTGTGGGTGACCTCGACGTCGTCCCGCATGCCCGGGTGGGCCAGCAACGAGCTCGCGAGGTCCCGGCGCGGGTGCTCGCGGCGGAGCGCGACGAGGTCGCCGAGCATGCGGTCCACCTCGTGCACGGAGGGCGCGGCGTCGGCGCCGCCCCCGGCGACGCGGCGGGTCAGGTCGAACAGGTGCTGTCCGTCCTCCGGGTCGAACCCGATCATGTCGGCGATGACGAGGAACGGGATCACCGACGCGTACTCGAGCATCAGGTCGGCGCGGCCGCGGTCCTCGAAGCGGTCGATGAGCAGGTTGCAGAAGGAGCGCGCCTTGGCCGCGGTGATGGGCTCGGAGAGCTGCTCGAACGCGTCGTCGAGGGGCTCGCGCAGGCGCTGCCGCAGCGCGCCGTCGGCGTGGTTGGCCGAGAACCGCTGCTGCGAGGTGAAGGCGGGCCGCAGGCCCGACGTCCGCGGCAGGCCGCCGCGCGCGTGCCCGTTCCACAGCTGCGGGTTGGTGGCGAACACGTGCTCGTTGCGCATGATGTCGAAGACGCGCCGCTGCCCCATGACCAGCCAGGCCGGCACGCCGGGCTCGAGCTCGACCGGGGCGATCTCGCCCCACTGCTGCTCGAGCTCGTCGTAGAGCTCGCGCGGGTCGGGCAGGGCCGAGGCCCCCACCAGCGGCGTCAGGCGGGAGACCCCGCCGAGGCGCAGGGGACGGGTACCGCGCCAGGCCCGGTCCTGCGTGTTGTGGATGTCATCGAGCACTACGGCGGGCCCTCTCGGCGAACGGTGCGGAGCGCCACGGCCGGGCCTCCGGCACGGCCCCACACACGTGGGGTACTTGTCGGATATCAACCGGTTCAGGTATTTTCATGGATTCATCGTCTCTGCGCGGTCGCCCTCGATCGCACAGAGTGAACACAACCAGGTTCCGTGACCTCTGCCACACCCGTGGCTAACATGTCTGCGAGGGCAGACAACTGTCGCACCCTCGCACCACCCTGTCGATACCCATCCGGTTACGATATTCGTCGCAAAAAGGGACCGTCGGCCTCCACCGACGAGCAAGGGGGGCACGTGACACTGGACTCCGAGCGGGAACGCCCGGACGACCTGGTACAGAGCGTTGCCCGCGCCTTCCGCGTCCTCGAGGTCGTCACCCGGTTCCCCGGGCTGCCGGTCAAGGCGATCGCGCGCCGCAGCGGGCTCAACCTCTCCACCACGTACCACCTGGTGCGCACACTCGCCTACGAGGGGTACGTCACCCGGCTCAAGGACGGCACCTACGACGTCGGCGAGCAGGTCAGCCACCGGTTCTACGAGCAGCTCGGCTCGCTCGGCCGGGGGCCCAACACCCGCGAGGTACTGCGCCACCTGGCGCAGAGCAGCGGCTACAGCGCCTACCTGGGACGTATCAGCGCCGGCCGTGTGGTCGTCGTCGACTACGCCGAGGCCCCCGGCTCGCCGTACATCGAGGACCTGGAGCGCGGGCTCGACGTCTCCGCGCACGCCACCGCGCTCGGCAAGGCCCTGCTGCTCGGCATGTCCCGCCGCGACCGCCACGAGCTCGTGGTCGACGCCGGGATGCGCAAGTTCACGCCGCGGACCGCGGCCGACATGAACTCGCTGGACGCCCAGCTCTCCCGCCTGCGACCCGACGCCGTCGTCGAGGAGCACGGCGAGTTCCGCAAGGACATCGCCTGCGCCGCCCACCTCGTGCCCCGCCGCCCCGGCGACGACACGGCGTGGGCCGTCGGGCTCAGCATCCCCGGTGAGGTCGTGCCGCCGCACGCCCGCCGCGAGCTGAGCCTGGTCGCGGGAGACCTGACGGGGATCTGACCGGAGGCTGGGCCGGGCCACGCGTCCCGGCTCAGCCCGGTAGGCGGTGCAGCCCGGCCAGGCGTTCCGGGTTGCGGAACACCATGACCCGCGCGAGCAGGCCGCTCTGGTCCCCCGTGCCGTACTCGGCGACGGTCGCCATGGCCGGCTCGCCGCCGAGCAGCGCGAGCATCCCGAGCGCCCCGTTGATCTCCACGGGCACCCACTCCATGCGGCCCACCGTCGCGTCGCCGGCGAAGGCGACCAGGGCGCGCGAGACCTTGTCGGCGCCCCGGATGACCCGCCGGGCCGCGCGGACGACGCCGCCGCCGTCGGTCACGAGCTCCACCTCGGGGGCGAGCGCCGCGAGCACACCCGCGACGTCGCCGGTGAAGCACGCGGCCAGGAACCGCTCCGTGGCCTCCGCGTGCTGCGGGCCGGCGGGCGTGTACCGCGGACGCCGGGCCCGCACGTGCTCCCGCGCGCGGTGCGCGGTCTGCCGCACGGTGGCGGGCTCGCGGTCGAGCACGTCGGCGATCTCCTGGTACGACAGGTCGAACACCTCGCGCAGCACGAACACGGCCCGCTCCACGGGCGACAGCGTCTCCAGCACCACGAGCAGGGCGAGTGAGACCTCCTCGGCGCGCTCGACGGGCAGGGCGGCGTCGGGCGTCGTGAGGATCGGGTCCGGCAGCCACGGGCCGACGTACGTCTCACGCGCCCGCCGCAGCGTACGCAGCCGGTTCAGCGCGAGCCGGGTCGTGACGCGCACCAGATAGGCCCTCGGGTCGTCGACGTCGGAGCGGTCCTTGGCCGACCAGCGCAGCCAGGCCTCCTGCACCACGTCCTCGGCGTCGGCGGCCGCACCGAGCATCTCGTAGGCGACGGTGAACAGCAGGCGCCGGTTCTCGGTGAACGGGCGGGCGAGGTCCGCGCCGGGCCGCGGGGAGGCCGGGTCCGGGGCGGCCGGGTCCGGGGCGGCGGCGTCGGGCACTACACCTCGCCCACCTGGGCGAGCGGGCCGGAGATCGGCACCTCGCACCGGTCGCTGAACCCCTGCGCGGTCAGGCCCATCGCGGCGTTGATCCGGCTGCGCAGGTTCTCCACCGCCACGATCGCGACGAGCTCGGTGAACGCCTCCGCGCCCAGGGACTCGGTCAGGCGGGCGGCGAGGGCGTCGTCGACGGTCGGCGGGGTCGCCGTCGCGGCCTCCGCGAGGGCGAGCACGTCGCGCTCCAGGTCGCTGAAGCGCTCGCTCGTCCGCCACGCGGGCACGTCGTGCAGCTTGGCGGGGTCCACGTGGTCATGCTGCGCCTCGAAGTAGCCGAAGTCCACGCACCACGAGCAGCCGATCGACACCGAGGTGGCCATGACCGCGAGCGACTTGAGGCCGGGGTCGAGCGCCTTCCAGCCGCCGACGCCGAGCTCGGTGAGCGCGTAGGTGCGGGTCACCTTCCCGTGGTGCCCGACGGCGACGAGCGGGTCGAGCACCGCGCCGTACCGCCACCGGGAGAACGCGGCCATGACGCGGTTCGTCAGCGTCCTCGGGAGGTCGGCGCTGACCCGCCTGCTGACGGCGCGCGGCAGGGCGCTGGGGCTCGGGGCGCTGGGGTTCGGGGCGCTGGGGCTCGGGGTGCTGGACATGTTCGGGCTCCGTTCACGACACGGGTGATCCCATCCAGACACCGCGCGCCCACCGGACGTGACACGGAGGGCGGGTGACCCGGGTCACACCGCCGCCGTCACCCGACCGACGTCGGCAGGGCGGTCGTCGGCCAGCCGTCGTCGGCCGGCCGTCGTCGACCATTTCCTTCGAGGCCTAAGTTTCTTCGCTTTGACTCGCAGCAAAGCGAAGAAACTTAGGCCTCGAAGAGGAACCCCGGCTCAGGCCGGGACGCAGAGGGTCAGCGACCGGTGACGGGCCTCGATCGTGACCGGGACCGGGCCCGTCGGCTCGCCGTCCGCGTACGTGACCAGGCCGGCGGGCGCCGTCAGGCGCACCGCGGGGGTGCGCAGCGTCGTGACCTCCGGCCGCTCGACGTGCCGGCCGGACTTGATCAGGGAGTCGAACGCGAGGAGCCGGAACCGGCCCATCGCCTGCACCAGCGTGACGTCGAGCAGCCCGTCGGCCGGGTCGGCTCCGGGGCAGATCGGCACGCCGCCGCCGTAGGTACGGGTCAGCCCGATCGCGAGCATGTACCCGTCCTGCTCCAGCGCGGGCGCGTCCGCCCGCTCCAGCCGGTAGGCGAACCTCCGCAGCCGCAGCCACTCGAGGTAGATCGCGGCCAGGTACCGGGCGGGCCCCCTGGGCCAGGTCATGCGGTTGGTGCGCTCGTTGGTCAGCGAGTCCAGGCCCGCGCACAGCACGGTGACGAAGTGCCGCACCGTGCCGTCGGCGGCGGTGACGGTGCCCGTGTCGACGCGGCGGCGGGCGCCGTCGAGCGCGAGGTCGGCGGCGGCCGCGGCGTCGTCCAGCGGGATGCCGTGCTCGCGGGCCAGGTCGTTGCCCGTGCCGCTGGGCACCACGGCGAGCGGGATGCCCGCTTCCAGGAGCGGCCCCAGCACCGACGAGACCGTTCCGTCCCCGCCCACCACGACGACGACGTCGGGCCGCTCGGCGACGGCCAGCCGGCCCAGCGCGACGGTCTCGCGCTCGTCGGCGCCCCGGTGGACCCGGACGTCGGCGCCGCGGGCGCGCAGCCGCTCGACCACGACGCGCGCGCTGTCGACGCCCGCGCCGTGCCCCGAGGCGGGGTTCACGAGCACCGCGATGTGCCCGGCCTGATCGGTCATGCGCGCAACCTACCGGAGGTGTCGGAGCCGCAGGTCACCCCGGTGATCCGTGCGTCCGCCACGTGGGTCGGCGGGGTGGGGCGCGCGGTCATCCGAGCAGCGCGCCGGGGTTCATGATCCCGGCCGGGTCCAGCTCGGCCCGCACCGCGCGGAGCATCCGCAGGCCGGTCGCGCCGATCTCCCGCTCCAGCCAGGGCGCGTGGTCCGCGCCGACGCCGTGGTGGTGGCTGATGGTGCCGCCCGTCGCCATGATCGCGTCGTTCACCCCGGCCTTGACCCGCTCCCAGGGCTCCAGCGGGTCGGCGCCGAGGCCCGCGATCACCGTGAAGTAGAGCGACGCGCCCGTCGGGTAGACGTGCGAGATGTGGCACAGGATGCGGTTCCTCGCGTGCTCCCGGTCGAACCCGTCGGCGAGCGCGGCGGTGACCGCCGCCTTGAGCGCGGCCAGGTTCGACCAGGTCGTGGCGGTCTCCAGCGTCTCGCAGAACACGCCCGCGCCGAGCAGGGCGTCGCGCAGGTAGGGCGCCTTGAACCGGCCGTGGTCCCAGGACTCGGCGAGCCTTCCGGCCGCGGGGCGTCCGCCCGCCTCGCGCAGCACGCGCGTGGTGGCCTCGCGCCGGGCGGCGGCCAGGTCGGCGGGCCCCTCGTGCAGCACGACGGCGGAGCAGCCCCGGGCCAGCGCCTTGCCGATGTTGCCGACCTGGGCCAGCGAGACGGCCGTCTCCTCCTCGTCGGACAGGCGGATCACCGTGGGCCCGGTGCCGAGCTGCGCGACGCGGCGCAGGCCGTCCGCGCCGGCGGCGAAGTCGCGGAACGTCCACGCGTCCATGAGCCGGGCCTCCGGCGTGGGGTGCACGCGCACCCGCACCTGCGTGATGACGCCGAACCTGCCCTCCGAGCCGAGGAACCAGCGCAGCAGGTCCGGCCCGGCCGCCGAGCCGGGCGCCCGGCCCAGGTCGAGGGTGCCCGTGGGGGTGACCACCCGCAGGCCCGTGACCATGGCGTCGAACCGCCCGTAGCCCGCCGAGTTCTGGCCGGAGGAGCGCATGGCGGCGAACCCTCCGAGCGTGGCGAACTCGAAGCTCTGCGGGAAGTGCCCGAGCTCGAACCCGTGCGCGGCCAGCGCGGCCTCGGCGGCGGGCGCCGTCGTTCCCGCGTGGAAGGTCGCCTCGTGGGCGACGTCGTCCAGCGCGACCAGCCCGCTCAGCCGCCGCAGGTCGAGGCTGACGACGCCGCGGTGCGCCCCGGGGTCCGGGGCCAGTCCGCCCGTCACGGCGGTGCCCCCGCCGAACGGCACGACCGCCAGCCCGCGCTGGGCCGCGACCTCCAGCACCGCGGCGACGTCGTCCTCCGCGCCCGGCCGGACGACGGCGCCCGGCGCCGCCTGCTCGGCCTGCCTGCGCCGCAGCAGGTCAGGGGTCGACTTACCGCCCGCGTGCAGCAGCCGCGCGTCGTGGCCGGCGTCCACGTGCTCCGGGCCGACGGCGGCGGCGAGCGCCGCCAGGTCGTCGGCCGGCAGGGGCGGGGTGCTGATCGTGACGTCGGCGAGCTCGGGCCCGGGCGGCGGCGCGGGCGTGCGGCCGAGCACGGCCGTGAGCAGGAGCTTCACGCCGCCGGGCAGGCCGTGCGCGCGGGCCGGGTCGCCCCAGCCGTCCCACCGCATGTCGATGCGCTCGTTCTCGGCCTGGGTGCTCACGCGTCCTCCGGGTGGGTCGTCGGATCGGGTCGGGTCGCGTTACAGTGTTACACAAGATGACACTTCGTAATGCAGGCCCGGATGCAGTCTCGCCCGCCCCCGACGCGCTGGGCACCGCCCCCGGCGACGCCCTCGACCGCACCGAGGCGCGCCTCCTGGAGGCCGCGTCCCGGCTGGTGGCGACCCGCGGCACGCGCGGGCTGTCCGTCACGGAGCTGGCCCGGGCGGCCGGCGTCTCGCGGCCCACGGTCTACCGCCGCTGGGAGTCCGCCGACGACGTGCTGCGCGCCCTGCTGATGCACCGCGCCCAGGTCGCCATCACCGCCGTCGGGCCGCAGGCCACGGACCGGGCGGCGATCGTCGACAAGGTGGTCCGGTTCGGCGACCTGCTGCGCGCCGACCCGGTCTTCGGGCACCTCCTGACCGAGGAGCCCGAGGTGTTCACCCGGTACGCCTTCGAGCGGATCGGCCGGTCGCAGCGGGTGATCCTGGAATGGCTCGCCGCAGGGATCACCGCGGCGCAGCCGGGCGGCACGGTCCGGGCCGGGTCCCCCACCGACATGGCGGTCATGGTGCTGCTGGTGTCCCAGTCGGTGGTGCTGTCGCACCGCACCGTGACCACCGTGATCGACGACGCCGCACTGCGGACCGAGCTCGCCCGCACCATCGACGGGTACCTCCGTCCCTGACCCGGAAGCAGGACCGATGCACCGCACCGCCCTCACCGCCCGGCGCCGCGCGCGCGAGCTCGACGAGCTCGCGTCCGAGCCGGTGGACCTGCTCGTCGTCGGGGGCGGGGTGACCGGCACGGGCGTGGCGCTGGACGCCGCGGCGCGCGGCCTGTCCGTCGCGCTCGTGGAGGCGCACGACCTGGCGTGGGGCACCTCCCGGTGGAGCTCCAAGCTGGCGCACGGCGGCCTGCGCTACCTGGCCACGGGCGATGTCGGGGTGGCTCGCGAGAGCGCGCGCGAACGGCACGTGCTCATGACGCGCACCGCGCCGCACCTGGTCCGCGCCCTGCCCCAGGTGCTGCCGCTCACCAGCGGCGTCGCGCCCCGGCAGGGCATCACGGCGGGCATCGGGTTCGGGCTGGGCGACCTGCTGCGGCGCGACGCCGGGACGTCGTCCGACGTGCTGCCCGCGCCGCGGCTCGCGCGCCCCGGCGAGGCCGCGCGGCTGGTGCCCGCGGTCGCCCGCGAGCACCTGCACGGGGCGTGGGTGGCGCACGACGGCCAGCTCGTCGACGACGCGCGGCTCGTGGTCGCCCTGGCACGCACCGCCGCGGGGCGCGGCGCGAAGATCCTCACTCGCGTCCGCGCCACGGACCTGCGCGCCGACGGCGCCACGCTCCAGGACACCCTGACCGGCACGGGCCTGTCCGTGCGCGCCCGCGTCGTCGTGAACGCGACCGGGGTATGGGCCGGCACGGTCGACCCGTCGGTGCGGCTGCGCCCGAGCCGCGGCACCCACGTCGTCGTCCCCGCCGCCCGGCTGGGCGACCCGGCGGGCGCGCTCATGGTGCCGGTGCCCGGGTCCGCCTCGCGGTTCGTGTTCGCGCTGCCCGCCCAGCTCGGCCGGGTGATCGTCGGCCTCACCGACGAGGAGGCGCCCGGCCCCGTGCCCGACGTGCCCGAGCCCACGCGCGCCGAGATCGACTTCCTGCTCGCGACGGTCTCCCGCGTGCTGGACCGCCCCCTGCTGCCCAACGACGTCGTGGGTGCCTTCGCGGGGCTGCGCCCCCTGATCGACCTGTCCGGTCCGGGCTACGGTGCGGGCGCCTCGGCCGACGTCTCGCGCCGGCACCTCGTGGAGGTCTCGGCCGCCACGGGCGCGGTGAACGTGCTGGGCGGCAAGCTGACGACCTACCGGGCCATGGCGGAGGACGCCGTCGACCTGGCCGTCAAGCACGCCGGCCTCACCGCGGGACCGTGCTGGACGGCGGACCTGCCGCTGGTCGGCGCAGGGCCGCAACCGCCGGTCGCGCCCCGCCCGCCGGTCGAGCCTGCCGAGACCCCGCCCTCCCTCGTCGCCCGCTACGGCGCCGAGGCCCCCCAGGTGCTGGCCGCGGCGGCCTTGCCGGGCGCTACCGACGCCGTCGGGCACGGGATCGCGGGCACGGAGCACCTGGACGTGACGCACGCCGAGGTCGAGTGGGCCGTGACGCGCGAGGGCGCGCTCGACGCGGACGACGTGCTGGACCGCCGCACCCGCATCGGCCTGGTCCCGGCCGACCGGGCCGCCGTGCACGACGTCGTGGCGGAGCTGGTCGGCGCGGCCCTCGCGCGCGGCTGGGCCGCGCCCTAGTCGGAGGGCGAGGGAGCGGACGCCGGCGCGGGTTCTCGTTCGCGGATCGGCGCGCGCAGCACCGAGAGCGCCACCATGCACGCGATGAAACCGAGCAGCCAGCCGCCGGGGATGTCGCTGAGCCAGTGGTAGTCCAGCCAGGACATGAGGGCGCCCGCGATCATCACGATCACGGCGACCACGGGGATCATCTTGCGCAGCCTGGACACGCTCGGGAACAGCCCGTTCTGGGTGAACAGCAGGCACAGGATGAAGAAGCCGGTGAAGAACGTGTTGGCGGCGTGGCCGGACGGGAACGCCTGGCCGCCGGCGTGAAGCACGTCCATGTTGTGGTGCGGGCCGGTGCGGCCCAGCCCGAACTTGGTGCTGTAGCCGATCAGCGCGATGGTCGCGAGCCCGGCCAGCACGGCGAGCACCGGACGGCGGGTGAGCAGGTTCCAGAGGGAGCCGGGCCCGCCCTGCTTGCGGGCCACGTACAGGGCGGTACCGCCCACCATCGGGATGGTGAACATGCGCTCGCCCGTGATGCTCGCGACGATGTCGAGGAAGGCCTTCTCCCAGCCCACGGGGTGGTGGGAGTCCACGTAGTAGTGGAACTGCCAGTCCCAGGCGATGAAGGGGCCGCGGACCACCACCTGCCAGATGCAGAGGCCGAAGACCAGCAGGGCGATGACGGCGGCGACGACGGAGCTGCGCCAGGTCGGACGGGTCGCCGGGTCGAGCAGAGCCCCTGTCGTTTCTGACTCCACTCGGGTAACACCCCTGCCCTCTGATTGCGCCATCGAGCCGATCCTACGGGTTTCAGGGTGAATGTTCGGTACTGCATTTGTGTCCGGCGGACACGGCCGGTGACGATCCCGGGAGGGTCGCTCCGGCCCAGGAGCGACCGTACCGTGTCAACCTGGACCGGTCACCCAGGCCAGGCGCCTGCGGCCCCTCGGCGCGGCCCGCCAGGGCCGGTCCCGGCGGCCCGCGCGGTCACCCCCCGGACGTGCGCAGGGTCACGTCCGCGTTCACCCGCCGGAGAGTTCACCCCCGCGGCGGGGCGGTGCTCTGCCGCACCTTGAGCTCCACCGGCACCACCTCGTGCAGGTCCTCGTCGTCGGCGTCCGGGTCGACGCCGGTGCCGGCCCCGCTGCCGGCCGCCCCGCTGCCGGCCGCGCCGCTGGTGCCGGTGCCGGTCCCGGAGCTCCCCGCCCGCACCTCGCTGAGCAGGCGGGCCACCAGGCGGCGGCCGATCTCGCCGAAATCCTGCACCACGGTCGTCAGCGGCGGCCAGAGGTACTCGGCCAGCAGGATGTCGTCGAACCCGACCACCGACACGTCGCCCGGCACCGCGCGGCCGGCCTCGTGCAGGGCACGGAGCACGCCGGCGGCCATCTCGTCGTTCGCGCAGAACACGGCCGTGACCTCGGGGTCGTGCGCCATCCGCCGGCCGGCGGCGTACCCGGAGGCCGCCGTCCAGTCGCCCGGGACGACGGCGGGCACGGGCCGGCCGGCCGCCTCGAGCGTGGCGCGCCACGACTCCTCGCGGAGCTGCGCGGGCGCCGAGCCGGCCGGGCCCCGCACGTGGTGCACCGTGCGGTGGCCCAGGTCCAGGAGGTGCTGGGTGGCACGGCGGGCGCCGTCGACCTGGTCGGCACCCACGGCGGGGTGGTGGCCCACGAACCGTGAGTCGGAGACCACCACGGGCAGCCGGGAGGGCAGCGCGAGGGTGTCGGGCGTGACGGTCTCGGCCCGGACGATCACCAGCCCGTCGATGGCCTGGTGGGACAGCCGGGTCGCCGCCGCGGACACGACGTCGGACGACGGGTTCTCGACGTCGATCAGCGTGACGGTGTAACCCTCGTCACGTGCGGCCTCGGTGACGGCCTCGATCGTGCGCGACTCACCGGTGCGCGCCAGCCCGTGGGCGATCATGCCGATGGTCCGGAAGCTCCCGTAGCGCAGCGCGCGCGCCGCCGTGTTCGGTGCGTAGCCGAGCTGCGCCATCGCCGCCAGGACCCGGTCCCGCGTCGCCGGCCGCACGTTGTCCAGGCCCATCGACACGCGGGACACGGTCTGCGTGGAGACTCCCGCCAGCACGGCGACGTCGACCAGGGACGGACCTCTGCCCTCCACGACACCCACCTCCTCGTGATGCGTCTCGCCCCGGGGTCCGCTTGACACCTCGGTGACTCACGAGCACCCTAGTCCGCGTCACCATGTTGACGTCAACACGACGACCATGCTGACCCCACTCGTGAAGGAGCGACCCCACTTGACCACGCTCGCATCGCCTCCGGCCGTGCCCAAGACCGCGGGACGGATGCGGCTCCGCACCCGCTGGACCGGATGGGGCTTCGTCGGCCCGTTCATGGCCGTCTTCGCCCTCGTGTTCCTCGCGCCGATCGCCTACTCCCTCTGGCTGAGCCTGTTCCAGACGCAGCTCGTGGGCGGTACGACGTTCGTCGGCCTCGACAATTACGCCCGCGTGCTCGCGGACCCGCAGTTCTGGGACGGCACCGGCCGCGTGGCCCTGTTCCTGCTGGTCCAGGTGCCGGTGATGCTCGGCATCTCGCTCCTGGTCGCCCTCGCGATCGACAGCGGCCGCCTGTACGGGCGCGACTTCTTCCGCCTCGCGATCTTCCTGCCGTACGCCGTGCCCGGCGTCGTGGCCGCGCTGATGTGGGGCTTCATGTACGGCGAGCGGTTCGGGCTGGTCGGCAACTTCAACGACCTGTTCGGCACCAGCATCCCGGACCCGCTGTCCTCGGCCCTGGTGCTCCCCGCGATCGGCAACATCGTGACCTGGGAGTTCGTCGGCTACAACATGCTGATCTTCTACTCCGCGCTGCGCGTGGTGCCCACCTCGCTGTACGAGGCGGCGGAGATCGACGGCGCCGGCCCGTGGCGGGTGATCACGGCGATCAAGCTGCCCGCGATCCGCGGCGCGCTCGTCGTGGCGACCATCTTCTCGATCATCGGCTCGTTCCAGCTCTTCAACGAGCCCAGCATCCTGCAGCCGCTGTCCCCCAACTACATCTCGACCCACTACACGCCGAACCTGTACGCCTACTCGCTGTCCTTCTCGGGCCAGCAGTACAACTACTCGGCCACGGTGGCGATCGTCATGGGCGTGCTCACGATGATCGTGGCCTACGTGGTGCAGCTGCGCGGCATGCGCAAGGAGGCCTGAGCCATGAGCAACGTCCTGATGACCGCGCCCACCGTGCGCCCCAAGAAGGCCCCGCCCCGGCTGCGGAACCGCCGCAGCTCGCACGCCCGGCCCACGCGCAGCATCCTGCTCACGGTCCTGACGGCCCTGATCGGCGTCTACGCGCTGATCCCGCTCGTCTGGCTGCTGATCAACGCGACCAAGACGCAGCCCGACCTGTTCAGCTCGTTCGGCCTGTGGTTCAGCGGCGACTTCGCGCTGTGGGACAACATCGTCGGCGTCCTGACGTACGACGGCGGCGTCTTCGGCCGCTGGTTCCTCAACACCCTGATGTACGTCGTGCTCGGCGCGGGCGGCGCCACCCTGCTGGCGCTGCTCGGCGGCTACGGCCTGGCCAAGTTCGACTTCCCGGGCAAGCGCGCCGTGTTCGCGATCGTCATCGGCGCCGTGGCCGTGCCGGGTACCGCGCTGGCCGTGCCCACGTTCCTCATGTTCGCGAACATGGGCCTGACGAACACGCCCTGGTCGGTCATCATCCCGTCGCTCATCTCGCCGTTCGGGCTCTACCTCATGTGGACGTTCGCGGCCGACGCGGTGCCGGACGAGATCATGGAGGCCGCCCGCCTCGACGGCGCGAGCGAGGCCCGCACGTTCTTCCAGGTGTGCCTGCCGATGATGGCGCCCGGGATCGTGACGGTGCTGCTGTTCACCGTCGTCGCCACGTGGAACAACTACTTCCTGCCGCTAATCATGCTGCGCGACCCCTCCTGGTACCCGCTGACGCTGGGCCTGAACGCGTGGAACGCCCAGGCCACCACCGCGGGCGGCGAGGCCATCTTCAACCTCGTGATCGCCGGCTCGCTCCTGACGATCCTGCCGCTGATCGTGGCCTTTCTGCTGCTGCAGCGCTACTGGCAGTCGGGTCTGGCCGCCGGCAGCGTCAAGGAGTGACCAGGCCGGGCGCCCGCCGCCCGAAGACTTCCCCCCAGACAGATCCGCTTGACGATGAAGTGAGAGGAACCACCATGACCATCCGCCACCACCGCGCTGTCGGCGCGTTCGCCGCGGCCGGCGCCCTGGCGCTCGCCCTGACCGCGTGCGGGTCCGGGTCCGACGGCGGCGACGCCGCGGAGGCCGTCTCCCCCGAGGACATCTCGGCCGCGCTCGAGGAGGGCGGCGACCTGCTGGTCTGGGCCTGGGAGCCCACGCTGGACAAGGTCGTCGAGGACTTCGAGGCCGAGTACCCGAACGTGAACGTCGAGCTGGCGAACGTCGGTACCGGCAACGACCACTACGTGGCCCTGCAGAACGCCATCAGCGCCGGCTCGGGCGTCCCCGACGTCGCGCAGATGGAGTACTACGCCCTGCCGCAGTTCTCCATCGGCGGTTCGCTCGCCGACCTCGCGCCGCTGGGCGCGAGCGAGCTCGACGGCACCTACTCCCCCGGCCCGTGGGGCGCCGTGACCGACGGCGACGCCGTGTACGGCCTGCCCATGGACTCCGGCCCGATGGCGCTGTTCTACAACGCGAAGACGTTCGAGGACGCCGGCGTCGAGGTGCCCGCCACCTGGGACGAGTTCGTCACGGCCGCCGAGAAGATCCACGCGTTCGACAAGAACACGTACATCACCGCGGACAACGGCGACGCCGGGTTCGCGACCTCGATGATCTGGCAGGCAGGCGGCCACCCGTTCGAGGTGAGCGGCACCGACGTGACCGTGAACCTCGCCGACGAGGGCTCGGCCAAGTTCGCCGACATGTGGCAGCAGCTCCTGGACGACGACCTCGTGGCCGACGTCCCCGCCTGGTCGGACGAGTGGTTCCAGGGCCTGGGCAGCGGTGAGATCGCCGCGCTGGTGACCGGCGCCTGGATGCCCGCGAACCTCGAGTCGGGCGCGGCCCCGGCGTCGGGCGACTGGCGCGTGGCCCCCATGCCGCAGTGGACCGAGGGCTCGAACGAGACGGCCGAGAACGGCGGCTCCGCGCTGTCGGTGACCGAGGCCAGCACCAAGAAGGCCCTGGCCTACGGCTTCCTGGAGTACGCGAACGCCGGCGACGGCGTCGCCACGCGCCTGGAGGGCGGCAACTTCCCGGCCACGCTCGCCGACCTGAACGACGAGAAGTTCCTCGCCGAGGAGTCGGAGTACTTCGGCGGCCAGAAGATCAACGAGGTGCTCTCGGCGTCGGCCACCGGTGTGGTCACCGGCTGGCAGTACCTGCCGTACCAGGTGTACGCCAACAGCGTGTTCCCCGACACCGTCGGTCAGGCCTACACGGGCTCGACCTCGCTGTCGGACGGCCTCGCCGCCTGGCAGGACTCGATCGTGAAGTACGGCAACGAGCAGGGCTTCACCGTCGGCGAGTGAGCCGCGGCTGATCGACCAGGGACGACGGCGGGGGCCTTCCCCCGCCGTCGTCCTCTTGCCCCACCCCCAGAACCCGCAGACCCCCTGAGGACGCACACATGCCCACGTTCGACATCGGCCCCGAGGACTTCGAGCTCGACGGCCGCCCGATGCAGGTCGTCAGCGGCGCGCTGCACTACTTCCGCGTGCACCCCGACCAGTGGGCCGACCGGATCCGCAAGGCCCGGCTCATGGGCCTGAACACCATCGAGACGTACGTGCCGTGGAACTTCCACGCGCCCGATCCCGACGTGTTCGACCTGACCGGGCGGCGCGACCTCGGGCGGTTCCTCGACCTGGTGGCCGCCGAGGGCCTGTACGCGATCGTGCGGCCGGGGCCCTACATCTGCGCCGAGTGGGACGGCGGCGGGCTGCCCGGCTGGCTGTTCGCCGACCCCGAGGTGGGGGTGCGCCGGCACGAGCCGAGGTTCCTCGCGGCGATCGGCACCTACTACGCGAACCTGCTGCCCTTGGTGGCCGAGCGCCAGGTGACGCGCGGCGGCCCCGTGCTCATGGTCCAGGTGGAGAACGAGTACGGCGCCTACGGGGACGACCCGCTGCCCGAGCGGCAGCAGTACCTCAGAGCGCTCGTCGACCTGACCCGTGAGCAGGGCATCGAGGTACCCCTGTTCACCTGCGACCAGGCCGACGACGAGATGCTGGCCCGCGGCGGCCTGCCGGAGCTGCACAAGACGGCGACGTTCGGCTCGCGCAGCACGGAGCGGCTGGAGATCCTGCGGCGGCACCAGGCCACGGGACCGCTCATGTGCATGGAGTTCTGGAACGGCTGGTTCGACTCGTGGGGCCTGGAGCACCACACCGCGCCCGCCGAGGCGAACGCCGCCGACCTGGACGACCTGCTCGCGGCCGGCGGGTCCGTGAACCTGTACATGTTCCACGGCGGCACCAACTTCGGGCTGACCAGCGGCGCGAACGACAAGGGCATCTACCGGCCCATCGCGACGTCGTACGACTACGACGCGCCGCTGGCCGAGGACGGCACGCCGACCGCCAAGTACTACGCGATGCGCGACGTGATCGCGCGGCACCTGCCGGTGCCGGCGCTCGACGTCGTCTCTTCCGGGGCCGGTGCGGAGGCTGGTGCTGGTGCTGGTGCTGGTGCTGGTGCTGGTGCTGGGGCGCCGGTGCTGGAGGTCGACCTGACCGCTCAGGTGCCGCTGGCCCACGCGCTGCCGAGCCTGCTGCGCGAGGACCTGCTCACCTTCTCGTCGACGCCGACGACCGACGACCTGCGGCTCTGGTCGGGCTTCGCCGTCTACCGCACCCGGATCCGGCCCGACGACCTGGTGCTGACCCTGAGCGAGGTGCGCGACCGCGCCGTCGTCCTGGTCGACGACGAGCAGGTCGGCGTGCTCGACCGCGGCTCGCACACCTTCGCCGTCGCGCTGCCCGCCCGCGCGGGCGACCTCACGCTCCTGGTGGAGGACCAGGGCCGGGTCAACTACGGCAAGCGGATCGGCGAACCCAAGGGCCTGATCGGGCCCGTGCGCACCGCGGTGCGCACGATCGACGACTGGGAGGCGGCGGCGCTGCGCGTCGAGGACGCGCCGGAGCTGCTGCGCGCGGCGCTCGACGCCCCGGGGCGCGCGCTGCCCTCGGTGCCGGACGGCGGGGTGCCGGGACCGGTCGGCGCCGGGCTGTTCCGCGGTTCGTTCGACTCCACGGGCGGGGCCGACCACTTCCTGCGGCTCGACGGCTGGACCAAGGGCCTGGCCTGGGTCAACGGCGAGCTGCTGGGGCGTTACTGGAGCCTGGGCCCCACGCGCACGCTGTACGTGCCGGGGCCGCTGGTGCGCGAGACGGGCAACGAGCTGGTGCTCCTGGAGCTCCACGGCGCGTCCGCGGGCCGGGCGGGCTTCGTGGCGCGGCCGGACCTGGGCATTACGGAACAGTAGGGGTCGGCCGGCTGCCCGCGCGCCGTCGGTGCCTGGCGCCGTCGGCCAAGGCCGGCCGGACTTCGGCGACGGGCCGGCCAACGCTGAACGTAGGGTTGCTCGGCTCAAGAGTCGTCTTGAGCCGAGCAACCCTACGTTCGACTGCGCGGGTCGTTCGTGGTCGACGCCGGCTGGACCCGGGGGAGGCATCGCCTTCGAAGCCGAGGATTCTTAGCTTTCGGACGACCCAAAGCGAAGAAACCTAAGCTTCGAGGAGGAGCACCCCCGCGCCCAGGCCAGACAGCGCGCAAGGGTCGGCGGTCGGCGGTCGGCGGCGGTCGGCGGCGGTCGGCGTCGGCGTCGGCGTCGGCCGTCGGCGTCGGCGTCGGCGTCGGCGTCGGCCGTCGGCGTCGGCGTCGGCAGTCGGCGTCGGCGTTGGCGTCGCCAGTCGGCGTCGGCGGCCGGCATCGGCAGTCGGCGTCGGCGTCGGCGTCGGCGTACGGTTGATCGGCTCAAGACGGCTCTTGGGCCGATCAACCCTACGTTCGCCCTGGGGCGCACCCGCGGGACGACGCCGAGCAGCCCCGGTGCAAGGTGCCCTCCCGCTCCCGGCTGGCGCGCGACCAACTCGGCCTGGTCGCAGCGAACGTAGAGTCGCTCGGTCCAAGAGGCCTCTTGAGCCGAGCACCTCTACGTTCGCCGTCGAGCGGCGGCGGTGTCGGTGGCCGCGCGTCGAGGTCGGCGATCGGCACCGAGGACGGCGATCGCATCGGTGTCGGCGGCCGCAGGTCGGTCGGCGGCCCCTTCTCCTTCGAGGCCTAAGTTTCTTCGCTTTGGGTCGCCCGAAAGCGAAGAAACTTAGGCCTCAAAGAAGAGCACCCGCGACCGCCCCAACCGGCGCACAATCCGACCACGCGGCGTCGAACGTAGGGTTGGTCGGCTGAAGACGGCTCTTGAGCCGAGCAAGCCTACGTTCGACGCCGGACGCTCCCGGGGGCGGGTGTCAGACGGCGCGGGTGCCGTTCCGCCAGACCTGGTGGACCAGCGGGACGCCCGGACGGTAGGCGAGGTAGGTGTGGCCCGGGGCGTCGAGCACGGTCAGGTCGGCGCGGGCGCCGACGGCCAGGTGTCCGACGTCGTCCCGGCGGAGCGCCAGGGCGCCGCCCGCCGTCGCCGACCAGAGGGACTGGGCCGGGCTCATCCGCATCTCACGCACCGCGAGCGCGACCACGAACGGCATCGACGACGAGTAGCCGGAGCCCGGGTTGCAGTCCGTCGCGAGCGCGACGGGCACGCCCGCGGCGAGCAGCCGGCGGGCGTCGGGGTACGGCGACCGCGTGGAGAACTCGACGGCGGGCAGCAGGGTCGCGACGGTGCCGGACCGGGCCCACGCCCCGTCGACCGGACGCCGCGCCTCGCGGTCAGCCGGCTGTCCCCGGTCTGTGTGGGCGGACCGGCCGCGGTCAGGACGGGGCCCGCCCGAGGTCCACGAGCCGGCCAGGGCGTCGACGTCGGCGTCGGTCAGGTGGGTGCAGTGGTCCACGCTCGCCGCCCCGACCTCGACGGCGAGCCGCACCCCCGGGCCCGCCGAGAGCTGGTTGCCGTGCACGCGCGCGCCCAGCCCGGCGCGGAGTCCGGCGCGCAGGACGGCGCGGGCCTCGTCCTCGTCGAAGGCCGTGGGCGCGGCCGGCTCGCAGAAGACGTCGATCCAGCGGGCGTGCGGGGCGCAGGCGGCGAGCATCGGCCCGGTCACGAGGTCGACGTAGCCGGCGCGGTCGTCGGCGTACTCGGCCGGGACGGTGTGGGCGCCGAGGTACGTCGTCTCCGCGGTGAGCTCCCGGGCGATCCGCAGCGTGCGGGCCTCGGTCGCGACGTCCTGACCGTAGCCGCTCTTGATCTCGACGGTCGGGGTGCCCTGTGCGAGCATCTCGCGCACCAGCGCGGTGCCGCGCGCCCGCAGGGCGTCCTCGCTCGCGGCGCGGGTCGCGGCGACCGTGGTCGCGATGCCGCCGCCGGTGTACGGCTCACCGGTCATGCGTGCCGCGAACTCCGCCGAACGATCGCCCGCGAACACCGTGTGCGAGTGCGAGTCCACGAATCCCGGGAGCACGCAGCGCCCCGCGAGGTCGGCGACCTCGTCGGCCGCGGGGGCCGACGCCGCCGGGCCCGTCCAGGCGATGCGCCCGTTCTCGACGACGACGGCGGCGTCGGCTACGAGGCCTAGACCGTCGGGCACGATCCCGCTGCCGGCGGACGACATCCCGGCCGAGTCGATCCCGCCCGGCCCCGTTCCACCGTGCTCCGGGTCGTTCGTGACCAGCTCGCCGATGTTCGTCAGCAGCACGCTCATGCGTCGCTCCTCCTGGTGAGGTCGTCCGTCAGGCCCCGCTCGATCGCGACCGGCCCCGCGGGCCGACCCGTGTCGTGGTCCCGCTCGACGGCGGCCCAGATCTCCTCGATCGCCTCGGCGAGCAGGTGCGCGACGTCGCCGAGCCGGTGTACGCCGTCGCGCACCACGAGCTCACCACCCGCCACGACGTCGGACACGTCGGGGGCGCCCGCCACGAGCACCACCTGCGCGGGGTCGCAGCCGGCGGTGCGCACCGTGTCGGTCCGCACGGCGACGAGGTCCGCGGGCGCGCCCACGGCGATGCGCCCGGCGCCGGGCCGGCCGAGCGCGGCGTGCCCGGCCGACGTCGCGACGTCGACCAGGGCCGCCGGGTCGAACGCGCCGCGCCCGCCGGCCGCGAGCCGCTCGTGCTCCTCGACGCCGCGGGCCTCGGCGAGCACGTCCGCGGTCACGTGCTGGTCCGTGCCGACCGACAGTGGGCTCCCCGCGCGCGCCAGCCGGAGCCCGGGGGCGATGCCGTCGGCGAGATCGCGCTCCGTCGTCGGGCAGAGGCAGACGCCCGTGCCCGAGGTGCCGAGCAGCGCGACGTCGTCGTCGGTGAGGTGCACCGCGTGCACGGCGGTCGTGCCGGGGCCGAGCGCCCCCGCGCCGTGCAGCAGGCGCGTCGGGGTGACTCCGAAGGCCGCGAGCGCCGCCTGGTTCTCCCCCGGCTGCTCGGACAGGTGCACGTGCAGCGGCGCACGGGTCTCTCCGGCCCAACGGGCGACGGTGGCGAGCTCGTCCGGCGCGACGGCGCGCACCGAGTGGGCTGCGGCGCCGACGAGCACGCGGTCGTCGTCGGCCCAGGCGGTGCGCAGCGTGTCGACGCGGTGGGCCCACGCCTCGGCCGTGCCGTCGCCGAACCGGGCCTGCTCGGGAGCGAGCGGCTGGTGCCCGCCCGGACCGAGGCCACCGTGGAGGTAACAGGTGTCGAGCAGCGTGAGGTGCACCCCGGCGTCGCGGGCGGCGGAGCGGAGGGCCTCGGCCATGGCGTTCGGGCCACCCTGTGCCGCGGGGTACGGGGTCCCGTCGGGGCGGTGGTGCACGTAGTGGAACTCGCCGACGGCGGTGGTGCCACCGAGCGCCAGCTCCGCGTAGACGGCGCGCGCCAGCCGTTCGTAGAGGTCCGGCGTCAGGGCTGCGGCCAGGGCGTACATGCCCTGGCGCCAGGTCCAGAACGATCCGCCGTCGGCGTGGGTGCGGCCGCGCAGCGCGCGGTGGAAGGCGTGCGAGTGCGTGTCGGCGAGGCCGGGGAGGACGACGCCGTGGAGGCGCACGTCGCCGTCGGCGGCCGGGGTGCCGTGCTCGACGGTGACGATGCGGCCGCCGTCGGTCACGACCCGGACGGACTCGACGACGTGGCCGGCGGATGCCGGCTCTCCGGGTCCGGGCAGCCAGGCCCGCTCGCACCAGAAGCCGCTCATGACTCTCCTCTCGCGTTCCGTGTTCCGTGTTCCGTGTTCCGTGTTCCGTGGTCCGTGGTCCGTGGTCCGTGGCTGTTGGGCGATCCCCTTTGAGGCCTAAGTTTCTTCGCTTTGAGCCGGCTCAAAGCGAAGAAACTTAGGCCTCAAAGGGGATCGTGACGGGCCGAGTTTCGGGACGGACCGGCCGGGGCCGACTCCCGGCCTGCCGGGGCCGACTCCCGGCCTGCTGGGGACCGCAGCAGGTCCGGGGCCGTGAGCAGGTCGGCGAGGGCGGCGGCCAGGGCGCGGCCGCCGGCGTCGCAGTCGGCCGGGTCGGCGTGCTCGGCCGGCGAGTGGGACACCCCGGTCGGGTTGCGCACGAACAGCATCGCAGTGGGGATGCCGGCCGCGGCGAGGATGCCGGCGTCGTGCCCGGCGCCCGTGCCGATCACGGGGGCGGGCAGGTCTGAGCCAGGCCGCCCGACGACGTCGGCGATCCGGGCCGCGAGCGCCGGGTCGAACACGGTCGCGGGCGTCCACGACTCCTCGACGGGCCGCCACCCGGCAAGCCCGCCGCTCGGCTCACCGACCAGGTGCGGCGTCGAACGTAGGCCCCGTCGGTCCATGAGCCCTGATGCGCCGACTACTCCTACGTTCGACGGATCGCCGGTCGAGCGTCCCCCGCTCGGTGGCACGCCGATCACGGAACGGACGGCGTGTTCCGTTTCGGCGCGAGCGTCGATCCAGGCCCGGACGCGCGACGGGATCGCGTTGACGCCGTTGGGCTCCACCTGCACCTTGGCCAGGGTCGCGAGCGCCCCGGCCTGCTCGGCGGCGGCGCGGACGTCGGTGATGAGGCGCGCGAGGTCGAGCATCGGGTCGTGCCGGTGGGCCAGCGGTGTGGTGCCGGCGTGGTTGGCCTCGCCCGCGAGGTCGACGCGCCAGCGGCCGTGCGGCCAGATCGCCGCGCCGACCGCGACGGGCGCGGCCTCGTCGTCGGGCAGGTCGGCGAGGTACCGGCCCTGCTCCACGTGCAGCTCGACGAAGACGCCGATCCGCGCCAGCGTCTCGGGGTCCCGGCCGTAGTGCTCGAGCGACACGCCCGCGGAGACCGCGGCGCCCAGCGCTTCGTGGGTCGAGCGGGTCGGGACCTGACCTGATCTCGACACGCTCGACCCACGAGAGGACAGGCTCGACCCACGAGACGACGACCCCGATCCCCGGAGCACCGCCCCCAGCACCTCCCCCAGGCTGTCGCCCGACCCGTCCCGCAGCGCGAGCAGCCGGTCGGCCGGAACCGTCCCGGTCACGGCCCGCGACCCGAGACAGGCGAGCCCGAACCGCGCGCCCTCCTCGTCGGAGAAGTTCACGATCCCGAGCGGCCGCACGGGCACGACGCCGGACGCCCGCAGCGCGTCGAGGGCCGCGAACGCGCCGGCCACGCCGAGCGGACCGTCGAACGCGCCGCCGCCCGGCACCGAGTCGAGGTGGCTGCCCGAGACGACGCCGGGCCCGTCGGCGTCGGGGTCGCCCCACCACGCCCACTGGTTCCCCGCGCGGTCCACGGTCACGGACAGCCCGCGCGCGGCCGCCTCGGCGGCGAACCACTCGCGCAGGGTCAGGTCGTGCGCGGTCCAGGCGAACCGCTCGTACCCGCCGGACGCCGCCCGTCCGACGTCGGCGATCGCGTCGAGCAGCCGCCCCACCGATGTCGCGCCCGCCGCCGCGCCCGCCGCGCCCGCTGCGCCCGCTGCGCCCGTCGCGCCCGCCGCCGCGCCCGCTGCGCCCGTCGCGCCCGTCGCGCCCCCGGCCACGGACGCGGCCCCGGAATCGCTCACGCCCCCTCCCGCATCGGCACACGCAGCCCGCCGCGCTCCGCCGCCGCGGCGGCGTCGTCGTACCCGGCGTCAACGTGCCGCAGCACGCCCGTGGCCGGGTCGTTCGCGAGCACCCGCGCGAGCTTCTCGGCCGCGAGCGGCGTCCCGTCCGCGACGGAGACCTGACCCGCGTGGATCGACCGCCCCATGCCGACGCCACCGCCGTGGTGCAGCGACACCCACGTGGCGCCCGACGCGGTGTTCATCAGGGCGTTCAGCAGCGGCCAGTCCGCGATCGCGTCGGAGCCGTCGGCCATCGACTCGGTCTCCCGGTACGGGGACGCGACCGACCCGGAGTCGAGGTGGTCGCGACCGATCGCGACAGGTGCCGAGATGTCGCCCGACGCGACGAGCTCGTTGAACCGCAGCCCGGCGACGTCACGCTCCCCGTGCCCGAGCCAGCAGATCCGGGCGGGCAGCCCCTGGAACGCGACGCGGTCCTGGGCGGCACGGATCCAGCGGCCCAGGTGGTCGTTGTCGGGGAACAGGTCGAGCACGGCCTTGTCCGTCACCGCGATGTCCTTCGGGTCCCCGGAGAGCGCCGCCCACCGGAACGGGCCCTTGCCCTCGGCGAACAGCGGCCGGATGTACGCGGGCACGAACCCCGGAAACTCGAACGCCCGGCCGTACCCGCCCTGGCGCGCCTCGTCACGGATCGAGTTGCCGTAGTCGAACACCTCGGCGCCCGCGTCCTGGAAGCCGACCATCGCCTCGACATGGCGGGCCATCGACTCGCGCGCCCGGTCGGTGAACCCCTCGGGGTCCTTCTCCGCTTCCGAAGCCCAGTCCTCCAGCGCCACCCCGGACGGCAGGTACGACAGCGGGTCGTGCGCCGAGGTCTGGTCCGTGACGACGTCCACCTCGACACCCCGGCGCAGCAGCTCCGGCACGACGTCGGCCGAGTTGCCGACCACACCGACCGACAGCGCACGCCGGTCCCGCTTCGCCGCGAGCGCCAGCTCCACGCCCTCGTCCAGCGAGGAGGCGACGACGTCGAGGTAGCGGGTCTCGACGCGTCGGTGCAGGCGCGCCGGGTCGACGTCGACGACGAGGCACACGCCGCCGTTCAGCGTGACCGCCAGGGGCTGGGCGCCGCCCATGCCGCCGCAGCCGCCGGTCAGCGTGAGCGTGCCCGCGAGCGTCCCGCCGAACCTCTTGGCGGCGACGGCGGCGAACGTCTCGTACGTGCCCTGCAGGATCCCCTGGGTGCCGATGTAGATCCAGGAACCGGCCGTCATCTGCCCGTACATCGTCAGGCCGAGCTGTTCGAGGCGGCGGAACTCGGGCCAGCTCGCCCAGTCCCCCACCAGGTTCGAGTTCGCGATCAGCACGCGCGGGGCCCACTCGTGCGTCCACAGCACGCCCACCGGGCGGCCCGACTGCACCATCAGCGTCTCGTCCTCGCGCAGGTCGGTGAGCGAGCGGACGATCGCGTGGTAGCTCGGCCAGTCGCGCGCCGCCCGGCCGGTGCCGCCGTAGACCACCAGGTCGTCGGGCCGCTCGGCCACCTCGGGGTCGAGGTTGTTCATGAGCATGCGCAGCGGCGCCTCGGTCTGCCAGCTCCGGGCGGTCAGGGTGGTGCCGCGCGGGGCGCGGACGGCGACGGGGGTCCCCCGGTCGTACGGCTGGTTCACTTCGGTCTCCTTCGACTCAGGTCGGCGGGTTCGGGCCGGTTCGACAGATTCAGTGGAGCTGTCCGACGGCGCCCGCGGCTGCCGCCGCGACCTGTCCGCCGGTCACGAGCCCCACGACGTGCTCGATCTCGGGGGCCAGGTAGCGGTCGGGTCCGGGGCCGGGCACGACGGCACGGACGACGTCGTGCACCGCGCCCGTTCCCGCAGCCGGGGCCTCCTCCCGCAGGTCGAGGGCGCGCGTGGCCGTCAGCACCTCGATCGCGAGCACGCGGGTGAGCCCGTCCACGGAGCGGCGCAGCTTGCGGGCGCCGGACCAGCCCATGGACACGTGGTCCTCCTGCATGGCGGAGCTCGGGATCGAGTCCACGCTCGCGGGCGCGGCCAGGCGCTTGAGCTCCGAGACGATCCCGGCGGCCGTGTACTGGGCGATCATGTGGCCGGAGTCGACGCCGGGGTCGGCCGCGAGGAACGCGGGCAGCCCCTCGGAGCGTGCGACGTCGAGGAACCGGTCGGTGCGCCGCTCGCTCATGCTGGCGAGGTCGGCGGCCGCGATGGCGAGGAAGTCGAGCACGTAGGCGACGGGCGCCCCGTGGAAGTTGCCGTTCGACTCGACGCGCCCGTCCGTCGTGACGACGGGGTTGTCGATCGCCGACGCCAGCTCCCGGCCCGCGACCGTCGCGGCATGGTCCAGCGTGTCGCGGACGGCGCCGTGCACCTGCGGCGCGCAGCGCAGCGAGTAGGCGTCCTGCACGCGGGTGCACGCGGGGTTTCCGGCGTCGTCCAGCTCGCGGTGGCTCGCCATCAGGGGCGAGCCCGCCAGCAGGCGGCGCATGTTCGCCGCCGACGCCGCCTGGCCCGGGTGCGGGCGCAGGCCGACCAGGTCCTCGGCGAACGGTGCGTCCGAGCCGAGGAGAGCCTCGACGGACAGCGCGGCGGCGACGTCGGCCGTGGTGAGGAGGCGGCGCAGGTCATGGATCGCGAGGCAGAGCATGCCGAGCATGCCGTCGGTGCCGTTGATGAGGGCCAGGCCCTCCTTCTCGGCGAGGACGAGGGGCTCGATCCCGGCGTCGGCAAGGGCTCGGGCGGCGTCGACGAGGGCGCCGTCGTCGCCGGTCGAGCCCGTGTGGCCGGTCGAGCCCGTCAAGTCCCCCGCCCGGACGACCCGCACCTGCCCCTCCCCCATGGCGGCGAGCGCCACGTGGGCGAGCGGCGCGAGGTCGCCGGAGCAACCGAGCGACCCGTACTCGTGCACGACGGGCGTGATGCCCGCGTTGAGCACCCCGGCGTAGGTCTGCGCCGTGACCGGGCGGGCGCCCGTGTGTCCGGTGACCAGGGTGGCGAGCCGCAGGAGCTGCAGCGCCCGCACCACCTCGGTCTCGACGTGGACGCCCGAGCCCGCGGCGTGCGAGCGCACGAGGCTGAGCTGGAGCTGGGCCCGCATCTCGGTGGGGATGTGCCGGCGGGCGAGCGCGCCGAAGCCCGTGGAGACACCGTAGTGGGGCACGGTGTCGTGGGCGAGATCCTCGATGACGGCGCGGGTCCGGGCCATGCGGGCCAGCGCGGTCTCATGGATCTCGACGGACGCGCCGTAGCGGGCAACGGCGACGACCTGCTCGACAGTGAGCGGGGTGCCGTCGAGGACGACGTGCCCGGGCAGGTCGCTGTTCTGCCGGTCCTGGGGCCGGTCCTGGCGATGCTGGTCCTGGGGCAGCTGAGTGCCGGCCGCGCCGGTGGCGGGCGTCGTCGCCGCGTCGTGCAGGGTGCTCATGCGCTCATGGAACCCCGCCGCGCGCCCCGTGGCGCGGCCGGAACCAGCGATAGGGTCTGGGATACGAGACATCCGCCCCGAGCCAGGCCCAGGGCCCAGGGCGCGGAGTGCGTGTGGTCGGTAGTTCGGGGTGGTCGGCAGAAGGTCAGGTGATCGGCAACCCGAGTTACCGACTACCTGACCTTCTGCCGACCACCCGGAACTACCGACTACCCCGAACTACCGACCAGCCAACTCGGCATCAGCACCCCGCGCCAGCGCCCGCAGCGGGGCCAACCCCCAGGAGGCCGTCCCTGTGGGCACCAGCAGCGCCGTTCCCGCCGCGCGCCACACCGCGCGGCTGCTCTCGTTCCTCGCGGCACAGCCCGGGCCGGTGCCCGCGGGCGCGATCGCGCACGGCATCGGGGTGCCCCGGTCCAGCGTCTACCACCTGCTGTCCGTGCTGGGCGACGAGGGTTTCGTGCGGCACTTCCCCGACGAGCGCCGGTACGGCCTGGGCGTGGCGGCCCTCGGCCTGGGCAGCGCCTACACGCGACAGGCGCCGCTCACGAGGCTCGCCGCGCCCGTCGTCGCGCGCCTGGTGGAGGCCGCAGGCGAGAACGGGCACCTCGCCGTCCTGAACGGCCGGGAGGTCCTGTACCTGGTGGAGCAGCGGGCGGCGGGACGCCCGCCGCTGGTGACCGACGTCGACGTCCACCTCCCGAGCCACCTCACCGCGAGCGGGCGGGCCGTGCTCGCGCTGCTCCCGCCGGCGCAGGTGCGGGCGCTGTACCCGACGCCGGGGTCGTTCACGGACCTGACCGGCTCGGGACCGCGCACCCTGCGCGAGCTCCGCGACGTGCTGCGGCTGGCGCGCGAGCGCGGCTTCGCGGTGGAGGACGGCGAGGTGACGGCGGGGTTCGCGTCGGTGGCCGCCGCCGTCGTCGACCACACGGGGCGGCCGGTGGCGGGCCTGGCGATCACCTTCCGCTCGGACGCCTACGACGACGCCGCCCGCGCCGGCCTCGCGGAGCAGGCGACCAAAGCGGCACGCGAGGTCAGCCGGCGGCTGGGGGCAAGGTGAGGTTCGCCCGCGGGGTCAGTCGGCATTCTGCATCGAGATCGGCACAGGCCTGGACCGGCCTCGATGCAGAGTGCCGACTTCGCGAACGGCGGCGGGACATGGCCGCAAAAGAGGCCTCTGAACTGCAACAATGCGTCGGCCAACCGGCAGTCCGGACAGCAGGGAAATGCATATTCTCCGGCACCCGGGTCACCGCGCGCGACGCCGTCCGGAATTCACGCCGACGCGACGATCTCCGCGCGCCCGGCACGGGCGGCGCGGCTCATCTCATCGAGAGGTCGACCAGCGGAACGGTGAATTCTCGGGACCGCAGCGGGCCGGGAGCCACTACCACGGCCTCCTTCCCGGCCCACCCCTGCCGGACGGTCTTCACGACGCCCTCGGAGCCGCGCTCCGTGCTCGACATCCCGGTCACCCTCACGTAGACGCCCGTGGCGATCACGCCGGCCATAACCTTCTACTCTCTGTCGCAATTCCGAGCCAGGGCCGACCGATTTCAACGTTCGTCTCGTGACCATTTGGCACCCAGATCGATGGGTGGCCGAGATCCTGCCAGCAATTGCGGAGAGCCGTCAAGACAAATGCAGAAGTAGAAATAGAACACCTTTCCAGCATTCATGTCGGCACATTTCTTTGCTCAGACGCCCGGCTCCGTAGGTCTGCGCCAGGCGCTCCCCGGCCGGCGCCCTGCGGACACACCCCGACACGCTGACCTGGGACTATCCGTACCTCACTGGCGAAGCGGACGACCGCCGCAGACCCCCTAGAGTGGGCATCACACCCCTTCCGCTGCCGTCCTGGGAGATGTCTCGTGAGTTCACAGCCGTCCGATTTCCGACTTCTGGTCACCGGTGGCGGGACCGGCGGCCACACCTACCCGGCGCTCACGACGCTGCGCGCGCTGCAGGCGCGGCTGGCCGGGTCGGGTACCGCGGTGAGCGTCCTCTGGGCAGGCACGGCGGACGGGCTGGAGGCCCGGGTCACGGCGTCCGAGGGCATCCGGTTCGTGCCGGTGGCCACGGGCAAGCTGCGCCGGTCGAGCAACCCGCTGGGCATGCTGTCGGCGAGCAACATGAAGGACATGGCGCGGGTGCCGCTCGGCGTCGCGCAGGCACGGTCGATCGTCTCGGAGTTCAAGCCCGACGTGATCCTCTCGACCGGCGGCTACGTCGCCGTGCCGGTCGGCATCGCGGCGGGGCTGCTCCGGCGTCCGCTCGTGGTGCACGAGCAGACGGTCCGGCTGGGCCTGGCCAACCGCCTCCTGGCCAAGCGGGCGACGCGCGTCGCGGTCTCCTCGCCGTCCACCATCGAGCTGCTGCCCGAGGCGGCGCGCGAGCGGGCCGTCGTGACCGGCAACCCGGTGCGCGCCGAGGTACTGGCCGGCGAGCCGCTCAAGGCTGTCGACGCTCTGGGCCTCGACTCGTTCGACCCCGACCTGCCCGTCCTGTACGTCACGGGTGGCGCCCAGGGGTCGGTGCAGATCAACGACCTGGTCACGGAGACGCTGCCCTGGCTGCTCCAGCGCGCCAACGTGATCCACCAGTGCGGCCCGAACAACCTCAAGGAGATGTTCGAGCGCACCGCGAGGCTCGGCCCCGAGCTGGCCCCGCGCTACCGGGTGCTCGGGTTCGTCGGGGCGGAGCTGCCGGACGTGCTGGCGCTGGCCGACGTCGTCGTCTCCCGGAGCGGGGCCGGAACCATCGCCGAGCTGACGGCGCTGGGCAAGCCCGCCGTGCTGATCCCGCTCGCGTCGGCGGCCGGGAACGAGCAGGTGCTGGGCGCCCGCCGCCTCCAGGACCTGGGCGCGGCGGTCTCGCTGGAGGGCGACCTCACCTTCTCGGACCTCCGCGGGGCGCTGGCCGGCCTGCTCGACGACGCCGGACGGCGCGACCGCATGGCCAAGGCCGCGCGGAGCAACGGGGTGCCGGACGCCGCCGAGCGGCTCGTCGACCTGCTGCTGGAGGTCGCGAAGCCTGGGTCGTGAGCAATCTGAATGAGATCAGCGCGCCACTAGTTCTAGCTCAAGGTCTGGCTCAAGGTCTGGCTTTGCCTGAACTCGATGGCTTCGGGGATCTCTTCGAACTGCAGGACGTCGCCCGCCAGATCGCGTAGCTGCTCCAGGGCTTCTTGTGGGGTTGCGTAGAAGAACTCTCGACGCATGTTCACGCGGTTCACGCGACGGTCACCGAGCCGGCGGTGCATCTCGGCTTCGATCCCTACCGCGTCGTTGGCGAAGAACAAAGAGTGGACGTCGAAGTTGAACGGCACAGATGCGTCTCCCAGTTCGCGAACCCGGTCCATCGGATCAAGGCGACGCGTCATGCCGATCTTGATCATGTGTTCGCCAAAGGCTCCGAGATTCGAGATCACGTAGACGTACCCAGCTCGGTGGTTCGCGGCGCGATAGTCGACGTCCTCGATCTTCCGAGCCACGTCCTCGATCTGCTCGGCGAGACGAGCCGCACCCTCCACGTCACCCTTCGACAGCAACGCCGCCCTGGCGTTCTCGTAGTGCTGACGCTCCTTCTCGAGCTTCTCCTTCTCGCGCTGAAGCTGCTGTTCGACCTTGCGCTCCTCGCGCAGACGCGCCCGCTCCTCCTTCTCCCGCTCCTTCTCGTCAGCGTTCTTGGCAAGAAAGTCCGCTGTCAGCCTGAGTTCCTCGACTCGCAGACGGTGGTACTCGGAGTCGATCGAGATCTGCATCGACGCCCCAAGCTTCGCGATCATCGAGAAGGACTTGTTCAACCGGTCCAGGCTTGCGTCCAAGCGATACGGCCGCATCCCCCGCAGCAGGGCATCTGCTTCGCCGTTGTATGCGCGGAGCATCAGCTTCGACGTCTGCGAGACCATACGCTTACCTTCGGCCTTCGATCCGTTCACGGTCCATCCTTGGGCCCCGGTGACAGCCCCACCGTCCTTCTTGGCCATCTCCTTGATACGCACTCGCAGCACATCAAGGCGTGCCCGATAGGCATCGGCGTTCTCCAACGGGTGCTGATACTCGTAGATCCCGACCTCCTGAAGAAGAAGGGTCTCCTCAAGGTTCGCGACCTGCGATGTCAGCCCAGCCACTTCAGCCGCGAGAGCGTCACGACGCTTGGTCAGGGCATCTGCTTCCGCTGAGAACTTGGCGAGGGACGCCGCGCGACCTTGTTCCAGTTCTCGTTCCTGGTCCTCGAATCGCTGACGAGCGCTACGACGCTCTTCTTCGATCTGGATCGCGTCAAGGGCACCGACACGTGCCAGCTCCGCACGTAGCGCCTCAGCTTCGGCCCCCAGCTCACGAGCAACGCGACGGGCGCCGAAAAGGGGCACTTTCGCACTCTCCCGGGCTACGTCCGGAGGCAGAGAACCAGAGGACGGCACGGCGCTCGAGGAAGGCAAGCTCGTGCGGTCGGCGATCACGGGAGGAGTCGTGGCCTGCGCTCCCGCCGGAGGAGACGTCCCCGCTGGCACCCAGAACACCCAGTCCTGCGGGGCAGCCGGCCAGGACGGGTCTGGTTTCCAGCCAGGTTCCGGCCGCCAGCCTTCGGGCGGCGAAGGCCAGCCTGGAGGCGCGTTGAAACGAAGTTCTTGGGTCATTTCGGCTCCGTCCATCCATCACGGGCTTCAACGAGGCCGCCGAGGAGCCCGATCAGAGATACCGGGCCAGCAGATCAACAGCGATCTCAGAGACGAAGGCTACGAGCCGATGGCCTCCAGATCGGAGCATCATGTACACAGTCACCCGGGTGAAGTCATCCAGGGACACGCGGAACAGGTCACGCAAACCACTCCCGGACGACGACGTCGGCCAGCCGCCGCACGGGCCCGGCGATCTCCGGGTGTGCGCCGATGTCAACCAGCCGCAGGTACTTCTCGGCGGCGGCGAGCTGGGCCACCGCGCCCCGCCAGGTGCCGAGCACTCCGGCGAACTCGGCGCGGACCCGGGCGGCGACGTCGGGCTGAAGGACGGCGGAGCAGGCCAGGACGGCGACGTCGTACCCGGCGGGCGCCCAGCCCCAGTACTCCCAGTCCAGGATCGTCAGGCGCGGGCCCGTGAGGTTGCCGAAGTGCAGGTCGCCGTGGGCCACCTCCCACTCGACGCGGCCGAGGTCGATCTCGACGCCGAACCGGGCGCGGATCGACTCCTGGAGCTCCTCGGGCCGCAGCACGCGGCGTTCGGTTCCGGTGGCGGTGCGCAGCGCGTCGAGCCCCGTCCGGAGCGCGGTCCACCAGGTGTCGGGCAGCTCGACCCGGTGGTCCAGCACGAGGCCGGAGCCGACAGCGGGCTCGTCGACGAAGGTGAGGAGGTCCGCCCGGACGACCTGGCCGCCGTCGGCCCACTCGGCGGATCGGAGGTGCCGGGGCATCGGGACGGCGTCGAACGGCGCGCCCGTCGCCGTCGCGACGCCGTCCCAGTACTCGCCCCGCGCCCACCGCGGCTCCTGGGCCGTGACCCGCAGCCACGCGGGCCCCGACGTCCGGACGGCGAGGGTGCGGTCGTAGGACCCGCGCACCGGGTCGCCGTCGAGCGTCACGCCGAACCGGTCGGCGGCTGCGGCGAGGTGCCCGGCGAGCCAGTCCCGGCGTTCGTCTGACATACGTCTCCCCTGTGTCACGGCCCGCCCGCGATCCTGACCGGGGCTGGTGCGTCCGGCAAGTGCACGTCGTCGGGATGTCACCGGGAGCGCGGCCAGGGGCGCACCTGGGCCGAGATCGCGACAGTATTCGCTGAACGGTTCGGCATGAACCTTCGGGCTGCGTTGCGAACAGTCCACGGGTGGAGCCAGCAGGATGCCGCGGACCGGTGGAACGAACGCTGGCCGGACGACCCGAAGTCGTTCAAGAACTTCTCTTATTGGGAACAGTGGCCCGCGCCGACCGGACACGCGCCGTCTCTTGACGTCCTGGCACATCTCGCCGAGCTCTACGAGTGCTCACTGGCGGACCTCGTCCAGGACTGCGCCGACTTCCGTGACCATGACTCTGCGTTCCGCGACATCGGTGCCCTCAAGACGACTATCGACGGAGTGTCTGCGGAAGCGTCCGAAGCCGAGATTGCCGGGCTTCTCCACAAGCTCGATCAGGCAGACGTGAACGAGCTGGCTCGAATGACCACAACTTGGGCGGCACGGTTGGGAGCTAAGGAAGCACGTCGCTCAATACTTCTCAAGCTTTCGGCCGGCATGTCCCTGGCAGCCGCGTCGACAGCACTGGACGAGGTCGCCGGTTCGCCAGTCAGCGCGGTCGCCGCCGCTGGTGATCGTGCGTTCGAAGGGATCTGGCATTCGCAGTATCGCTACCTCAGCGCAAGCAGGTCCGCGGAGCACATCAGTGAGCACTACGTCGTAGCCCGCCAGCAGGGTGGACGGCTGATCGCACAAGGCCTGCCGCATTCCTCGGGCTCACAGGTCCGGCTGGAGCTCGCCGTCGAACCGCCGGTCGCGACCGGTACCTGGCGTGAGACAACGGCACCGGGCGGCCACTACCGCGGTGCGACCTATCACGGTGCGCTGCAGATGGTGATCGACCCCAGCGGACGCAGCATGCACGGGATGTGGCTCGGATTCGGGCGCCGGTTCAGCGTGAACACTGGCGAGTGGACCCTCACCTGGCAAGAGGCATCCACCAGCAAGTCGGCACAGCGAAAGTACTACGAGCGGATCTGACCGCCGAAGTCCGGTCCGGTGATAACGGCGACGATCCGGGTCCCCGCAGGAAACCGGTCCTGAGCCACTAGGTCATAGATACCGAACATCATCTTGGCCACGTATACCCAGTCGAGCCTCAAGCCGTGTCGGCTCTCGAAGTCAGCAACGAAGGCCGTCAGCTCGGGGTTGGTCTTGGCGTATCCACCGAAATGATAGCCAGTCTCAACCTGCCAGTTGCCGGTCTCATCACCCAGCGCATCACGCTGGAGTGTGGCGACATCGTCGATCAGGAAGTCACCGCCCTTGAGCGACGAGAAACCGATCGCCCGTTGCCCGGCATTCAGCCCCGCCGCGATACCGGCCAGGGTGCCGCCAGTGCCGACACCACAGCAGATGACGTCGAAGTACTCGACGATCTCGCTGACCAGTTCGGCGCACCCCCGCACGGCAAGAGCGTTGCTCCCACCCTCGGGAATCAGATAGAAGTCTCCGAGATCACGCTGCAGTTGGTCGATGACCTCTGGATCGGCCTTCATTCGATACGTGTGACGGTCCAGATAGGTCAGGTGCATTCCGTGGTCGACGGCGAATTGCAGCGACGAGTTCAGCGGATCGTATGCCTCGCCGCGGATGACGCCGATGGTCTCGAAACCGAAAAGGGCACCCGCCGCAGCAACCGCGCGAATGTGATTGGAGTACGCGCCACCAAACGTGAGCAGCCTCGAGGCTTCTGCCGCGCGAGCGGCGTCGAGGTTGTACTTGAGCTTGCGCCACTTGTTGCCCGGCAGATCCGGATGGATCAGGTCATCACGTTTGAGCAGGAGACGGACCCCAGCAGCATCAAGGCGTTCATCCTCCACCACCTCGATCGGTGAGGGGAGCAGTAATGCCGGCGCAGCCATGACGACAGTCTGGCACCGGGCCCATCCAATGCCACCTAGCCTGTGCACGCAGACCACATCTCGGAGGCGACCTTTGACCATGCATCTCACCGACAACGATCTCGTCGCCATCGGGGACCCTCGCCTCAAGACGCCCACCGCCGAGATCGAGGCCCCGGAGGCGCGCGACGTCCTCGACGCCCTGACCGCCCTGCTCCGCAGCCTCCACGGCGCCGGGCTCGCCGCACCGCAGATCGGGGTCTCGGTCCGCGCCGCGATCATCGAGGTCCGCAAGACCGAGGTGTTCCCCGACCGGCCCGAGACCGGGCTGATCCAGATCCTGAACCCCACGATCCTGGAGCGCTCAGCCGGGACGGTGGTCGACTGGGAGGGCTGCTTCAGCGTGCCGGGCTACATGGGGCTGGTGCCCCGGTCCGAGCGCATCACGGTGCGGTACACCGACGAGACCGGGCAGACGCTCACCAGCGAGGTCACCGGCTACGTCGCCCGCGTCTTCCAGCACGAGATCGACCACCTCGACGGGCTGGTCTACCTCGACCGGATGTCCGACATGACGACCCTGACCACAACGCAGAACTACCTCGACCACCACCGGCCGGGGGCCTCCTGAGGTCGGATCACGCCGAGCCCGACCTATAGGTGATACTGGGATATTTCACCCAGCTACGGGAGGCTCTCGTGATCCTGGTCGGCCCGCTCGCGGCAGGGAAGTCCACGCTCGGCGCACTGGTCGCCGAGCGGCTCGGTCACGCGTTCGTCGACATCGACGACATCGCCTGGTCCTACTGCGCCGAGGTCGGCTGGAGCCTCGGCCGGCTGCTGGAGCGCGACGACGCCGTCGGCTGGGCCGCCGCGGAACGCGAGTGGGAACCCGCCCGCGCGCACGCCATGCAGCGGGCCGTCGCGGAGCACCCGGACGCCGTCATCGCGCTCGGCGCCGGCTACACCAGCTTTACCGACCCCGCGTGCGCCGAGGAGGTGCGGCGCGCGCTGGCGCCCGTCCCCGACGTGATCCACCTGCTGCCCAGCCCCGACCCGGAGCGGTCGGTGACCGTGCTGCGCGAGCGTGCGGTCGCCGCCCGGGGCAAGGACTGGATCATCGAGGGGCGCGACTGGATCGCCGCCTGGGTGGCCGATCCCTTGGCCGCGGAGGTCGCCGCCGCCACCGTCTTCACCGACGGGATCAGCCCTGCCGAGTCGGCCGACCAGCTCGTGGCGCTCCGGGAGCACCTCCTCGCGGAGCTGGCGGCCTAGCGGCGGCGACGGCACCTCTGCACCGGCGACCGCGCCTCAACAGCGGCGACGGCGGATCACGCCGTCGCCAGCAGCCGCTCCAGCGCAGCCCGCGCCGGCGGGCCCCACGACTTCTTGCCGCCGGGCCGCCCGTGCTCGCCGGCCTCGCCGATGAGCAGCCCGACCAGCGACTTCGCCACGGCCCAGCCGCGGGCGCGCCGCAGCGTCGCGTCGTCGACGGCCGGCTCGTAGGCGGCATAGAAGGCGTCGACGCCGCCGTCCGGCAGGAGGAGCCAGGTCGAGGCGAGGTCGACGGCCGGGTCACCGGCGAACAGGTCGCCGAAGTCGATGACGCCGCACAGGGTGCCGTCGGAGGTCAGCACGTTGGCGGGATGCAGGTCGCCGTGCAGCCACAGCGGCGGGCCCGCCCAGCCAGGCGCCGCGGCGGCGGCGTCCCAGACGGCGCGCACCGCCCCCGGGTCGGTGACCAGGCCACGCTCCACGGTCTCGCCGAGCTGCAGCGCGAAGCCCCGGGTGTGCTCGGCGAGGGCCCCGCCACGGCCACGGCCCGACGGCGCCCCGTCCGGGGCGGGCCGGTGCAGCGCCGTCAGGAACGCGGCCAGCGCCCGCGCGGCCTCCCCGCCACGCGTGACGGGCGCACGGTCGGCCGGCGCGCCCGGTACCCAGGTGGTCACGAGCCAGGGCCGCGGGAACCGCTCGGCCGGCTCCCCGAGCCGCTGCGGCACCGGGACCGGGAGCGGCAGGCCCGGGGCCAGGGCCGGCAGCCAGGCGTGCTCCTTGCGCAACAGCTCGTCCGCGGACTCCGTGGCCCACGGGAGCCGGACGGCGAGCTCGTCACCCAGGCGCCAGAGCTGGTTGTCCCAGCCGCGAGCGCCGAGCTCCAGCGGGAGTTCTGCCAGGTCAGGGTGCTGTTCGCGGAGCAGGTCCCGGATCAGGTCGGCATCGATCACGGTGTCGGCATGCGTCATGCGCAGCCACGGTAGCGGGCTCCGGGATCAGGATCGGTCGTACTGCACGTAGAGCCGTACGACGTCGGTCCCGGTCAGGTCCGTGTTCGCGGTCTCGATCACGCCGGCGCAGGGACCACCCCGCCCGAGTGCATAGGGTGCTCACATGAGCGACGTCCCCTACGTCCTGGTCCCGACCGCCCCCAGCGTCGACGAGTACCTGCACCTGCGCTCGGCCGCCGGCCTGTCCCCCAGGTCCGCCGAGCAGGCCGCGCCCGTGCTGACCGCGAGCTGGGCCTTCTGCCACGTCCGCGAGGCCGCGACGGACCGCGCCGTCGCCATGGGGCGCACGCTCGGCGACGGCGGCTGGTACTTCCACATCGCCGACATCGCGACCCTGCCCGAGCACCGGAGCCGGGGCCTGGGCCGCCGGGTCATGAACTGGCTCCTGGACCAGATCGCGGACCGCGCCCCCGCCGGGGCCTACATCACGCTCAACGCGGACGAGCCGGGCCGGCCCCTGTACCGCAGCCTGGGCTTCGTCGAGACGGCGCCGGCGAGCATCGCGATGCGCCTGGCGCGGCGCGAGCCATGACGTCCAAGCCCCGCAGCCGCACGCCCTGGGTCGTCATCGGCGCCCTCGTGGCGATCGTCGGCCTGCTGGTCGCGCTCGGCGCCTCGCTGTCCGACACCGCCCAGGACCGCTGGGCCTGGCGCCTCGCCGACCTGGACCGCAACGAGCTGCACCTCTCACCGCACCCCGACGCGATCGAGGACGGAACGGTGGTCCAGGAGTCCGCCGGTGACGTGGTGGTCGAGTACTCCCGCGAGGTCCAGGACTGGACGGGGCATCCCACCGGGGACGCCGACACCGTCTGCTACCGCTTTCCCCTCGCCGATCCCGACAGTTTCAAGGAGGTCTCCTGCCCGTGACCACCGCCGTCCTCCTGATCGATCTCCAGGCCGACGTCGTCCGCGGCTGCTTCGACGCCGACGGCGTCGTCGCCCGTTCCGCCGCCCTCGCGGACCGGGCCCGCGCCGCCGGGACGCCCGTCGTCTGGGTGCAGCACCACGAGCCCGGGCTGGAGCGGGACACGCCGGGCTGGGCCCTCGCGGACGGGCTGGCCCGCCGCCCCGACGAGCCGCTGGTGCACAAGGCCTACCGCGACTCGTTCGCCGAGACCGACCTGGGCGACGTGCTCACCGGGCTCGGCGCCACGCGGCTGGTCGTGGCCGGTGCGCAGTCCGACTTCTGCGTGCGCACCACGACGCAGCGGGCCGCCGCGCTCGGCTACGACGTGACGCTCGTGGGCGACGCGCACACCACCACCGACACCGAGTGGGACGGCGTGCCGATCACCGGCGAGCAGATCGTGGCCCACACCAACATGTACTTCTCCGGGCTGCGGTACCCGGGCGGCACGTTCGGCGTGGCGCGGCACGACGAGGTTCCGCTGGGCGGCTGACCCTGCTAGCGTCCCTGGCAGTCGTCCGGGTCCGCATCGGCCCGGGCACATCGTTCGACTACCGCCCGGTGTCGGGGGCGGCGGCAGGGGCGCGTGTCCCGTCCCACCGCAGCCCAGGATGCCCCCAGGCGGGCCACGGGTCGCACCTCAGCACTTCGCAGCACCAGGCGCCGGCGACCCCGGGTGGCCCGTCCCGCCGGACGGCGACGAAGGACACCCATGTCTGCTGCCACCGGCGGCTATCGCGCACTGCTGCGCGCGCCCGGCGCCGCCGCCTTCTTCATCGGCGCCACCTCCGGCCGGGTCGGCATCGCCATGACGGGCCTCGGCCTGGTCTGGCTGCTGCACGACCGCACCGGCTCCTACGCGACGGCCGGCCTGGCCACCGCAGCGTTCGCCCTCGCGGAGGCGCTCGTGGGCCCGCACCTGGCCCGGCTGGTCGACCGGTTCGGCCAGACCCGCACGCTCCCGCTCTACCTGGTCGCGCACGGCTGCGCCGTCGCCGTCGTCCTGCTGTCGACGACGCCGGCCGCCGCGGTGGTCGCCGCGGCCTGCGCGGGCGCGGCGGTGCCCCAGCTCGGCGCCCTGTCCGCCGCCCGCTGGGCGCACCTGCTGCGCGGCACACGGGACGACGACCTGCCCACCGCGTTCTCCCTGGAGTCCCTCGCGAACGCCACGAGCTTCCTGCTCGGGCCGGTGCTGGTCACGGCGCTGGGCGCGACGGGGCACTCCACGGCGGCCAGCCTCCTGGCGACCGGGCTGATCCTCAGCGGTGGCACCGCCCTGGCGCTCCAGCGCCGCACGGCCCCGCCGCCGCACCCGCACGGCGAGCACGCCGGCGCCGGGGGCACCGCGCGCTCCGCCCTGCTCGCGCCGACGTTCCTGCTGCTGGCTCTGCTCAACCTCGCGATCGGCCTGTACTTCGGCACCATGGGCGTGGCGGTCACGGCGTTCGCCGTCGGGCACGGTACGCCCGGGGCGGCGGCGCCGATCATCGCCGCCGGGAGCCTGGCCGGGCTCGCCTCCGGCTGGCTGTACGGCCGACGACGGCGCGGCACCCCGGCCCGCGTGCAGCTCGTGGCCGTCACCGCCTACCTGACGGCGACGGCGGCGCTGCTGCCGTTCGCGCCGTCAGCGGCCTGGCTCGGCGCGGCCCTGGTGCTCACGGAGGCCGCCGTGCCGCCGACGCTGGTGCTGCTCACCGTGCTGACCGAGCGGTCGGTGCGGCCGTCCGTGCTCACCCAGGCGTTCACCTGGAACAACTCCGCGAGCGCCGCGGGCTCGGCGCTGGCGGCGTCGCTCGCGGGCCGGGCGGCCGACGCGTGGGGCGCGCCGGCCGCCCTCGCGCAGGCGCCGGTGGCGGGGCTGCTGCTCGTCGGGCTCGCCGTCGCCCTGCTCCGGGTGCGGCGATGAGGTGTCATTCTCGGCCCCGCCGGGGATGAGATCGGTCGGCTGTCTTGAGACCGGTCCGACGACTGACCGCTCTCGATGCAGGGGACCGAAGTCGATGAGTTCGGTCGTCTGATTGAACCGATCCGCCATTTCGCCCGTAGTACCGGGCAGAGGCTGATATCCGGTCGGCCTGCGACGAGAGGGGCGGAACGTGCGCAGAGGGACCAAGGTGGCGGTGGGCGTCGGCGCGGCGGTGGTCGTGGTGGGCGCGGCGGCCTGGATCTGGGGGCCGGGCCTGTACGCGGACCGCGCGAACGAAGCGGCGGCGGAGGCACCGAGCCTGTCGACGTCAGCGGCCCCGCTGCCCGACGCCGGGGCCGCGGCCGGCACGTGGACCGTGACCGACGGGTCCTTCGCGGGCTACCGCGTCGACGAGGTGCTCCAGGGCGAGGACGTGACGGTGACCGGGCGCACCGAGGACGTCACCGGTTCGGTCACCGTGGCGGACGGCGCGATCACGGCCGCCGACATCGAGGTGGACATCGCGAGCGTGGCCACGGACGAGGCCAACCGCGACGCGTACTTCCGCGACAACGCGATGGAGGTCGGGCAGTTCCCGACGGCGACGTTCACGCTCACCGAGCCAGCTCCGATCGAGGAGGGCGCCACGTCCGTCGCGCTGACCGGCGAGCTCACCGTGCACGGCGTCACGCAGCCGGCCACGGTCGACGCCGAGGTGGCGGGCGACCCGACCAGCGGCGACCCCGTGCAGGTGGTGGGCAGCGTGCCCGTCACGTTCGAGGACTTCGGCGTCGAGGCGCCGGACCTGGGGTTCGTGACGGTGGAGGATGAGGGCAGCATCGAGTTCTCGCTGCAGCTGGCCCCGGGCCAATGACGCGGTAGCCGGACCGGACGGGTAACGAGAGCACACGGAAGGAGCCGCTCGTGGGTGCCGAGGACGAGCTCCTCGAGGCGGTGCACGACACGCACGCCGACGCGCTGTACCGGTACGTCGTGCGCCGCACGGGCGACGAGGAGGAGGCGCGCGACGTGGTGCAGGAGACCCTGCTGCGCGCCTGGCGGCACCCCGAGGTGCTCGAACGTTCCGAGGACTCGGTGCGCGCCTGGCTGTTCACGGTGGCGCGCAACCTCACGGTGGACCACCTCCGCAGCGCCCGGCGCACCCGCGAGCACCCCACCGGGCACGTGCCCGACCGGGAGGGTCGCGACACGACCCAGGCCGTGCTGGACTCGTGGCTTGTCGCCGACGCGCTGCTGTCGCTCTCGCCGCCGCACCGCGCGGTGGTGGTGGGCGCGTACTACGGCGGCCGCTCGGTGGCCGAGCTCTCGGCCGAGCTGGGCGTCCCGGCGGGGACGGTCAAGTCCCGCCTGCACTACGGCCTGCGGGCGCTGCGGTTGGCGCTGCAGGAGAAAGGAGTCACGGCATGATCCCGGCGGGGACAGGAGACGGCGACGAGTTCGCCGAGTGGGACGCGGCCTACGTGCTCGGCGCCCTGAGCCCGAGCGACCGGCGCGCCTACGAGCGGCACCTGGCCGGGTGCGCCGCATGCCGCTCCGCCGTGGCCGAGCTCGCGGGCCTGCCGGGTCTGCTCGGCACCATCAGCCCCGCGCACGCGCGGGCGCTGACCGAGGACGACGCCGGGCCGGGTGAGCCCACGGACGGCGGTGCGCCCCGCGGCACGGTCGGCGTCGGTGCGCGGACGGCCGACGACGGCGGCCCGTCTCCCGCCGTCCGCGCACCGGTGATCCCGCTCGCTCCGCTGGCCCGCGCCGCCCGCCGCTCCCGGTTCCGGCGCCGCGCACTGGGCGCCGTGGCCGCGAGCGCCCTGGTGGTCGCCGGGGCGGTGGGTGGTTCGGTGCTCACCGGAGGGAGCCTGTCCGGCACGCCGGACGGCGGTGCCCCGTCGCTGAGCACACCCCCCGGAAGCACGGCCCCCGAGACCCGGACCATCGAGCTGCGGCCCGTCGACGGCGCCGACATGCGGGCCGAGGTGGTGGCGACGCCCACCACTTGGGGCACCAAGTTCAGGTGGAGCTGCCACTACCCGCCCGACCCGGGGCAGCAGCCGCCCGAGAGCGCCTATGTCCCGCAGGAGCCGATCAGGTACGAACTGGTGCTCGTGGGGCGGGACGGCGCGCGGACGGTCGCGGCCACGTGGTCGTGGTCGGGCGGCGAGACGACGGGCCTGGACGCGTCGACGGCGGTGTCCCTCACGGAGATGGACCGCATCGAGATCACGCTCGGTGGGCACGAGGAGGCGCTGGCGACCGCCACGCTCTAGCCCCAGATGGCGTCAGCCCACTCCGGGTGGTCGATGAACGGGTTCCGGTTGTGCTGGAACTGCTCGTAGATGACGTCGTTCCGGTTGGCCTCGAACGCCGACACCGGGTCGGCGTCGTTCCACTCCAGCAGCGTGGAGAGCTTGCCGTGGTACGGCGCCGAGCCGTTGTTCACGGCGTCGTTGGGCTCCAGGTCGGCGAAGCTGTCCTCGCCCTCCCAGCGCACGGCCATGTACAGGATCATCCGCGCGACGTCGCCCTTGACCTCGTCGCGGGGCTCGAACGAGTCGGAGTCGGTGTAGTTGCCGGGTGCGCTGGAGACCGCGCTGCCGCCCTCGTCGAAGTCCTTGTTGCCGCGGATGCTGTTGACCTGGACGTCGGTGGGGCGCAGGTGGTGCAGGTCGGTGCCGGGCCCGGTGGCCGTGCCGAAGTCGCCGTGCGACTTGGCCCAGACGTGCTCGCGGTTCCAGTCGCCGACGTCGCCGCCGTTCAGGTTCTTGGCCCGCGACTCGCCCGTGTACAGGAGGATCACGTTGTCCGGGTTCGCCGGGTCCTCGTCGCTGGCCATCAGGCCGTCCCACACCTCGCTGTACGTCACCGAGTCACTCACGCTGATGATGTCGTTCAGCTCGGCCTTGAGCGCCTCACCCGTCAGGCCCTCGGCGCTGTCGTAGTAGCCGGCGGGGACGTCGGACGCCACGACGTCGTCGGACTCCGTGCCGGCCACCGCGCCGTCCTGCGCGACCGCGCCCGGCGCCGCGACCAGCACCCCGGCGGCGACCGCCAGGGCCGACAGCCCGCTCCCCCAGACCCGTCCGAGGGCCCCTGCCCGCCCGAGACCCCGTGCCCGCCCGAGACGTGTGCGCATCGCCGACCTCCGTGTGCGTCCGCCCGCGACCCCCTGCGGGCCCCGGTGCCGCCTCCACACTCCCACGCCAGGACCGTGACCTGTCGTGCCATCAGTAAACTTTGGGTGAAATCTACTGACAATGGGTTCTTTCATCCGATCTCGGACCATGCATTTGCTGCCAGATCCAGCGTCATGCTGGCAGCAGGTGCATGGTCGGCACTTCGGGGGCAGGCCGCCGGAATCAGGAGGCGACGACCGCCACGCCCGTGCGGCCGCCGTCGACGTCGAGCACGGTGCCGTGCACGAACTTCGCGTCGTCCGAGGCCAGGTAGACCACCGCGGCGCCGATCGCGTCCGGGTGCCCGGGGGCACCCGCCGGGGTGCCCACCGTCATGTTCTCCGAGAAAGAGACGGCCGGGTCCAGGTCGGGCGGGCGGACGACGCCCGGCGAGACGGCGTTGACGCGCACGCCCTGCGACCCGAGCTCGGCGGCCCACGACCGGGTCAGCGACTCCATCGCGGCCTTGGTCGAGGCGTAGGCGCCGCCCGACGGCGCGGCGAGCCGGGCGACCCACGAGCCCAGGTTGACGATCGCGCCGCCGCCGTCGGCCACCATGCGCGGCGCCACGGCCTGCGTGAGGAAGTACGGGGCCTTGACGTTCACGGCGTAGAGCCGGTCGAGGGACTCGGCGTCGGTGTCGGCCAGCGTCGGGGCCGAGCGGTAGATGCCGGCGTTGTTGACCAGCACGTCGATCCGCCCTCCGAGCGTGTCCGCCGCCGCGGCCGCGAGCGCCTGGCTGGCCTCCGGCGTACCGTCCAGGTCGGCGCGGACGAAGTCGGCCTTGCCGCCGTCGGCCCGGATGCCGGCGACGACGGCTTCGCCGCGCTCCTGGTCCCGCCCCGAGACGACGACGTGCGCGCCCTCCGCGGCGAGCGCCTGGGCGATCGCGCGGCCGATGTTGCTGGTGGACCCGGTCACGAGGGCGGTCCGGCCCTCCAGTCGCTGTGCGACGACTCCCTGTGTCATGCCCGCAACGCTAGGAACCCATTTTTGGACTAGCAAGTCCAGAAGAACGCTCGTACCGTCAGGGGCGTGAAGCTCACCCCGAAGGGCCAGGCGACCCGCCAGCGCATCATCGAGGGCGCCGCCGAGTACCTGCGCGGCAACGCGCCGGGCGCCGTCACGCTGGACGACGTCGGCGCGGTGACGCGCACGAGCAAGGGCCAGATCTTCCACTACTTCCCGGACGGCAAGGAGGGGCTGCTGCTCGCCGTCGCACGGCACGAGGCGGACGGCGTGCTGACCGACCAGGAGCCGCACCTCAGCGCGCTCGACTCGTGGGAGTCGTGGATCGCGTGGCGCGACGCCGTGGTCGCCCGGTACCAGGCCCAGGGCCGGCACTGCCCGCTCGGCGCGCTGATGGACCAGATGTCGGGCTCGCCGGGCACCGCCGAGGTGATCACGGAGCTGCTGGCGCAGTGGCAGCGGGCGATCCGCGCCGGGGTCGTCTCGATGCAGGCGAGCGGCCAGGTGCGCGCGGAGCTGGACCCCGACCGGACCGCGGCGGCCTTCGTCGCCGGGATCCAGGGCGGGGTCCAGGTGCTGCGCGCCACGGGCCGGTCCGACCAGCTCGAGGCGGCGTTCGACCTCGTGCTCGACTACCTGCGCGGGGCGTGACCGCGGCCGGCCACACGCAGCCGCCCTTCCAGCCGCCCGCCCCGCCGCCCGCTCAGCGTGCCGCGTACGTCGTCTCGTCCAGGCCCGACTGGGTCGGGTCGTGGTCCACCTCGCCGACGTCGTACATCGTGGTCATCCAGTGGTAGAAGTTGTCGCCACGGTCCCGGAGGAGCCGGTACAGCCGCCCCATCATGCGCCGCCGCACGTCCGCCACGCCGGCGTCCTCGTAGACGTTGGTCAGCTCGTCCGGGTCGGTGCGCAGGTCGTAGAGCTCGTTGACCGAGTCGGGGTTGACCACCAGCTTGTACCGGTCCTCCCGCAGCATGCGCTGCGGGTAGGGGAAGTGGTGCCCGTGGAACTCGCACACGATGTCCTGCTGCCACTCGACGTCCTCGCCCCGGGCCAGCGGGAGCAGGCTACGCGAGTCGACTGCGGGCGCCGGGTCGATCCCGGCCAGCTCCAGGATCGTGGCCGTGCAGTCCAGCAGGCTCACGAACTCGGTGCGGACCTGGCCCACCGGGCCGCCCGGGACCCGCAGCAGGCCGGGCGTGCGGTAGATGTCCTCGTACATCGCCGGACCCTTGTCGTGCAGCCGGTGCGCACCGGTGAACTCGCCGTGGTCGCACGTGAAGAACACCGCGGTGTCGTCCACGAGCCCCAGCCGCTCCAGCGCCTCCATGACACGACCGATCTGCTGGTCGATGAGCGTCACGTACCCCCAGTAGACCGCGATGAGCTTGCGCGTCACCTCGATCGGCATGGTGTCGAACGTCCAGTGCGCGCTGTAGTTGGCCTGCACGGGCGGCTTGCCCTCGAACGTCTCCGCGATCGAGGCGGGCAGCTCGACGTCGGCCGGGTCGAACAGGTCGAAGTACTCGTCCGGCACGATGTAGGGCAGGTGCGGCCCGAAGAAGCTCAGCTCCAGGAAGAAGGGCCGCTCCCCCGACCGGAAGTCGTCCGCGTACCGTTCCAGCAGCTCGATGGTGCGCGTGGCCAGGTAGTGCTCGAACGTGGCCTCGACCGGCTGGTGCAGCCGGGCCGCCAGCAGGTTTCCGGGGCCGCCGTTGGGCAGCGTGCCGCGCACACGGTCGCTGATCTCGTACGGCGGCAGGTCGTGCTCCGCCAGGTAGGCCAGGTAGTCGGGGTTGTCGACCGGGTTGTGCCAGCCGGGCAGGTCCGGCCCGTCGAACCCGAACGACGCCGCGTTCTTCTCCGTGCCCGCGTGCCACTTGCCGACCAGGCCCGTGTTGTACCCGCGCTCGCGCAGCGCCTCCACGAAGGTGAAGGTGCCCTCGGCCAGGTCCTCCTGGTAGCCCACGTTGCGCTCGTGGTTGGCCAGCACCTGGTGCCGGAACGGCGCCTGCCCGGTGAGCAGGCTCGCGCGCGACGGCGTGCAGATCGCCGTCGGCGTGTACCAGCGGTCGAACCGTGTGCCGGACGCCGCCAGGCCGTCCAGCACCGGCGTGGCCGCGCGCGGGTTGCCGTAGGCGCCCAGCGTGTCGGCCCGGTGCTGGTCGGTCATCAGGAACAGGACGTTCTTGGCCCCCGCTGCAGCACTCACTGCGTCACCCACCGGGTCACTCACCCGCCTTGACGAACTGGTCGCCCAGGTAGAACTCGCCCGGGTCCACGGCCTCCGGGAGCTGCCCCGCACCGACGAAGTAGTCCTGCATCCCGGTCAGCCACGTGTCGGTGGTGCCGTCCTGGGTCAGCGCGTCGATCTCGGCGGCGTCGAGCACCTGCACGTTCGCGGCGTCCGCCTCGACGTCGGCCTCCGGGAGGTCGTTGAAGTCGGCCGTGAGCGCGATCGCCTCGTCCATGTGCTCGGCGCGGTAGGCCATGGCCTCGCGCAGCACCTTGAGCACGGCGTCGACCTTCTCGGGGTCCTCGGCCACCACGTCGTTACCGGCCACGAAGGCCGTCGGGAACGCGACGGTCTCCTCGAAGTCGGTGTTCTGGGCCAGCTCCACGAGGTCGGGCACCTGCTTCTTGACCGTCGCGAGCGCCGGGTACCAGAAGCCGGCGGCGTCGACCTGCCCGGAGGAGAGCGCGGCCACGATCGCCGGCGGCTCCATGGGCACCAGCTCGACGTCCTCCTTGGTCATGCCGGCCTCCTGCAGGGCGAGCGTGAGGATCATGTCGCCCGAGGTGCCCTCCGGCACGGCGACGGTCCTGCCCCTCAGGTCCTCGACGGAGTCGATGCCGGGCTGCGCCACCACGCGGTCGGCGCGGCCGAGCGTGTTCAGCGCGACCACCTTGGCCTCCCCGGAGGCGGGCAGCCAGAACGCACCGGGCCCGATGTACCCGAAGTCGAGGTCGCCCGTGCCGAGCGCCTGGATCTGCAGGGGCCCGTTCGTGAACGACGACGTGGTGGCGTCGATGCCGTGCTCCGCCCAGAGCCCCTGGTCCTCGGCGATGGCCAGCAGGCTGGTGCCGTTGAAGTCGGGGATGTAGCCGAAGTCGACCTCGATCGTGGCGTCCTCGCCGCCGGCGCCACCGTCGGCGGAGCAGGCGCCGAGGGACAGCACGAGGGCGAGGCCGGCCGCGGCCGCACCGAGAGTTCTCCTGGAGATTCGCATGGGGGTCCTCAGTTCTTGGTCTGGATCTGGGTCTGGGTCTGGGTCTGGTGGTACACGGCGCGCCACACGCGGTTGCGCAGCTCGGCGAACTCGGGGCTGAGCCGCACCTCCTCGGTGCGGGGGTACGGCAGGTTCACGTCGATCACCTCGTGGATGCGGCCCGGCCGGGCGGCCATGACCACCACGCGGCCGGCGAGGAACACGGCCTCGTCCACGTCGTGCGTGATGAACAGGACGGTGCGCTTCTCGGTGCTCCACGTGTCCAGGAGCTGCTCCTGCAGCCGCACCCGGGTCAGGGCGTCCAGCGCCCCGAAGGGCTCGTCCATCAGCAGGATCGACGGGTTGACGGCGTAGGCGCGGGCGATGGCGCACCGCTGCTTCATGCCGCCCGACAGCGTCTTGGGCAGCGCGTCCGCGAACTGCTCCAGGCCCACCAGGCGCACGTAGTGCTCGGCGCGCTCGCGCCGCTCGGCGGCGGGCAGTCCGGCCACCTTGAGGCCGAACTCGACGTTCTTGCGCACCGTGAGCCACGGGAACAGCGCGTACTGCTGGAAGATGACGCCGCGCTCGGGGCCGGGGCCGGTCACGCCCGCGCCGTCCACGAGCACCTGACCCGACGTCGGCGTCTCCAGGCCCGCGACGATGTTCATCAGGGTGGACTTGCCGCAGCCCGAGGGGCCCACGACGGTGACGAACTCGTTGTCGGCCACGTCCAGGGAGACGCCGTCGAGCGCGACGAACTCCTCGTCCTTGAGGGCGAACGTCTTGCGGGTCTCCCGCACGGAGATCTTGGCGGTGCTCGTCAGGGTGGAGGTGTCGGTGCTCATCGTCGTTCCTGCCATCCGGTCAGCCGGGTCTCCGCGAGCAGCAGCAGCCGGTCCATCACGAGGCCGAGCACGCCGATGGCGACGATGGAGACGAAGATCGTCGCGAGGTCGTAGTAGGTCTGGGCCTGCTGCATGCGGAACCCGAGGCCCGCCTGCGCCGCCAGCAGCTCGGCGGCCACGAGGGTGGCCCACGCCGAGCCGAGGCCCACGCGCATGCCCACGAGGATGAACGGCGAGGACGCCGGCACCACGACGCGCAGGAAGATCGTGCCGTCCTTGGCGCCGAGCACCCGGGCCGCGTTGATGAGCGTCCGGTCCACGCTGACGACACCCTGGTACGTCGAGATGACGCAGGCCAGGAACGCGGCGAGGAAGATGACGAACACCTTGGGCAGCTCGCCGATGCCCATCAGCACCAGCACGAGCGGCAGCAGCGCCAGCGGCGGGATGGTGCGGAAGAACTGGATCCACGGCTCGAACAGGCCGCGGGCCGGTACGTACCAGCCCATGAGGAACCCGACCGGGATCGCGGCGGCCGAGCCGAGCAGGAAGCCGGCCAGGACGCGGGCGAGGCTGGCCAGCAGGTCCTCGGCCAGGGTTCCGCTCGCAGCGAGCTCGATGCCCTTGGCCAGCACCTCGGGCGGCGTCGGGAGCTGGAGGCCGGTCAGGGCCAGCACCCACCAGATCCCGATGCCACCCACGATCGAGACGGCGTTCAGGGTCAGCAGCGTGGCGTGCTTGCCCGCCCGGCGGCGGGGTGGTGAACCGTTCCTCGCCGGGGTGGGGGCCGACACGGTCGACGTGGTCACAGGGCTCTCCTCGGGCGTGCGTGCGGGGGTGCGGGTATCGGGGTGCGCAGGGTTCCGCGCAGGTCCTCGCGCCCGTCGGCGGCCTCGGGCTGGGGGTAGCCGACCAGGAGCGGGGAGAGATGGAAGGCGGCGGCCAGGGCGCCCAGCGCCCCGTCGGTGTCACGCAGCCGGCCGGCCCGGACGACGACGGGCTCGTCCGTGGGCAGCGGGTGCAGCTCGTAGCGCAGCGTGGCGGCGGCCTGCTCGACGATCACGGGCGCGACGTGCACGATCTCGCCGCCGATCACGATCTCGTCGGGGTCAAGGGTCAGGGCCGCCATGCCGAGCACGCGCCCGACGGCGGCGCCGACCTCGCGCAGCACGCCCTCCACCACCGGGTCGCTCGTGGCCACGACGGCGGCGAGATCGTCGAGCGTGCTCACCTCGACGCCCTGGGCGCGGCACGCCGCGAGCACCGCCGGGGCCGACGCCACGGTCTCCAGGCAGCCGCGCTTGCCGCAGCGGCACCGGCTGCCCGCGGGATCCACTGACACGTGCCCGAGCTCGCCGGCGAACCCGTGCGCCCCGGTGCCGATCCGGCCGCAGACCACCAGTCCGCCGCCCACGCCGTCCGACAGCCGCACGTACAGGAGGTCGGTCGTGTTCTCGGGCTGGGACACCGCCTCCGCGAGCGCCGCCAGGCGCGTGTTGTTGTCGACGACGACGGGCGCGCCGAACCGCTCGGCGAACGCGCCGTGCACGTCGTGCGGGGCGGAGCGGCGCGCCCAGGAGACCTGCTTGCCGTCGACGCGCCACCCGCCGTACGGGCCGACAACGCCGATGCCGACCGCCTGGAGCTCGCCGAAGTGCAGGCCGTGCTCCTTCGCGAGCCGGTCGACCAGCCGGAAGGCTCGGTCGAGGCGTTCGGTCCACGGGGTGTCGTCGTCGTAGTGCTCGACGCCGGACGCGACGGTCTCGCGCGCGGCGTCGGCCACGGCGGCGCGGACCCGGCGGTGGCCGAAGTCGACGCCGAGATACTGGCCCGAGCCCGGGTCGAGCGCGAGCCGTTCGGCGGGCCGGCCGCTGCCGCGCCGCGTGGCGGCGTCGGTGTCGACCACGACGACGGCGCCGCGGCGCAGCAGCTCGGCCGTGGTCTCGGACAGGGTGGTGCGGGACAGGCCCACGCGCCGGGCGAGCTCGGCGCGGCTCAGGGGCCCGTCCCGCAGCGCGGCCACCACGCGGCTCTCGTGGGCCCGCCGTGCGGCGCTGCCCGGTGGTGTCGTCGTCGACATGCTGGCGACCATAAGGACCCCCGAATTTTTCCGTCAACGACCCGGCAGAAAACACGACCAATTCCGTCGGAATCAATCAGAACCCGCCCCCCACCCCTCGTTGAGTGCTGGGTATTTGTTGCCTGACGGCCGAGAAATCGACAAATATCCAGCACTCAGCGAAGCGGGGTGGGCTGGTCAGGGCAGCGCGTACGTGCGGACGTAGTCGAACGTCGCCGTCGCACCCGCCGTGTTCATCGAGACCAGGCCGATCCGTGGGGCACGGTCGTCGGGCAGGGTCCAGACGCCGCCCCACCGCCAGGTCTCACCGTCGGTGCTGGACGCCATGCGCACCTCGTACTCGTCGTTCGCCGCGTCCCGGTGCACGGCGAGCCGCAGCCACGTGGTCTCCCCCGGGGCCGCGCCGAACATCGGGGCGCTGTACGCGGCGGCCGGCGGCGTGCTGGTCAGCCGGGCGGCCTCCTTGGTGAACTCGACCATCTGCGCCGCGCTGCCGGGCTTGCGCGAACGAACGCGGAGTTTTTCCGGCAAGTACCCGACAGAAAAAGTAGGACTCTCGCCGGCGCCGACGGAAGGTGCGCTTCTACCCAGCGATTGGGCCCAGAACTCACGTGAGTTCTGGGCCCAATCGCTGGGTAGAAGCGCACCCCAAACCGGCAGCTATTTGATGGCGCCCATCGAGAGGCCCCGGACCAGCTGCTTCTGCGCGATCCAGCCCGCCAGGATCACCGGCAGCGACGCCAGCAGCGCCGCCGCGCACAGCCGCGCCAGGAACAGCCCCTCGCTCGTCATGGTCGACACGATGAGCACGGGCACCGTCGCCGCCCGCGAGGCGGTGAGGTTCAGGGCGAAGAAGAACTCGTTCCACGAGAAGATCACGCAGATCAGCGCCGTCGCGGCGATGCCGGGAGCCACCATCGGGATGAGCACCGACCGCAGGGTCCGCATCAGCCCGGCGCCGTCGACGGACGCCGCCTCCAGCACCTCCCCGGGCACCTCCAGGAAGAACGAGCGCATCATCCACACCGCGATGGGCAGGTTCATCGCGGTGTACAGGACCACCAGGGTCCAGATGTTGTCGAGCACCTTGAGCTGCCCGGCCACCACGTAGATCGGCACGATGACGGCCACCACCGGCAGCATCTTGGTCGAGATGAAGAAGAACAGCACGTCGCTGACCTTCTCCACCGGCCGGATCGACAGCGCGTACGCCGCCGGGATGCCCAGCAGCAGCACCAGCACCGTCGAGACGCCGGTCGCGATGGCCGAGTTGGCCACGTAGACGCCGGAACCGCCCTCGATCACGGCGCGGAACTGGTCGAGCGTCGGCGTGAAGAACCACGTGGGCGGGTCGGACGCCGCCTGGTTCTCCTGCTTGAACGCCGTGGCGGCCATCCAGGCCACCGGGAAGAAGAAGGCGAGCGCCAGCAACCAGGTCAGCGTGGTGAGCACGCCACCGGTGGTGCGACAGCGGTACGCACGCGTCGTGTCGGACATGCTCACTCCTTGACCTCGAAGCTGCGGAAGATGAGGCGCAGCGCGGCCGAGGCCACGATGATCGTGGCGATCACGACGACGACGCCCATGGCGGCGGCCTGCCCGATGTCGAAGCCCAGGAACGCGCGCTGGTAGATGTAGAACGGCAGGTTGGCGCTGGCGGTACCGGGCCCGCCCGCCGTCATGAGGTAGATCTGGTCGAACGTGTTGACCACGTAGATGACGCCGAGCAGCACGCCCAGCTCGATGTACCGGCGCAGGTGCGGCAGCGTGATCGAGCGGAAGGTGCGCCACGGGCCGGCGCCGTCGACCGACGCGGCCTCCAGCACGTCCTTGGCCTGGGCCTGGAGGCCGGCGAGCACGAGCAGCATCATGAACGGCGTCCACTGCCAGACCAGCGCCATCAGGATGGCGATGATCGGGTAGGTCGACGTCCAGTCGACCGCCTCGATGCCGAACAGCCCGAGCGTCCAGTTCAGCAGGCCGTAGGTGGGGTTGAGCAGCGCGACGGACCACAGGACCGACGTCGCCACCGGCATCACCAGGAACGGTGTGATGAGCATGGTGCGGGCCACGCCCCGGCCGAGGAAGGGCCGGTCCAGCAGCAGCGCCAGCACGATGCCGAGCACCATCGCCACGAGCACGCAGCCGAGCGTGATGACCACGGAGTTCAGCGCCGTCTGGCGGAACGTCGAGTCCTGGGCGATGTCCACGTAGTTGGACAGGCCCACGAAGATGTCCTCGCCGGGCCGCAGCAGGTTCTGCCCGCGCAGCGAGTACCAGATGGTCACCAGGAACGGCAGCTGCGTGACGATCACGGTGAAGATCAGCGCGGGCAGGAGCGGGCCGCGGCGACGCCACCCCTCGGCCTTGCTGATCGTGCGCTCCGCCGCGGCGGCGCGGGCGGCCCGGCGCGAGCCTTCGAGCCGGTCGATGGTCGAGGTGCTCATTGCCCCTCCTGGGCCCGGTAGGTCTCCGCCACGGTTTCGGCGTAGCGCTGGGACTGTGCGATGGCCTCGTCCACGGTCACCTGGCCGGCGATGGCCGCGGACATCTGCTGGCCCACGCGGGTGCCGAGGTCCTGGAACTCGGGGATGCCCACGAACTGGATGCCCGGGTAGGGCACGGGGTGGGTCATCGCGGACTCCTGGGTGGCCCCGTTCATCGACTCCAGGGTCGCGTCGGCGTACGCCGCCGAGACCTCGGCATACTCGGGGATCTCGTAGGTGGACAGCCGGCTGCCCGGGGGCACCCGCTCCCAGCCGATCTCCTCGCCGACGGTCCTGATGTACTCCTTGTTCGTCATCCAGGAGACGAAGTCCCAGGCGGCGTCCTTGTGCTCGCTGGTGGACGGGATGGCGAGCGACCAGCTGTACAGCCAGCCCGCCGTACCGGTCTCGGCCACGGGCGCGGGCGCGTAGCCCACCTTGCCCGCCACCGTGGACGACGCCGGGTCCTCGATGGAGGACACCATCGACGTCGCGTCGTACCACATGGCCGACTGGCCCTGGGCGAACCGGGTGAGGCAGTCGCCGAACCCGGACGTCGCGGCGCCGGGCTGGCCGGAGGTCCGCACGGTGTCGATGTAGGTCTCGATGGCCTCGCGGCTCTCGGGCGAGTCGAGGGTGGCGTTCCAGTCCTCGTCGAACCAGCCGCCGCCGAACGTGTTGATCGCGGTGCTCATGGGCGCCATGACCTCGCCCCAGCCGGCCAGGCCACGCAGGCAGATGCCCGAGAAGTCCGCGGCGGGCTCGTTCAGCTCCGCGGCCAGCTCCCGCACCTCGTCCCAGGTCGGGTTGGCGGGCATCTCCAGCCCCGCCTCCTCGAACAGGTCGGCGCGGTAGGCCAGGAACGACGACTCGCCGTAGAACGGCACGGAGTACATGTCCCCGTCGCTCGACAGGGCCTCACGGACGCTCGGGACGAAGTCCTCGGCGTCGTACCCCTCGGTGTCGTCGATGTACGGCTGGAGATTCTCGATCCAGCCGTTCTCGGCCCACATCGGCGTCTCGTAGTTGGAGATCATGACGACGTCGAACTCGCCGCCGCCGGTCGCCACGGACGCCGTGATCTTGGCGCGGGCCTCGTTCTCCGGCAGCGACACGAACCGCACGTCCACGCCCGGGTGGGCGGCGCGGAACTCGTCCTGCAGAGAGATCGCGTCCTGCATCTGCGGGTTGGACACGATCGCCACGACGATCTGCTCGCCCTCGCCGCCGGCCACGGCGCCCGCCCCGGCACAGCCGGACAGGGCCAGCGCGACGGTGGCCGTCGCCGCCACGGCGGTCGCCCTCACCGAAGCACCCGGCGCCGACTTACCCCTCGGAGGTCGGAACATCCTCGTCCTCTCCTGCGGCATCTCCGCCACGCTCATTTGAGAAATTGAAACTGCTCATCTGCATCCGCAGAGTAGTTGGGTATGCTCAGGTGAGCAAGGCCCCCCGCTCAGAAGTCGCTCGATCAGCCCCGCCGCCGCCTGCGGGAGTGAGGAACGCAGGTGACCCAGAACGACTCGAACCTCATGGTCGAGGTGAGCACCGACTACTACCTCGACGGCAAGTCCAAGGTGGAGATCGCGCGCGACCGCGGCATCTCCCGCTTCCAGGTCGCCCGCCTGCTCGCGCAGGCCCGCGAGCAGGGCGTGGTGCGCATCGAGATCACCGCACCCCAGGTCGACGGCGAGCGCGGCGCCCGGCTGGCCGCCCGCCTCGGCGCGAGCGAGATCCTGATCGCGCCCAGCGGCCAGGACCCCACCGCGACGCGCGAGCACGTCGCCGTCGAGCTGGCGCGCGCCGCCCGGGAGCACATCACCGAGGGCTCCACCGTCGGCATCTCGTGGTCGCGCACGGTCGAGGCCGCGGTGCGGCACATCGGGCAGCTCCCCCACTGCGACGTCGTCCAGCTCGTGGGCGCGCTGCCCGTGGAGGGCAGCGGCAACTCGCTGGCCCTGATCACCACGTTCGCGCAGATGCCCGGCGTGCGCACCTGGCCCGTGTGGTCGCCGCTCCTGGTGGCCGACGCCGCCACCGCCGCCGGCCTGCGCCGGCAGCCGGAGATCGCCGACGCACTCTCGCGGGCCGACCGCCTGGACGTCGCCGTCGTCGCGATCGGCCACTGGTCGGAGCGCAGCTCGACCGTGTTCCCGCAGATCAGCACCGAGGAGCAGCAGGCCGCCACGGCGGCAGGCGCCATCGCCGAGTGTTCTGGCCGCCTGTTCGACGCCGCGGGCCGGCCGGTGCGGACCAGCCTCGACGAGCGGGTCGTCGGCGTCACGCTGGAGCAGCTCGTCGCCACGCCACGCGTCATCGCCATCGGCTACGGCTCCGCCGTCGCGCCCGGCCTGCTGGCCGCGGTGAACGGCGGCGTCGCCGACACCCTGGTGGTCGACGACGCCGCCGCGACGGCCCTGGAGACAATCGTCCCGGGCTAGCCCTCCGCCGCGCGAGCCCGGGCCGCGAGGCAGGTCAGCCCCGGGCGACCAGGGCCTCGACCGTGGCGCGCGCACCGCGCTCGTGCAGGGACGCCAGCGCCGCCGAGTACTCGGCGGTGAACCGCTCGTCGTCGACCAGGTCGCCGAAGACCTCGCGGTCGCGCAGGAACGCCAGCGGGTCCTCCGCCTGCGCCAGGGCCGCGCGGTGCAGCCGGTCGGCGAGGCGGTCCACGATCTCGATGGGCTCGCCGGCCTCGTCCACCCCCTCGTCGTACCGGGCCCAGGACGCGACCACGAGCGCGGCGTGCTCGATCGGCCCGCCGTGCGCCAGATGGTGCCGGACCACCGGCAGCAGCCACTTCGGGATGCGGTCGGACGACTCGGCGCACAGCCGCGCGAGGGTGTCGGCCACGTGCGGGTTGGCGAACCGCTCGATCAGGGTGTGCTTGTAGGCGTCGAGGTCGATGCCCGGCACCGGCTCCAGCGTGGGCGTGCCCTCCCGGTCCATGTAGCCGAGCAGGAACCGGGCGAACACGTCCTGCCCGGCCACCTCGTGCGCGTACCGGTGCCCCGACAGGTAGCCGACGTAGCACAGGGCCTGGTGGCCGGCGTTGAGCAGGCGCAGCTTCATCAGCTCGTACGGCTCGACGTCGGCCACCACCTGCACGCCGGCGTCCTCGAACGGGGGCCGCCCGGCGGGGAAGCTGTCCTCCAGCGCCCACTGCTCGAAGGGCTCGGCCACGACGGGCCACGCGTCGTCGACGCCGAACCGCTCGGCGACCATGGCACGGTCGGCGTCCGTGGTGACGGGCGTGATGCGGTCGACCATGGAGCTCGGGAACGCGACGTTCTGCTCGATCCAGTCCGCCAGGTCGGCGTCCTTGGCCCGGGCGAAGGTGGTGAACGCCCGCTTGGCGACCTCGCCGTTGCCCTGGATGTTGTCGCAGCTCATCACGGTGAACGGCGGCACGCCCCGGTCCCGGCGGCGGCGCAGGGCCTCGGTGACCAGCCCGAACGTCGTGGCGGGGACGGCGCCGCCGGCCAGGTCGGCGGCGACCGCCGGGTCGGCGAGGTCGAACTCGCCGGTCACGTGGTGGATGTTGTAACCGCCCTCGGTGACGGTCAGCGAGACGATCCGGACCTCGGGCGAGGCCATCTTCTCCAGCACCGCCTCCGGGTCGTCGGGAGCGAGCAGGTACTCCTTGATCGACCCGATCACGCGCGCCTCCAGGCGCCCGTCCGGGTGCTTGAGCACCAGGGTGTACAGGCCGTCCTGGGCGGCCAGCGCGTCGCGCATGCGGGCGTCGCCGGGCAGTACCCCGACGCCGCAGATCGCCCAGTCGAGCGCCTTGCCCTCGGCCATCAGCCGGTCGAGGTACATCGCCTGGTGCGCGCGGTGGAAGCCACCCACCCCGAGGTGGACGATCCCGGTGGTCAGCCGGGACCGGTCATAGGTGGGGACCGTGAGGTCCGCCCCGCTGGGCGCGGACGCCACCAGGCCACCCACGGTCTCCTCGTCGAGTGCCGTCATCGTGCTCCTCCGCCGCCCTTCCGACTCCGTTGAACAGCCGTCAGGCTAACAGATGAGCACGAGGACACTCACAGATGAGCAAGCACCTGCCGCGTCGAGCCCGCCTCCGGTGTTACGGCAGGGCGACCGGGAACGGCTCGCCGAAGTCGGCCGAGCGGCTGACCGCACTCCACAGCTGGTCCGACTCGAGCAGGCGACGGTCCTGGGCCACGGACATCTCGGTGGCGTTCACACCCAGCGGCAGGTGCTCGGGCACGTCGTCGCGCTTGGCCACGGCCACCAGGATCTGGGCGGCGCGGTCCGGGTCCCCGGCCGCGCCGGCCCCGGCCTGGCGCATCCGCGAGTTCATGGCACCGACGGTCGACTCGTACCCGGCGGGGGCGTCGTGCACGGTCATGGAGGCACCGGCCCAGTCGGTGCGGAACCCGCTGGGCTCCACGACGAGCACCTTGACGCCGAACGGCGCGGTCTCGGCGCGCAGCACCCGGCTGAAGCCGTCGATCGCGAACTTGGCGGCCTGGTAGGACGCGATGCCCGGCGAGCCGCCGACCCGCCCGCCCACCGACGAGAACTGGATCACGAGGCCGCCGCCCTGCTCGCGGAGCAGCGGGATCGCGGCCCGGGACACGTGGTAGACGCCCCAGAAGTTGGTCTCGAACTGGGTGCGGAAGTCGGCCTCGTCCCCGGTCTCGATCGGAGCCACGTTGGCGTAGCCCGCGTTGTTGACGATGACGTCGAGGCGCCCGAACCGGGACGCGGCCTCGGCGAGTGCCGCGCGGACGCCGGCCGGGTCGGTGACGTCGAGCCGGAGCGGGAGGATCCGCTCGCCGTACCGCGCCACGAGGTCGTCGAGCTGCTCGGGACGCCGGGCGGTGGCCGCCACCCGGTCGCCCGCGGCGAGCGCGGCGAGTGCGAGCGCGCGGCCGAAGCCACGCGAGGAACCGGTGATGAACCATGTCTGCTGCATGCTTTTAATAAAACACCGTTGCTCTAACTTGCGCAACCCTGTTGCGCTAAGATGTGAGCATGACGACACGGGACTTCCAGCGGGCCCGCTCCCCCGAGGCCAAGGCCGTCCGGGAGGCGGCCATCCTCGATGCCGCCCGCAGGCTCGGGGCCGAGCGGGGCATCCGCGAGGTCACACTGACCGACATCGCGTCCGCCGTGGACATGCACAAGTCCGCGATGCTGCGGTACTTCGAGACGCGGGAGGAGATCTTCCTGCGGCTCACCGCTGAGGGCTGGCGGGACTGGGCACCGGACCTCGCCGAGCGGGTGGGCGCGGTCCAGCAGCCGGACGCCGACACCGTCGCCGCCGTGGTCGCCGCCACGCTGGCGGAGCGCGGCACGTTCTGCGACCTGCTCGCGCAGACGCCGCTGAACCTGGAGCGGAACGTGTCGGTGGAGAAGGTGCGGGAGTTCAAGCTCACCACGGGCGAGGGCCTGGGCCGGATCGTCCCCGCGGTCCGCGCGGCCCTGCCCGGCCTCACCGAGCAGGACGGCATCGACCTGGTCGCGGCCGCGACATCCCTGGCCGGCACGTTCCACCAGATCGCGACACCGGGGCCGGAGGTCGCCGCGCTCTACCGGTCGGACCCGCGGCTGTCGCACGCCCTGGTCGACGTCGAGCCGCGACTGGCCCGGATCCTCGGGGCGCTGCTGCGCGGGATGATGGCGCGGGCCGGGCGGTAGCGGTAGGCGAGGGCGGTCAGCCCCGCACCGCTCGCTCGTACCGTCGGGACAGCACCTCCAGGTGGTCCAGCAGTCCCGGCGGCCCGGTCACGGTGAAGTCGAGGCCGAGCATGCCGATCCACACGGCCACCGTCTCGATGCTGTCCCCGCCGGTCACGAGCAGGCAGGACCCGTCGTCCCGCGGCTCCACCGTGCCCACGGCTGGATTGATCCGGTCGAGCACCTCGTGCGCCGGGGCGTGCACGACGATCCGCGTGTGCACCGCCCAGCCCGTCCGGGCCACCTCGCGCACCACGAACTCGGTCAGGTCGAACGGTGGCTCGACAGGCGTGAAGCGGCGCCCGCCGGGACGGCGCAGCTCCAGCCAGTCCACGCGGAACGGCTCCCAGCGCCCCGAGCCGACGTCCCGCCCCACGAGGTACCACCGGCGCTGCCACGCCACGAGCCGGACCGGTTCCACCTCCCGCGGCTCCTCGCGAAACCAGAAGCGCAGCCCCTGGTGGTCACGGATCGCCGCGGCCAGCTCGGTGAGCAGCGCCGGGTCGACGACGGGGTCCTCGACGTTGCTGTCGGTGTTCACCGGCCCGGTCTCCGTCGCATCGCGCAGCGCCGCGACCTGACGGCGCAGCCGGTCGGGCAGCACCTGCTCCAGCTTGCCGAGCGCGCGGGCGCTGGACTCCTCGATGCCCGCCACCGCGTTCGCGGCCCGCAGCCCGACGGCGATGGCCACCGCCTCCTCGTCGTCGAGAACGAGCGGGGGCAGCTTGCCGCCCACCCCCAGCCGGTAGCGGCCACCGGGGCCGCGCACCGAGTCCACCGGGTAGCCGAGGTCGCGCAGGCGCGCGACGTCGTTGCGCACCGTGCGGTCGGTGACGTCGAGGCGCGCGGCGAGCTCCGGCCCGGTCCACTCCGCACGAGACTGGAGCAGGCCCAGGAGGGCGAGCAACCGCCCCGCCGTCGTGGTCATCGCAGCTCCTCACCGGCATCTGAAAAGAGATCGGGCACTCGCCAGAATAGAGGAAAGAAGTGTTCCTGAACCCCTCATAGTGTCGGAGACATGAACACCAACGACACCAGCATCCGCCCCTTCCGCGTCGACATCCCCCAGGCCGACCTCGACGACCTGAACGACCGTCTCGCCCGCACCCGCTTCGCCCCCGCCGCGCCGGGCGACTCGTGGGACTACGGCACGCCGGAGTCGTACCTGCGCGAGTCGGTCGAGCAGTGGCGCGACGACTTCGACTGGCGCGCGGTCGAGCAGCGCCTCAACGCGTTCCCCCAGTTCCTCACCGAGATCGACGGCCAGACCGTCCACTTCCTGCACGTCCGATCGGCCGAGCCGGGTGCGCGGGCGCTGCTCCTGACCCACACCTACCCGGGCTCGGTGCTCGACTTCCTCGACATGATCGGCCCGCTCACCGACCCCGTCGCGCACGGCGGCAGCGCCGAGGACGCCTTTCACGTGGTGGTCCCGTCCATCCCCGGCTTCGGCTTCAGCACCCCGCTGGTCGAGCCGGCCGACGGAGGGAGCTGGACCATGGACCGCGCCGCCCGCACCCTGGACGCCCTGATGCGCCGGCTCGGCTACGAGTCCTACGGCACCCACGGCAGCGACGCGGGCGCCATGATCGGCCGCGAGCTGGCGGTGCTCGATCCCGAGGGCTTCCTCGGCGCGCACCTGCTCCAGCTCTTCTCGTTCCCGACGGGCGCCGACGGCGAGATGGACGGGTTCGGCCCCAAGGAGTTCGCGGCGCTGGAGCACCTGCAGTGGTTCCAGAGCGTGGGCGCCTACAACATGATGAACGGATCCCGCCCGCAGACCATCGCCGCCGCGCTCAGCGACTCGCCGGTCGGGCAGCTCGCCTACAACGAGCTGTTCGAGAGCTTCGGCAACGGCACGAGCCTGGTCTCCCGCGAGCAGGTCCTGGCTCAGGTCACCCTGTACTGGCTGACCAACACGTCCGCGACGTCGGCGCGGTACCACTACACCGAGGCGCGGTCCGGCGCCGAGCCGGTGGTGAGCCAGGGGCGCATCGGCGTCGCCGTCTTCGCCGACGACTTCAAGACCATCCGGGCCTTCGCGGAGCGGGACAACGCCAACATCCAGCACTGGGCCGAGTACCCGACGGGCGGCCACTACGCGGCGATGGAGGTCCCGGACCAGCTCGTCGCGGACATCCGCACGTTCTTCGCCCGCCCCTGACCCCCGCAACGCGTTGAGTGCTGGCTATTTGCGCCTCCCGGGGCTCGGGAGGCGCAAATAGCCAGCACTCAACGCGTTGTGGTCAGTGGGTGTGGGCCTCGCCGCCCGTGACACCGTTCAGCTCGTTCGGGGTCACGCCCAGCTCGGCGGACTTCCAGACCTCACCCGTCTCGACGTCGACCGCGTGGATCGAGTCGTTCGCCGGGTCGGTCACGTACACCGAGCCGTCCAGCGTGAGGATCGCGGGCCGCGGCTCCTGCCACTCGACCGGCTCCTCCCACTCGTCGATGACCGGGATCGACGTGGTCAGCTCGCCCGACTCCGGGTCGATCACGTGGACCTGGCCGTCCGTGCCGAGCACGAGCGCCTCCCCGTCGTCGCCCCGGGCGAGCGAACGGAAGGTGTAGGACGACGGCAGGTCGACCAGCTGGAGGTCGCCGCTGCGGGTGTCGATCAGCGAGACCTGCGTGGGACGCTCGAGCTCGGCGTCCTTGTCCTTCTTGTAGTCGCCCAGCACGACCGGCGACGCCTCGGTGCCGGCCTGGTTGCCGATACGGCCGTAGTCGTCGGGCGAAGTCACCTTGGTGATCTTGCCGTCCGCGTAGACGACGGCGCCGTCCTCGCAGCCGATGACGACGGCCTCGTCGGCGGCCACGGCCTCGCCGTGCACCCCGGGGCACTCGTCGGAGGCGGCGATCTCCTTGTCGTCCCCGTCCAGCACCCGGATGCCGGTGCGTGCGTCCTCGGTACCCTCGGAGACCACCAGGGTGTCGTCGGTCAGCTCGACGGCCACACCGTGGTGGGCCGACGGCGTCGTGTACTCACGGGCAGCCGCGTCCGCTTCGGCCGCGTGGGCCGAGTCGAGCACACGCACCAGGCCGGTACCGTCGTCGAACAGGGCGGTGCGACCCTCGTGCACAACGACGTGACCGGGCTCGGAGGCCTCGTAGGTCACGTCCGTGAGGATCGGGTCGGCGGTCCAGTAGTGGGAGTGGTCCCCGTGGGCCTCGGCCCAGGAGCCCAGGTCGAGGGCCTGGAAGCCGCCGGTCGTCGAGACCATGAGGTGCCGCTCGTCGCCCGCCGGATTGAGGCGGGTGAAGCCCTCCAGCTCGATCTCGCCCACGGTCTCGAGGCTCATCGCGTCCAGCACCAGGACGCCGCCGTCATAGGTGACCGCGAGGCGCGGCGTGCGCGCCTGGGCCTCGGTGGCCTCCGGCGACTCGTGGTCGTGCGCGTCGGCCGAGGCCGACGCCGACTCGGAGCCGGCCGGGTCGCCCTCGGCCGCACAGGCCGCGAGCAGGACGAGGGACAGTGCCGCGCCGAGGCCGGCGGCCGCGCGGGTGGGTTGATTTCTCATCGTCGGTGGGGCGGTCGGGGCCGCCCACTCCTTCCATCTAGAATGACAATCATTCTCGTTACCGAGGAGGAGTCAACCAGAAGTGAGAACGATTCTCAAACAGCCTCCCGCGCGCTGGCCGTGCGGTGACCAGGAGCGGGCCCGGACAGCACCAAGCCGCCAGGCCCGCGCGCAAGGCGTGCGCTCCCGCGGCGCCGGGCGCGCGGCCCCGCCGTCGGGCGCGCGGCCTCGCCGTCAGCCGCGCACCGTCCCGTCGCCCCGCGCCACGAACCCCGCGACCCGCGTGTCGTCGCTCCCGAGGTCCTGTTCAGACCACGAGCTCCTGCCCGCGGGAATGGGCTTGAAACGTTGCAACATCGTGGCTTGAACAGAACCTCGGAGTCGGCCAGCGGTAACGGCAGCGACATCCTCGGTGCGCCACACACCGGGCGTCCGGCCGCGACCAAGTACTAGGAGAGGCTGGAGTAGGCGACGTAGAAGGTCGCGGCGACCAGCGCCGTCCCGCCGGCCGCGAGCGCCACGGGCACGACGCCGCGCACGCGGCGGATCAGCATGCCGGTGAGCAGCGCGAGGCCCGCGACGCCGATGAGCGTCCAGTAGACCGGGCTGGTCGTCTCCCGGATGATCGTCAGCCCGTAGACGGCCTCGCCGACGCCGATGCCCGCGAGCAGGGCGGTGCCGAGCGCGGCGCGGGCTCCGGTCGCACGCAGCCAGGAGGCGGCGACGCCGACGAACGGGCCGGCCACGACGCCGACGAGGGAGAAGAGCACCGGGTCGTACACGTAGCCGCGCAGGTGGGCGGCCGCCGTGTACCCGAGCACGAGCAGCACGAAGCTCGCCGCGCCGAGCACGACGGACGGTGCCGTGCGCAACCGGGCGGCGTACACCAGCAGTGCCGTGAGCACCGTCCAGCCGCTGGCGGAGTTCGCGAAAGAGCTGAGGGGGCTCGGCAGGAAGCCCTGCGCGTACGACGTCAGGCCGCCGAGCAGAAAGCTGAGCACGAGCACGAGGCCGCACCGCACCAGGGGGTGGGCGACGGCGGTGGTGGCGAACGAGGCGCGGGCGACCGTGGGCATGCTCGGAAGCTACCCGGCCGGGTGGCCCGGCGGCATCGGACCCCAGGTGGATCCCGGGCGGCCTCGGGTCCACCCAGGGTCTGGGTCCCAGGTGACGCCGGCGCCTCCCACGCCGGCGCCTCCCACGGCGGCGCGCGGCGGCCTACCGTGAAGCGATGTCCCGGACCAGGGCGGGCGTCCGCCGTCGGCCGACGAGCGCGAACCACTCGGCGAGCGGGTAGGACAGCCGCACCACGAAGTAGTTGACGTACTCCAGAGCGCCGAACGCCCAGACGAGCAGGCACACCACCAGGGCGCCGCCGTCCGTGCCGGTCAGCAGCAGGCCCGCGAGGCAGGCCGCGAGCAGCACCGGGTCGAGCAGCCGGAATGCCCGGTAGACCAGGGCGAGGCCGTGCGGCATCCCGGCCCGCCCGGAGCCGGGCAGCCAGCCTCGCGCGGCGAGCCAGTAGGCGCTGCCCTGGAGCAGCACCACGAGCAGGGGCGCCATCGCCCACCACAGCGCCCGCCCGCCGGCGTCGCCGAGCCGGGCGGCGACCACGGGCTGGGCGACGACGAAGACCACCACCGCGGCCAGCTCACCCAGGCCGAGGCTCAGGTAGGTGCGGCGCAGCCCTGCGCTGCGGTGGCGGGTGCCGGCTCCGTCGGTCACCGGGCCAGCGTAGGGGCTGGTGGGCCGGCCCTCACTGATCGGACCCGGCGGCGTCCGCGACCGGCTGCCGGAGGATCGTCCGCTGCTTCTCGGGCGCGACCCTGCGGAAGTCGCTGAGGTAGATCTCGTGGTGCCGGCCGGTCCGGCGCAGCCCATTCGCGGGGATGAACTCGTCGTGCATCCGGGCGAGGGTCTCCGCCTCGTCGTCGAAGGAGCCGACGTGCAGCGTCTGCACGCAGCGCCCCTCGGCCAGCGTCTCCAGGCGGACGTCGCCGAGCCGCGCGGGGCCGCCCTTCGTCCGGACCCGTGCCACCGCGGCGTCGAACATCTGCTGGTCGGTCCAGTCCGGCACCATGATCAGCAGGGTCCAGTCCCAGCGGGACTTGTCGCGGGCCGCCGTGAAGGCGTCCATGTCGTCGGCCCACCAGAGCCCTTCGAGCGGCATGACGACGTAGTCCCGGCCGAGCTCGCGCTTGCTCGCGAACTTGAGCGTGTAGGCCACCGGGTAGAGCGCCTCGACGGCGTCGGCGAAGGCCGCCGAGGTGTTCGGGTCGCCGTGCCCGTCGACCGCGAGGTATCGCAGCTCAGGCACGTCGACGATCCGGAACTGGCCCCGCTTGGCCTGGTAGGCGTCGAGAATCTTCTTGTGATCGATCTTGTCGGCCATGGGCACCTCGCGGGTCGGTATCGGCGTCGGCTCCGTCAGCTGGACACTAGCCCGCCCGCCGGGCCGGACAGTGGACCGGCGCCGGGTGTCCGGCCGAGACCGAAGCGCTCCGACGAGCCGAACAGCGAAGGAAGAGGTGAGCTGCCGGCCCGCTTTGGTCTCCGGGCCGGGATCGGTCTAGACTGACGGCGCTCGCCCACCTGGGCGAACGCCGTTCGGGGCTGTGGCGCAGCTGGTAGCGCACCTGCATGGCATGCAGGGGGTCGGGGGTTCGAGTCCCCCCAGCTCCACCGGATGAAGGGCCCGGCCGTCGGCCGGGCCCTTTCGCGTCGTCATGGATAAACTGCCCGCGCCATGACGACACCAGGACCTCCAGCAGATCAGCCGCACTGGCGCGTGTACCCGATGAACTTCACGGGGAGCCTCGTGAACGGGGCGATCAACGCACTCGCCCCGTTCCTCCTCGGTACCGGGGCCTCCTTCGTCCTCCTCCTGGCCGTCGCGATGGTCGGCGAGGAGGCCCTGTCCGGCATGCCGGCCGTGAGCGGCGCGCTCGACCAGCTCGCCCGGGCCGGCATGCTGCCGGTGCTGGTGCTCGCCCTCGGCGCCGGGGTGGTGACCACCGTCCTGCTCGCGCTGCGCGAGGTGATCACCTCGCGTGCCCTCGTCCGGGCTGCCCGTGAGGGAGCGCCCAGGACAGCCGTGCCGCACCCGAGCCAGGTCGACCTGGTGACGGCTCAGCCGCCGTTCCTCCCGTTCCTCGTCATGTCCGTGCTGGTCGCCGGGATCGGCCTGCTGATGGCCGTGGTCGCGGCCTTCACCGTCAACGGCAGCGAGCTGCCGATCCTCTGGGGGTTCCTCGTGGCCACGGGGGTCGGCGGGGTGTTCGTGCTGCTCGCGCTGGCGGGCCGTCCCGCGCACCACCGGCGTCGGCTGGAGATCGCCGCGCACTGGACCACCACCGACGAGCACGCCGCCTGGCGGCGCGCCGCCCCCGCGCGACCCGCTGACGACCACGAGGCCGAGCTCCCGCCCGACCTTCAGCGCCTGCGACGACGAGCCACCTGGTACGAGTACGTGGGCATCGTGTGCTTCGCGCTCGGGTTCAGCCTCATGCAGCTCTGGCTGTTCGTCACCCACCCGTTCCGCTCCATGACCGACGCCGGTCCCCGCGTGGAGCACGGGGCGGGCGTCGAGGTGGTGCTCGTCGCCGGTGTCTGGGTGTTCGCGGCCCTCATGGTGGTCGCGGTCGCGCTCCTGGTGGTGGGCTTCTTCGCCGACTCGGCCGTGCAGCGGCGCGAGCAGGAGATCCTGCGCGAGGCGCTGGCGGACCCGGACGCTCGCCGCCCGCAACGGGTGCTGCTGCGCAAGTACGCCGACCACCAGCCGGTGGTCTTCGCGCAGGCCCTCGCCCTCCTCGCCGCGCTCGGGACCACGCTCGGCTGGGCGGTGTACAGCCTCGGCACCGGCGGGATGTCGGACGTCGCGACGCTGTACGGCGACGCCGACGAGACCTTCGGCGGCTTCGTGCCGCAGGCACTGGTGACGCTCGGGGGCTCGGTCGCCGTCGTGGTCGCCGCCGTCGTGTGGGACGGAGTGGCCGCTGCTCGTGGTGACGAGCTTCGTGGACGGGTGGTCGAGCGCTGGCCCGTCAAGCCCGCGCCGCGGATGATCGGGGAGGACGGCAAGAAGCGACCGGACCCGGCGACGACCGGGCCGTCACTGACGCCGAAGCCCCCGAAGCCGCGGGCCGCGCGGCGGTGACGGACGGGGTCCCGTAAGACCCCCGTCCGCCCGGCCGGCTCACGCCGGCACGAGGAGTCCGCCGGTGGTCGCCCGCGCCCGGTCGAGGCGTGCGCCGACGTCGGCCCAGTTGGCCAGGCTCCAGAACGCCTTGACGTAGTCCGCCTTGACGTTCAGGTAGTCCAGGTAGAACGCGTGCTCCCACATGTCCAGCATGAGCAGCGGGGTGATCCCCAGGGGCACGTTGGCCTGCTGGTCGAACAGCTGGAACACCAGCAGCCGCCCGCCGATGCTGTCCCAGCCGAGCACCGCCCAGCCCGAGCCCTGGATGCCGGTGGCCGCGGCGGCGAAGTGTGCCTGGAAGGCCGCGAAGCTGCCGAACTGGTCCACGATCGCCGCGGCGAGCTCGCCGTCCGGCTCACCGCCGCCGTCGGGCGAGAGGTTGTTCCAGAACACGGTGTGGTTGGTGTGGCCGCCCAGGTTGAACGCGAGGTTCTTCTCGTGCAGGTTCACGGCGGCCAGGTCGCCGGTCTCGCGCGCCTGCGCCAGCGCGTCGAGCGCGGCGTTGGCTCCGGCCACGTACGCGGCGTGGTGCTTGTCGTGGTGCAGCTCCATGATGCGCCCGCTGATGTGCGGCTCGAGCGCCGCATAGTCGTAGGGCAGGTCAGGCAGGGTGTAGACGGGCATTTCCGCGTCCTCTCGTCGAATGCTTCCGACGCTAGAACCTCAACCACGGTTCAGGTCAACGCGGCCGGGGGCGTGAGAGGCGTCACACCGCGCCCCCGGTTGACCGTGCCCCCAGGGCACGGGCTGGAGTGGTCACGCACGTTCCGACGACGGACCACGAGGGGTGCGAGAACATGGATCCACGACGAACGATCAGACGCGGGCTGGCGCTGATGACGGTGGCCGGGGTGGCGGGTGCGCTGCTCGCGACACCGGCAGCCGGCGGCGAGCGAGCAGGTGACGAGCGGCCCGGCGGACCGGCGGACCCGCCGGCCTGGTCCGCCTGCCCGGACGACCTGGCGACGCCGCTGCCGCTGGAGTGCGCGACGGTCCAGGTGCCGCTGGACTACGACGAGCCCGACGGCCGGCAGATCGAGGTCGTGATCTCCCGGCTGGCGAGCACCAACCCCGGGAAGCGCGCGGGCGTGCTGCTGCTCAACCCGGGCGGACCCGGTGGCTCCGGCCTGACCCAGCCCGCGGAGATGGCGAACCTCGGCATGCCGGACAGTGTGCTGGACCGCTACGACCTGATCGGCATGGACCCGCGCGGTGTGGGCAAGTCGTCACCGGTGACCTGCGGCTTCACCGCGGACCAGCCCTACATGGGCAACATCCCGCCGTACGCGCCCGACGCCGAGGCGGTCACCGAGCACGCCGAGGTCGCCCGGCAGGTCGCCGCCCAGTGCGCCGAGCACGACACCGACGGCCGCATGCGGCACATGACCACGGCCAACACCGCCCGGGACATCGACCGGATCCGCGAGCTCCTCGGCGAGGAGAAGCTGAGCTTCTACGGCGCCTCCTACGGCAGCGCGCTGGGCTCGGCGTTCGCCACGCTGTTCCCGGACACCAGCGACCGTGTGATCGTGGACAGCAACCTCGGTGCCACCAGCCTGGACCGGGACTCCCACCGGCGCTTCGGCCTCGGGATGGAGAAGCGGTTCCCGGACTTCGCGCGGTGGGTCGCCGCCCGGCACGACACCTACGAGCTCGGCCGCACGCCCGCCCAGGTGCGCGCGGGATTCCTCGAGCTCGCCGCGCGACTCGACGATGCGCCGGTAGCCGGCGTGGACGGCGCGCTGTTCCGTGCCGTCGGGTTCGGCGGGCTCTACACGGAGGCGCGGTTCGGCATCACGGCGCAGCTGTGGCAGGGGCTGACCGACTCCGACGAGAGCGCGGTGCGTGCACGGCTGCGCGATCTGGAGGACGTCCAGCCCGCCGTGGGCGGCCTGCCCGCCGTCGCCGCCACCAGGGGCGCCGCGAACGAGCCGTCGCCGTACGACAACGCCTGGTCCTCGTACCTGGCGGTCACCTGCAACGACACGGACTGGCCGGAGGACGTCGCCACCTACCAGCGGGACACCGCCGTCGACCGGAAGCGCTACCCGCTGTTCGGCGGCGCGGGCGCCAACATCACGCCGTGCGCGTTCTGGCACAACGACCCGGTCGACCCGGAGCTGGAGATCAGCGACGAGGGTCCGGAGAACGTGCTGGTGCTGCAGAACCTGCGCGACCCGGCCACCCCGCATGCCGGCGGCATCCTCGCCCGGGACCGGTTCGGCGACCGGGCGCGGCTGGTCAGCGTCGACGCGGGCGAGCACGGTGTCTACGTCTACGACGACAACGCGTGCGCGCTGAACACCACCACGCGGTTCCTGCTGACGGGTGAGCTGCCGAGGACCGACGTGTTCTGCGCGGCCTGATCCGACCGGCGGACCCGGCACGCGGTCGGGCCGCATCCAGCGCGCAAAAAGATCCGGGGCCCGTCATCGACGGGCCCCGGATCTCTTCTGGGTGGAGCTGGGGGGACTCGAACCCCCGACCCCCTGCATGCCATGCAGGTGCGCTACCAGCTGCGCCACAGCCCCAGATTGGTCTCCCCCGAGCCGTTCGGCCGGGCGAGCGTCGCTAGTCTATGCAGACCGACGCCGGGGACCAAATCGAATCCGGGTGCGCTCGGTCACTGCCGGGACTCGGGCCCCGCCTGCCACGTGTCGAGCGGGTATCCGGCCCCGACGTTGTGCGCGACGAGCCGCCACGCGGGCGACGCGCCGGGCCCGGAGGCCCGCAGGTGCGACCAGTGCACGTTGTGCAGGCCGTGCAGCCCGCGCCACGTGGCAGGGTCCAGGCCCAGCAGCCGGGTGATGGCCTGCGTGATCGCCGAACCGTGCGAGACGACCACGAGGGTCTCCCCCTGGCCGAGCCCGGCCGCGTGCCGCAGCACCGCCTCCTCCATGCGCCGGGCGGTGACCTCCTTGGACTCGACGCCGTTCGCCGCCGGTTCGCCGCCGCTGCGCCAGACCGCGTGCTCCTGGGGCCAGCGCTCGGCGATCTCGGCGTCGGTCAGGCCCTCCCAGTCACCGAACGACCGCTCGCGCAGGCCGGCGTCCGGCACCACCTCGAGGTCGAGGTGCCGTGCGTACGCGGCCGCGGTGTCCTGGGCCCGCTGCAGGTCGCTGGCCACCACGAGGGAGGCCTTGTGCGACGCCGCCAGTGCCCTGGCGCCCTGCTCCGCCTGCCACCGCCCGACCTCGTCGAGCGGGATGTCGATCTGGCCCTGCAGCCGCAGGCCGGCGTTGTACGCCGTGCGCGCGTGGCGCAGCAGGACGATCGTTCCAGCGGTCACAGGCGCGGGTCCCCGGCCAGGTGGATCGCCCCGTCGTCGGGGTCGCTGAACTCGCCGGTGTCGCCGCCGCCGCGGGCGTCCTCCGGCAGCGGGATCGCGGGGCAGTCCTTCCACAGGCGCTCGAGCGCGTAGTAGGTCCGGTCCTCGGCGTGCTGCACGTGCACCACGACGTCGCCGAAGTCGATCAGCACCCACCGGGCCTCGGACTTGCCCTCGCGCCGGATCGGCTTGACGCCCTCCTTGAAGAGCGCCTCCTCGACGGAGTCGACGATCGCGGAGACCTGACGCTCGCTCGCGCCGGACGCGATGAGAAAGACGTCGGTCAGCACGAGCTGCTCGCTGACGTCGAGCGCGATGATCTCCTGCGCCTTGATGTCGCTCGCCGCCCGCGCCGCGATGATCGCGAGCTCCGTGGCCCGCTCGGTCGCCGTCATGCCGTGTTTCCTCCCATGAGGCCGGGCAGTCCGCCCGGCACGTTGCCCAGCAGGGCCGCCGCCTGGTCCGTCGGGAAGCTGCTGTCTCCCTCGAGCACGAGCTTCCAGATCAGGAGGCCGAGCACGAACGCGACGACCACCAGGATGATGTAGTGCAGCCAGGTGTACTGGGGACCCTCGTCCTCCTCCTCGTCCCACTCCTCCTCCACCTCACGGCGGGAGGACCGGGACGGGGCCACCGGGCCGGCGCCGAACTGCGCGCCGGGGCCACCCGGACGCTGCTGACCCGGGCCGCCCATCGGGCCGGAGCCGGGGCCGCCCGGGCCACCGGGGCCGGGCTGGGCGCCGGGGCGCCCGGGGAACGGGGAGCCGGGAGCCGTGGGCGCGGGGCCCGACGGCACCGCCTGCGGGGCCGCGGCCGCGCCGGCTTCCCAGGGCAGGGCGGCCGCGCCACCTGCCGTCGCACCGCTGGGCGGGGCGCCGGCCGGGCGGCCCGGGGCGCCCGGGCGCTGCTGACCGAGGCCGCCGGGGCCGCCCGGGGCGGTCGGCGCACCCGGACGGGCGCCGAACGGCGACGGCGGCTGCTGGGTCGGGGCCGACGGCGCGGCCCCCCACTGTGTCGTCTGACCGGCGTCGGCGGGGACCGACGGGGCCCCGGGTGCCGGCGGCGGCGCGAACCGGCCCGACCGGCCCTGCTGCGGGGCGGGCGGCACGGGCGCGCTCGACGGGCGCGCGCCGAACGGGCTGGGCGGCGCGCCCTGACCGGGGCCGCCGGGGCCGCCCTGACCGCCGGCGGGCGCACCCTGGCCCGGGGCGGGCGGGCCGCCCGGGCGGGTCTGGCCGGCGCCGGGGCCGAACGGGGGCGGCGGGTTGTTGCCGCCGGGCTGCTGCACCGGCGTGAGCCGGCCGGTCGCGTCCACGCCGCGCGAGCCACCCGTCGCCTGCGGGGGGCGGGCGACCGGCGGGTTGCTCGGCGCCCAGCCGCTCTCCGGGGCGGGCGCGGGCGCGCCGCGGTGCGGAGGCTGCTGCTGCCCACCCTGCGGTGGGTAGCCGCCGCCGTTGCCACCGTTGCCGGCGGCGGCGGCCGCAGCGGCCTCACGCTCGCGGATCTCGCGGCGCGTCATGGGACGACCCTTGTTGTCACTCATCGTGAAGACCTCGATACAGTCCGTGCTTGGCGATGTACTGGACCACGCCGTCGGGCACCAGATACCAGACCGGCAAGCCCTCCTCGGCCCGACGACGACAGTCGGTCGAGGAGATTGCTAGTGCAGGGACCTCGAGCGTCGTCACGCCGTCCCGAGGAAGCCCGTCCACGGTGAGCATGTGCCCAGGCCGTGTGACAGCGACGAAGTGTGCCATGTCCCACAGCTTCTCGGCATCCTTCCACGAGAGAATCTGCTGGATGGCGTCCGCTCCCGAGATGAAGTAGAGGTCCGCGTCCGGGCGCTGCCTGCGCAGGTCCCGGAGCGTGTCCACCGTGTAGGTGAGGCCTTCGCGGTCGATGTCCACGCGGCTCACCGTGAACCGGGGGTTGGACGCCGTGGCGATCACCGTCATGAGATAGCGGTGCTCCGCGGGGGTGACCCGCTGCTTCTGCTTGAAGCCCGGCCGGCCGGTGGGAACGAAGACGACCTCGTCCAGCTCCAGCTGCGCGACCGCTTCGCTGGCGGCGACGAGGTGACCGTGGTGGATGGGGTCGAAGGTGCCGCCCATCACCCCGATGCGCGGCCTGGTCCCAGCGGGGGCACTCATGCGGTGCGTGGGCTCATCTGGTCGTCAGGCTCCCGTTTCGACGGCTCAGTGCCGGTTGCCGACGTTGCGGAACGCGTACGTGACGAGCAGCGCGGCCACGAGCGCACCGAAGGCGATCAGGCCGAGGGCGATCGGGGCGATCGGCTCGTTGGCGTGCTCCGTGGCGGCCTCGGCGGCCAGGACAGCGGTGTGCAGCACGGGTGGTTCCTCCCAGTCGAACGTGCTCAGGTGGGCTTTAGTCTCTCACGGACGAATTGCGGCGGGCACACCGCGGCACTGGGTCGCAAGGAGATCCTGCGGAGGTCTCCCGGACGCCAGCGAGCCGTCACGGCTTGACGTGACCGTCGCCCGTGACGACCCACTTGGTGGTGGTGAGCTCCGTCAGCCCCATGGGGCCGCGCGCATGCAGCTTTTGCGTGGAGATGCCGATCTCGGCACCGAGGCCGAGCTCGCCGCCGTCGGTGAACCGGGTCGACGCGTTCACCATCACCGCTGCGGAGTCGACCTCCGCCACGAACCGGTCGGCCGCGGCGATGTCCCGCGTCACGATCGCCTCCGTGTGCCCGGAGGACCAGGTGCGGATGTGCTCGATCGCCTCGTCCAGCGACGGCACCACCCGGACACCCAGCTCCAGGGCCAGGTACTCCGTTGCCCAGTCCTCGTCCGTGGCGGGGACGGCCGTGGCTCCGGCGGGAGCAAAGGACAGGGCCGCCGCGTCACCGTGCAGCACCACGCCGGCGTCGGCCAGCGCCGCGAGCGCCACCGGGAGGAAGGCCGCGGCGGCGTCCTCGTGCACGAGCAGCGTCTCGGCCGCGTTGCACACGCCGACGCGCTGGGTCTTGGCGTTCATCACGATCGCCACCGCCATGTCGACGTCGGCCGTGGCGTCCACGTAGACGTGCACGTTGCCGACACCGGTCTCGATGACGGGCACCAGGGACTCGCGCACGACCGTCTGGATGAGGTCGGCGCCGCCGCGAGGGATGAGCACGTCCACGAGGCCGCGGGCGCGCATGAGCGCGACGCCGCCGGGGCGGCCGTAGGCGTCGATGGACTGGACCAGGTCGGCGGGCAGGCCGCGCGCCTCCAGCGCGCCGCGCATCACCTCGACGATCACGGAGTTGGACGACGCCGCGGCGCTGCCGCCGCGCAGGATCACCGCGTTCCCGGACTTGAGGGCGAGGCCGGCGGCGTCGACGGTCACGTTGGGACGAGCCTCGTAGATCATGCCGACGACGCCCATCGGGACGCGGACCTGGCGCAGGCGCAGGCCGTTCGGCAGGGTCTGCCCGCGCACCACCTCGCCGACCGGGTCGGGCAGCCCGGCGACGTCGCGCAGCGCGGCCGCGATCTGCGCGATCCGCTCGGGGGTGAGGGCGAGCCTGTCCAGCAGACCGTCCGTCATCCCGTTCGCGCGGCCGCGCTCCAGGTCCTCGGCGTTGGCCGCGACGATCCGGTCCGCGTCGGCCACCAGGGCGTCGGCGACGGCGCCCAGGGCGGCGTCCTTGGTCATGCGGTTGGCCGTGGCCAGCGTGCGCGCGGCGACCTTGGCGCGCCGGGCGACGTCGTGCACGGCGGTGGTGACGTCGGTGCCTGCCTCGCCGCCCGCGGGCGTGCCCGACGGCGGCGGGGTGCCGGCTCCCGCGGAATCGCCTCCGGCAGGGGTCGCCTCGAACTCGCTCACGATCGTCATGCGTCGAGAGTACGTCGGGTGCGGGCGGATGCCGAGGTCGATTCCGTGGTGCGGACGGGCACTGCCGGTCACGCGGTGCAACCGACCGAAGCCGAACCTGCCTGTGCCAGGGGCCCAGGTCGTGCGCGCTGGTCAGCTCTTCGGCTGGTCCAGCACCAGGTCGTCCCGGTGCACGACGACGCGGTCGTACCCCTCCCCCAGCTCCTCGCGCAGCGCGTACGTGGACCGGCCGAGCAGGGCCGGGAGGTCGCTCGCGTCGAAGGCGACGAGCCCCCGCCCGACGACGACGCCGTCGGGCGCGACCAGCTCCACCGGGTCGCCCGCGTCGAACTGGCCCTCTGTCCGGGTGATCCCGGCGGGCAGCAGCGAGGCACGGCCGCCGAGCACGGCGCGCGCGGCGCCGTCGTCCAGGTGCAGGCGGCCCTGCGTGCGGGCGGCGTGCGCGATCCAGAGCCGGCGCGCCGAGGTACGGCGTCCGGTCGCGGCGAAGAACGTGCCGACGTCCTCGCCGGCCAGTGCGGCGGCCGCGTTGGCCGTGAGCGTGAGGACGGCGGGCACGCCCGCGCCGGTCGCGATCCGCACCGACTCCAGCTTGGTGACCATGCCGCCCGTGCCGACCGAGCTGCCGCGCGCGGTCACCTCGACGCCGGCGATCTCCGTGAGGTCGTCGACCAGCGGGATGCGGCGTGCGCCGGGGCGTGACGGCGGGGCGTCGTGCAGGCCGTCGACGTCGGTCAGGAGCAGCAGGGCGTCCGCCCGCACCAGGTGCGACACGAGCGCGGCGAGACGGTCGTTGTCGCCGAACTTGAGCTCGTCGGTGGTGACGGCGTCGTTCTCGTTGATGACCGGCACGACGCCCAGGGCGAGCAGGCGCTCCAGCGCACGCTGCGCGTTGCGGTAGCGGTGGCGGCGCACCGTGTCCTCGGCGGTCAGCAGGATCTGACCGATCTGGATGCCGAACGCCCCGAACTCCTCCTGGTAGCGGCCTGCGAGCTGCCCCTGCCCCACCGATGCCGCGGCCTGCATCGTGGCGAGGTCGCGGGGCCGGGTGCCCAGGCCGAGCGGCCCGATGCCCGCCGAGACGGCGCCCGAGGTGACCAGCACGACCTGGGCGCCGGCCGCCTGCCGGGCGGCCAGCACCTCGACGACCCCGCGCAGCGCCCCGACGTCGAGGTGCCCGTCCGGGCCGGTCAGCGACGAGGAGCCGATCTTCACCACGACGCGCCGCGCGGCGGCGACCGCGGCCCGCGGGCCCGGGACCGGCGGGGCGTCCTCGATGTCCGGAGCGTCCTGACGGTTGACCGAGGGGTCGAGGGAGTTCACACCTCATCCTCTCCGGAACGGTGCCCCGGACGCTCGCTCATTCCACGAGCCGGGCACCCGACCCGGACGGGTCAGACGTACAGGTCACCAGAGGAACCTGTACGTCCGACACGGACCAGGCACTGCCCGTCTGCCGACTGAGCCTGTCCGCCGACCGAGCCTGCGGCTCAGTCGGCGTCGGGGTCCGTCCAGTGGCCCGCCTCGCGCTCCGTCCACAGCTCGCGCCGGGCCTCGGCCTTGGCGTCCATGCGCTCGGTGAACTCGCGGCGCTTGTCACCACGGGTGGGCCGCTCGTTCTGGTCGAGCCGCAGGTCGGTGCCACGGCCGCCCAGCAGCTCGGCGCCGGTCTGCAGCGTGGGCTCCCAGTCGAAGACGACGGCGTTGTCCGGGTCGCCAATGCGCACCTCGTCGCCCGCGACGGCGCCCGCCTTGAACAGCCCGTCCTCGACGCCGAGCTTGGCGAGCCGGTCCGCGAGGAAGCCGACGGCCTCGTCGTTGTTGAAGTCGGTCTGCTTCACCCAGCGCTCCGGCTTGGTGCCGCGGACCTCGAACCAGTAGGCGGTCTCGCCGCCGAGCCGGCGCACGGTGAACTTCGACTCGTTCACGGGGCGCGGGCGCAGCACGATCGGCGCGGCCTCCGGCGCGGGGGCCTCCGCACGGGCCTTCTCCACGACCTCGGCCAGGGCGAACTTCAGCTCGCGCAGACCCTCGTGGGACGCCGTCGAGATCTCGAAGACACGCAGCCCGCGCGCCTCCAGGTCGGCCTTGACGAAGTCCGCGAGCTCGCGCGCCTCGGGCACGTCGATCTTGTTGAGCACCACAAGGCGCGGACGCTCGGCGAGCGGCACGCGGCCGCCCGCGATGCCGATGTCGCCCGAGTAAGCGGCGAGCTCGGCCTCGATCACGTCGAGGTCGCTGATCGGGTCGCGGCCCGGCTCCAGCGTGGCGCAGTCGAGCACGTGCACGATCATCGCCGTGCGCTCGATGTGCCGCAGGAACTCCAGGCCCAGGCCCTTGCCCTCACTGGCACCCGGGATCAGGCCCGGCACGTCGGCCACGGTGTACCGCGACTGGTCCGCCTGGACCACGCCGAGGTTCGGCACCAGGGTCGTGAACGGGTAGTCGGCGATCTTGGGGCGCGCGGCCGAGATCGCGGCGATCAGCGACGACTTGCCCGCGCTCGGGAAGCCCACCAGCGCGACGTCGGCGATGGTCTTGACCTCGAGCTCGACCTCCGCGGTCTCACCCTCCTCGCCGAGCAGCGCGAAGCCCGGGGCCTTGCGCCTCGGCGACGACAGCGCGCGGTTGCCGAGCCCGCCCTTGCCGCCCGCGGCGACGACGTACTCGGCGCCCTCGCCCACGAGGTCGGCCAGGACGTTGCCGTCCAGGTCCTTGACGACGGTGCCGTCCGGCACGGTCAGGACGAGGTCGCCGCCGTTGGCGCCGTCCCGGTCGTCGCCCATCCCCTGGGTGCCCGACGTTGCCCGCCGGTGCGGCGAGTGGTGGTACTCGAGCAGGGTGGTCGTGTTGGCGTCGACGACGAGCTTCACCGTGCCGCCGTCACCGCCGTTGCCGCCGTCGGGGCCCGCCAGGGGCTTGAACTTCTCCCGGCGGATCGAGGCGCAGCCGTTCCCGCCGTTACCGCCGGCGGCATGCAGAACCACCCGGTCCACGAAGCTGGCCATGTCTCGATCCTCTCAGGTACTGCTCAGGTGGAGCGGCCGGGCCGCTCATGAAAAAGCGTAAGGGGGCGCACCGTCGACGGTGCGCCCCCTTACGCGGAAGCCGAAGCTCAGACCTCGGCGGCGACGATGTCGATGACCTTGCGGCCACGACGGGTGCCGAACTGGACGGCGCCGGCGTCGAGGGCGAACAGGGTGTCGTCCTTGCCGCGGCCGACGTTCACGCCGGGGTGGAAGTGGGTGCCGCGCTGGCGGACGATGATCTCGCCGGCCTTGACGACCTGGCCACCGAACCGCTTCACGCCGAGGCGCTGGGCGTTGGAGTCACGACCGTTGCGCGAGGAGCTCGCGCCCTTCTTGTGTGCCATCTGGCTGACCTGTCTTTCGGGACGAAGGAGAAGAAGAAGTATCTGGCTCGCGCGGGCTCACTCGGCAGAGGAGGCCCGCAGCGGAAGTCACTTGATGCCGGTGACCTTGACGCGAGTCAGCGACTGGCGGTGGCCCTGACGCTTGCGGTAACCGGTCTTGTTCTTGTACTTGAGGATCGTGATCTTGGGACCCTTCTCGTCCCGCACGACCTCAGCGGTGACCTTGACCTTCGCGAGCTTCTTCGCGTCGGTGGTCACCTTCTCCCCGTCCACCAGCAGCAGGGCCGGGAGCTCAACGGTCTCACCAGCTGCCGCCTGGACACGGTCCATGACGACGATGGTCCCGACGGACACCTTTTCCTGGCGGCCACCGGCCTTGACGATCGCGTACACCACGTTCAACTCATCTCTCTAGTCTTGGCGTGCGCGCACGACGGATCTCACCGGCTTTGCTGTGACTCGCTCCGCCGCGGCGGTCGAGTGCGGTGCGCCATGGGCACGCAGGACGGGTGCGCAGACAGCACACCGAAGATCAAGGTTACGCGATGCCCTCAGCGGGTTCAAACCGGCGGCCGCGTGGTCTTGCCCACGGTCGACCGCGAGCACGGGCCCGCGACAGCGCACATGGCGATCTGCCTGGGGCTGTGCCTAACCTGGGTGCAGGTGATACGTGATGGTTTCCGAGCCGGCCGCCGAGCACGACGACATCGCCCGGGCGATGCGCGCCGTACCCCGCCGCGACTTCCTGCCCCGCTCGCAGCGCCCGTTCGCGGGCCAGGACCAGCCGCTGCCGATCGGCCGCGGCCAGACGTCCTCGCAGCCCAGCACCGTGGCCGCGATGCTGCGGCTGCTCCGCGTGCCGCTCGGCGCGCGGGTGCTCGACGTCGGCGCGGGCTCCGGCTGGACGACGGCGCTGCTCGCCTACCTGACCGGTCCGCAGGGCTGGGTGCTCGGCGTCGAGCGCGACAGCCGGCTCGCCGACTGGGGCGCCGCCAACGTGGCACGCACCGGGATGGGCTGGGCGACGCTCCAGCACACCGAACCCGGGGTGCTGGGCCAGCCTCAGGAGAACGGCTGGGACCGGATCCTGGTGTCGGCGGCGGCGTCCGCCCTGCCCCGGACCCTGGTGGAACAGGTCGGGATCGGCGGGCGCATGGTCATCCCCGTACGGACGACCCTGCTGCTCATCGAGCGCCTGCCCGACGGGCGCACCCGAGCGACCGACCACGGCGGCTACCGGTTCGTCCCGCTCATCGAGGACTGAGCCGGAGCGCAGCGCAGGGTGCGGGGCGAGGAACGAGGCGCGCGCCCGGAGCGGAGCGCAGGCACAGCCGGCCAGAGGGGTCGAGGACTGACGCCGACTCCCGAAATATCTGGTGAAGGTAAACACACCGTCTTGAACTCTTCGCCATCCGTCCACAACTGCCCCGTGCGCCACAACCTACGGTCCCGTAGGCTCGAAGCCATCCGCATGACGGGCACCTGAGTCCACCCCACGGCTGGGAAGTCGAACCCGAGCCTGTGAGGACCAGATGGCCCAAGCCGTACCCGCCGTGCGCGACGGATTCCGCCCGACCAAGCCCCGCGATCCGGGCGCCCAACCGGCGACCAGCACCTATTCGTCTCTGGCCCGCACCGTGCGCGACGCCGGACTGCTGCGCCGGGCCCACCACTACTACGCCTGGACCCTCGCCACGCTCACCGTCGCGCTCGGCGGGATCGTCACCGGGTTCGTGCTGCTGGGCGACTCGTGGTTCCAGCTCCTGATGGCCGGCGCGCTCGGCCTCGTCCTGACCCAGTTCGCCTTCGTCGCGCACGAGGCCTCGCACCGGCAGGTCTTCGAGTCGGGCCCTCGCAACGACCGCTGGGGTCGCCTGATCGCCAACGTCGTCGTCGGCATCAGCTACTCGTGGTGGATGACCAAGCACACCCGGCACCATGCCAACCCCAACAAGATGGGCAAGGACCCGGACATCGAGAACGACACGATCGCGTTCACGGAGGAGGGTGTCCGGCAGCACCGCGGGCTCAAGCGGTGGATCAACCGCTACCAGGGCTGGCTGTTCTTCCCGCTGCTCACGCTCGAGGGTCTGAACCTGCACGTCCTCTCGATCCGCTCGCTCTTCTCGGGCGGCCCCGAGACGCTGCGCTCCCGGATTCGCGAGCTCGTCACCATCACGGCGCGGCTCGGCGTCTACGTGGCGATCCTGTTCTGGGTGCTGCCGCCCGGCCTGGCGTTCGCGTTCCTCGGCGTGCAGCTGGCCGTGTTCGGCGTCTACATGGGCGCTTCGTTCGCCCCGAACCACAAGGGCATGGCGATCATCCCCGCCGACTCCCGCATCGACTTCCTGTCCAAGCAGGTGCTCACCTCGCGGAACATCCGCGGCGGACGGTTCATGAACATCCTGATGGGCGGGCTCAACTTCCAGATCGAGCACCACCTGTTCCCGAGCATGCCGCGCCCGCACCTGATCCGGACCGCCGAGATCGTCAGGGAGCACTGCGCGACCCTCGGCATCCCCTACACGGAGACCAGCCTGGCGCAGTCGTACGTGATCGTCGTCAACTACCTCAACAAGGTGGGGCTGGCCGCCCGCGACCCGTTCGACTGCCCGCAGTACAAGCTGATGCGCAAGGTCTGACGTCGGCAGGTCAGCCGGGCACGACGGCGTGCCGGCGGCACCGGGCCTCGTACGACTCCGACCCGCCCACGTGGGCGGCGACCGGCACGAGCGCACCGCCGTCGGGCTCCCCCGGTGCCTGGGGCAGCCGGACGTGGAAGGCGGCGTCCGCCCCGCAGACGGAGCACACCGCCGTGAGCTTCTCCACCGACTCGGCCAGCGCCATGAGCTCGGGCAGGGGCGTGAAGGGCTGACCGTCGAAGGTGACGGACAGCCCGGCGACGACCACGACGAGACCTCGACCGGCCAGGTCGGTGACGACCGGCACGAGGCCGGCGCCGAAGAACTGCGCCTCGTCGACGGCGACGAGCTCGGTACCGGTACCGGTACCGGCGTCGGCGCCGGGGTCCAGCAGGCCGGGGATCTCCTCGGCGTGCGACACCGTGTGCGACGGCACGCCCTGCCCCGAGTGCGACGACACCCGGCCGACCCCGCGCCGGTCGTCGAGGGCGTGGCTCACCACGAGCACGCCCCGGCGCGCGATCCGGGCCCGCCGCACCCGGCGCAGCAGCTCCTCCGACTTGCCGGCGAACATCGGACCGGCGATCACCTCGAGGCGCCCTGCGCCCAGACCGTCTTTCATAGGCGCCAGTCAAGCATTCGGTTACGTTCGTCGGCATGACCACCGACGTCGAGACCGTGCTGTTCCTGCCGGGGCTGGGTGCCGGGAAGGACCCGTGGGCCGCCCAGCTGGGCACGCTGCCCGCCGGGCTGACGGGGCTGGCCCCCGACATCCCGGGCCTCGACCGGGCCGCCACCCCCGGCGAGTTCACGCTGGCCGGCGCCGCCCGCGGGCTGCGCGACCTGCTCGACGAGCGGGGCATCGAGCGGGCACACGTCTGCGGCCTGTCGCTCGGGGCAATGACCGCCACCCGGCTCGCGCTCGACTTCCCCGACCGGGTGGCGTCGCTCGTCCTGTCAGGCAGCCAGGTGCGACCACACCCCGCCCTGATGCTGATCCAGCGCACGATCGTGCGCATGCTGCCGGAGCGCACCGCCGCCGGCATGGGCCTGACCAAGGCGCAGTGGCTCGGCGCCCTGCGCGTGGTCGCGGACGCGGACTTCCGGGCCGGGCTACCGACCATCCAGGCGCCGACGCTCGTCCTGTGCGGCAGCCGCGACGTCGCCAACATCCCGGCGGCGCGCGAGCTGGCCGCCGGGATCCCGCGTGCGGAGCTGCGGATCGTCCCGCGCGCGGGCCACCCGTGGAACGTCCAGTTCCCCGAGCTCTTCTCGCGGACGATCGCGGGCTTCTACGAGAGGCTGCCGCGGAACGGCTGACGGCGTGCCGGGTCGCGCCACTCGTCCCGCAGCACGCCCATCACCACCGAGTCGTAGCGCACGCCGTCGACCATCCGGGCCTGCCGGAACCGCGCCTCCTCCGTGAACCCCAGCGCCTTGCCCACGCCGAGCATCGCGTCGTTGCCCGACCACGTGGCGAAGTCGAGCCGCACCCAGGGCGTGCTCTCGAACAGTAATGACGTCCACAGCGCCAGCGCCGTGCGCCCGATCCCCCGGCCGCGCACCGCCGGGTCGTACACGGTGACGCCCATGCGCGCCCACTCCGTCTCGCGGGACTCCCAGTACCAGGCGACCGTCCCCACGAGCACACCGCCGACGTCGACCACGAGCCTGCCCGGCGGCAGGAGATCACCGGCGGCGGGCGGGTCCTCGCCATCGGGCGGGTCCTCGCCATCGGGCGGGTCCTCGCCGTCGGCCGGGTCCTCACCGTCGGGCGGTGTGTCGGACGGCGGCTCGCCGCCCGCCGCCCGGTCCAGCCCGCTGCTCCGGGCCAGCGCCGCGACGAGTGCGTCGGCCTGTCCCGCCGTCGGGACCGGGTAGTACGGGCCGTCCCAGCGGTGCCACTCGTGCTCGGGGCGCAGCCATCCACGGAACGCGTCGAGGTCGTGGGCGGTCCAGCCACGCAAGGTCACAGCCGTCCCGGAGGGGGTCATCCCACGGGCGTAGGTCTTGGGTGTCACGCCCTCGATCCTCCCGGGCAGCGCCTACCGGCGGAAGTCCTTTTCGACCCTGCGGTCAGGCCTGCGTCCCGGACGCGACGCAGGCCTGACCGCAGGCGGACCTTCACGCCACGACCCGCGGCTACAGCACGCGCGCCACGCCTGGGATGCGGCGCAGCAGGTACGCGGCGCCCCAGCAGAGCGGCACCGACAGCACGAGCAGGATCAGGAACTTCACGCCCGCCGGGGCCACGAGCGGCGCGAACAGCATCGCCACGCCCACCAGCACCAGCGGGTGGATGACGTACACCGCGAAGGAGTGCTGGGCGGCGAACCGCGCCCAGGCCGGCTGGCCCGAGAACCGCTCCCGGAACAGCACCAGCAGGCCCACGGCCGCACCGATGGCCACGACGTTCTCGGCGAGGCTCTGGGCGAGCAGCACGACGATCCCGGCGTCGGGCGCGGACGCGAGGGCGGACGCACCGAGGGCCGCCCCCACCCCGACGAGCGCCACGATCAGGGCGACCCGGCCCTGCCGCACGGTGAGCGACGTCAGCCAGCCGCGGCGCGTGGCGAGCACCCCGGCCACGAAGAGCAGCACGTACTGCGGCAGGTAGGCCGGCGTCGGGAGGCCGACCCCCGGCCAGTACGTGCCCAGCGGCACGGCGAGGCGCCAGAGGTACGTCACGACGGTCAGGACCGCGACGAAGGCGGCGATCGCGCGGAAGGTCAGAGGGCGGGCGACCAGGGACGTGGCGGTGTCGGTGGCGGCGTCGGTCCCGGGCACGGCACCGAGACGAGCGGTGGAGCGGGCCCGAACGGCCCGGAACGCCGCGTAGGCGAGCGACAGCACCAGCAGCACCTCGACGAACCACATCGGGCCGGGGTCGCCCGTGCTGAACCAGAACCGCAGGAACGACTCCCCCTGGTCGCGGCGCTCGGGCCAGCCCGGCAGCGACAGCACCGGCCGCGCGACCAGCCAGAACACGATCAGCGGGACGCCGAGCCGGACGAGCCGGTCGCGGGCGAACGCGCCCGGCCCCTTGCGGTCCACCGAGCCGGGCACGAACAGGCCGGAGAGCAGGAAGAAGAAGCCCATGAACCAGAACTGGTTCGCGACGACGAACGCCACGAGCGCGAGTCCGGACAGGCTCTCGCTGGGCTCGGTCCAGTACCACATCGGCAGTGCACCGTAGGTCAGCGCGCTGTGGTGGGCCAGGACCAGCACGGTCAGCAGGATCCGCAGGTTGTCGACGTACCCCAGGCGGGTGGTCGTCGGCCTCGCGGCGATGGTTGTCATCTCGGTCTCCGTCGTCTCGGTCGCACCTCATTGGTTCATTACTCGACTAATGAACCATAGAACGTGGGGCACCCGCAAGAGATTTGCCCGGAGAAGTCCAGGGGCGCCCGAGCCGGCCGTTCCCGGGCACAAAAAACGAGGGCCGCCACCTCGCGGTGGCGACCCTCGTCGGGTTCAGGTCAGCGGCCGGTCAGCCACGCCCAGAAGCCCTTCTTCTGCTCAGGCGACCTCGTCGCCAGCTCCTTTGGGCGGTTCCGGCTGCCCAGTGCCGGAGCCCCCCTCCGGCGTGTCGTCGGTCGACGGCGCGGCGTCCGCCGACGAACCGGCGTCAGCGGGCGAGCCCGCGGGCTCGGGCGCGTCACCGGACACCGGAGCGGCCTGGCCCGACGAGCCGGAGCCCGATGGGGGCAGCTGTATCTCGTCCAGCGTGGCAGGACCGTCCTCGGCGGTGTCCTTGGTCTCGTGCGCGTGCTGCGCCGCGGCGGCGATCGTCGCGAGCGTGGCCTTGACGGCCTCGCGCGCCTCGGACCGTTCCTCGGGCAGGCTGGCGACGGGCGCGACCGGCTCCTGGGCGGGAGCCGCCTTCTCCTTGGCGTCCTTGCCGCGCTTGCGGCGCGACCGCGCCGCACGCGGGCTCTCCTCGACCGCAGCGGGCGCGCCCGAGCCGGAGCCCTGCTTCTCGATCGGCTCCTCGTGCACGATGAAGCCGCGGCCCTTGCAGTGCTCGCACGTCTCGGAGAACGCCTCGACCAGGCCCTGGCCCACGCGCTTGCGCGTCATCTGGACCAGGCCCAGCGACGTCACCTCGGCGACCTGGTGCTTGGTGCGGTCCCGGCCCAGGCACTCGACCAGGCGACGCAGCACCAGGTCACGGTTGGACTCGAGCACCATGTCGATGAAGTCGATGACGATGATGCCGCCGATGTCGCGCAGGCGGAGCTGCCGCACGATCTCCTCGGCCGCCTCGAGGTTGTTCCGCGTGACGGTCTCCTCGAGCGTGCCGCCCGCACCGGTAAACTTGCCGGTGTTGACGTCCACGACCGTCATGGCCTCGGTGCGGTCGATGACCAGCGAGCCGCCCGAGGGCAGCCAGACCTTGCGGTCCATGCCCTTGGCGAGCTGCTCGTCCACGCGGTGGACCGTGAACACGTCGGTGTTCTCGACCCACTTGGACACGCGCTCGCGCAGGTCGGGAGCGAGCTCCTCGACGTAGTGCGCGATCTCGTCCCACGCGCCCTCGCCCTGCACCACCAGCGACGAGAAGTCGTCGTTGAAGATGTCGCGGACCACTCGGATCGCCATGTCCGGCTCACCCTGCAGCAGGGCAGGGGCGGACGCCTTCTTCGACTTGGCCTGGATGGCGTCCCACTGGCCCTGCAGGCGCTGGACGTCGGCGCGCAGCTCCTCCTCGCTCGCCCCCTCGGCGGCGGTGCGCACGATGACTCCGGCGCCGTCCGGGACCACCTCGCGAAGGATCTTCTTGAGGCGCGACCGCTCGGTGTCGGGCAGCTTGCGGCTGATGCCGGTCATGCCGCCGCCGGGCACGAACACGAGGTAGCGGCCGGCCAGGGTGACCTGGCTCGTCAGGCGTGCGCCCTTGTGGCCGATCGGGTCCTTGGTGACCTGCACCAGCACCGAGTCGCCCGACTTCAGCGCCTGCTCGATCCGGCGCGGCTGGCCCTCCAGGCCCGCCGCGTCCCAGTTGACCTCGCCCGCGTACAGCACGGCGTTGCGGCCCTTGCCGACGTCGACGAACGCGGCCTCCATGGAGGGCAGCACGTTCTGGACCCGGCCCAGGTACACGTTGCCGGCCATCGACGCCTGCGACTGCTGCGACACGTAGTGCTCCACGAGCACGCCGTCCTCCAGCACCGCGATCTGCGTGCGGCCGTCCTTCTCGCGCACGATCATCGACCGCTGCACCGACTCGCGGCGGGCCAGGAACTCGGCCTCGGTGATGATCTGACGGCGACGGCCGTGGTCGCGGCCCTCACGGCGACGCTGACGCTTCGCCTCCAGGCGCGTGGAACCCTTGAGCGCGGTGACCTCGTCACTGCGGCCCGTGCGGGCGGCTGCCGCCTCGGCCCGCTCGCCGCGGGTGCCCCGGCGACGACGCCGACGACGGCGGCTGCCGCCCTCGCCCTCGGCGTCACCCTCGGCGGAGTCCTGCCCCGAGTCCTCGGCGTCGCCGTCCTCGTCGTCGGACGACTGGGCGTCCTCCTCGGACTCGTCGTCCTGGTCCTCGTCGGCCGAGTCGTCCATCTCGTCCGAGCGGTTGGTGCGGCCGCCACGGCGTCCGCGGCCACCCCGGCGACGACGACGGCGCGACGGGCGCACGTCCTCGTCGTCGTACTCCTCGAAGTCGCCCGGGGCGAGCTCCTCGAGCTCGACGCCCTCGGCGACCAGCTCCTCCTCGATGGCGCCGACCTCGTCGACCGCCGCGGCGTCGTCGTCGCTCAGCTCGGCGGCGACGAACTGCGGGGCTGCCGGGGCGGTGGCCTCGGCTGCCTCAGGTGCTTCCGGCGTGGCCTCGACCTCGGCCGGCGTGCTCTCCTGCGCGGCGGGCTCGGCCGGGGCCTCCACGGGCTGCTCGGCGCTCGGGCCCGTGCGGCGCACGGCCCGGCGGGAGCCGGACCTGCGGGTACGGGGCTCCGGGGCCGCCTCGGGGGCGGACGCAGCAGGCGTCTCGACCGGCGCCTCGGCGGCCTGCTCGGCGGGCGCGGAGGCCTCGGCCGGGGCAGCCGGCTTCTCGGCGGCCGGCTCGACCGGGCGCGCGACGGGACGGGCGAACTGCGGCGTCAGGTCCTGCGGGCGCGGCGGACCGGCCGGGGCCTGGGCGCGGCGTGACCGGCGCGCGGAGTCGTCGGGTGCCTGGAACAGCAGCGCCGTCGTGGCCAGGCGCGGCACGCGGGTACCCGAGGTCGTCGCGGCGGGCGACTGCGCGGGTTGCGCCGGCGCCGCCGGCTGCTCGAACGCCGGGCGGCGACCGCCGCGGCGCGTGCGGGCCCGAGCGGCGGGCTCCTCGGCCGGCTCCTCTGCGGCAGGGGTCTCGACGGCGGGGGCCTCGGCGGCAGGGGCCTCGGCGGCGGGGGTCTCGGCGGTAGCCGTGGCCTCCTCGGCCGGCACGGCCTCGGCGGCGGGCTTGCGGCGCGACCGGCTGCGCTTGGGCGCCGGCTCGGCAGCCTGCTCGGCCTGCTCCTGCGTGGCCTCGACGGCTTGCTCGGCCGGGGTATCGACGTCGGCGACCGGCTCGGCCTTCTTGCGGCTACGGCGCTTGGGCGCGGACTTCTCGGCCGGGGCGGCCTCGGCCGCCGGACCACCCGGCAGGACGATGTCGTCCAGGCTGACGACCCCGCGGGCGGGCGCCTCTGCGGCCGCGACCGGCTCGGGGAGGTCGATGCCGAGCGGCGCGGACTCCTCCGCGGCGGGCTCGGGCTGCGACTCCGGCTCGGGCTGCGCGGCCTCGGGCTCCGCGGCAGCAGGCTCCGCGGCGACCGCGGCCTCGGAAGCGACCTCGGCAGTGACATCTGTCTCAGTCCGGGTTGCCTCGGCCTGCGCGGCGGCCTCGACGGGCTCGGTCGCGACCGGCTGGTCCTGGACCGGCTCGGCGACGGGCGCGGCCGGAGCCGGGGTCTCGGCCGCCGTGGGCGTGGACACGCCGCGCGTGGCGCGGCGGCGCGGCCGCTTGGCGGCCGGCTCACCGGCCGCGGGCGTGGTCGGCGTGGCGACGGCGGCGGTGCCGCCCGTGGTCACGGGCTGACCCTCGGCCGGGGTCGTAGGGGTGTCGGACGAGCCGACGACGATGGGCTCGACGTGCTTGGCCGTCGAGACGACGGACCGGGTGGCGCGGCGACGCGGGCGCTTGGTGGACGTCGCGTCCGCCGGGGCCTCCCCACCAGTGTTGACCTGGGCGTTCGCCTCAGGTGCGTCGTGATCATCCTGTGACCCGATGGTCGAACCGGTGGTGCTGGAAGGCGTCACGTTGGGTGCTCCTGTAGCCCGGCGTCCGCCCCACACCACGCGGACCGCCAGGCGGTCGGTCGTCCGGTGGATGCATCGCGGCGAAGCGACACATCTGGACGGAAGTCTCGGCTGCGGCCCCGTTCCTACGATCTTCGCGGACGCCTGCGGCCACGTTCTGCGTGACAGCGGCACCGCGTGCGGATCGCGGGCAGTGTTGGACTCTGCAGGCCGCGCAGGGATGTGGGCCTACGCGGGTTCGACCAGTATCGCACAGGAGACCCCTTCCGCATCGCCCCTGCTGAAGGCGCGGACAACAACGCACCGAACGGCACCCCGAGTGCGTGTACAGTGCCTTGTGAAGACATTCACAAGCGACGGATTCACCCCGCGGCAACGCGCGGACCTGGCAGATCAGGCCTAGCGTCCAAAGGGACAGAGCCGTTCGGAGAAACCACAGGAGCCCGGAGTGGAAGCTCTCGACCTGGCACGCTGGCAGTTCGGCATCACCACCGTCTATCACTTCATCTTCGTCCCCCTCACGATCGGCCTGGCGCCCCTCGTGGCGATCATGCAGACCGCCTGGGTCCGGACCGGGAACGAGCGGTGGCTGAGGCTGACCAAGTTCTTCGGCAAGCTCTTCCTGATCAACTTCGCGCTCGGCGTGGTGACCGGGATCGTGCAGGAGTTCCAGTTCGGCATGAACTGGAGCGAGTACTCGCGGTTCGTCGGCGACGTGTTCGGCGCCCCGCTGGCCATGGAGGCCCTCGCCGCGTTCTTCGTGGAGTCGGTCTTCCTCGGCGTATGGATCTTCGGCTGGGACCGGGTGAACAAGAAGGTGCACCTGGCCTGCATCTGGGCCGTGGCCGTCGCGGTGAACCTGTCGGCCTTCTTCATCCTGGCCGCCAACTCCTGGATGCAGCACCCCGTCGGCGCCCGGTACAACCCCGAGACGGGTCGCGCCGAGATGGAGTCCATCTGGGCGATCCTGGGCAACAACACGCTCTGGGCGGCCTTCCCCCACGCCGTCGCCGCGGCCTTCCTGACCGCCGGGACGTTCGTGGCGGGCATCGCCGCCTGGTGGATGGTGCGCCTGGCCCGGACCAAGCAGCCCGAGTCCGTCGAGCTCGCCCGCAACGTGTACCGCCCCGCCGTGATCCTCGGCACGGTCGTCATGCTGGTCGCCGGCGTCGGCGTCGCGCTGTCGGGCGACGTCCAGGGCAAGCTCATGTTCGAGCAGCAGCCGGGCAAGATGGCGTCCGCCGAGGCGCTGTGCGACGGCGAGGAGGCAGCGAACTTCTCGATCCTGACGATCGGCGACCTCTCCAACTCCTGCGAGGGCGTGCGGCACGTCCTGGAGGTGCCCGGCCTGGCCAGCTACCTCGGCACCGGGCACTTCTCCGGCCCGGAGAGCTTCCTGCCCGGCGTCAACGACGTGCAGGAGCAGTACTCGGAGAAGTTCGGCGCCACCGACGAGGCCGGCAACGCCATCTCGTACACACCGAACCTCGCCGTCACCTACTGGAGCTTCCGGCTCATGATCGGGTTCGCCGCCGGGTCCGCGCTGCTCGCCCTGGCCGCCCTCTGGTTCACGCGCGGCGGCCGGGTCAGCGACAACAAGTGGCTCGCCCGCATCGGCATCATCGCGATCCCCACGCCGTTCCTCGCCTCGTCGTTCGGCTGGATCTTCACCGAGATGGGCCGCCAGCCATGGGTGGTGGCCCCGAACCCCACCGGTATCGACCAGATCCGCCTGCTCACCATGCGCGGGGTCTCGGAGGTGGTGAGCCCCGGCATGGTGCTCACCTCGATGATCGTCTTCACCCTGGTCTACGGCGCGCTGGCCGTCGTCTGGTACCGGCTCATGCACCGGTACGCGATCGAGGGCGTGCCCATGACCGTCCGTGACGAGTCGCCCGAGGCCGCCGGGGACGACTCCGACCGGCCCCTCTCGTTCGCCTACTGATGCGCAGGCTCAGCCCTACGAGGCCCAGCCCCATGCCGACCAGTCCCATGCAGATCAGCCTTTCGAAGACCAGCCTCTCGAAGACAAGGAAGTGACCGTGGACCTCGCACTCGTGTGGTTCTTCATCATCGCGATCCTGTGGACCGGGTACCTCGTGCTCGAAGGGTTCGACTTCGGCGTCGGGATGCTGATGTCCCTGCTCCCCCGCGGCAACGCCGCGCACCGGGAGAAGGAGCGGCGCGTGCTGGTGAACAGCATCGGTCCGCTCTGGGACGGCAACGAGGTATGGCTGATCACCGCGGGCGGCGCCACCTTCGCCGCCTTCCCCGAGTGGTACGCCACCCTGTTCTCCGGCTTCTACCTCCCGCTGCTGCTCATCCTCGTGGCCCTGATCGTGCGCGGGGTCGCCTTCGAGTACCGCGGCAAGATCGCCGACGCCGTGTGGGCGCGCCGCTGCGACGTCGCGATCCAGGTGGGCTCCTGGGTACCCGCCGTGCTCTGGGGCGTGGCGTTCGCCAACCTGGTCCGCGGCGTCCAGCTCGACGAGGCGCACCAGTACGTGGGCGGTTTCTGGGCACTGCTCAACCCGTTCGCGCTGCTCGGCGGCGCCACCACGCTCGTGCTGTTCCTGCTGCACGGGGCGGTGTTCGTGGCGCTCAAGACCGACGGCGAGATCCGCGCCAGGGCCCGGCGGTTCGCCGGTGTGCTGGCGGTGGTGGCCGTGGTCGTGGCCGGTGGCTGGGCGGTCTGGGCGCAGCTCGCGTTCTCCGTGACCTGGACCTGGGCGGTCGTCGTGGTCGCCGCGGTGGGTCTGGTCGGCGTCGCGCTGACCAACCGCGCCGGACGTGAGGGGTGGGCCTTCGGCCTCTCGGCCGTGACCATCGTCGCGGCGGTCGTGCTGATCTTCGGCTCCATGTACCCCGACGTCATGCCGGGCCTGGACGGCGGCAACTCGCTGACCATCGCCGAGGCGTCCTCGACCCCGTACACCCTGACCATCATGACCTGGGTCGCCGTGTTCCTCACGCCCCTGGTGATCCTGTACCAGGGCTGGACCTACTGGGTCTTCCGGCGCCGGCTCACGGTGGACCACATCCCCGCCCCTGCCGGCCTGACCTGGAAGAAGATCAAGGAGTCGGCGTTCTGACCCGGACGTCGTCCGGCTACGGGACCATCTCGTCATGAAACCGCTCGACCCTCGCCTGCTGCGCCACGTGCACGCGGCCCGCTGGTACGTGGCGCTCACGGTCGGCCTCGGTGTGGCCGCCGCCGCGCTGATCGTCGCGCAGGCACTCCTGATCGCCGCGCTGCTGACCCCGGTCGTGCGCGGGGACGGCGTCTCCGCGCCCGATCTGGTGTGGCCCTTCGCCGGACTCGCGGTGGTGGTGGTCGGGCGCGCCGTCGTCGCCTGGGCGCAGGAGCGGTACGCGCTGCGCGCGGCCGCCCGCACCATCGCCGAGCTGCGCCGGGCGGTCGTGGAGGCCTGGGCGCTGCGCGGGCCCCGGGCCTCCTGGCCGACGGCGGCAGTGGCGGAGGCCCGTTCGGTCTCCGCGGCAGCGGTGTCGGCCGCCGCGGACGGTCCTTCGGCAGTGGCCGCGGACGGCGGCGTCTCGAGTGCCAGGACGACGACGGCGCCCGGCCCCGCGTCGACGTCGGGCGGCGGGAGCGGGGCGAGCCCGGAGGCCGAGGTCGCGACCCTCGCGACACGTGGCCTCGACGCGCTGGAACCGTACCTGGTGCGGTACGTGCCGCAGCTCGTGCTGACCGCCCTGGTCACGCCCGCACTCGTGTGCGTGGTGCTCGGCCTGGACTGGGTCTCCGCCCTGATCGCGATCGTTACGCTGCCTCTCGTGCCGATGTTCATGGTGCTCGTCGGGCGCCTGACGGCCGGGATGTCGCAGCGGCGGCTCGCCACCGTGGAACGGCTGGGCGCCCAGGTGCTCGACCTGGTGGCCGGGCTCCCGACGCTGCGCGCGTTCGGCCGGTCGTTCGGGCCGGGCGAACGGGTGCGCGCGCTGGGCGACGCCTCCCGCCGGGCCACGATGGGCACCCTGCGCATCGCGTTCCTGTCGTCGATGGTGCTCGAGCTGCTCACGACGCTCTCGGTGGCGATCATCGCCGTGGGCGTCGGGCTGCGGCTCGTCGAGGGCGCCATGGAACTGCAGCCCGCGCTGGCGGTGCTGGTCCTGGCCCCCGAGATCTACCTGCCGATGCGGCGGGTCGGGGCGGAGTTCCACGCGTCGGTCGACGGCGTGGCCGCGGTGGACCGGGCGTTCGCGCTGGTCTCGGGCGGCGCGGCGGAGGTCGGCGCGGGGGCCGGGGGCGCCGCGGGTACGGGAGGCTCCGCGGGGTCGGGTGGCTCGGCAGGCACGAGCGTGCCCGTGCGGCGGACGCTCGTGCTCGACGGGGTCTCGGTGCGCGCCGGGGGCCGCGGGGTCATCGCGCCGGCCGGACTGTCCGCGCGGATCCCGCTGGGGTCCGGCGTACCCGGCGAGGGCCGGGTCGTCGCCCTGCGCGGGCCGAGCGGGTCGGGCAAGTCGACCGCCGTGCTCACGGTCCTCGGCCTGCTCGAACCGGACGCCGGACGGGTCGGGCTGCTGCCGGACGGCGGCCCCGACGACGCCCCGCTCCGCGGACTGGCCGACGCGGAGCCGGGCGGGCTCGACGCGTGGTGGTCGGGACTCACCTGGGTGCCGCAGCGCCCGGCGCTCCCGCCGGGGCGGCTGCGCGACGTCGTGCTCGACGGCGCCGCCGGGGCCGACCAGGACCGAGACCTCGCGGAGGCCGCCCGCCTGACGGGGCTGGACGCCGTCGTCGGCAGCCTGCCCGACGGCTGGGACACCCGCATCGGGCTCGGCGGCGTGGGGCTGTCCGTGGGACAGCGCCAGCGCGTCGCGCTCACCTCCGCCCTGCTCGACGACGCCGCGGCCCGGCCGCTGGTGATCCTCGACGAGCCCACCGCGCACCTGGACGCGCGCGGCGAGCAGGCCGTGCTCGACACCGTGCGGGCCTGGCGGGACGCGGGCCGCACCGTGCTCGTCGTCGCGCACCGGGCCTCGCTGCTGGCCCTCGCCGACCAGGTGATCGACGTCCGCTCGGCGGCGGACCCGGCGGCCGGGGCCGACGCAGCGGACCGGGCCGCGGCTCCGGGGACGGACCCGCACGGGGTCGGCACCGCCGGGCCCGCGCCCGAGCCGGGACCGCGCCCGGCGAAGACATCCGGTCTCGCGAACGGTCAGGAGCCACGATGAACGACCAGGTGACCCGGGGCCCGGCCCGGCCGGCGGCAGCCCCGCCCAAGCCGCGCCGTGACGCCCGCGGCCCAGACCCGCTGCGGCGCATCCTGCCCCTGCTGGAGGTGCGGCCAGGCAAGGTCGCGGCCGCGATCGCGCTCGGCACGCTGGCGCTGACCTGCGCGATCGGGCTGGCGGCGGTCGCAGCCTGGCTCGTCGCCCGGGCGTCGCAGATGCCGCCGGTGCTGACGCTGTCGGTGGCCGTGGTGTCGGTGCGGGCGTTCGGCATCGGGCGCGGCGTGCTGCGCTACTGCGAGCGCCTCGCCTCGCACGACGTCGCGCTGCGCGGGATGGCGGCCCTGCGCGCCAACCTCTACGAGCGGCTCGCCGGCGACGACCGGCCGGTCACGGTGCGGCGCGGTGAGCTCCTGGCGCGGATCGGCCAGGACGTGGACGACGTCGGCGACGTGGTGGTGCGCGCGATAGTGCCCGCCGGCGTCGCGGTGGTCACATCGCTGGGGTCGGTGATCCTGCTGGGCGTGCTGCTGCCGGCCGCGGGTCTCGCGCTGGCGGCCTGCCTGGTGCTGGCGGGTGTCGTGACGCCGTGGCTCGCGGCGCGGGCGGCGGCCCGCACGGAGGCGCGGGGCGCGGCGGCCCGCGGCGAGGTGACGGCGCTGTCGCTGGAGCTCCTGGAGGAGTCGGCGCCGCTGCGGGTCTCCGGCCGGTTCGGCGCGCGGCTGGGTGACCTGGACGCCGCGGACGCGCGCCTGTCCGCCGTCGCCGACGACGGCGCCCGCACCTCCGGGCGCGCCGCCGCCCTGGGGGCGCTCGCCCAGGGCCTTGCGGTGCTCGCGGCGCTGGCGTTCGGGATCCCGGCCGCGCTGTCCGGGACGCTGTCGCCCGAAGCGCTGACGGTGATCGTGCTGACGCCGCTCGCCGTGTTCGAGGCGACCGCGGGGCTGCCCGCCGCGGCGGTCCAGCTGCACCGGTCGCGCGAGGCGGCGCGGCGGCTGCTGGCGCTGCTGCCCACGGACCCGACGGACGACTCAGACGCACGGGCCGCCGGGGTGGTCCGCGCGTCTGACCCGTCGGGGGGTAGGGGCGACGCCGCGCTGCTCGTGCTCGACGACGTCGCCGCGGGCTGGCCCGGCCCGGACGGCCGGCCGGTCGTGGCCGTCGACGGCGTCTCCCTCACGCTGCGGCCCGGGTCGGTGGTCGCGCTGGCGGGGCCGTCCGGCGTCGGCAAGACGACACTGCTGATGACGGCGGCCGGGCTGATCCCGCCGGCCGGGGCCGGCACGGTCGAGGTCGGCACGGTCGGGGTCGGCGACGACGTCGGATCGAGCACGAGCACTCGCTCCGGCGCCCTGTTCGTCGCCGAGGACGGGCACGTCTTCGACACGACGGTGCTGGAGAACCTGCGGGTCGCGCGCGGCGACGTCACGCCCGACGAGGCCCGCGCGGCACTGGACGCCGTCGGGCTGGGCGGATGGCTCGCCGCGCTGCCGGCGGGCCTGGACACCGTGGTCGGCACGGACGCCGCGGCTGTGTCGGGCGGCGAGCGCCGTCGGCTGCTCGTGGCCCGGGCGCTGCTCGCGCCCGCCCGGGTGCTGCTCGTGGACGAGCCCGCCGAGCACCTCGACGGGCGGACCGCCGACGCGCTGGTGCACGCCGTCGCCGCCCATGCCCGCACGACGGGGCGCGCGGTGCTCGTGGCCACGCACCGGCTGACGCCGCTGGCCGTCGCGGACGAGGTGCTGCTTCTGGCCGGCGGCGCCTCGGGCGACGTCGGCCTCCCCGGTGGGTCCGGCGGAACCGGTGGGTCCGGCGGAACCGGTGGGTCCGGCGGGACCGGAACACCGGGGGCGGCCGGAGCCCCCGCGACCGTCGTGGCCCGCGGCCGGCACGAGGACCTGCTGGTCACGGACCCCGCCTACGCCTGGACGGCCGCGCAGGAGGGCTGATCGCCCGGAGCCCCACGCGATCGACCATGCAGTTGCTGCCAGACGCAACGCTCGCCTGGCAGCAGGTGCATGGTGCTTCACGGCCCGACGCGGTCAGGCCTGCCGAGCCGGTCGCCGACCGGTTGAGCGACGTTTGCGTCGGCGGGTCCGCAACCATGCACCTGCTGCCAGGCGGAAGCCACATCTGGCAGCAGGTGCATGGTCGGTCCGGCGCCCGGCACCGGGCAGCCGGTAGCAGGCGCTCCGCACCTGGCGCGCACCCCGCCCCGCCCCCCTATGCCGTCAGACGTGCCCGGGCGGCAGCCGGACCGTGGCACGCAGGCCTCCGCCGGGGCGAGCCGCGAGCGCGAGGGTCCCGTCGTGGGCCTCGGCGATGCTCCGGACGATCGCCAGGCCCAGGCCCACCCCCACGTGATCGGCGCCCGACCGGGCCGCGCGGGCGCGTTCGGTACCGCGCTGGAACGGCTCGGCGAGCGTGGCGACCAGGCCCTCGGTGAGCCGCTCCCCCGTGTTCTCGACGACGAGGGTCGCGCCGCCAGGCCCGGTGTCGGTGTGGACGTGCACGGTGCCGGGCTCGGGGGCGCCGTCGGGCAGGTTGTGGACGATCGCGTTGTGCACGAGGTTGGTCGTCAGCTGCAGCAGGAGCGCCGGCGAGCCGGTGGTCGGGGTGACGTCGCCCGTGGTCTCGATCGTGACGCCGCGTCGCCCGGCGAGCGGCAGGAGCGTCTCGGTGGCCTCCTCCGCCAGGAGCGAGAGGTCGACGTGCTCCGGGGTGAAGGAGCGCTGGTCGGCGCGGCTGAGCACGAGCAGCGCCTCGGTGAGGTCGATCGCGCGGGAGTTGACGGCGTGCAGCCGCTCGACGAGCTCGCCGGTGGCGCCGTCCGGGTCCTTGCGGGCCACCTCGAGGAACGTCTGGGCGATCGCGAGCGGCGTGCGCAGCTCGTGGGAGGCGTTGGCCGCGAACCGGCGCTGCTCGGCGACGTGCGCCTCGAGCCGCGCGAGCATGGCGTCGAAGGAGTCGGCCAGCTCACGGAACTCGTCACGGCGGCCGGGCAGGCGGATCCGGTGCGCGAGCGACCCGCCCGAGGCCCGGCGGGTGGCGTCGGTGATCTGCGCCAGCGGGGCGAGCATGCGGCCCGCGAGGAACCAGCCGCCCACCAGACCGAACACCAGCAGAAATGCCATCACCAGCGTGGCGGCCGGCAGGAACACCCGCGGCCCCCACCCGCCGATGAACACCCCGGGGTTGAGGAGCTCGCGCAGCGTGTCGATCCCGTCCCGGGGCGAGTACCGCAGCAGGAACAGCCACACGACGGCGAGCACGAGCGTGCCCGCCAGCATGAGGAACCCCGTGTAGCTCAGCGTGAGCTTGAGGCGGACGCTCAGGCCGGGCGCCCTATCCACGGCCGGCTTCCGCGGGGGCCGGCACGTCGATCCGGTAGCCCACGCCCGGCACCGTGGCGATCACCCAGGGTTCACCGAGCCGCTTGCGCAGCGCCGACACCGTGATACGCACCGCGTTGGTGAAGGGGTCGGCGTTCTCGTCCCAGGCCCGCTCCAGCAGGTCCTCGGCGCTCACGACGCCGCCGTCGGCCGCCACGAGCACCTCCAGGACGGCGAACTGCTTGCGGGTCACCGGCACATATCGGCCGTCGCGGTAGACCTCGCGCCGGAACGGGTCCACGCGCAGGCCCGCGATCTCCCGCACCGGCGGGCGGTGGTGGGCCCGGCGGCGGTCGAGCGCCCGGAGCCGCAGCACGAGCTCGCGCAGCTCGAACGGCTTGGTGAGGTAGTCGTCGGCGCCCAGCTCGAACCCCGACGCCTTGTCGTCGAGCCGGTCGGCGGCGGTGAGCATCAGGATCGGCATGCCGCTGCCGGACGCGACCAGGCTCCGGGCGATCTCGTCACCCGACGGCCCGGGGATGTCGCGGTCGAGGACGGCGATGTCGTACGCGTTGACGCTCAGCAGCTCCAGGGCCGTGTGTCCGTCGCCCGCGACGTCGGCAGCGATCGCCTCCAGGCGCAGGCCCGCGCGGATGCCGTCCGCCAGCTCGGGTTCGTCCTCGACGATCAGCACGCGCATACCCTCGATGCTACGGAGGCGGGGTATATCGCGGGCGTATCGAATTCCGCATACACCCCGGCAACCGCCCGCTGCCTTGGCTGGGCACATGTCCACCAGCAGACGCGCACCGGCGACCGCTACCCGGCGCGACGCCCAGCCCGGCCCCGGCCGGCCCACGCCCCAGCCCGCCGGCACACCCGGCGGCGAGCCCGCAGGGGAGCCCGGCGGCCGGCCCCCGGCCGCGAGCGCCCGCGGCCTGACCAAGACGTACGGCCGTGGCGCGGCCCAGGTGCACGCCCTGCGCGGCGTCGACCTCGACGTCCCGAGCGGCCGGTTCACGGCGATCATGGGGCCGAGCGGGTCGGGCAAGTCCACGCTGATGCACTGCCTGGCGGGGCTCGACCAGCCGAGCGGCGGGACGGTCGTCGTCGACGGCACGGACCTCGGCTCCCTCGGCGACGACGCCCTGACGGTCTTCCGCCGGGAGCACATCGGGTTCGTGTTCCAGTCGTTCAACCTGTTGCCGATGCTCACGGCGCGGCAGAACATCCTCCTTCCCCTGGAGCTGGGCAGCCCTCGGCTCGACGACGCCGCCCGCGAGCGCGCGCACGAGCTGGCCGAATCCCTGGGTGTCGCGGACCGGCTGGACCACCTCCCGGCGGAGCTGTCCGGCGGGCAGCAGCAGCGGGTCGCGATCGCGCGCGCCCTGATCACCTCCCCGAGCCTGCTGTTCGCCGACGAGCCCACGGGCAACCTGGACAGCACCACGTCGGCGGAGGTGCTGGACCACCTGCGGCGGTCGGCCCGCGAGCTCGGCCAGACGGTCGTCATGGTCACGCACGAGCCGGACGCCGCGGCCTACGCCGACGACGTCGTCACCGTGCAGGACGGGCTGATCGCCTGATGCGTACCGTCCTTCTCGCCTCGTTGCGGCGGCACCTGCGGCGGTACGTCGCGGCGGGGACCGCCGTCGTCGTCGCGGTCGCGTTCGTGGTGGCCGTCGGCGTGCTCACGACGGGGGCCCAGAACCGCATCCTGGCGGGCGCGGGCGCCCCGTTCGCCGGCGCCGACCACGTCGTCACGAACCTGGGCACGCAGAACGCCATCACCTATGCCGCCCAGCACGGGGACGAGGTGGCGGTGCTCGGCAGCGCCACCCTGCCGCTGCGGGCGGGCGACGAGCAGGCCGCCGGCAAGTTCGTCGGGTCGATCGCCGACCTGCCGCGGCTGCGCTGGCAGACCCTGGACTCGGGCCGCTTCCCCGAGCGCGAGGGTGAGGCCGTCGTGGACGCCTGGACCGCGCAGGAGATGACGATCGCCGTCGGCGACACGGTCACGCTCGGCGCCGGCGGCGACGCGGTCGACCTGCGGGTGGTCGGGATCGGCGCGGCGTCGGCCAACCTGGGCCAGGCCGCGGTGTACATCACGTTCGACCAGCTGCTGCACTGGCGCGACGACGACACGCTGCTGCTGGACCGGGCGGTGGTCGTGGGCGACCCCGGCCGGCTGCCCGACGGCGCGGTCGCGCTCACGCCCCAGGAGCTCGTCGCCGCGAGCATGGCCCAGCACACCAACAACGTGAACACCATGGCGCTGCTCCTGCTGGTGTTCGCCGGGATCGCCGGGATCGTCTCGGTCCTGGTCATCACCAACACGTTCGCGATCCTCTTCGCCCAGCGCGTGCGTGACTTCGCGCTGCTGCGCTGCGTGGGCGCCACGCGGCGGCAGGTCCTGGGATCGGTGCGCCGGGAGGCCGTCGTCGTCGGCGTGCTCGCCTCGCTGGGCGGGGTCGGCGCCGGGATCGGGCTCGGCTACGGCCTGATCGCGCTGGCCGGGGCGGTCACGCGGAACAGCCCGCTGGGCGCTCCCGACCGGCTGCCGGTCTGGTGGCTGCTGGGCGGGTTCGCCGTGGGCCTGGTGGTGACGCTGCTCGCGTCGTGGCTGCCGACCCGGCGCGTGGTCCGGGTGAGCCCGCTGGCGGCCCTGCGGCCCGACGGCGTCGTGGACGCGCGGACCGGCACCGGCCGCGTCCGCGTGGTGCTCGGGGCGGTGCTCCTGGCCGGCGGGGCGGCGTTGCTGGCGGTGGCGGCGGTCCAGGACAGCGCGGTGAGCATGGTGGCCGGGGGCGCCGCGCTGTTCGCGGGCGTGCTCCTGTTCGGCCCGCTGCTCGTGCCGCGTGTGGTGCGCGGGATCGGGGCGCTGCTCGGAACCGGTGGCCGGCTCGCGACCGAGAACGCCGTGCGCAACCCGCGGCGCACGGCCACCACGACGGCCTCCCTGCTGGTGGGCGTCACCCTGACGACGGCGGTGCTCACCGGCCTGGCTACGACGCGCGCGTCCGTGGACGCGAACCACGGCACCGCGCACCCGCTCGACGTGGCGCTCACGTCGTGGGACGGGCCGCTCGACGCCGATGTGCTGGAGCAGGTGCGTGCGACGCCGGGCGTGGGCCAGGCGATCGTGGTGGAGGGGGTGCTGGTCGAGGTCGGTCGGGGGGCCGGCGGCGGGGCTGGTCAGGACGGGGCGGACCGGCCGTTGCTGCTGCTCAGCGCGCCCGACGCCGGCCTGGTCGCCCGCGACGGCGGGACCTTCGCGGCGGTCGGACCGGGCACGGTCGCGCTGGACGCGGACGTGTACGGCGACGACCCCGCGGACGTGCTCGGCGACCCGGTGACGGCGCAGGCTGTTGCCGGGGACGGTGCCCCGGAGGTGGAGCTGCAGGTCACCACGGGCAGCGGCTGGGGCGGCGCCGGCCTGGTCGCGTCCGGCACGCTGGCGGCCCTCGGTACGCCCCGGCCGCACGCCGTCTGGGTGCGCGCCGCGGCCGACGCCGACCCGGTCGCCCTGGTCGGCGCCCTGGAGACGCTGGCGGACACGGTCGGCGCCGACGTCGACAACGGGCTGCGGGCCGAGGCCGCCGACGACCAGATGCTGGGGATCATCACGGGCGCGACGCTCGGGCTGCTCGGCATCTCCGTGGTGATCGCCCTGGTCGGCATCGCGAACACGCTGGGGCTCTCCGTGCTGGAGCGGGCCCGGGAGCACGCCGTGCTGCGGGCGCTCGGGCTCACCCGCAGGCAGCTGCGCCGGATGCTCGCAACCGAGGCGGTGCTGCTGTCCGTGACGGCCGCCCTGCTCGGCACGGTGCTGGGCGTCGGGTTCGCCTGGGTGGGCTACGAGACGTTCGTGAAGGCTGCCCTCGATGCCGCGACCTGGCGGATCCCGTGGCTGGAGCTTGCCGCCGTCCTCCCGGTAGGTGTCCTCGCGGGCCTGCTGGCCGCGGTCCTCCCGGCCCGCCGGGCTGCCCGAGTCACCCCGGCGGCGGCCCTGACCCTCGACTGACCTCGGGTCCGGGCCGCTGGGCAGCCTGGCTGCCGGCAGGCGGACGGAGCCACGACGTCGTCAGGTCGCCGGGGTCTCCAGGACCGCCATCGCTGCGGCGCGGCCGGGGATGCCGCTCACTCCCCCGCCGCGGCGGGCGCCCGCGCCGGCCAGCAGCACCCGCGGGTGCGCCGTCGCGACGCCCCAGCGACCGGCGGGACTGCTGGCGGCGCCACCGGCCCGGCCACCGCCAGCCCCGGCGACGCCGCCAGCTCCGCCGTCCCCGGCCCCGGCGCTGCTCCCGTCCTCCGCGAACGGCCAGCTCAGGTCGCGGTGGAAGATGTGCCCGCCCGGCAGCCCGACGTCGCCCTCCAGGTCGACCGGCGTCCGCACCTCCAGGCAGGGCGCACCGTCGGCGTCGACCGCGAGCACGTCCTCGATCGGCTCGGCCAGCACCGAGTTCAGCGAGGCCAGCGTCGCCGCGAGCGCCCGTTCACGGGCGCCGTCGGGGTCCGCGCGGAAGAGCCGGGCCGGCATGTGCAGCCCGAACAGCGTGATGGTCTGCGCCTCGGTCCCGGCCAGCGCCGGGCCGAGGATGGTCCGGTCGGACAGCGTGTGGCAGTAGATCTCGCTGGGCGGCAGGTCGGGGATGCGCCCGGCGGCGGCCTGCGCGTAGGCGTCCTGGAGCTGGGTCAGCGACTCGTTGACGTGCAGCGTGCCGCTGAACGCGGCGACGGGGTCGACGTCGTCCCGCAGCCTCGGCAGCCGGTCGAGCAGCATGTTCACCTTGAGCTGGGCGCCCTCGGGCCCCGGCCCGGCCACACCGGCAGGCCCGGGCCCACCGGCCACCACCCCCGACGCGGCCCCCCGCCCGGCCCCCGACAGCAGCCGGTCCAGCTCGGCCGGCGCGCAGCCTGCGAGCACGTGCCCGGCGGTCACGCCCCGGGTGCGCCCGCCGGCGTCGGTCCAGGCGACCTCGGCGCCCACGGCCCCCGGGTCCACCCCGGTCACCGTGGCCGAGGTGACGATCGTCGCGCCGGCGGCCACGGCGGCGTCGCGCAGGGCGCCCGAGACGGCCCCCATGCCGCCCACGGGGACGTCCCAGTCGCCGGTCCCGTTGCCGATCACGTGGTACAGGAAGCAGCGGTTCTGCCGCAGGGACGGCTCGTCGAGGTCCGCGAACGTACCGATCAGCCCGTCGGTGGCGGCGACACCGCGCACGACGTCGTCGGCGAAGGTGCGGCGCAGCACCTCACCGAGGGGCTCCTCGAACAGGGCGCGCCATGCCTCGGCGCCCACGCCGTCGGTGACGAGGTCGCGGACGGCGGAGCGCGGGAGGAGGGGTTCCGTGAGCGTGGGCGCGAGGCGGCGGGCCACCTCGGCCGTCATCGCGTAGAACCGACCCCAGGCCTCGAAGTCGGCGTCGGACCCGGTGAGCCGGCGGAACGAGGCGCGCGTCGCGGCGTCGTCCTGGGTGTCGACGAGCAGGCCGCCGTCGGCCACCGGGGTGTAGGACGACCACCGCCGGCGCACGAGGCGGATCGGCAGGCCGAGCTCGCCGACCACGCGACGCGGCAGGAGCGAGACGAGGTAGGAGTAGCGGGACAGGCGGGCGTCGACGCCCGCGAACGGGCGGGCGGAGACGGCGGCGCCGCCGACGTGGTCCGCGCGCTCCAGGACGAGGACCGAGCGCCCGCCACGGGCCGCGTAGGCCGCCGCGGTGAGGCCGTTGTGACCGGCGCCCACGACCACGACGTCGTACCGGGCGCCCAGGGCGTCAAGCGTGGAATCGGACATGCACGCCATGGTGGCACGGGGCACTCATTGCCAGGGACGTTCCATCACAAGACGGTATGTGACCTAATCGTGACAATTGCGCGCCGGACGAGTACGGTCGATCTCGCCTCCCCAGCAACGGGTAGGTCCAGGTCCGGACGCCGAACCCTGTCACCGGTCCTGAGCAGCCAGAACGTGACAGGGGCGGGGGAACCAGGTAAGCCGGGCACGCGAGTGTCCTCGGGGTGAAGCCTCCTAGTGAGGCCGGGTGATTGCTCTCCCCATCCGAACCCGACAGCTCACTTCGTAGGCGTCCGAGGAGATCACTGGTGACCGTACTCACCGACCGCACCCACGACTGGGCGGACGACCAGGTAAACCGACCCAGCAACCGGGCGCGGCATCGCGCCGAGGGCCCCGCCCTCACCCCCTTCACCGCTCTGACCCAGACAGCAGCCGAGAACGCCGCCCGTACCGGCGCGATCGCGGTAGTCACCTCCGGCATGCTCGCGTCGGTCTTCACCCAGACCGCCCACACCGCTCCTGCCGAGTCCCACACCCAGACCACCCTCGCCAACAAGACGTTCGACAGCACGGCCCGCGCGGGTCTCGCCGAGAACCTCGTGACCAAGGTCGAGGTCGCGCAGGACGCCGACTTCTGGGCCGAGCAGGGCCGCGTCAGCGTGACCCCGTACGCCGAGACCAAGGCCGGTATCGCCGAGGCCAAGGCGAAGGCGGAGGCCGAGGCGCGCGCCAAGGCCGAGGCAGAAGCCAAGGCGAAGGCCGAGGCGGAGGCGAAGGCCGCCGCTGAGGCAGCGGCCGCCGAGGCCGAGGCGGTGGCCGCGGCCGCCGCGTCGTCCGCGGACCTGGGCCAGCAGGCCGTCAACCTCGCCCTCGAGTACGTGGGTGTGCCCTACGTGTGGGGCGGAGCCTCCCCCAGCGGCTTCGACTGCTCCGGGCTCATCCAGTACGTCTACGCCCAGCTCGGGATCAGCCTCCCGCACAGCTCGGCCTCGATGTCGACGGTCGGCTACCAGGTCTCCGCCGCGGAGGCCCAGCCGGGCGACATCGTCTGGACGTCCGGCCACGTCTCGCTCTACGCGGGCGACGGCATGGTCGTCGAGGCCCAGCAGGAGGGCGTCCCCGTGCACTACACGGAGATGTGGCAGAACAACCCGGTGTTCATCCGGGTGACGGGCTGACCTGGCGCCCAGGCACCACTCGCAGGACGCAGCGCCCGTCCGGCCGCACCGGGAGCACCTCCCGGACCGGCCGGACGGGCGCTCTGCTTCGTCGCCCCGTCCGGTAACGTCCCCGGCGTGAAGATCCTCGTACCGGACGTGCCCTTCGACCTCGACTTCCCGTCCCTGCTGCCCGACGGCGGAGCCTCCTTCGCACCCGGCGGCACCGACACCGTGGCCACCTACGTGATGACCGAGCCGATCCCCGCCGAGCACACCGACGCGGAGCTGCTCGTCACGTGGTCCAGCCCGCCCAAGGTCGTGGCCGACGCCGCGGAGCGTCTCACCAAGCTGCGCTGGGTGCAGACCCTGTCGGCGGGCCCGGACGTCGCGCTGCGCTCCGGGTTCGCGCCCGACGTCGTGATCTCGTCGGGCCAGTCCCTGCACGACGACACCGTGACGGAGCACGCCCTGGCCCTGATCCTGGCGTCGGTGCGCCGCATCGACGCGTCGCTGACGGCGCAGCGGGAGCACCGCTGGGCCAAGGAGATCGCGTTCGCCCAGGCTGACGGCGTGACCGGCCGCGAGTACACGCTCGACGGCGCGCGCGTGACCATCTGGGGCTTCGGCTCCATCGCCCTCCGCCTGGCACCGCTGCTGACCGCGCTGGGCGCGCGCGTCACGGGCGTCGCCTCGCGTGCGGGCGAGCGCTCCGGGTACCCGGTGGTCGACGCCGGCGGCCTCGACGCGCTGCTGGCCGAGACCGACCTGCTGGTCTCGCTGCTGCCGGCCGTGCCCGCCACGCGGCACATCCTCGACGCCCGGCTGCTGAGCCTGCTGCCCCCGACCGCACGGTTCGTCAACGTCGGCCGCGGTGCGACCGTCGACGAGGCCGCGCTGGAGGACGCCCTGCGCTCCGGCCGGCTCGCGGGTGCGGCGCTGGACGTCATGGAGACCGAGCCGCTGCCCGCGGACTCCCCGCTGTGGGACGTGCCGAACCTGATCCTCACGCCACACGTCGCGGGCGGGCGGCCCCGCGGCGCGGCCCGCTTCCTCGCCGAGCAGCTCACGGCCTGGCGCACGGGCGGCGCCCTCCGCAACGTGGCCCCCCGCTGACCCGCCCTCCCTCCTGTTGAGTGCTGGCTATTTGTTGTTCCGGGAGCTCGGAAACAACAAATGGCCAGCACTCAACGGGAGGTGCGGGGGGTCAGAGGCCGCGCGGGCGGGGCTGGCAGACCGGGCAGCTGAACGACGACCGGTTCATGAACGCGTCCCGGCGCACCAGCGCGCCGCAGCGGCGGCACTCCTCGTTCTCCCGCCCGTACACGGCGAGCGACCGGTCGAAGTAGCCCGACTGCCCGTTCACGTTGACGTACAGCTCGTCGAAGCTCGTGCCGCCCTGGACCAGCGCCTCGCGCATCACCTCGGCCGCCGAGTCCAGCACGCGGCGCACGTCCGCCGCCCTGAGCTTGTCCGTGGCCCGGGCCCAGTGCACCTGTGCCCGCCACAGCGCCTCGTCGGCGTAGATGTTGCCCACGCCGGACACCACTGTCTGGTCCAGCAGGGCGCGCTTGACCTGCGTCCGCCGACGACGGACCCGGCTCACCAGGGCGTCCAGGTCCAGGTTCGGGTCGAGCAGGTCGCGGGCGATGTGCGCCACGGGCCCGGGCAGCACGGGCAGGTCGGAGCCGTACCCGGCGGGGACGGTCGCGCTCGCGCCGTCGGGCACGAGGTCCTGGACGCTCAGGTGCCCGAACGTGCGCTGGTCCACGAAGTCGAGGTACCGCGCGCCCGACGGCGCGTCGTCCAGGTGCAGGCGAACCCGCAGGTGCGGGTGCTTCCAGTCGTCCTCGGGGCTCGCGGCCCCGTACGGGGTCGGCGCGGCTTGATCGCCGGTCACCGCGTCGACTGCGATCGACGCGTCGACCGCGATCGCCGGGTCCGTGGCGGGTGCCGGTGCGGCCTGGGTCGATGTGTCCGGGGCCGAGCCGGTGGATTCCGCCGCGGACTGCGCCGGATCCTCGCTCGCCGTCGCGCCGCGCACCAGGAGCTGGCCCGACATCCCGAGGTGCGCGAGCAGCGCGGCGACAGGGCGGGTCTCGGCCGGCGCCGAGGGCCCGACAGGCGCTGCGGGTTCAACACTCGCTGTGGGCTCAACAGGCGCCGTGGGCTCGACCGGAGGGTTGGGCCCAGGCTGCGGGTCGCCGGGCTCCGTCAGCGGCAGCCAGAGGAACTTGCCGCGGCGCACGGCAGCCGCCAGCCGCCGTCCGGCGAGCTGGTCGCGGAAGGAATCCGGTCCGCCGTCGTGCCTGCGGACGCTGTACTCGCGGAAGACCTCGACGTCGCGCACCGTCGCGCCGACGACCAGGCGGTCGAGACCGTCGCGGACGGTCTCGACCTCGGGCAGCTCAGGCACCGGCGGCCGGCGCCTTGCTCGCGGCGGACCTGCCGTCGGCCTGCTTGTTCTCGGCCGGCTTGTTCTCGGCCGACTTGTTGTCAGCAGCCTTGCCGTCGGCGTCCGCGCCGGGCAGCGGGAACTTCTCCAGCAGGGCCCGGTAGGTTTCCTCGGCGGCGCCCTGCTCGGCGTGCTTCTTCGCCGTGCCGGAGCCGGACCCGTAGGTGACACCGTCGATCACGACGGTGGAGTGGAACACGCGCGCGTGCTCCGGGCCCTCGAAGGTGGCGATGTAGTCCGGCGAACCGAGGCCGCGCTCGGCGGAGGCCTCCTGCAGGGAGGTCTTCCAGTCCAGGCCGGCGCCCAGGCCGGCGGCGACGTCGAGCGTCGAGTCCACCAGCCGGTGCACCAGCTCGCGCGAGGTCTCCAGGCCGTGCGACAGGTACGTCGCGCCGATCAGGGCCTCCACCGTGTCGGACAGGATCGAGTCCTTTTCGAAGCCGCGCGTGCGGATCTCACCCTTGCCGAGCAGCACGTACTTGCCCAGGCCGAGGTTCCGCGCCACCGCAGCGAGGGCGCGCTGAGACACCGTGGCGGCGCGCATGCGCGCCAGGTCGCCCTCCGACTGGTCCGGATGACGCCGGTACAGCGCCTCCGTGACCACGAGCCCCAGCACGGTGTCGCCCAGGAACTCCAGGCGCTCGTTGGTGGGGATGCCCCCGGCCTCGTGCGCGAACGACCGGTGGGTCAGTGCCAGCACAAGAAGCTCGGGGTCCAGATGGACCCCGAGCTTCTCGAGCAGCGCGGTAGGTTCCGGCCTTGCCGGCGACGTCCCGCCCTTGGCCACGTCAGCCCGCGTGAACGGTCTTCAGGGCGTCGCGGTACGTGCGGCCCTTGTAGGTGCCGCACGTCGGGCACGCCGTGTGCGGCAGCTTGTTGGCCTGGCACTGCGGGCAGGTCGTGAGGGTCGCTGCGGTGGTCTTCCACTGCGAGCGACGCGCACGGGTGTTGCTGCGCGACATCTTGCGCTTCGGAACAGCCACGGCTAGCTCTCTTTCGTCTCGTCCGACACGCTCGTAGATTCGAGCATGCTCTGTAGCGCCGACCAGCGAGGGTCGACAACGTCATGGTGATGACCGGGGTCGTCTGCCAGGCGCGCTCCGCACTCGGAGCACAGGCCAGGGCAGTCCTCCCGGCACAACGGTTGAAATGGTAGTGCAGTCACGACCGAATCCCGAAGCGAGGGCTCCAGGTCGGCCATGTCGTCCTCGAGGACGGACTCCTCGTCCTCCACGTCCGTGTCCCCCGCCTCGGCCGACGCAGCGGCGCGCTCGGGGTATGCGAACAGCTCGGTGACGTCGACCGTGAGCTCACGGGAGATGTCGTCGAGGCAGCGGCTGCACTCGCCCTTGGCGATGCCGCGGACCGTGCCGGAGACCAGCACTCCCTCCATCACGGACTCGAGCCGCAGGTCCAGCTCCAGGTCAGAGCCCTCCGGGATACCGATCACGGCGGTACCGAGGTCCGACGGCGCCTGCACGGTCGCGCTGTGCGTGCGCATCGATCCGGCACGCCGAGAGAGCTCGTGCGTGTCGAGCACGAGCGGCGAGTTCGGTTCGCGGGAAATGACGGGCTCCGATGAGGGCAGGAGAAGGACAGCGTCCGATCGGACGATGAAGGGGGTTGGACCGGCGCACGACGTCACGCCAGGGACCAAAAAGCAATCCTACGACATGGAACGGGCGTTACGCGCGCCCGTGCCGAGTGAGAGGCCTCACGAGCCCGCGGCGGGCTGCCCCAGCGCGGCCCGAAGGACCTCCGGCACGCCCGCCGGGACCAGGTCGTCGACCGGGCCGCCGTGCCGCACGATGTCCTTGACCAGGGACGACGCGACGTGCGCGTAGCGCTGGTCCCCTGGCAGGAAGATCGTCTCGACACCCGACAGGTGCCGGTTCATGAGCGCCATCGGCTGCTCCGCGTCGAAGTCCCCGCCGCCGCGCAGGCCCTTGACGACGCCGACCGCGCCGATCTCCCGGCAGAAGTCCACCAGCAGCCCCGGCACCACGGCGACCCGCACCCGGACCAGACCCGGCTCGCCCGACGACTCCAGGGCGGCGCGCACCAGGCCGGCGCGCGTCTCCAGGTCCAGCAGGCCCGACTTACCGGGGTTTTTCGCGACGCCGACGACCACGTCGTCGAACATCGTGGCGGCGCGGCGGACCACGTCGAGGTGGCCGAGCGTGATGGGGTCGAAGGACCCGGGGCAGACGACTGTGGTCACGCGCCCACGCTATCCGACGGTGGTGCGTCGGACGGCTCGGCGTAGTAGACCGCCGTCTCGCCGTAGTCCTTGCGCGCGAACGGGGCCAGGCCGGCAGGCCAGGCGGGCTCCGGGGTGCGGGTGGACCGCTCGACGACGACCACGGCGCCGTCGGCCAGCACGCCGGGCGTGGCCAGGTGCGTCAGGACGAGGGCGAGCGCATCCTCGGCGAGATCGTACGGCGGGTCGAGGAAGACGAGGTCCAGCCCGGGCGCGCGGATGCCGGACCCCGCGCCGGTGCCGGTGCCGGGCCCGGCCGCCTGGGTCGCCAGCGAGGCCGCGAACCGCTCGGCGGTCTCGGTCGTGACGCGCACCCCGGTCAGGCCGAGCGCGGCGACGTTGCGACGGGCGACGTCGGCCGCGGGGCGGGCGCTGTCCACCAGCGTCACCGCCGTCGCACCGCGGCTGGCCGCCTCCAGCCCGAGCGCGCCGGAGCCGGCGTAGAGGTCGAGCACGCGGGCGCCGTCGAGCACGTCGAGGTGCTCCAGCCGGGAGAAGATCGCCTCACGGACACGGTCGCTGGTGGGGCGGGTCCCCTTCGCGGGCACCGCGATGGACCGCCCGCCCACCGAACCCGCAACGATCCTGGTCACGCCGAAAACCCTAACCCGCGCCCGGAAAGGCCCCGGGACCCGACGGGTGCCGGAGACTCAGGCCGGTCAGGACCAGGGGGTGTCGACGTACGCGACCACCGGGAGGTGGTCGCTGCCCGTGCGGGGCAGGGCGCGGGTCTCCGTGACGGTCGCGCCGCGCGCCAGGACATGGTCGATCTGTGCGACCGGGAACACCGTGGGATAGGTGAGCTCGAAGCCCGTGGCCGGCGCCGTGACCAGGTTCGTCAGCGGCGCGATCGCGTCGTCGGCCAGCACGGCGTTCAGGTCCCCCGCGACGATGACGGTGTCGCCCTGCTCCGCGTCGACCGCCTCCGCGAGCTGGAGCGCGCTCGCGTTGCGCAGCTCCGTCTCGAAGCCGCCCGTGCCGAACCGGACCGACGGGAGATGCGCGGCGAACAGCGTGACGGCGGCGCCCTCGCGCTGGATCACGACGCGCAGGCAACGGTCCCAGGTGGCGTCGACGCCCTCGGGCCGGATGTCCACGGCCTGTGCGCCCTCCAGCGGGAACCTCGACCAGATGCCCACCGTGCCCTGGGTCTCGTGGTGGGGCAGCGCCTCGCCGAACGCCTCCGTGTACCGCGCCGCGACGTCCTCGGACACCTCGGTGAGCGTCACGACGTCCGGCTCGGCCGCGAGCAGGACCTCCGCGGTGCCGTCGACGTTGGCGTTGGTGTCGCTGACGTTGTGCTGCACCACCGTCAGGTCGCCCTGGGCGTCCTCGCCGGGGAGCAGCTGCGGCAGGAAGACCCAGATCCAGGCCGCCAGCGGCAGGAGGACGGCGAGGACCGCGAGCGCCGAGCGCCGCAGCAGTGCGGCGAGGATCCCGAGCGGTACCGCGAGCCCGAGCCAGGGCAGGAACGACTGGACGAGGCTGCCGAGATTTCCCCACCGGTTCGGCACGTACTCGTGGCCGACGAGCAGTACGGCGGCCAGGACGGATCCGAGCGCGAGCAACCTCCCGCGCTGCCACGCGGTCTTCGCGGGCCCGCTCGTGTGGATCGCATGCCTGGCGTCGACCGTCACGGGCCGGGACTCTATCGGTTGTGTGTTCCGAGCGTAAGGAGCCGGTTGTCTGATCTACGCGATCTCTCCGTGCCGCACACGGTCATGTGCGCTCCAGGAACTCCTCCTGGTCCTCGTCGAGCTGGGCCCGGATGGCGGCGGCGAGCTCGGGGAACTCGGTGAGGTCCGGGGAGGCGGCGACGACGTCGGCGGCCGCGGTGCGGGCCTCCTCGATGAGACCGGCGTCCTTGACCACGCGCAGCAGGCGCAGCGAGCTGGCCCGCCCGGACTGGGCGGCGCCGAGCACGTCGCCTTCACTGCGCAGCTCGAGGTCGAGGTTGGCGAGCTTGAAGCCGTCGGTGGTCTGTGTCATGGCCTCGAGGCGCGCGTGGGCCGGGGTGCCGGGCTCCGCGTCGGACACGAGCAGGCACAGGCCCGGGTCGGTGCCACGCCCGACGCGGCCGCGCAGCTGGTGCAGCTGGGAGATGCCGAACCGGTCGGCGTCGAAGATGACCATGGCGGTGGCCTCGGGGACGTCGACGCCCACCTCGACGACCGTGGTGGAGACGAGCACGGGGGTCTCGCCGGACGCGAAGGCCGCCATGGCGGCGTCCTTCTGGTCGGCCGGCATCTGCCCGTGCAGGACGCCGATCTCGACACCCGCGAGCTCGGAGCGGCCGCGCAGCTCCTCGGCGACCTCCAGGACGGCGCGCAGGGGCGGCCGGTCCGACGCGCCGGCGGTGCCCGGGTCGCCCGGGTCCAGGAACTCCGGGACGTCGTCGAAGTCCTTGGCCGCGGCGCGGCTGGTCCGGCCGGCTCCGGCGCCAGGTCCTGAGCCGGGTGCGGGCTCCTCGTCCGGATGGATCCGCGCGCAGACGACGTAGGCGCGGCGGCCGGCGTCGACCTCCTCGCGGACGCGGGCCCACGTACGGTCGGTCCAGCGCACGTTCCCGGCGGGCACGGCGACGGTGGTGATGCCCGCGCGCCCGGCGGGGACCTGGGTGAGCGAGGACGTCTCCAGGTCGCCGAACACGGTCATCGCGACGGTGCGTGGGATGGGGGTGGCGGTCATGACCAGCAGGTGCGGCGACACGCGGCCCTTGGCGCGCAGCGCGTCCCGCTGCTCGACGCCGAACCGGTGCTGCTCGTCGACCACGACCAGGCCCAGGTCGGCGAACTGCACCTGCTCCGACAGCAGCGCGTGGGTGCCGACGACGATCCCGGCCTCGCCGCTCGCGGCCCGCAGCAGGGCCTCCTTGCGGGCCTTGGCCCCGAGGGAGCCGGTCAGGAGCGCGACCTGGGTGCTCGTGCCCGTGCGCCCGGCTCCGAACAGCGTGCCGGCGTCGGCCAGGGGGCCCAGCAGGGTGCGCAGGGTGCGCGCGTGCTGGGCGGCGAGCACCTCGGTGGGGGCGAGCAGGGCGGCCTGGCCGCCGGCGTCGACCACCTGGAGCATGGCGCGCAGCGCGACCACCGTCTTGCCGCTGCCGACCTCGCCCTGCAGCAGCCGGTGCATCGGGCGGGGGCGGGCCAGCTCGTCGGCGATCTCCGCGCCCACCTGGCGCTGGCCGTCGGTGAGCGTGAACGGGAGGGCCGCGTCGAAGTCCGCGAGGATGCCGGTCTGCCCGGCGGGCAGCGGCGGGCGGGCGGTCGCGTCCTCGGCGGCGGTGCGCGCCCGGCGCTGCGCGAGTGCGGCCTGGAGAACGAACGCCTCCTCGAAGCGCATCCGGTGCCGGGCGCGGTACGCCTCCTCCAGCGTCGCTGGGCGGTGCAGGCTGCGCAGCGCGGTGGCCCGGCCGGGCAGCCCCTGACGCTCCCGCACCTCGTCGGGCACCGGGTCCGGCACGTCGGCGTCGGCGAGCGTGTCCAGCACGACGCGCAGCGCGCCCTGGACCTTCCAGCTCGGGATGCCGGCGGCCGCGGGGTAGATCGGGATGGGCTTCGTTGCGTGCTCCAGCAGCGCCTCGTCGCTGTCGAGGTCGGACTCCTCGCCCATCAGCGTGAAGTCCGGGTGCGTGAGCTGGCGCGTGCCGCGGTAGAGGCCGACGGTGCCCGTGAACAGGCCCTTGGCGCCCGGGACCAGACGCTTCTCGTGGTTGTACAGCGAGCCGCGGTGCTTGCCGAAGAACGTGAGCGACAGCCGGCTGCTCCCGTCGGTGACCACCACCTCCATGAGCGCGCCCTTGCGGTTGCGCATGGCCCGGACGGTCGCCTGCTCGACCCTGGCCAGGATCGTGACGTGCTCACCCACCTCGAGCGCCGCGATGTCCGTCAACGCGCCCGGGTCGGCGTACCGGCGCGGGTAGTGACCCAGCAGGTCGCCCACGGTCGTCAGGCCGAGCTTGCCCAGGGCCGTCGCCGTGCGCTTGTCGAACGCCCGCTCCAGCCGCTCGTCCGTCCGTTCGCTCATGCGTCCACCTCCGGGTCGGTGGTCTCCGGGTCGGTGGTCTCCGTGCCGAGGTGCACGCCGCCGCCCGGGCGGCCGGTCGCCAGGACGACCAGCTCGGCGTCCGGCGCCAGCTCCGTGAGGACGGCGGCGAGCCGGTCGGCCAGGTCCGCGGGCACGTCGGCGTCGAGCAGCGCCGTGACCACGGTGGTCCCGGGCCCGGCCGACTGCCGCAGCGCCTCGACGGCATCCACGCCTGGTACGGCGCGTACCGTCAGGCCGGCGAGGGCCTCGCCCACGAGCGCCCGGGCGTCGACGGGGTCCGGGGCACCGACGTCGTCCGGCAGGCCGAGGGGTAGCAGGGTGCCGAGGGCGGCGAGCGCGACGACGGCGTGCACGTCCGTGGCGGCGGGCACCGTGATCAGCTCGTCGACGTCGAGCGGCTGCTCGATGCCTGCCGTCACGTCGGGAGCCCCGAGGAGCAGCACCCGCCGGGCGCCGGTCGAGGCGGCGGCGCGGCCCACGTCGTCGGGGGTCAGTGGCTCGACGGTGCTGCCGAGCCCGCCCGACAGGAGCACCACGGCGCCCGTGTGCGCGAGCTCCGCGGCCAGCCCGGGCGCCGACGTCACGGCGACCACGCCCCACTCGTCCTGACCGGCCGCGGCGAGGTGCCGCACGTGCACCTGCGCGAGCGTCCCGGCACGGGACGCCTCGGCGGCGATCGCGAGGGCCTGGTCGAGGTGGTCGGTGTGCACGTGCGCCTGCCAGACCGCGGCTCCCGTGCCCGCGTCGCCGCCGACCACGACCACCGAGTCGCCCACCTCGGCGAGCGAGGCGCGCAGCCCGGCGGCGACCGTCTCCGACGCCTCACCGGCCGGACCGGTGAGCACGAACATGAGCTCGAGGCCGCCCGAGCCGGCGCCGTGCGACGCGATCCGCGCCGGTTCGGCGGTCCCGGACGCCGGACCCGGCGCCGGGCTCGCCGACGTCGCGGGATGCGCGGGGTCGGCGGCATCCGGTGCGCTCGGCAGCGCACCGGCGTCGAGGAGCTGGTCCAGGTTCACGGCCTCCATGCTGCCCCGCACCACTGACACTCCGCCCGGCGCGGTGCCCGGCGCCGCGCCCGGCGCCGCGCCCGTGCCGGTTACCGAAGCGGGTGCCGAGCCGGTTTCCGAGCCGGGGTCGGCCGCCTGCCCGGCGGCGACGACGAGCGCGTCGAGCACGAGGACCAGCCCGAGCGCCCCGGCGTCGAGCACGCCGGCGGTACGCAGCACGTCGAGCTCCTCCCGGCTCGCGCGGGCGGACGTCCGGGCGGCGCCGGCGGCGGCGGTCACGACCGGAAGCGCCCCGGCGGCAGCCCCGGACTCCGCCGCCCGCGCGGCCGCCCCGGCGGCGTCGGCGGCCGTGAGGATGGTGCCCTCCGCGGGCATCGCCACCGCGGAGCGGGCGGACGCCGCTGCCCGCGTGAGCAGGTCGGCCGTGGTGCCGCCGCGCCGGGCCCCGACGGCCAGGCCGCGCAGCCACTCGCTGAGGATCACGCCGGAGTTTCCGCGCGCGCCCAGCAGCGCGGCGCGGGCGAGCGTCGCCAGGAGCTGCGGTCCGGTGGCGTCCGCGGGTGCGGCGGCGACCGCCCGGTCACCCTCGCGGAGGGTCAGGTACAGGTTGGTGCCGGTGTCGGCGTCAGCCACGGGGAAGACGTTGACGCGGTCGATCGCGCCGCGCTCGCGCCGCAGAGCCGCCGTGGCGCCCTGGGTCCAGACCCGGACGAGGCCCGGGTCGTCGAGCCCGACGGCCTCCGGGTACGACCGGGGACCCGAGTCAGCCGTCCGGCTGCCGCTGTGGACGTCGGTCACGTTCTGTCCTCCTGCACCTGGTGTCACGGGCCCGCTGTCGCGGGCGTCCGTTCCACGAACGACCGGCCTGCCCGGGCACCCGCTCGGACGGATCCCACCGTACCCAGCGCGTGGGACGCTCGCGTGCGGCCGTCCACAGGTCCGGTGTGACGCACCACCCCGCGGCTACGGTTTGAGGGGGTGGGCTGCGATCAGGTACTCTGTCGAAGTTGCCTGGAACGCCAAGAAGCGTTGATTGCTCCGAAAGCGTCCAGGCGTTCCCCTTTAGACCACCATCACGTCGTGCTGTCGTTCTGCACAGGCGTGCACGACATTCAGGAGACACCGTGGCTGCCAACTGCGACGTCTGCGGCAAGGGCCCGGGCTTCGGGCACAGCGTTTCGCACTCCCACATCCGCACCAAGCGCCGCTGGAACCCGAACATCCAGCGCGTTCGCGCGATCGTGGCTGGGACTCCCAAGCGCGTCAACGTGTGCACCTCCTGCCTCAAGGCCGGCAAGGTCACGCGCAAGGTCTCGGCCTGACGCTGCCGCAGCCGGGTCGCTGACGCGACCCGCACCAAGCTTGAACGAAGACGCCCGCCGGTCCGCCGGCGGGCGTCTTCGGCTTTCCGGAACCTTCATCCGGAACCAAAGAAGTGGTTGCGCCCAGCACCCCGCGGTGAAAAGGTAAGGTCATGATGGCACCGGAAGACGTGACCATCCGCCCAGCAACGACGAACGACGCCCAAGCTATCGCTCGTGTCGACATCGCCTCTTGGCGTGGTGCTTACTCCGAGATCCTGCCCGACTCCTACCTGGCCTCGCTCGACATCACCGACCGGGCCGAGCAGTGGCGAGCGGCGGTGAACGCGCGAGATACCACGGTCCTCCTCGCGGAGGACGAGAGCGGACCGGTCGGGTTCACCAGCGTGGGGCCGTGCCGCGACGAGGACGCCGAACCGGGTGACCTGGAGATCTACGCCATCTACCTGCACCCACGCGCCTGGGGCAGCGGCGTGGCCCGCGACCTGATGCGCACCGTGCTCGACGGCCTGGACTCCGGGTCGGTGACCCTCTGGATCCTGGAGGGCAACGACCGCGCACAGCACTTCTACAGGCGGCACGGATTCCAGCACGACGGCACCGAGCGCATCGACGAGATCGGCGGCCGCCCGCTCACCCAGCTCCGCTTCCGCAAGCGCTGAGCACCAGACGCCTCCTGGCGTCCCTTGGGGGCGGCAGTTTGCACCACGACGTCGGCGGTGCGCGCCATGTCGTCGGCGGTGCGCGCCACGTCGTCGGCGGGTCGTCGGCAGTCTGCACCGCGGACTCGGCACTTGGCATCGAGATCGGCCCAGGCCTGGACCGATCTCGATGCCAAGTGCCGAACATTCAGGGATGTGCCGATCTCAGGACCGGAAGTGGTCCCAGCCCTGGCCGACGGCGGGGGCCTCGCCGCCGATCGTGACCGCCGGTGCCGCACTGACCGCCGATGCCGCACCGCCAGACGGCGCTCCACCATCGGCCAGCACGCCACCATCGGCCAGCACGCCACCCTCAGCAGCCGCAGCACCCTCAGCCGGCGCAGCACCCTCAGCAGCCGTGGCACCAGACGGCGCCCCGCCGTCCACCGCCGCCTCCAGCACCCGGCCCACGGCGGTCCAGCCCTTCGGCAGCTCCACGTCGGACGGGAACGTGGCCAGCAGGCTGTGGTCCTCCCCACCGCCCCAGATCCAACCGTCCAGCATCCCGTCGACGTCAGACCGGCCGGGACCCCAGCCGGGGTCGCCCAGGCCCTGCGCAGCCGCGACGGCCCGGGCAGCCGAGCGCAGCACGTCCCGGTCGGCGGCGAACGCGCCGGGGTCGAGGTCGAGCCGCACACCGCTCGCGGCGGCGAGCCGCCCGGCGTCGCGCAGCAGGCCGTCGGACAGGTCGAGCATCGCGGTCGCGCCTGCCTCCGCGGCCGCCACCCCGGCGGCCAGCGGCGGTTCGGGGCGCAGGTGCGCGGAGACCAGCTGCTCCCACGCGTCCTCCAGGTGCACCCCCTCGGACACCTCGACCGGGACCGGGGAGAGCGGGGCGCGCACCAGACCGGCCTCCAGCAGCGCCAGCCCGGCGGCCGACCAGCCACGCACCCCCGCGTGCGCGACGACGTCGCCCGGCCGCGCGCCCGAGCGCAGCACGGCGTCGCGTCCCTCCAGGTCACCGTGCACGGTCACGCTCACGACGAGACACGGCCCGCTCGACAGGTCGCCGCCGACGGCGCCCGCGCCGACCGGCGCGCAGCCGTCCGCAAGACCCTTCGCGAGCCCCGTCACCCACTCGACGTCGGTCTCGCCGGGCACCACCAGGGACGTGACCAGCGCGGTGGGCCGGGCGCCCATCGCAGCGATGTCGGCGAGGTTCTGCGCGGCGGCCCGCCGTCCGACGTCGTAGCCCGTGGACCAGCGCGCACGGAAGTGCCGGTCCTCGACGAGCACGTCGGTGCTGACCACGAACCGCCCGTCGGGGGCGGCGAGCACGGCGGCGTCGTCGCCGGGGCCGAGCAGCGTGGCGCTCCCCCGGGGCAGCAGGGGGAAGATGCGCTCGAGGATCTGCTCCTCGGAGAGGTCACGGACGCGGGTCACTGGAAGACCTTAAGGGCCCGCCCGCCTCCCGCGCGGCACCGACCCGGCACCGGCCCTGATGAACCGACCCGGCACCGGCCCGCCCAGAACGCGGCAGCACGCAGACCCCGGGACGGGCATCCGTCCCAGCCGGGTAACGTATCTCCGTGCTTCCCGCTCGAACCTTCACCCGCCGGACCGCCGTCGTGCTGGCCGCCGCCGCCCTCACCACCATGTCGCTGGCCGGCTGCTCGCGGACGATCGGGGTGGAGGTCGCGCCGGACGCCGCCGACCCGCTGTGCGCCGAGGTGGTGCTCGCGGTCCCGGACGAGCTGGGCGGCGATCTGCCCAAGGTGCCGACCGACGCCCAGGCCACGGCGGCCTGGGGCGAGCCCGGCGCCGCGGTCACGCTGCGCTGCGGCGTGGAGCAGGTGGGCCCGGCCGGCGACTGCCAGCACGTGGACTCGGGCGACGGGACCTCGGTCGACTGGATCGTCGCCACGGACGGCAAGGACACCTGGTCGTTCGTCACCTACGGTCGCGAGCCCGCGGTCGAGGTGGTCGTGCCGCCGGCGGTCACCGAGGACCACTCGACGTCCTTCATCTCCGACCTCGCGCCCGCCGTCACCCAGGTACCTGCCACGAAGGAGTGTCAGTGAGCCCGGCCGTGCAGGAACGACCCGCGGCGCATCCGGCCGGGCAAACGGACGCCCCCGTCCAGTCCCGGCGTGAGCGGCTGCGCGACGAGCTGCACCGCGAGGTGCTCGACGCCGCCCGCCACCAGCTCGCCGGGCAGCACGGCCTGAGCAAGCTCACGATGGCCGCGATCGCCAAGGAGGTCGGCGTCACGCCGCCCGCCCTGTACCGGCACTTCGAGAACCGTCAGGACGTGATCGCGCAGCTCTGCGTGCTGATCGTCGAGGAGGTGCTCGACACGCTCGCCGCCGCCGTCGGGCGGCAGGAGCCGGGCGACGTCGCCGCGGCACTGGTCGCCTCGACCCGCACCTCGCTCGACTGGGCGGTGCGCAACCCCGCGGAGTTCGACCTGATCATCGGTTCGGGCATCCGCTCGGAGCTGCCGGAGAACCACGACCTGCAGCGCCGCATGGCCGAGATGGTGGGCGGCCACTACGTGCCGCTGTTCCGGCAGCTCGCCGCGTCCGGCGTCTCCTTCGCGGCGGACGACGAGCTCGACCCGGAGCTCGCCGAGCAGGTGCGGCGGTACCGCGACGCCGTCGGCGGGCACGACCTGCCGCTGGGCATCGCCCACCTCATGGTGACGAGCTGGCGGCAGGTCTACGGCCTGCAGTGCATGGCCGTCTACGGGCACCAGGAGTTCGCGTTCGGCGACCACGTGGCGCTGCACGAGGACCTGGTCTCGACGCTGCTGGTCCGGTTCGGCCTGGACCCGCACCCGACCGTGCGCTGAGCGGCCTCAGCGCACCATGGAGTCCCGCCCCGCCTCCAGGGTGTGCAGCGAGTCGGCGTTCGAGATGAGCAGGATGCTGCCGTGGTACCGGATCGACGGGTCCTTCATCGCGGCGCCCACGAGCTCGGCCAGCGCGGCGAGGTGCCGGTCGTCGTGCGCGCAGATGCGGTGCACGTGCTGCGAGGCGGTGACCATCTGCAGCGCGAACACGGGGTACTTCCAGATCGGCTTCCAGAACGCGGTGCGCTGCCAGAACCGCGTGGCCGGCCAGGCCAGGCCCGCGCAGGCCGTGGCCAGGGCGGCCTCCCACGGGATGTCGTCGGCCCCGGCCATGCGGAGCAGCAGAAGGACCACCGCCGCGATGCAGAACGGGTAGGCCACCTGGTTGGCCCACGCCCCGATGGGCTGCGGCTTGGCCACACGGATGACCTCGAGCCGCATCACGTTGCCGAGGGCGAAGGAGGTCAGCCCGATGCTGAGCACCCCGTTCGCCACCCGGACGTCGCGCACCGCGTAGCTGTAGCGGGGCTCGCCCAGCATCCTGCCTCCTCAAGCGCCCTCGTCTCGAGCGCCAGCGTCTCAAGCACCGGGCCGGACGGTCCCGGCCCTGGTCAGAGGCAGGGTACAGGCGATCAGCGCAGGCCGGTGGGCCGTTCGAGGGCGAGCTGGATCAGCTCGTCGATCAGCTCCGGGTAGGGCACGCCGGACGCGGCCCACATCCGCGGGTACATCGAGAACGGCGTGAAGCCCGGCATGGTGTTGATCTCGTTGACGACCACCTGGTCGTCAGGCGTGACGAACACGTCGACGCGCGACAGCCCCTCGGCCCCGACGGCCTCGAACGTGCGCACGGCGATCTCCTGGATCTCCTTGATCACGTGGTCCGGCAGGTCGGCCGGGCAGGTCAGCTGCACCGCGGACTCGTCGAAGTACTTGGCCTCGTAGTCGTAGAAGCCGTTCTTGGTCTCGTCCGTGACCACGATCTCGCCCGGCAGGGAAGCCCGCGGACGCTCACCGCCGCGACCCCCGAGCACCGCGCACTCGATCTCGCGGCCCACGATGCCGGCCTCGACGATCACCTTGGGGTCGTGCCGGCGCGCCTCGGCGACGGCGGCGTCCAGCTCGTCGAGCGAGTCCACGCGGGAGACGCCGAGCGACGAGCCAGCGCGGGCCGGCTTGACGAACAGCGGCAGCCCCAGGGGCTCGATCGTCTGCAGCACCACGTCGCGGCGGTTGTCCCAGTCGCCCGGCTTGATCACGGCGTACGGGCCGATCGGCAGGCCGTGGCCGGCGAACACCATCTTCATGAAGTGCTTGTCCATGCCGACGGCGGACGCCAGCACACCCGACCCGACGTACCGCGCGTCGGCGAGCTCGAGCAGGCCCTGGACGGTCCCGTCCTCGCCGTACGGCCCGTGCAGCAGCGGGAACACCACGTCGACGTCCGCCAGGGCGGACGGGACCTGACCCGGCTCCATGACGCGCAGCGCGGAGTCGCCCACGGTCAGCGGGAGCACCACCTCGGCGTCGGACGCCGGGACCTCGGCGGCCTTGCCGTCGGTGATCGCCCAGCGCTCGGGCTCGTCGGCCGCGATGACCCACTGGCCCTTCGGCGTGATGCCCACGGGCACCACCTCGTACTTCGAGCGGTCGATCGCGCTCATGACGCCGCCGGCGGTGGCGACGGAGATCCCGTGCTCGCCGGAGCGGCCGCCGAAGAGGATCACGACGCGGGTCTTGCGGGCAGCGCCCGGCGTCGGCACGAGGTTCGTCGAATCCCCGGCGGAGGCTGGTTCAGGAGTGTGGTGCGACATCGCGCCCGACCCTACCGGAACGCCGCCATGACCGGACGCCGCCGGGCCCCGCCGTGCGCTCATCCCGGGTCCGACGTCTCGAGCCGCTCGCCCACCGTGTGCAGCACGACCACCTCCGGCTGCCAGGGGACGATCGCGTCCACCCGGTCCTGCAACGGCCCGACGTCGGGCAAGGCGTCCGGGCTCCGCACCTCCACGACGAGCTCCTGGCCCTGCCAGGAGACGTCCTCGACGGTGGCGTCGGCGTCGGACGCCACCCAGTCCTGCGCCGCCCCGCGGACCTGGCTCAGCCAGAGCTCCGCCAGCGCTGCCTGCACCGTGTTCGCCACCATCGGGACGGCGACGACCAGGACCGCGACGAGCGCAACGGCCACCGCCGTGTGCCGGCGTGGGCCCGGTGACCCCTGCCGTGGCTCTCGGGCGGCCTGGGCGTCCTGGACGTACCCGACGCCCGAGAAGACCACGGTCGCCGCGATGACGAGCGCGACCGCGTTCGAGGTGAACAGCAGCAGCGCACCGAGTGCGAGCGACGGCTGCCCCTGGCCGAGGCACACGCCCACCACGCCCAGCGGCGGGACGAGCGAGATGGCGATGGCGATACCGGGCAGCACGTCGGCGAGGTCTCGGCGCGAGAGCGCGATCGCCCCGGCGAACCCTGTGGCGAACGCGGCGACGAGGTCACCCACCCCGGGCGAGGTGCGCCCGGTGACCTGGGAGTTGGACACGACGTCCGACGTCGCGGGCAGAGCGAGCGCCACGAGCAGGCCGAGCGCGACGACGACGGCCATGCCGCCCAGCACGTAGACGACGGACCGCACGATCCGGCGCCGCCGCCCGGTGACGATGCCCAGCGCGATCCCGAGGATCGGCGTCGACAGGGGCGCGATGATCATGGCGCCGATGACGGTGGCCGTCGAGTCCGTCGCGACGCCCGACACCGCGATGGTGCCGGACAGCACCAGCATCACCCAGAAGGCGGACCGCTTGGCGCGGGTCTCGCCGGTGTCGAGATCGAGCCGGTCCGTGACCTCGGGCAGCTCCCGCCGCTGGCTCTCGGGGACGAGCACGCCGAGCACCCTGCCCCGGTGCGGGGAGTCCGCCATGGCCGCTCCCTGTGTCGGCACCCGTCTCTGGTGCCTCGATCGTGACACCGGTGCACCGGGCAGGCATCCGGAAGCGGCGGCGACCGGCTACCCCGCCGCGGCCCGGAGGTCCTTGCGCAGGATCTTGCCGGACGCCGACTTGGGCACCGCCTCGATGAACTCCACCGAACGCACCTTCTTGTAGGGCGCCACCTGCTCGGCCACGAACGCGATGACCTCGGCCTCCGTCAGCGACGCCCCGGCGACCGGCACGACGAAGGCCTTGGGGATCTCGCCGGCCTTCTCGTCGGGCAGCCCGATCACCGCGACGTCCGCGATCTGCGGGTGGGACAGCAGCAGCGCCTCCAGCTCGGCGGGCGGCACCTGGTAGCCCTTGTACTTGATGAGCTCCTTGAGCCGGTCGACCACCTGGAAGACGCCACCGGCGTCCACCGTGACGATGTCGCCGGTGTGCATGAACCCGTCCGGTTCGAGCGTGTCCGCAGTCGCCTCGGGGTTGCCCAGGTAGCCGACCATGACGTTCGGCCCGCGGCACAGCAGCTCGCCCGGGTCGGAGACGCCCTCGGCCGGCTGGTCGATCTCGGTGCCCGTGGCCGGGTCGACGATCTTGGCCTCCATGCCCGCCACCAGCAGCCCCACCGACCCGGACGGGATCTCGGGACGGTCGAACGGGATGCAGTGCGAGACCGGCGACATCTCGGTCATGCCGTACCCCTGCAGCACCCGCACGTGCTCGCCGAGCCGCTCGCGGACGGCACCCGCGAGGCTCTCGCCGAACGGCGCGGCCCCCGACAGCACGGCGCGCACGCTCGAGACGTCGTAGGAGTCGACCAGCGGGTGCTTGGCCAGCGCGAGCGCGATGGGCGGCGCCACGAACAGGAAGGTCGCGCGGTGCTCCTGGATCACGCCGAGGTACTGCGCCAGGTCGAAGCGCGGCAGCGTCACGAGCCGGGCGCGGGTGCGCAGGGCCAGGTTGAGCAGCACCGTCATGCCGTAGATGTGGAAGAACGGCAGCACGCACGGCACCACGTCGTCGGACCCCACGCCGATGGCCATGGACTGCGCCACGTTCGCCACGAGGTTGGTGTGGGTCAGCATGACGCCCTTGGGCCGGCCCGTGGTGCCCGACGAGTACGGCAGCACCGCCAGGTGCGTGGCCGGGTCGAACGTCACGTCGGGGGCGGGGTGCGGGTCGGCCAGCAGGTCGGCCAGGGAGGTGTGGCCCGGGCCGCTGTCCGGACCGTCACCGGTCCCGCCGCCGTCGAGCACGACGATCTGGTCGTCCCCGAGGCCGGCGCCCTTGGCGCCCGCCTCCCCCGCCGCGAGCAGCGGCGAGACGGTGACCATGAGCCGGGCGCCGGAGTCGGCGAGCTGCTTGGTGATCTCCGGCGCGCTGGCCAGCGCGTTGACCGTGGTCACGGTCACCCCGGCACGCAGCAGCCCGTGGAACACCGTCACGTAGGCGGGCACGTTCGGCGCGTGCAGCGCGACGACGTCGCCCACCCCCAGGCCGCGGGCCGCCACGGCACCCGCCACGGCGTCGATCTGAGCCACGAGCGAGCGGAACGTGGTGGCCGCGCCGCTGACGCCGTCCACCACCGCGACGCGCTCCAGCTCGGCGTCCGTGATGGTGCCGAACAGGTACTCGTACACGCTGACGGGCGGGATCTCCACGTCGGGCAGCGGGCTGCGGATCACCATCGTCGGTCTCCCTCTGTCAGGTCGCCGGCCCACCGTCGGACCGCCGCATGAATGGCCGCACAAGTCATCGTGGCGTACGTCCCGCCGTCACGCGCGGAACGCCGCGAGCAGGACCGGCACCAGCCGCCCCCACGACGGCGCCGCCGCGTAGCGGGTCAGCGCCCGGCCCGTGTCCGTCACGCTCCGGGACCCACTGAACCACGGCGGCTTGGGGAAGAGCGAGGGCTCGCCGTGCAGCACGCTGCGCGGGAACGGCCGGAACGCGCCGGTCACCACACTCCGCTCGGGCCCGGAGAGCAGGTGCCCGTTGTGCACCACGTCGATCCCCGAACCGACGTCGGCCACCGTGTGGCCGGGGAACGCACCCCACGTCGCGCCCGCCAGCAGGAAGCTCAGGCCCGTCCACGCGTTGATCGCGATGTTGCCGTAGCGCAGGTCGGCGATCGCGTGGTCGAACGCGGCGCCCATCGCCCGGCGGTCGCGGGGCCGCACCAGCACGTTGGCGCCGAGCGTGCCGTACAGGGAGTCGTTGGCGAAGCCGACGGCGGCATCCAGGAACTCCGCGCCGGTACCGGGCAGCTGTGTCCAGGCCAGGACCGGGGCGAAGTACTCGTCGGTGCACGCCGGGTCCCCGGGGGCGACCTCGGTCAGGATCCGGCCGGCGAGGTGCTCGGCGTCGGGGTGGGCGGCGTTCGCCCGGGAGACCTTGTCCGCGGTGCCGGGGTACCACGGCTCCCGCGCGGGCATCCGCGCCAGTGCGGCGCGCAGCTCGGCCAGGAAGTCGTCCTTCTGCGGCCAGTCGGCCGACAGCACGACCATCTGGCCCGCGACACAGTTGTGGCCGGCGTTGTGCAGGCGCATCGAGGCCAGGTGCTCGGCCTGGTAGCGCAGGTCGGCGGCGGTCCACCGGCCGGGTACCACGATCATCGGCGCGACGCCGCCCAGCTCGCTCGTGATCGGCACCTTGAGCCTGGGGTCGTCGTCGGCCCGGCGGCGCTCGGCCTCCTCGCCGGTGCCCCACACGATGGCGTCGTGCGTCACGGCGGAGCCGGTGATGTGCACCTTGTCGATGCCGGGGTGCCCCGTCAGGTAGGCGCCGACGGCCGCGTCGCCGGCGACCACCCGGACCACGCCGACGTCGATCAGGGGCGCCAGCGCCCGGCGGTAGACGTCGAGCAGCGCGGCGAACGTGGGGTTGAGCTTCACGATGGAGGCACGGTTGTGCGCGACCAGCTCGTAGAACGCGTCCAGCGGCGCGATCGACGAGATGTTGCCCGCGCCCAGCACCAGCCCGACGCCGCCGTACTCGCCGACCCGGTCCGCCCCCAGCCCGGCCTCGGAGCGCACCCGCCGCTCGCTCACCCCCGGCGGCATCCACACCTCGGCCCGGATGCCGTTGAACAGCACCCACTCCTTGACGGTGCGCGGGAGCACCCGGACCGACACGCGGCCGCCCGGAGCCCGGCCCACCCGGAGCCCGTCGAGCGTGGAGCGCCCCCGTGCGAGCGCCGCGTAGGACCGCGCGTAGGCGGCGGCGCTCTCCAGCGCGCCGTACGGTCCCGTCATCCACTCCTCACCCGCATACGGTGCGGCCGGGTCGACGTGCTTGGCCTGCGCGGCGGTCGTGGCCCACTCGTCCGCGACCTCGGCGATCGACGCCTGGACCTGCCGGAACAACGCTCCCCTGTCGGCGACTGGCAGCTGGGCCCATCGCTCCGCACCGACCTTGAGCTCCTCGACCGCCTGGTCGAGCTCGCGCTCGGTGGTGGCTTGCGTGTCCGTCACGCTCATCAGCTGTCTCCTTCGACCGCGCTCGTTCGGCCGTGCTCGTCCGGCCGCGCTTCTTCTCAACCGCGCGGTCTCTCGACCGCGCTGCCTCTCGACCACCGGCCGGGCTTCGTTGACCGGCGCTCCAATAGCCTAGGGGGCGAAAGCGGTCGGGGCGAGACCCCGTCGCGCCCGACCGACAGACCGGCGTGCAGACCGCAGTGCTTGACAGATCGGTCTTCGATGCACAACGACCGCGGCACGATTAGGCTGCCTGGCATGTCGGACATCGCCGCGACTGGGCGTCATGACCTCCGCGATGCGTTGGATCTGCTGAGCGAGCAGGTCGCCGACGGCATCCTGCACGCGGAACCCGTCTACCAGGAGACCCGGCTGCCCGCCGCCGTCGTGCAGCCGCTGGTCCGGGCGAACGTGGCGGAGATCCTCACCGCCCTGGCCGGTGAGACCTCGTCGCTCGCGCCTGCCCGCGAGACCGGCCGGGTCACGGCCGCCGAGGGAATCCAGCTCGACCTGCTCCAGGACGCCTACCGGCTGGCCGGGCTGCGCATCTGGGAGGAGCTCGCCCGGCGGCTGCGCCACCACAGCGACACCGGCGCGCTGCTGCGCGCGTCGTCGCGGGTGTGGTCCGCGATCGACCGGTCCTCCAACGTGGCGGTGCGCAGCCACCTGGAGGCCGCGGCAGGGTTCGGCGAGAACGTGGCCCGCACCGAGCTGCTGCGCGGCGTGCTGACCGGCGCGGTGCACGACCTCGAGACCGCGCGGCGCGCGCTCGGCCTCCCGGCCGACGTCATGCTGGTGGTCGCGGTCACCGGGCCGGGAGCGAGGCCGGCGCCCGCTCCGCCGCCCGTCCCGTCGTCCGCCTCCGGACCGGACCAGCCGGAGGGCAGGGTGACCACCCGCTGGCTCACGCACGACGGCGACCGCCTCGCCCTGGTCGCCGCGCCCACCTCGGACGACGCTCACGACGTGCTGGCCGGACTCGCGGCGGGCGCGCGGACGGGCGCGAGCCGCCCGTTCACCAGCCTCGCCGACGCCCCCGCGGCCCTCGCGCAGGCGCGGACCGCGGTGCGGTCGCTCACGCCGGGGCAGGCCGGGCTGTCGTGCTTCGGCGACCGTCCGCTGGACGCCCTGCTGGCTGCCGACGACGAGCGCGCCGCCGAGCTCGCGCACGCCGTCCTGGGCGGTCTGCGGGAGCGCGACCCCCGGGACGAGGAGCTGCTGCTCGCCACGGTCGAGGCGTGGTTCGAGCACGGCGGGTCGGGTACCAGGGCCGCGACGGCCCTGCACTGCCATCGGAACACGGTGCTGAACCGGCTGGCGCGCGTCGCCGACCTGACCGGCCGCGACATCAACGACCCGCGCGCCGCGGCGGAGCTCTACGCGGCGGTCCGCGCCCGGCGGCTGCGGCCGGGCGCGCCGACTGCGACACTTCCGACACCCGACCACCCCCATCCGGGTCCGTCCCAGGGTTAGCCTCGTGACGTGACCGATCTACTGTCCGACGAGCTGCTTGCCGACGTCCGCCGCCGTGCCGCCGACTACGACCGGGACAACGCCTTCTTCTCCGAGGACCTGGCTGACCTCCAGGCCTCGGGCTACCTCGGCGCGATGGTCCCCGCGGCCCTCGGCGGCGCCGGGCTCACGCTGCGGCAGACCGCCCGCCTCCAGGCCCGGCTGGCCGCGCACGCGCCGGCGACGGCGCTGGCCGTGAACATGCACCACGTGTGGGTGGGCGTGGGCCGCTACCTGCACGAGCGCGGCGACTCGTCGCTGGACTGGCTGCTGCGCGAGGCGGCGGCGGGCGAGGTGTTCGGCTTCGGCTACTCCGAGCCGGGCAACGACCTGGTGCTGCTGGGCTCCCGCACGGAGGCGCGGCCCGACGGCAACGGGGGCTTCACGTTCCACGGCCGCAAGATCTTCACGTCGAACTCCCCGGCCTGGACGCGGCTCGGCGTGCTCGGCCTGGAGAAGACCGGGATGCTGCGCGGCCGTAACGGCTCGGCGCGGCTGGTGCACGCGTTCATCACCCGCGAGGGCGGCGGGTTCGAGATCCTCGACGACTGGGACACCATCGGCATGCGCGCCTCCCAGTCGCGCTCCACGGTGCTCGACGGCGCCCACGCGCCCGCCGACCGGGTGCTGCGCCTGCTGCCGCCCGGACCCTCGCTGGACCCGTACGTGCTGGGCATCTTCACGTCGTTCGAGGTGCTGCTCTCGGCGGTGTACGCGGGCATCGCGGACCGCGCGCTGGAGCTCGCGGTCGACGCCGCGGGCAAGCGGACGTCGATGAAGACGGGCAAGTCCTACGCCCAGGACCCCGACGTCCGCCGCCGCATCGCCGACATGGCGCTGGCCCTGGACAGCGTGTGGCTCCAGCTCGACGGGATCACCGGCGACCTCGACGCCTCGGCCGCGGACCCGGAGCTGGACCGCGGCGCGGGCTGGTTCCGGGCCACGGCAGGCCTCAAGGTGCGCGTCACCGACGCGGCCCGCGAGATCGTGGACCAGGCGGTCCGCGTCTCCGGCGGCTCCACCTACTTCAACGGCTCGGAGCTGGGCCGCCTCTACCGGGACGTGCTCGCGGGCATCTTCCACCCCTCCAGCGACGACGCCGCCCACGCCACGGTGGCCCAGTCCCTCCTGGGCCCGCTGGAGTAGCCGGCACGCTGGCAGGCGCTGGCGCCGGGGGCGCCGTGGGGGGGGGGGGGGGGGGGGGGGGGGGGGGGGGGGGGGGGGGCCCGGCCCCCCCCCCAAAAAAACGCCCCACCCCCCCCAAG